>JASCNZ010000001.1 GCA_029959905.1 Microbacteriaceae bacterium PS02344
CGACGAAGGCCCCGTACTCCGAGGAGTGCGGGGCCTTCGTCGTGGACGGTCCTTACTTGGAGGAGCCGCCGAAGCCCTTGAAGCGCTGGTTGAACTTCTCGACGCGGCCGGCCGAGTCCATGATGCGCTGCTTGCCCGTGTAGAACGGGTGCGAGGCCGAGGAGATCTCGACGTCGATGACGGGGTACTCCACGCCGTCCAGCTCGATGGTCTTGTCGCTCGAGACGGTCGAACGGGTGAGGAAGGTCTCGCCCGAACCGAGGTCGCGGAACACGACGGCCTTGTACTCGGGGTGGATGTCAGTCTTCATGGGATTCCTTAGTTGCTGCCCTGGATTGTGCCAGGGACGAGGGAAGTCTGCGGTGCAGAGAGCACCAAGGGTCGATTCTATCAGACGCCGTGTCAGGATGCCGCGCGGGCGGCGTACCGTCCACCGTCCGAAGTGAGGGTGATCGGCATCGCGAACGCATCGGTGAGGTTCTCGGCCGTCAGCGTCTCGGCGATGGGACCCGCCGCCACGACACCGCCGTTGCGGATGAGCATGACGTGCGTGAAGCCGACGGGGATCTCCTCGACGTGATGGGTGACCATCAGCATCGCCGGCGTCGTGGGCGACGAGGCGTAGCCGCTGAGGAGTCCGAGCAGCTCTTCGCGCGAACCGAGGTCCAGCGACGCGGTCGGCTCGTCGAGCAGCAGCAGCTCGGGGTCGGTCATGACGGCACGGGCGATCTGAACGCGCTTCTGCTCGCCGTCGCTGAGGGTGCCGAACGTGCGCTCGGCCAGGTGGTCGAGCTTCCAGTCGGCGAGCACGCGCAGAGCGCGGCGCTCGTCGATGCCCTCGTACTCCTCGTTCCAGCGACCGAGGACCGAAAACGCGGCCGTCAGCACGGTGTTGAGCACCGTCTCGTCGCGCGGAATGCGCCGGGCCATCGCCGAGGAGGCGAAACCGATGCGCGGACGCACCTCGAACACGTCGGTGCGGCCGAGCGTCTCGCCCAGCACGGTCACCGTGCCGGCGGTCGGATGCAGCAGTGTGTCGGCGAGCTGCAGGAGCGTCGTCTTGCCAGCCCCGTTCGGGCCGAGGACGACCCAGCGCTCGTCGTCGGCGACCTGCCAGGTCACGTGGTCGATGATGTTGCGCCCGTCGCGGCGCACGACGACATCGGTGAAGTCCAGAGCGATCGGCATGGCTCCAGCCTATCGGCTCACGCCGTCAGCTCCGCGTAGAGCGCCCGCGTGGTGTCGGCGATCGACGCCCAGCTGAACTCCCGCGTCGCACGCTCTCGACCGGCGGCACCGTAGTTCCGCGCACGGTCGGGATCGCTCGTCACCTCGGTGAGCACGGCAGCGAGATCTGCGACGAACCGCTCGGGATCGACCGGAGTACCTGTGCCGTCCTGCACCTGTTCGATCGGGACGAGCCGTCCCGTCACGCCGTCGTCGACGACCTCGGGGATGCCCCCGGTGGCGGTTCCGACGACGGCCGCCCCGCAGGCCATGGCCTCCAGATTGACGATGCCGAGGGGCTCGTACACCGACGGGCACACGAAGGTCGTCGCGGCGGTGAGGATCGCCGACAGCTGCTCGCGCGGAAGCATCCGCTCGATCCAGACGACGCCCTCCCTGGTCTGCTGGAGCAGGCGCACACCCTGCTGCACCTCGGCCATGATCTCGGGGGTGTCTGGGGCGCCGGCGCAGAGGATGAGCTGCACCTCGGGCGGGAGCAGACGCGCCGCCTGCAGGAGGTACGGCAGCCCCTTCTGGCGGGTGATGCGGCCGACGAACACGACCGACGGGCGGTCGGGGTCCATGCCGACGGATGCCAGGAACTCCGGGTCGCGCGTCGGGCGCCAGCGCTCGACATCGATGCCGTTGTGGATCACGCGGACGCGGTCAGGGTCGACCTGCGGGTAGCTGCGGAGGATATCGGCGCGCATGCCCGCGCTCACGGCGATGATCGCGGCGGCGTTTTCGTACGCGAGTTTCTCGATCCCGCTCGAGACCGCGTAGCCGCCCCCGAGCTGCTCGGCCTTCCACGGACGGAGCGGTTCCAGGCTGTGCGCGGTGAGCACGTGCGGGATGCCGTGCAGCTGCGACGCCAGGTGCCCGGCGAAGTTCGCGTACCAGGTGTGGCTGTGCACGACATCGGCGGTCTCGATCGCCGCGACGATCTCGAGGTCGGTGCCGAGCGTCTGCAGCGCGGCGTTGGCCGAACTCAGCTCCGCCGGCGCCTGGTACGACGCCGTCCCCTCCTCGTCGCGCGGCGAGCCGAAAGCGCGGACGCTGACATCGGTCGTACGCCGCAGCGCGGCGACGAGCTCGGCGACATGCACCCCCGCACCGCCATAGATCTCCGGCGGATACTCCTTGGTGATCATTTCGACTCGCATGCCAGAACGCTAGTACAGGCGGGCTGATCGCCTCTAATGTGGATTCATGTCCGCACCCAAGAAGATCTTCGGCATCATCCTCGCCGGCGGTGAGGGCAAACGCCTCATGCCCCTCACGGCCGACCGCGCCAAGCCTGCGGTTCCGTTCGGCGGACAGTACCGATTGATCGACTTCGCGATCTCCAACCTCATCAACTCCGGGCTGCGGCAGGTCGTCGTGCTGACCCAGTACAAGTCGCACAGCCTCGACCGTCACATCTCGCAGACGTGGCGCATGTCGGCACTGCTCGACTCGTACGTGACGTCGGTGCCCGCGCAGCAGCGTCTCGGCAAGCGGTGGTTCTCAGGCTCGGCCGACGCGATCCTCCAGAGCATGAACCTTCTCACCGACGAGAAGCCCGACATCGTCGTCGTCATCGGTGCCGACCACGTCTACCGCATGGACTTCCAGCAGATGATCGACGCGCACATCGAATCGGGCGCGAAGGCCACGGTCGCGGGCATCCGCCAGCCACTCGCCCTCGCGTCGCAGTTCGGAGTCATCGACGCAGACCCCGACGACCCGACCCGGATCCGCGCCTTCCTCGAGAAGCCGACCGACGCCCAGGGCCTGGCGGATGCTCCGCACGAGGTGCTCGCGTCGATGGGCAACTACGTCTTCGATGCCGACGCCCTGATCGCCGCCGTCGAGGCGGACGGCGAGTCCCCCACCTCCGGTCACGACATGGGCGGCGACATCGTGCCGTACTTCGTCGACCGCGGCGAGGCGGGCTTCTACGACATGAAGCGCAACGAGGTGCCGGGGTCATCGCCGCGCGATCGCTCGTACTGGCGCGACGTGGGCACGATCGAGTCGTTCTTCGACGCCCACATGGACCTCATCTCGACCCTGCCGATCTTCAACCTGTACAACACCGCCTGGCCGATCCACTCGCAGACCGTGAACTCGCCGCCCGCGAAGTTCGTGCGCGACTCGGTGGGCCGTATCGGCAACGCCATCGATTCGATCGTCTCGCTCGGCTCCGTGCTCTCCGGCACGCACCTGGAGCGCAGCGTCGTCGGCCCGTGGACCCTCGCCGGCGGCGGATCGACCATCACCGACTCGGTCGTCTTCGATCACGTGCACGTCGGCGCCGGATCACGCGTGCACCGCGCGATCCTCGACAAGAACGTCGTGCTCGCCGACGGTGCGACCGTGGGGGTCGACCGCGAGCGGGACCTGGCCCGCGGCTTCACCGTCACCGAGACGGGGATCACCGTGGTGGGCAAGGGCATGTTCATCGAGCGATGACCGTCACGCGGTCGGGCGCGCGCGCTGCGCTCGCTAGGCTCGTGGCGTGACCTCTGCACGCTTCCTCGTCGTCCTCGATGCCGATTCCACACTCATCCGCAACGAGGTGATCGAACTCCTCGCCGATGAGGCGGGTCGGGGCCCCGAGGTGCAGGCGGCGACCGAGGCCGCGATGCGCGGCGAGGTCGAGTTCGCGACGAGCCTCCGGTCCCGTGTGGCCGCGCTGCGCGGCGTGCCGGTCGGCGCGTTCGAACGGGTGCGCGCCCGCATCGAGCCCACGCCGGGCGTGCGTGAGCTCACGGCCGCCGTGCACGAACGCGGCGGGGTGGTGGGCGTCGTCTCCGGTGGCTTCCACGAGATCCTCGACGAGGTCGCGCCGGCACTCGGTGTCGACCGCTGGCGCGCGAACCGGCTCGCCGTGGCCGACGGATCTCTGACCGGCGAGGTCGACGGCGCGATCGTCGACGCCGAGGCGAAGGCGGCCTCCCTGCAGGACTGGGCGCGCGAACTCGGCGTGGCCGCGCATGCGACGATCGCGATCGGCGACGGCGCGAACGACCTGCGCATGATGGCCGTCGCCGGTCTCGGCATCGCCTTCAATGCCAAGCCCGCCGTGCGGCAGGCGGCGAGCCTCGTCGTCGGGCCGCAGGACCTGGCCGAGGTCATCCCCCTCCTGCCCTGAGCCGCTTCCGGTCCTGGTCGGTGGTGCCCGGCGGAACGGTGACGCGCGCCCTGCGGACCGCGGAGGTCAGTGCCCCATGCCGAGTCCTCCGTCGACGGGAATGACCGCGCCCGAGATGTAGGCGGCGTCGTCGCCGGCCAGCCAGGTCACGACGCCTGCGACCTCGTCGGAGCTCGCGAAGCGACCGGCGGGGATATTCGCCTTGTACTGCTTCTGCGTCTCCTCGGGCAGCTCCGCCGTCATGTCGGTCTCGATGAACCCGGGAGCGACGACGTTCGCCGTGATGCCCCGCCCGCCGAGTTCGCGGGTGAGCGACCGGGCGAAACCGACGAGCGCGCTCTTCGAGGCCGAGTAGTTGATCTGGCCGGCCGACCCGTACAGCCCGACCACGCTGGAGATGAGGATGACGCGGCCGAACCGCGCACGCAGCATGCCCTTCGACGCGCGCTTGACGACGCGGAACGCGCCACCCAGGTTCGTGGCGACGACGCTGTCGAAGTCGTCCTCGCTCATGCGCAGCAAGAGCGTGTCCTTCGTGATGCCGGCGTTGGCGACGACGACCTCGACCGGTCCGAGCTCCTGCTCCACCTGGGTGAAAGCCGCGTCGACGGCCGCAGCGTCGGTGACGTCGGCTCGCACGGTGAGGGTGCCCTCGGGGCCCTCGCCGCTGCGAGCCGTCACGGCGACCCGGTACCCCTCGCGCACGAAGCGCTCGGCGATCGCGCGTCCGATACCGCGGTTGCCTCCGGTGACGAGGACGACGCGCTGCTCACTCATGTTCATTCGCTCCTGAAGATCTCGGGCCCGGGCATCCGGACCGCTCCGATCCTATCGATGACCGCATCCGATCACGGCGTGCGGGAGGTTTGACAGGCCGTCGACGCCCTGCCACCCTGGCTTCGACGAAAGGCCTATCCGCGTGAGCGACTACACCACTCCTCCGTCTTCGGGCGGCCCCGCATACACTCCCCCGCCCGCCCCACCGGCACAGCCGTACCAGGCGTACCCGGGTGCCGCGCCGTCCTATCCCCCGGCGGTTCCCGGCCAGGCTCCCGCGGCGCTTCCGCCGGCGCCGGGCGCGGTGCAGCCCTACGGCTCCGCCCCCGGCTACGGCCCGTCTCCCGCCCATGGCTCCACCCCCGGATACGCGGCCCCGCAGGGCTACGCACCTGGCGCCTACCCCCTCTATGCCGCGCCGCGACCGACCAGCGGGCTGGCCGTGACGTCGCTCGTGTGCGGCCTCGCGAGCTTCCTGCTGAGCTGGCTCTTCATTCCGGCGCTCGCCTCGATCGTCGCGGTGATCACGGGGCACATGGCGCTGAAGCGCACGAAGGAGGACCCGTCGCTCGGCGGCCGCGGCATGGCGTTCGCGGGCCTCATCATCGGCTACGTCGTGATCGGCATCGGGGTGTTGACGATCGGGATCATCATCGCGAGCTTCCTCGCGGTCGGCGCCTTCACGCTCCCCTGGATCTACGCCAGCTGATATCGGTCGCGCGGGCTCCCTCCTGCTCCCACCGGCGTAGGCTGGAGGTACCGTGAACCGCAAGCGCGACGTCCCCGCTGTCACCTCCCTCCCGCAGTCCCCGCGCGAGGAAGGCGACCATCGTGTGCGCCGATACGCGATCACGATGACCATCCGTATCGTCTGCTTCGCTCTCATGGCGCTCGTGCAGCCGTACGGCTGGTACACCTGGGTCTTCGCGATCGCGGCCGCCGTGCTGCCCTACATCGCGGTGGTCTTCGCGAACGCCGGCAGTGACAGCACCGAGACGGCGGCGGAGTCGCCCCTGCAGCAGATCGAGGCTCCCGCGCCGGCGCCCGAACGTCCGCAGCCGAGCGCGCCCGCGTCGGACCCGCACATCTTCACCATCCACGAGAAGCCGCAGGACCGGTCGTGACCGACCTCACCTGCTCGCGCGCCGGATGCCGGGGCGCGGCGACGAAGCAGGTCGTGTGGCGCAACCCGCGTATCCACGCCGCAGACCGCGAGAAGATCTGGCTGGCGTGCGATGAACACGTCGGGTTCCTGCGCGACTACCTCGCCGCCCGCGACTTCCCCGTGGCCGTCCGGGACGGGGTGCCGTCGTGAGCAATCGCGCGGTCCGATGGAGCGTGTACGTGCTGATCGCGATCGGCTTCGCGATCGCCTGCGCCTTCCTCTCGCACTGGCAGTTCGAGCGCAACGAGTCGCGCGCCGCCCAGATCGAGCTGGTCGAGCGCAACTACGATGCGCCGCCCGTTCCGCTCGGCGACCTCATCGGCGAGGACGATGTGCTCGATCCGCAGGACGAGTGGCATCCCGTCGTGCTGCGCGGCGAGTATCTCGCCGACGAGCAGCTGCTCGTGCGCAACCGCCCGCACGGTGGAACGAGCGCGTTCGAGGTTCTGGTTCCCTTCCAAGACGTCGACGGCCGGGTGTTCATCGTCGACCGCGGCTGGGTGCCGCCCGGAGAGGGCGAGGCACCGGATGCCGTGCCCGCTCCGCCGACGGGCGAGGTCGAGGTCACGGTTCGGCTCCGCACCGGCGAGCAGGTGCCGGCGTCCGGTCGCGGTGCCCCCGAAGGTCAGGTGCCGACGATCAACCTGCCGACCATCGCCGACCTCGTGGGCGGTGAGGTGATCACCGCCGCCTACGGTCAGCTCATCTCGGAAGACCCGGCGGGCACCCCCCTCGGCGGGTTCGAGTCGCCCACCGACGATCCCGGGCCCCACCTGTCGTACGCCATCCAGTGGATCCTGTTCGCGCTGATGGGCTTCATCTTCATCGTGTACATCATCCGCACCGAGATCGTGAAGCACCGCGAGGAGGCCGAGGGCATCCCCCAGCCGGTCCGGACTCCGCGCCGCCGCGATCGCGATGCCGATGTCGAGGACGAGCTGCTCGACGCGCGCTGAGTGTTCGCCGGCGGTCGTGAGCCGCTAGTCCTGGGCGACCGCGTGCGACCACGCGCCCGAAGAGCGCGTGTAGACGATCCGGGTGTGGTGCCGGTCGCGCGCCCCCTGCCAGAACTCGATGCGCTCGGGAACGACCCGCCACAGCACCCACTCGTCTGAGCCCACCGCCTCCTGCGCCGCGGCGGACCGCGCGGCCAGGTCGGCCGTGCTCTCCTCGCGCGGCGCTTCCTCCACCCGCCCGCGCACGCGCACGGCCCGGACGACCGGCTGCCACCAGAAGTTGAGCGCCGCTGCCGCGTGGGCGGCGAGCTGCGCGCCCTTGCGCGACTCGCGTGTGCTCGCGAAGGCCCAGCCGCGCCCGTCGACGCCTTTGAGGATGAGGGTGCGCGCATCGGGCACGCCCCGATCGTCGACGGTCGCGAGGGTCGCGGCGTGCGCCTCGGCGACCCCGGCGTCGACCGCGGCGCGGATCCACTCCTCGAACAGCAGCTCGGGGGCATCCGGGAGCTCGGACGTGTCGAGGGCGGGGGCGGTCCCGCGCTGGGCGGGAAGGGCGCGCAGCCAGGCGGACAGCTCGGGAGAAGGGGAAGGGGCGCTCACCCTTCGACTATGCCACCACCCGCACCGGTCGGTCGTGACTCAGGCGAGCTCGATGAGGTCCTGGTACTCCTGGTTCCAGATGTCCTCGACGCCATCGGGCAGGATCAGCACGCGCTCGGGGTTGAGCGACTGCACTGCTCCCGGGTCGTGCGAGACCAGTACCACGGCGCCCTCGTAGTGCGCGAGCGCGCCGAGGATCTCCTCACGGGAGGCCGGGTCGAGGTTGTTCGTCGGCTCGTCGAGCAGCAGCAGGTTCGCCGACGACACCACCAGGGTGGCCAGCGACAGTCGCGTCTTCTCGCCACCCGAGAGCACGCCCGCCGGCTTGAGCACGTCGTCGCCGGTGAACAGGAACGAGCCGAGCACCTTGCGCGCCTCGGTCTCGGTGATGTGCGGCGCCGCCGAGACCATGTTCTCGAGCACCGAGCGGTTCACGTCGAGGTTCTCGTGCTCCTGGGCGTAGTACCCGACCTTGAGGCCGTGGCCCGGCTCGAGCTGCCCGGTGTCCGGCTGGTCGACGCCGGCGAGCATTCGGAGCAGCGTCGTCTTGCCCGCACCGTTGAGGCCGAGCACGACGACCTTCGATCCGCGGTCGATCGCGAGGTCGACGTCGGTGAAGATCTCGAGCGAGCCGTACGACTTCGACAGCCCCGAAGCCATGAGCGGCGTCTTGCCGCACGGCGCCGGCTTCGGGAACCGCAGCTTCGCCACGCGGTCCTCCTGCCGCACGTCATCGAGGCCGGCGAGCAGCTTCTCGGCACGCGCGATCATCTGGTGCGCGGCGGCGGCCTTCGAGGCCTTCGCACCGAAGCGTGCGGCCTGCTGCTGCAGCGTCGTCGCCTTCTTCTCGGCGTTCGCGCGCTCCTTCTTGCGGCGCTCCTCGTCGGCCGCACGCTGACGCAGGTAGTTCTTCCAGTTCATGTTGTAGATGTCGATCGCCTGGCGGTTGGCGTCGAGGTAGAACACGCGGTTCACCGTCTCGCCCACGAGCTCGACATCGTGGCTGATCACGATCAGCCCGCCCTTGTAGTTCTTGAGGAACTCGCGCAACCACACGACGCTGTCGGCGTCGAGGTGGTTGGTCGGCTCGTCGAGGATCATCGTCTGCGCGTCGGAGAACAGGATGCGTGCGAGCTCGATGCGACGGCGCTGACCACCCGAGAGGGTCGACAGCGGCTGGTCGAGAATGCGGTCGGGCAGCGAGAGGTTGTGCGCGATGGACGCCGCCTCGGCCTCGGCGGCATAGCCGCCCTGGGCCTCGAACTTCTCGGTGAGCGCGGCATAGCGCTTCATGGCCTTCGCCGCGACCGCCGGGTCGTCGGATCCCATCGCGAGCGACGCCTCGGTCATGCCGAGGTTGAGCTGGCCGAGTCCGCGCGCGTCGAGGATGCGGGTGCGGGCGAGGTCCTCCGGGTTGCCGGAGCGAGGGTCCTGCGGCAGGTAGCCCAGTTCGCCCGACCGCGTGACCTTGCCGCCCGAGGGCAGCCCGTCTCCCGCGAGCACCTTGGTGAGCGTGGTCTTGCCCGCGCCGTTGCGGCCGACGAGACCGATCTTGTCGCCGTCGGCGACGCGGAACGACACGTCCTGCATGAGCAGGCGCGCGCCCACGCGGATCTCGAGTTCGTGCACGGCGAGCACAGCTAACGTCCGTTCGTTCAGGTGGAGGAAGGCCGAGCGGCCAGCCCCCCAGTATATGCGGCCCGTTCGTGAGTCCGCCCCACGCCCGAGATCACCCCGCAGAGGTACGCGGTCGATACCGCAGAGGGATGCCCCGCGCCCTGCCCTCTTCCTACGGTGACCGAGTGGACCTCCTCAATGATCTGATCCTGCAGGCCGTGGCCTCGCCGTGGCTGCTCGTCGTGCTGTTCGTCGTCACGGTGGTCGACGGGTTCTTCCCGCCCGTCCCGAGCGAGACGGTGCTCGTGGCGGCGGCGGCGGTCTCGGTGAGCGCCGGAGGATCGGACCTGGCGGCGCTGGGCGTGGCCGCCGCGCTCGGCGCGACCGTGGGCGACAACATCGCCTTCCTGCTGGGCCGGCGCATCGGGACCTCGCGATGGGGGTGGATGCGCCGCCCACGCGTGGCCGCGGCCTTCGCCCACGCGGAGCGCGCCCTCGACGAGCGCGGCGCGGCGCTGATCCTGGGTGCGCGGTACATCCCGGTCGGACGGGTCGCGGTCAACATGTCGGCCGGCGCGTTCCGCTACCCCTGGCGGCGCTTCCTCCCCCTCAGTGTGCTCGCCGGTCTCGGCTGGAGCGCCCTCAGCCTGGCGATCGGCCTGCTCTCCGGGAAGTGGCTGGAGGACCAGCCGATCGTGGGAGCCGCCATCGGCGTGGCGATCGCCGTGACGCTCGGCGTGGTGATCGACCGGTGCGCCGCGGTGCGCCGCCGCCGCGCCGCCACCACCGTCCTGGCAGGATGAGGATCATGCCCTCCCGTCGGCCTCGCGCGCGCATGAGCGGTCGAACGATCGCGCTCGTCGCGCTCGTCGGCACCGCGGCCACGCTGTACGCCGTCTTCGTGCCCGTGCACGCCGCGCTCTACGGCACGCCCCTCCCCCTCGCCTTCCTGCTCGGCGCCGCCGTGTGCGGATCCCCCGTGCTCGCGCTGATGCGACCGTGGACATCCGTGATCGTGTTCTGCCTCGGCGCGTTCGCGGCGCCACTCGTGGTTCAGACCTGGGGCGGCGAATCAGCGCCATGGCCATGGTCGGTGCCGGCGCTCCTGTCGTTCATCGTGTTCGTCGGCGTCATGACCGGGGTGCACGGGGTCCGCCGCGGCAGCGTGCCGCTCGTCGTCGGGTCCGCCGGTGCGCTCGCGGCTCTGCTCCTGCGGCCCGACGTGCTCGCGCGCCCCGGCGTCGGAGCATCCGCGACTGCCGACCTCATCGTCACGTCCTCGCTGGCCCTGGCCGCGCTCCTCGTCGCGCTGCTGATCGCGAGCCGCGTTCGCGTCGGCGCCGAGCTGGTGCGGGAGCGTGAGCACGCGGCGCTCGAGGAGTCCCGACGCACCCTCGTCGAAGAGCGCACCCGTATCGCACGGGAGCTGCACGACGTGATCGCACACAGCATGTCGGTGATCCAGGTGCAGGCGTCGACGGCGCGGTACCGTCTGCACACTCTCGACGAGGCGTCCGCGGCGGAGTTCGACGACATCGCGGCGACCGCCCGATCGTCGCTGACCGAGATGCGGCGGATGCTCGGAGTGCTGCGCACCGAAGACCAGACCGCCGAACTCACTCCTCAGAGCGGCATCGATGACATCCCGGCCCTCGTGGACACCATGCGCCGCGCGGGTGCCGAGATCGACCTGTCCTCGGCGCCGAACGTGACCGGCCACGCTCCCGCGGGGGTGCAGATCGCGGCGTATCGCATCGTGCAGGAGAGCCTGAGCAATGCCGTGCGACACGCTCCCGGTGCGCGCATCGCCGTGCTCGTGGCCGTGCAGGAGTCGGCGTTGCGAATCCAAGTGCGCAACGACGTCCCCGCAGGATCTTCGGCGGCCTCGGTCGGCCGTAGCGCCGGTCACGGTCTGCGCGGCATGAGCGAGCGCGCCGGATTGCTCGGCGGCACGTTCACCGCTGGGCTCGGACCGGGCGGCGATTGGACTGTCGACGCCCTCCTCCCCCTCGAACACCACGACGGCGCACTCGGCGCGACCGCACCCGCATCCGCACTCCAGGAGAATCCGTGACGATCAGCGTCCTCATCGCCGACGACCAGGCCATGGTGCGGGCGGGCTTCCGCCCTGCTCGATGCGCACGACGGCATCCGCGTCGCCGGACAGGCGGCGACCGGTGCCGAGGCGGTGGCGATGGCGGCGCGCCTCGCCCCCGATGTCATCCTCATGGACGTGCGGATGCCGGATCTCGACGGCATCGAGGCAACTCGAGGCATCCTCGGTCCGGCGTATCCCGCCGCTCGCGTGCCGCGCATCCTGATGCTGACGACATTCGACATCGACGAGTACGTGTATGACGCCCTGGAAGCCGGGGCCTCCGGGTTCCTCCTGAAAGACGCGCTCCCGGAGGATCTCGTGCACGCGGTGCGCGTGATCGCGGCCGGAGAGGCGCTTCTCGCACCCAGCGTCACACGGCGCGTGATCACGCAGTTCGCGGGTCGACGTCCGCGGGCCCCGCGCGCGTCGACGGTGCTCGCCGACCTCACCGACCGCGAGCGGGAGGTGCTCGTGCTCATCGGTCGAGGGCGCTCCAATGGCGAGATCGCCACCGATCTCTTCATCGCCGAGCAGACCGTCAAGACCCACGTGGGCAAGATCCTCGCCAAGCTCGGCGCGCGCGACCGCGTGCACGCGGTGATCGTCGCCTACGACACCGGTCTCGTCGAACCCGCCTGACTGCCCCCGCGGTAGGGGTACCGAACGGCACCACGGGGTGATGCCCGCCGCACCACCCGGTTCATAGCCTCCAGGAACACACGTTCCAGGAGGATCCATGCCCGTTATCGCGGCCCCCGTCGCCCTCTCGCCCGCGCCGTCCGCGCTCCCACCCGCGTCTGCTCGCCCGTCGAACGGCCGAGACGCCGGCATCGATCTGCTCCGCGCCCTGTGCGTTGTCGGGGTCGTCGTGCTCCACGCACTCATGGTCGGGGTCACCGTGAGCGACGGCGCGCCGGTCTTCGACAACGCCAGTACGGGCGCGTGGTGGATCGTGCCGGTGAGCTGGCTCCTGCAGGTGATGCCGCTGTTCTTCGTGATCGGCGGGTTCTCGGGATTCCTCGCATACGAGGCGGCGCGTCGGCGAGGAGGCACCGCGGCCGGGTTCGTCACCGCCCGAGTGCACCGGCTGCTCCGACCCGCGCTCGTGGTGATCGGCACCGTCGGCGCTCTCCTCGTGCTGCTGCTCGCCGCGGGCGTGCCCGCCGAGCTCGTCGCCGTCGCCGGCTACCGCTTCGGTCAGCCGCTGTGGTTCCTCGGGGTGTTCCTGCTCTGCCAGGCGCTGCTGCCGGCGCTGGCCGCCGCGCACCGCCGACGACCCGTCATCGCCCTGCTGCTGCTCGTGGCTGCGGCCGTCTCCGTCGATGCTGCTCGCCTGACGACCGGCATCCCCGCGCTCGGTTTCCTCAACCTCGCCTTCATCTGGCTCGCCCTGCAGCAGCTCGGCTTCTTCCTCGCCGACGGGAGCATCGATGCGCTCGGCCGCCGCACCAAGGCCGCAGCCGCAGCCGCAGCCGTCGGACTCCTGCTGGTGACCGTCGTCACCGGCATCCACTCCCCCGACCTCATCGAGAACATCAACCCGCCGACCACCGCCCTGCTGCTCGTCGGAGTGGCGCACACCGCGCTGGTGTCCCTGCATCGCGCACGCCTGACGCGGGCCAGCCGGCACCCCGTGGCCGCGGCGTTCAGCGCCTTCATCAATCGGCGCACGATGACGATCTACCTGTGGCACATGCCGGTGCTGCTGGCGATGGCCGGAGTGACCGCCCTCACGGCTCTCGTCGGCGGCGTTGCCCTCGCCCCGATCGGCGGCGCTGCCTGGATGGCCGAGCGACCGCTCTGGCTGCTCGCGGCCCTCGCACTGACCGCCCTGATCGCCGTACCGCTCGCGCGGATCGAGAATCGACCGGCGCCCGCGGCGTCTCCGTCACGGGCGCGCGCGGGCGCAGCCGTGGCCGCCGGCCTCGCGGCCGTCGTGCTGCTGCTGGTCTGCGGCACCACACCGGTGACCGCCGCGATCGGTGTGATTCTCCTGGCCGGGGCGCTCCGACTCGCCCGCGCAGCCGGGCGAGGCGGCCCGGCTCACGCCCGCGATGCGTCGTGGGCATCCTCCGCCGCGTGACCGAGGCGGAAGCCCGGCACGAAGGCGAGCGTGACCAGGGCGAGGCAGATCGCGAAGACCACCCAGAAGACGCCGGTGCCGCCGCCGAGGGTCGCGACGGCGAGACCGGCCACCGCGAGCGTCACGGCCGATCCGGTGGCGTCGGAGATCGACAGTGCCGACGAGTTGAAGCCCTGATCGGCCTCGTCCGAGTACGCCAGCGTCAGCACGGTCAGACGTGGGTAGAGCAGGCCCATCGCCCCGCCGGCCAGCCCCCATCCGATCACGACGATCGCCGGGGAGAGCGTGAGCACCGCGGTCAGGAGCACGCCGATCAGCGCGGTCGTCAACAGAGAGAGACTGATGAGGGTGATTCGGTGGTTGCCGAGCCGCTCGCCGTAGCGCCCCTGCAGAGCGGATGCGCTCGCCCACGCCAGGGCGGCGAACATCAGCGCCACTCCGGCCCAGGTCGCGCTCCATCCGAACCTCTCCATGAGGAGGTAGGGGATGTAGGCCTCGGTCGCGAAGAACGACCCGGCCACGATGCCGCGCATCAGCACCACGCTCGGCAGGCCTCGGCCGGCGCGAAGCGTGCGCCGTGGCAGCAGCGGCAGGATCGCGAGTCCGATCGCCACGAGCGCGGCGACGGCGACAGCCCACCCGAGCCCGCGCGCCATGTCGGCAGTGAAGCCGATGACCACGGCTAGGACGGCCACCACCACGGCGAGCAGAAGCCGGAGGACGACGACACGGCGGTTCTGCGGCTCGCCGTGCCCGAGGTCCACGCCGTGCAGCCGCAGAGCGATGATCACGAACGCGATCGCAGTGAGCACAGCGACGCCGAGGAACGCCCACCGCCAGTCGAGGTACTCGGCCACGGCTCCCGCGAGGAACGGTCCGATCATCGATGGCACGACCCAGGCCGCCGCGAAGGCTGCGAAGATGCGCCCGTGCAAGTGCGGTGGATACAGCCGTGCGACGACGACGTACAGCGCCACGGTCTGCCCGCCCGCGCCCAGACCCTGCACCAGACGGCCGACGAGGAACTGGTGCATGGTGAATGCGAGCCCCGCGATCAGCAGCCCCGCGAGGAACAGCGCCACCGCGAGGTAGAGCGCTCCGCGCGGTCCGCGGGCATCCGACCAGGCCCCCGCCGCGACCATGCCGATCACGCTCGTCGCGAGCGTGCCGGCGAAGGCGACCGCGTAGAGCGAGGCGCCGTCGAGCGCGTCGCTCACGATGGGCATCACGGTCGTGACCGCCAGCGCTTCGATCGCCGCGAGGAAGATGAGGGCGACGGCCCCTCCCGTCACCCAGACGCGGGTGCGGTCCCAGATCGAGGCGACGGGATCGGCGGCGGTCATCGGCGCACGAGCGCCGCGATGCGCTCGATGGCCTCGGCGAGGATCTCGGGACTGGTGCCGAAGTTGAGGCGGGCGTATCCCGTGCCCTCGGCGCCGAAGGCGGCTCCGTCGTGCAGGGCCACGCGCGCCTCGCGCAGGATGCGTCGAGCGGGGTTGTCCCCCCATTCGAGCGCCCGCAGGTCGATCCAGGCGAGGTACCCGGCCTCCGGCACGCGGTACCGGGCACCGGGGAGGTGGCGTGCGAGCAGATCCTGCACGAGCACGCGGTTCTCGTCGAGCGTGCGCAAGAGGCCGTCGAGCCACGCGTCGCTCTCCTCCGAGAAAGCGGCCACCGCCGCGAGCAGTCCGAACTGCCCCGTGCGCCACACGACCTCGATCGGAAGCTCTCGGAGCACCGCGTGCGTGCGGTCGTCATCGGCCACCATGAGCGCGCACTTGAGTCCGGCCAGGTTGAACGCCTTGCTCGCGCTCACCACGGCGAAGCCCACACGACGGGCCGCCTCGCTCACCGCCAGGAACGGCGTGAACCCCGCGTCCGGTTGCGCGAGCGGCGCGTGGATCTCGTCCGACACGACGACCGCGTCGAACTCTTCGACGAGTTCTGCCAACTGCTCGAGCGCCGCCCGGGAGTGCACGGTGCCGGTGGGGTTGTGCGGGCTGCAGAGCAGCACCGCGCGCGCCCCGTCTTCGAGGGCGGTGCGGATGCCGGAGTGATCGAGTTCCCAGCCGGCCCCCGTATCGAGGAGCGGGACCCGGATGACATCGGCCCCCGCCTCCTCGACGAGGTCGTAGAACGGCGGATAGACCGGGGGCATGACGATCACGCCCTCCCCCGGCTGCGTGACGCGGCGGAGGATCTCGACGATCCCCATGCTGACATCGGCGGTGCTGCGCATGCGAGCCGGGTCGACATGCCATCCGAAGCGGCGCTCCGCGAACGCGGCATAGGCCGTGGCCAGCGGCGTGCGCGATGCGACGTAGCCGGTGTCGCCCGCGTCGAGCGCGCGCTGCAGAGCGGTGGTGATCGCGGGCGCCAGGGGGAAGTCGGTCTCGGCGACGAAGAGCGGGAGGACATCCTCCGGGTACTCGCGCCACTTCTCGCTCGTCCGCTGCCGCAGCTCCGCCAGCGGCAGCGCCTTCACCTCGAGCATCCCCGCTCCTTGTTCTCGTACGCGGCCATCAGCGGGCGCGCAGCTGCGACCCCGCCATCCCCGGGGTCGGCGCCGGACTCAGATCGCGAAGCCGAGCGCCCGCATCATGTCGCGGCCGTCATCGGTGATGCGCTCGGGGCCCCATGGCGGCATCCACACCCAGTTGATGCGGAAGCGGTCGACCACGTTGTCCAGCGCCTGCGCCGTCTGCTCCTCGAGCACGTCGGTGAGCGGGCAGCCCGCGCTGGTCAGCGTCATGTGGATCACCAGGGCGTCGTTCTCGTCGTCCCAGGCGAGGTCGTAGATGAGTCCGAGGTCGACGACGTTGATCCCGAGCTCGGGATCCATGACGTCCTTCAGAGCCTCGGTGACCTCGTCGTACTTCTCGTCGGTCAGCGTCGCGGTCATTCCGCCAGCCTACGCTTCGAGAGGGGCAGCGGGGTCGAGGAAGCGGTCGTAGCCCTCGTCCTCGAGGCGGTCGGCGAGTTCGGGTCCGCCCTGCTCGACGATCTTGCCGGCCACGACGACGTGCACGTAGTCCGGGCGGATGTATCGCAGAATGCGCGTGTAGTGCGTGATGAGCAGCACCCCGAGGCCGGTGGCCTCCTTCGCGCGGTTCACACCCTCGGACACGATCTTCAGCGCGTCGACGTCGAGACCGGAGTCGGTCTCGTCGAGCACCGCGAACTTCGGCTGGAGGACCTCGAGCTGGAGGATCTCGTGGCGCTTCTTCTCGCCGCCCGAGAATCCCTCGTTGACGTTGCGCTGCGCGAACTTCGGGTCCATGCGCAGGTTGGCCATGGCCGACTTGACATCCTTGGTCCACGCGCGGATCGACGGCGCCTCGCCGTCGAGGGCGGTCTTCGCGGTGCGCAGGAAGTTGGTCACCGTCACCCCGGGGATCTCGACCGGGTACTGCATGGCGAGGAAGAGGCCGGCGCGCGCACGCTCGTCGACGCTCATCTCGAGCACGTCCGCACCGTCGAAGGTGATGGAGCCGCTGGTCACGGTGTACTTCGGGTGCCCGGCGATCGTGTACGCGAGGGTCGACTTGCCCGAGCCGTTGGGGCCCATGATGGCGTGGGTCTCGCCGGTCTTCATCGTCAGGGTGATTCCGTTGAGGATCGGGGTGGTCCCCGCCTCGGTCTCGACCGTCACGTGGAGGTCGCGGATCTCGAGAACAGACATTCAGATTTCCTTTGTCACAGTCGGGTCGATGAGCACGTCGTCGCCGTCGATCTCGACGACGTAGACGGGGACGGGCTCGTAAGCGGGGAGGTTCTGGGGCTTGCCGGTGAGCAGCGAGAACGCCGAGCCGTGCGCCCAGCACTCCACCGTGTCACCTTCGACGAAGCCCTCGGAGAGCGAGATGTCGCCGTGGGTGCAGGTGTCGCCGATCGCGTGGATGACGCCGTCGCCGTCCTTGATGACGGTGATCGCGACGCCGTCCGGCTCGACGCGGAGCGGGGTGTCCTGCTCGAGGTCCGCAACGCCGCAGACGCGCTGCGCGGTCATCGGGCGACCTCCGCGATCTCGGCCTCGATCGCCGCGAGGAGCTCGTCCTCCAGCGTGGGGATGCCCAGGCGCTGCACGATGTCGCTGAGGAAGCCGAGCACCACCAGTCGGCGCGCTTCGTCTTCGGTGATTCCGCGGGCCTGGAGGTAGAACAGCTGCTCGTCGTCGAACCGGCCCGTGGCGCTCGCGTGACCGGCGCCGAGGATGTCGCCGGTCTCGATCTCGAGGTTCGGGATCGAGTCGGCGCGTGCACCCTCGGTGAGCACGAGGTTGCGGTTCGCCTCGTAGGAGTCGGTGCCGGTGGCATCCGGACCGATCAGCACATCGCCGATCCACACGCTGTGCGCGCTCTCGCCCTGCAGGGCGCCCTTGTAGAGCACGTCACCCGTGGTGTGCGCACCCTTGTGGTGCAGGTAGACCTGGCTCTCGAGGTGCTGTCCGGCATCGGCGTAGGAGAGCCCGTAGAGGTAGCCCTCCGAGCCGGCCCCGGCGAGCTCGACGTTGGGGTTCACCCGGACGACGCCACCGCCGAAGCTGATGACGAAGTGCTTCAGCACCGCGTCGGCGTCGACACGCGCCTGGTGCGCGGCGGCGTGCACCGCCTCGTCCTCCCAGCGCTGCAGGCTCACGACCGTGAGCTTCGAGCCCGCCCGCGCGATGATCTCGACGTTCTGCGCGTACGCCGCCGCCCCGACGTGGTCGAGGACCACGGTGGCGGCGCTGTGCTCGAGCGCCTCGATGACGATGTGGCCGTCGGCGCGACGCCCGGCCCCCTTACCGCGAAGGGTCACGAGGATGGGCTCGGCGACCTCCTCCTCGCGCGGGATGCGGACGTGCATGGCATCGGCTGCGCCCTGCCATGCGACGGCGGCGGTCACGTCCTCCGGGCGGAAGAACTCGCCACGCGGCGCGGTGCCCGCGGCGAGCGGGGCGGCGAGGAACTGCGCGCCCGCCTCGACGGACACCGAGATGCCGTCGTTCGCCTCCGCGGGGGCGAACAACGCGGTCATGCGGTCGACCGGCGTGTGCTTCCAGTTGACCTCGCGGCCGGTGGGCGCACCGAAGTCGGCGGGTTCGAACGAGTGCGGGCGCTCGGATCGGGTCTGGACCGGCACGAAGCCGGCATCGGCCACCTGGGCGGCGGGGTCCACGTGCGCGTTCGTAGAATGCGACGCCGTGGGCGTCGTCGTCGGGGAGGTCATCTCAGCCGACCGATCCTTCCATGCCCATCTCGATGAGCTTGTTCAACTCCATGGCGTACTCCATCGGCAGCTCGCGCGCGATCGGCTCGATGAAGCCGCGCACGATCATGGCCATCGCCTCGTCCTCGGGCATGCCGCGCGACTGCAGGTAGAAGAGCTGCTCCTCGCTGACCTTCGAGACCGTGGCCTCGTGGCCGAGCTGCACGTCGTCGACGCGGATGTCGATCGCCGGGTAGGTGTCGGAGCGCGACTTCGTGTCGACCAGCAGCGCATCGCAGCGCACGGTGTTCGCCGAGTGGTGCGCGGCGGCATCCACCCGCACCTCGCCGCGGTAGCCCGCGCGTCCACCGCCACGGGCGATCGACTTCGAGACGATCGACGACTGGGTGTACGGCGCCATGTGGATCATCTTCGCGCCGGCGTCCTGGTGCTGGCCCGGGCCTGCGAAGGCGACCGAGAGCGTCTCGCCCTTGGCGTGCTCGCCCATGAGGTAGATCGACGGGTACTTCATCGTCACCTTCGAGCCGATGTTGCCGTCGACCCACTCCATCGTCGCGCCCTCGTGGGCCACGGCGCGCTTGGTGACGAGGTTGTAGACGTTGTTCGACCAGTTCTGGATGGTCGTGTACCGCACGCGCGCGTTCTTCTTGACGATGATCTCGACGACCGCGGAGTGCAGCGAGTCCGACTTGTAGATCGGGGCCGTGCAGCCCTCGATGTAGTGCACGTAGCTGTCCTCATCGGCGATGATCAGGGTGCGCTCGAACTGCCCCATGTTCTCGGTGTTGATGCGGAAGTACGCCTGGAGCGGGATCTCGACGTGCACGCCCTTGGGCACGTACACGAACGATCCGCCCGACCACACGGCGGTGTTCAGCGCCGCGAACTTGTTGTCGCCCGCGGGGATGACGCTGCCGAAGTACTCCTCGAAGAACTCGGGGTGCTCGCGCAGCGCGGTGTCGGTGTCCATGAAGATGACGCCCTGCTGCTCCAGGTCCTCGCGGATCTGGTGGTAGACGACCTCGGACTCGTACTGCGCGGCGACGCCCGCGACCAGACGCTGACGCTCGGCCTCCGGAATGCCGAGGCGCTCGTACGTCTCGCGGATGTCTGCGGGGAGGTCCTCCCACGACTGCGCCTGCTTCTCGGTGGAGCGCACGAAGTACTTGATGTTGTCGAAGTCGATGTCGCTGAGGTCGGCACCCCAGGTGGGCATCGGCTTGCGGTCGAACAGCGAGAGACCCTTGAGGCGGGTCTTGAGCATCCATTCGGGTTCGGACTTGAGCGCGGAGATGTCGCGGACGACGGCCTCCGAGAGTCCGCGCCGGGCACTGGCACCCGCGGCGTCGGCGTCGTGCCAGCCGAACTCGTACACCCCCAGCCCATCGAGCTCCGGGCGGTCGATCAGCACATCCGACATCACACTCTCCTTTTGGACCTCAACGGTGTCATCCGCCCCGACACACCTGATCCCCGTCGAGTATGCGGGGAGCGGGTGCCGCTGGTGGGCCCTCATCTCCGGCGCATCCATCGCGCCTAAACTGTTACCGATGCTCCAGCGCCCGCGGGCGCCCATCGCAACAATCCGATTCTACAGGCTCCGCTTCGCGGACGGGCCGCCCGGTCCGCCCTGCGCGGCGCCGGAGGCACCATGCACGTCAGCGCCACATCCCCGACCGTCTCCGTGAACGCACCGACCGACGCCGCGAACCCGCGCAGCGGTCTCTGGGGCCGGGCCCTGCGCATCTTCGCCTGGCTGTCGTTCGTGACCGAGACGATCATCATCGGTACCGGCGGCGCCGTGCGGCTGACAGGTTCGGGGCTCGGATGCTCGGAATGGCCGCTGTGCACCCCCGCATCGCTCGTGCCGCACTACGAAGTCGACGGCATCCACGGGTTCATCGAGTTCGGCAACCGCCTCATGACCGGTGTCGTGGGCGTGGTGGCGCTCGTCGTGGTGCTGCTCGTTCTCGTGCGCACCGCGGGCCGCCCGGCACTGATGCTCACCCTCCGTTACGCGCTCGGCGGAATCATCGCCGCCGCGATCATGTTCGCGGCGGCGACGCCGTTGGGCAAGGCCGCGTTCCCTCTCGCGGTCGCCGTGCTGCTGGCCGCGGTGATCGCCGCCGCGGTGCACACCTCGCGTCGGACCACCACCCACCGCGATCTCGTCGTCCTCGCCTGGATCGTCTTCGCCGGCGTGCTCGCGCAGGCTCTCGTCGGCGGGATCACCGTGCTCACCGGTTTGAACCCGTTCATCGTCGGGTTCCACTACACGTCCTCGCTCCTTCTGGTGTGCGTGACCGCGGCCTTCCTCGTGCGGCTCTACGCTGCTCCGGGCCGCCGCGAGCGGGCGGTGCCGACCTGGTTCGCGGTCCTCACCCACATCACCGGACTCGCCCTCGCCGTGACCATCCTGTTCGGCGTGCTCACGACGGGATCGGGACCCCACTCCGGCGATCAGGACGTCGCCCGCCACGGCTTCGATGCCACCGTGCTGGCCCACGTGCACTCGTGGCCGGGCTACATCCTGGCGGCTCTCGTGCTGGCTCTGACGGTCTCGGCCTGGCTGCTGAAGCTCCCTCCGCGTCGGTGGCTGCTCGTCCTCGTCGTCGCGATCGTCGTACAGGTGGGCGTCGGCGTCTGGCAGGCCCGCGAAGGCCTGCCGCCGCTGCTGGTGGGCATCCACATGGTGCTCGCGTCGCTCTCTGCGGCCGCGTACACCGTCGTCGTGCTCCACCTCAAGCGACCCGTCCGCGAGCAGCAGACCGAGGGTCGGGGCAGAGCGGTCGCTGAGGATCCGGGTATCACGACCCCTCGGTGAGGTCAGGCCCGCTTCGACGGCCAGCCGATCCATAGCCGTCGCATACCGGGCTCATCGGCGCGACGGTGAGGGTGGTTGGCATGAACACTCCCCCTCCCCGTACCGTCTCCCGCAGCGTCTGGTTCTGGCTGCTCCTCACGCTCTCGCTCGCGGCGGCAGCCGTCGGCGGATGGCTGATCTCTGGCCAGGTGTCCACGATGACCGCCACCCTGCTCGACGGAACGGCGACCGGCGTCGAGGTGTACGTGGGGCAGTCGCTGATCGTCGTCGGAGCCTCCGTGCTCGGCGCGGGTGTGCTCGGCATCCTGATCGCGGTCGCTCTGCTCGCGGCGCAGGCACTGGTCCCCGCACCCGTCCCGCCGGTCGTCGAGACCCGTCCCACTGCAGAGGAGCCGGAGACCGTCGACGAGGCAGTCGTCGGTGAGCCGGTGGTCGACGGAGAGGCTGCGGTCGTCGAGGAGCCGTCAGTCGCCGATACCGCTGATGGCGACGACGATCAGAACGGCAGCAGCGGATCGACCGCGACGGCGACGAAGATCAACGTCAGATAGGTGATCGAGGCGTGGAAGACGCGCATCGGCCGCGCCTCGGTCCCCCGCACCGCTCGGTTGTACAGGCGGTGGGACTCGTAGATGAACCATCCACCGAACACCAGCGCCGACACGGTGTACACGACGCCCATGCCCGCGATGGGCACGAGCAGCAGCGAGCAGGCAACGGTCGCCCAGGCGTACAGGATGACCTGGAGGCCGACCTGCGACGCGTTGCGCGTGACACCGAGCATGGGAACGTCCACGTCGTCGTAGTCGTCTCGGTACTTCATCGACAGCGGCCAGTAGTGCGGCGGCGTCCATAGGAAGATCAGCAGGAAAAGGATGAATGCGGGCCAGTCCAGCGAACCGGTGACGGCCGCCCAGCCGATGAGCACCGGGAAGCATCCGGCGATGCCGCCCCAGACGATGTTCTGCTCGGTGCGCCGCTTGAGGATCATCGTGTAGATGACGACGTAGAAGAAGATCGCGGACGCCGAGAGCGTCGCCGCGAGCCAGTTGGTGGTGACCGCGAGCCAGACCGTCGAGACGACGGCCAACGTCCATGAGAAGACCAGGGCACCGCGCGGGGTGATCTCCCCCGTCACGAGCGGACGGTTCTCGGTGCGGTGCATGTGCGCATCGATGTCACGGTCGAGATACATGTTGAACGCCGCCGCCGAACCCGCGCTCATCGACCCGCCGATCACCGTGGCGAGGACGAGCCAGAGGTCGGGCATCCCGCCCTCTGCCAGGAACATCACCGGCACCGTCGAGACCAGCAGCAGCTCGAGGACGCGGGGTTTGGTGAGGGCGACGTAGGCCTTGACGGTGCGACCGATGGACCGCTTCGCCACCGCCTGATCAGACATGGTCGAGATCTCGATCGCCTCCTCCGCGCGCGTGCTGACAGCCTTACCAGTCTACGGCACCCGGGGAGGGGACTCGGAGCGTAAGACGGGGACCGGGGCGAAGACCTCACCGCTATGCTGAAAACACTCGCGCCCAGCGCTGTGCACCCCTCCGTGACGATGCGGACGCGCAGGGAATACGGGCGCCCTCGAAACTGTCGGAAAGGGCATGAACGTGTCGGAATTGCAGTGGGATGAGATCGATCGACGCGCGGTGGACACCGCCCGCCTCCTGGCAGCGGATGCCGTGGAGAAGGTCGGTAACGGCCACCCCGGCACGGCGATGAGCCTCGCGCCCGCCGCCTACCTGCTCTACCAGCGCGTACTGCGCCACGACCCGACCGACACCGACTGGCTCGGCCGCGACCGCTTCATCCTCTCGGTCGGCCACTCGTCGCTCACGCAGTACGTGCAGCTCTACCTCGGCGGCTTCGGCCTCGAGCTCGACGACCTCAAGGCGCTCCGCACCTGGGGCTCGCTCACCCCCGGCCACCCCGAGTACGGCCACACCAAGGGCGTGGAGATCACCACCGGCCCGCTCGGCCAGGGACTCGCGTCCGCCGTCGGCTTCGCCTACGCCGCCCGCTACGAGCGCGGCCTGTTCGACCCCGAGGCCGAGGCGGGCACCAGCCCGTTCGACCACTTCGTCTACGTCATCGCGGGTGACGGCGACCTGCAGGAGGGCGTCACCAGCGAGGCGTCGTCCCTCGCGGGCCACCAGCAGCTCGGCAACCTCATCGCCATCTACGACTCGAACCAGATCTCGATCGAGGACGACACCAACGTCGCCTTCACCGAGGACGTCGCGAAGCGGTACGAGGCCTACGGCTGGCAGGTGCAGGTCGTCGACTGGAAGAAGACCGGCGAGTACGTCGAGGACGTCGCCGAGCTGTACGCCGCGATCGAGGCCGCGAAGGGCGAGACCGACAAGCCGTCGCTCATCATCCTCCGCACCATCATCGGCTGGCCCTCGCCCGGCAAGCAGAACTCGGGCAAGATCCACGGCTCCGCCCTCGGCGCCGACGAGCTGGCCGCCACGAAGAAGGTCCTCGGCTTCGACCCCGAGCAGTCCTTCGTCGTCGCCGACGACGTGATCGCCCACACCCGCGGCCTCGCCGACCGCGCCGCCGAGGAGCGTGCCGCCTGGCAGGAGTCGTTCGACGCCTGGGCCGCCGCGAACCCCGAGCGCAAGGAACTGCTCGATCGTCTCGAGGCCGGCGATCTCCCCGAGGGTCTCGAGAACACGGTGCCGGTCTTCGAGGCGGGCAAGGACACCTCCACCCGTTCCGCATCCGGTCAGGTCATCAACGCCCTCGCCGCGCAGCTCCCCGAGCTGTGGGGCGGGTCGGCCGACCTCGCCGAGTCGAACCTCACCACGATCAAGGACGCCCCGTCGTTCATCCCCGCCGAATGGTCGACGCACGAATGGTCGGGCACCCCGTACGGTCGCGTGCTGCACTTCGGCATCCGCGAGCACGCCATGGGCGCGATCGTGAACGGCATCGTGCTGCACGGCAAGACGCGCGCGTTCGGCGGGACCTTCCTCATCTTCAGCGACTACATGCGTCCGGCCGTTCGTCTGGCGGCGCTCATGAACGTGCCCAGCGTCTTCGTCTGGACCCACGACTCCGTCGCGCTCGGCGAGGACGGTCCGACGCATCAGCCCATCGAGCAGCTCGCGACCCTGCGTGCCATCCCGAACCTTGCGGTCGTCCGCCCGGCCGACGCGAACGAGACCTCCGCCGTCTGGCTCGAGATCCTCCGCCGCCAGGAGGGCCCCGCCGGCCTCGCGCTCACCCGCCAGAACGTCCCCGTGTTCGAGCGCGGCGACGGCGCGGCCGAGGGTGAGACCTTCGCCGCGGCATCGAACGCCGCGCGCGGCGCGTACGTGCTCGCCGAGGCGCCGAACGGCACGCCGGACGTCATCATCATCGCCACCGGATCCGAGGTCCAGCTGGGCGTCGAGGCCCGTCGCCTCCTCGCCGACGACGGCGTGCAGGTGCGCGTCGTCTCGGCGCCGTCGCTGGAGTGGTTCGCCGAGCAGGACGAGGCGTACCGCGAGAGCGTGCTCCCCGCCGCCGTCACCGCCCGAGTCTCGGTCGAGGCCGGCTCGCCGCTGACCTGGCGCGGCATCGTGGGCGACCGCGGCCGCTCGGTCGGCATCGACCACTTCGGCGCCTCGGCCGACTACAAGACCCTGTTCGAGAAGTTCGGCATCACCACGGAGGCCGTCATCGCGGCCGTCCACGAGACCATCGCCGCACACGGCACCAAGGAGAACGCATGAGCACCCCCACCGCACAGCTCGCCGCCGCCGGAGTCAGCATCTGGCTCGACGACCTCTCGCGCACCCGCATCTCCTCCGGCAACCTCGCCGAACTGATCGAGTCGCGCAACGTCGTGGGCGTCACCACGAACCCGACGATCTTCGCGAACGCCATCACCGACAAGAACGACACGTCGTACGACGCGCAGGTCGGCGAGCTCGCTGCGGCCGGCACGTCGGCGGAGGATGCGGTCTTCGCCGCCACCACGCAGGACGTGGCCGCCGCCCTCGACGTGTTCCGTCCGGTCTGGGAGGCGTCGAACCACGTCGACGGCCGGGTGTCGATCGAGGTCTCCCCCGACCTCGCCCACGACACCGAGGGAACCGTGGCCTCGGCCAAGGAGCTGTGGCAGAAGATCGACCGCCCGAACCTGCTCGTCAAGATCCCCGCAACGAAGGCGGGCCTTCCGGCCATCGCCGAGGCGATCGCGAACGGCATCAGCGTCAACGTCACGCTGATCTTCAGCCTCGAGCGCTACGCGGCCGTCATCGACGCGTACCTCACGGGTCTCGAGCGGGCGAAGGAGGCGGGTGTCGACCTGTCGACGATCCACTCCGTCGCGTCGTTCTTCGTCTCCCGCGTCGACAGCGAGACCGACAAGCGTCTCGACGCCATCGGCACCGAGCAGGCGACCGCCCTGAAGAGCAAGGCCGGTCTCGCCAACGCGCGCCTCGCCTACGAGCTGTTCGAGAAGTCGTTCGCCGAGAAGCGCGCGCAGGATCTGCTCGCCGACGGCGCGAACCTGCAGCGCCCGCTCTGGGCCTCGACCGGCGTCAAGGACCCCGCTCTGCCCGACACCCTCTACGTCACCGAGCTGGTGGCCGACGGCGTGGTGAACACCATGCCCGAGAAGACGCTCGAGGCGACCTTCGACCACGCGGTCGTCACGGGAGACACGATCACGGGCGGTTACGACGAGGCCCGCGAGGTCTTCGCCGGGCTGGCCGAGGTCGGCATCGACTTCGATGACGTCACCGAGCTGCTCGAGAAGGAGGGCGTCGCGAAGTTCATCGACTCCTGGCACGACCTCCTCGCGCAGGTCACCGAGGCTCTGGAGGCGCAGCGATGACGTTCTCGATCCACGCCACCGGCGATGCCCGCATCGCGATCGACGAGGTCGTGCCCGCGCTCGTGCGCGACCTCATCGCCTCGCGCCTCACCTCCGGCGACTCCACCCTGTGGGGGCCGGCGGCCGAGTCCGAGGCCGCGATCCGTCTCGGCTGGATCCAGGCCGTCTCGATCTCGCGCCCCCTCGTCCACGAGATCGTCGCCCTGCGCGAAGAGCTCGCCGCGAAGGGTGTGACGCGCGTGGTGCTCGCCGGTATGGGCGGCTCGTCGCTCGCCCCCGAGGTCATCTCGCAGACCTCCGGCGTTCCGCTCACCATCCTCGACTCGACCGCTCCCGGCCAGGTGCTCGCCGCACTCGACCAGGGCCTCGCCGAGACCGTGCTCGTGGTGTCGTCGAAGTCGGGGTCGACCGTCGAGACCGACTCGCAGCGACGCACGTTCGAGGCCGCCTTCCGCGACCTCGGCATCGACCCGCTCGAGCGCATCGTCGTCGTGACCGACCCGGGTTCGCCGCTCGACGTGTCGGCTCGCGAGACCGGCTACCGGGTCTTCAACGCCGACCCGAACGTCGGCGGACGCTACTCCGCGCTCACCGCCTTCGGTCTGGTGCCCTCGGGTCTCGCGGGCGTCGACATCTCCGAGCTGCTCGACGAGGCCGAGGCCACGCTGCTCGAGGTCGCCGTCGACTCCGCCGAGAACCCGGCGCTCCGTCTCGCCGCCGCCATCGCGGCGACCAGCCCGCGTCGCGACAAGCTCGGTCTCGTCGAGGACGGCACGCACATCAAGGGCCTGCCCGACTGGATCGAGCAGCTGATCGCCGAGTCCACCGGCAAGGACGGTACGGGCATCCTCCCCGTCGTGCTGCTGCCGGTCTCCCCCGAGGTGGACCAGAAGCCGGCCGACCTGCAGATCGTGCGCCTGGTCGACGACGCC
Organism: Microbacteriaceae bacterium PS02344; assembly: GCA_029959905.1. Lineage (GTDB taxonomy): Bacteria > Actinomycetota > Actinomycetes > Actinomycetales > Microbacteriaceae > Microbacterium. Next base: position 27,464 of record JASCNZ010000001.1, read on the forward strand.
AACGAGTTCCACCTGCACGAGCGCCACGCGGGCGAGGTGCTGGTGAGCGGATCACTCGGCGCGCAGCTGATCGTGTGGGAGTACGCGACGGCGATCGCCGGTCGACTGCTCGGAATCAACCCGTTCGACCAGCCCGACGTCGAATCGGCGAAGGTCGCGGCCCGCGGGCTGCTCGACGCGCGCCCCGAGCCCACCGCTCCCGCCTTCGTCGAGAACGGCGTCGAGGTGCGCGTCTCCGACCCGCAGCTCGCCGCCGCCGGCACGGTCGAGGGCGTCCTCGACGCCCTGTGGGCCCAGCTCCCCGCCGACGGTTACGTGTCGATCCAGGCCTACGTGAACCGCCTCGACATCCCGCAGCTGCAGGGGCTCCGCGAGCTCGTCGCCGCCGACTCCGGGCGACCGACCACCTTCGGCTGGGGCCCGCGCTTCCTGCACTCCACCGGGCAGTACCACAAGGGCGGACCCGCGCAGGGCGTGTTCCTGCAGATCCTCGAGCGCACCGAGGTCGACCTCGAGATCCCCGAGCGCCCGTTCACGTTCGGTCAGCTCATCGAGGCGCAGGCCGCCGGTGACGCCGGCGTGCTCGCCGAGCACGGGCGTCCCGTCGTGTCGCTGACGATCACCGACTCGTCGGCCGACGTGCTCACCCTGTTCGAAGCAGCGCAGAAGTAGTCAGCAGGAGAGACCCCCACCGATGTCTGTTCCCCTCTCGCGCGGGCACAACCCGCTGCGCGATCCCGACGACCGCCGCCTCAACAGGATCGCCGGGCCCAGCGCCCTGGTGATCTTCGGCGTCACCGGAGATCTGTCCCGCAAGAAGCTCATGCCCGCGGTGTACGACCTCGCCAACCGCGGCCTGCTGCCCCCGGGGTTCGCCCTCGTGGGGTTCGCACGCCGCGACTGGGAGGACCAGGACTTCGCCCAGGTCGTCTACGAGGCGGTCAAGGAGCACGCGCGCACCCCGTTCCGCGAGGAGACGTGGGCGCAGCTGCTGCAGGGCATCCGCTTCGTGCCGGGCGAGTTCGACAACCCCGAGTCGTTCCAGAAGCTGAAGGCCACGGTCGACCAGCTCGACGTGGAGCGCGGCACGATGGGCAATCACGCCTACTACCTGTCGATCCCGCCGAAGGCGTTCCCGCTGGTCGCCAAGCAGCTGAAGGACTCCGGGCTCGTCGGGGAGGATGCGGATGAGGACTCCCGTTGGCGACGCGTCGTCATCGAGAAGCCGTTCGGGCACGACCTCGAGTCGGCCCGTGCGCTGAATCGAGCCCTCGAAGTCGCCTTCCCCGCCGACTCGATCTTCCGGATCGACCACTACCTCGGCAAGGAGACGGTCCAGAACATCCTGGCCCTGCGTTTCGCGAACGAGCTCTACGAGCCGATCTGGAACCGCAACTATGTCGACCACGTCCAGATCACGATGGCGGAGGACATCGGCGTCGGTGGCCGGGCTGGCTACTACGACGGCATCGGCGCGGCGCGCGACGTCATCCAGAACCACCTCCTGCAGCTGCTCGCGCTCACCGCCATGGAAGAGCCGATCAGCCTCTCGGCGGAGCACCTGCGCGCCGAGAAGGAGAAGGTGCTCGCCGCGGTGCACGTGCCGGACGACCTGTCGCAGGCCACGGCGCGCGGGCAGTACGCCGGCGGATGGCAGGGCGGCGAGGAGGTCACCGGCTTCCTCGACGAGGAGGGCATGAACCCCGAGTCGACCACCGAGACGTACGCGGCCATCAAGCTCGAGATCGACACGCGCCGCTGGTCTGGCGTGCCGTTCTACCTGCGCACGGGCAAGCGCCTCGGCCGCCGTGTCACCGAGATCGCCGTGGTCTTCAACCGCGCACCGCAGCATCTCTTCGGGCGGGGCAACGCGTCGGAGCTGGGGCAGAACGCCCTGGTCATCCGGGTGCAGCCCGACGAGGGCGTCACCATCCGGTTCGGCTCGAAGGTTCCCGGCAACGGCACCAACGTGCGCGACGTGACGATGGACTTCGGGTACGGCCACGCCTTCACCGAGGCGAGCCCCGAGGCCTACGAGCGCCTCATCCTCGACGTCCTCCTGGGCGATCCGCCGCTGTTCCCGCGGCATGAAGAGGTCGAGCTCTCGTGGAAGATCCTCGACCCGGTGGAGAAGTACTGGGCGGCCCAGAACGGCCCCCTCGAGCAGTATGCGCCCGGATCGTGGGGCCCGGCATCCGCCGACGACCTGCTGGCCCGCGACGGACGAGTCTGGAGACGACCGTGATCATCGACCTTCCCGACACGACCGTCAGCCAGGTCGCCAAGCAGCTGGTGAAGGTGCGCGAGGAAGGCGGCGCGGTCGCTCTCGGACGCGTGCTGACCCTCGTGATCTCTGCGCGCAACGGCGTGGCGGAGGCCGCGATCGACGCCGCGAACGACGCGTCACGCGAGCATCCCATGCGAGTGATCGTGCTGACCACCGGTGAGGGCGAGTCGCGCCTCGACGCGCAGATCCGCGTGGGCGGCGACGCCGGCGCGAGCGAGGTCGTCGTGCTGCATGCGTTCGGCGCGGCCGCGAGCAACGAGGAGAGCCTCATCACGGGTCTGCTCCTGCCGGATGCTCCGGTCGTGGCGTGGTGGCCGGAAGAGGCCCCGACGGCGCCGTCTTCCTCGCCCCTCGGCCGCATCGCGCAGCGGCGCATCACCGATGCCGCGACCGCGCACGACGTACGCGACCGCCTCGCCCTGCTCGGTCGTACCCACGCGCCCGGCGACACCGATCTCGCGTGGACGCGGCTCACGCACTGGCGCGAGCAGCTCGCCGCCGTGCTCGACCAGCCGCCGTTCGAGCCGATCACCGCGGTCGAGGTGCGCGGTGCCGCCGCCTCCCCCTCGACCGCGCTCCTCGCCGCGTGGCTGCAGCTGGCGCTCGACGTTCCCGTGCGGTGGCACTCCGAGAATCCCGAGACGTGGCACGACGGCATCCGCTCGGTGCGCCTGACCCGGGAGTCCGGCGACATCCTGCTGGAACGCCCGTCGCCCGGTGTGGCGGTGCTCACCCAGCCCGAGCAGCCCAAGCACGACCTGCACCTCCCGCGCCGCACGCTTCGCGAGTGCCTCGCCGAGGAGTTGCGCCGGCTGGATCCGGACCTCCTGTACGGTCGAGTGATCACCGAGGGCTGGGAGAAGCTGGGCCCGCCCGAGACAGGAGAGTGACCGCCGTGTCGCACACGCAGTCCGCAGAGAAGCGGGTCGTCATCGAGGAGACCGCCGACGACGTCGCGAAGCGGGTGGCGGATCGATTCCTCACCCGCCTCCGCGCGCGCACGGTCGACGGGCGCCTCGCGCACATCGCCCTCACCGGCGGATCGATGGGCGGCGCCGTGCTGTCGGCCGTGCGATCCGACCCTCGCGCGGCGGACATCGACTGGTCGCTCGTGCACTTCTGGTGGGGTGACGAGCGCTTCGTCGCGCACGACGACCCCGATCGCAACGCGCGGCAGTCCCGCGAGGCGCTCCTCGACCACGTGCCGGTGCCGGCGGAGAACATCCACGAGGTGGCGGCGTCCGACAGCGGTCTGACGCTCGACGATGCGGCGGCGGCCTACGCCGCCGAGCTCGCGCGCTTCGGCACCGACGAGAACCCCTGGCCGTCGTTCGCGGTGTGCTTCCTGGGTGTCGGCCCGGACGGGCACATCGCATCGCTCTTCCCCGACCGTGAGGAGGTGACGGTGACGGATGCCGCCGCCCTCCCCGTGCGCAACTCGCCCAAGCCCCCGGCGGAGCGCGTGACGCTCACGCGTCCGGTGATCAACTCCGCCAAGCGCGTGTGGATGGTGCTGACCGGTGCCGACAAGGCCTCGGCCCTCGGGCTCGCTCTCGCGGGAGCGGCATATACCAGCGTGCCGGTGGCCGGAGCACGCGGGCGCAAGCGCACGGTCTTCTTCGTCGACGAGGCCGCGGCCTCGGAGGTCTCGCCCGACCTCATCGATCAGGCGTACTGACGCGACCGTCTACGCGCGATACGGACCCTCGGACCCCGGTGCCTCCTCGGCGCCGGGGTTCGTCGTTCCCCCGCCGCTGCCCCGGGGGATTCCGAGGTCCTGGCTGTCGCTGAGCACCTGCGGGTGGTAGCGCGCGAGGCCGATGACGCCCCAGACCGCGACCGCGCCCGCGACACCGAAGATCACGAGCACCCACGGCGGAGCCGCGGCGGCCTCCCCCAGGATGACCATGCCGATCAGCACGGCGATGAGCGGGTCGACGACCGTGAGCCCGGCGATGACGAGGTCAGGGGGGCCGGAGCTGTACGCCGTCTGCACGAAGTACGCGCCCACCGCCGCCGCGGCGATGAGGGCGATCACGCATACCGCGGTGATCCACTCGAACTGACCCGCCTCGATCCGCTTGATGACGGCCTTGGCGAGCGTGGCGACGAAACCGTAGAGGATGCCCGCGCCGATGACGTAGAACAGGGCGCGCATACGGTGGCGCAGGATGAGCCAGCACGCGCCGAGCACGATGATTACGACGAGCAGGATGACCAGGATCACGAAGAGTTCGCGCTCGGTGATGTCCTGCTCGGTGGCGAAGAGAGCCGCGAAGAAGACGAAGAGGAAGATCCCTCCCACGCAGCAGATGATCGCGGTGATCGATTGGCGGGTCGGCGCATGCCCTGAGATGCGCGCGTTGAGCAGCGTCGTGATGACGAGGGCGATCGCGCCGAGCGGCTGCACGACGATCAGCGGCGCCTGCACGAGCGCGGCGAGCTGACACACGATGGCGAGCCCGAGCATGAGGGTGCCCGCGATCCAGGAGGGCCGGGTGAGCAGCCGCTTGAGCTGATCGAAGCTGAGTCCGGAGGTGCTGGCGTTGCCGCTGAGGCGCTCGACCTTCTCGACGCCGCGGTGCTGATACTGCGCACCGAGCGACATGAAGACCGCGCCTGCGAGGGCCAGCGGAATGCCGAGCAGCAGCCCGGGGTTCTGGAACACGCCGACGAGCTGTTCGCCGACGTCCTCGACACCGTTCACGTGCATGCCCCTGCGATCACCCTACGACCCTACCCGCAGGACCACGCCGAGTAGGGTTGTGACGTGGCCGTACTCCCGATTCGCATCATGGGCGATCCCGTCCTGCACTCCCCTGCCTCCCCCGTCGACGAGATCACCGACGACATCCGCACCCTCGTCTCCGACATGTTCGAGACCATGGACACCGCGCCGGGGGTGGGCCTGGCCGCCCCCCAGGTGGGTGTGCCCCTTCGCATCTACACCTACGCATACGTCGACGACGACGACCAGCCGTGGCGCGGCGTGCTCATCAACCCCGAACTGTGGATGACCCCACTCGAGCCCGGCGCCCCCGACCCCGATCTCGAGGCCGAGGGGTGCCTGTCGTTCCCCGGTGAGCGCTTCGCACTGCGCCGCTCGGAGCGCGTGCGCGTCACAGGCCTCGATCTCGACGGGCGTGCCGTCGAGATCGACGTCGACGGCTGGCGTGCGCGCATCATGCAGCACGAGTTCGACCACCTCGACGGCATCCTGTACGTCGACCGCCTCGACGACGGCGATTGGAAGACCGTGCAGAAGATCGCCCGCAAACGCGGGTGGGGCCGGCCGGGCGCGAGCTGGATGCCGGGCGTCGACGACCTCGAAGGCTGAGCGTTCTCAGCGACCCCATAGCCTTCGTGGAGTTGCGTCACAGGTTGAGACCCCTATAGCGTTTTGTCAGCCGATATTCCATTATTCGGCTCATCGACGACTTCCCGAGGGGATCACACCATGAAGATGCGCACGCGACGCGCACTGGCCCTGGCCGGTTCGGCCGTGGCTCTGTCCATCGCCCTGAGCGGCTGCAGCGCCTTGAACGGCATCCTGGGCGGCGGCTCGGGCGACGCGAACCGCGACGAGGAGTCCGGGCAGGTCACCGAGAGCGCGAACATCGACATCTTCGCCCTCAAGGTCGGCGACTGCAAGATGGAGAGCCCGAGCGGCCTCATCCAGGACGCCGACGTGGTGCCGTGCGCCGAGCCGCACGACGAAGAGGTCTACCACGAGATCACCATGGACGACGGCGAGTACTCCGAAGACGCGATCAACACCGCGAGCGAGGAGTGCATCGGCGATGCCTACACGCAGTTCGTGGGCGTCAGCTACGACCAGTCGACCCTCGAGGTCTACCCGATCACCCCGACCAAGGACACCTGGGAGCAGCTCGACGACCGCCTCGTGCAGTGCGTGATCGTCGACCCCGCGGGTCAGGTCGAGGGATCGCTGCAGGGCGCCGCGCGCTGACTCCTCCCCCGTATGCACGAAGGGCTCCGTCGCTGACGGGGCCCTTCGTGCATCTGCGCGCTACCGCCGGGCATCGGCCCGCAGGTCGATCCGCCGAAGCAGCTGTGCGTTGAGCGCGACGATCACGGTCGACAATGACATGAGCACGGCACCGACCGACATCGGCAGCACGAACCCCACCGGTGCGAGCACGCCGGCGGCCAGGGGAACCGAGAGCAGGTTGTACCCGGCCGCCCACCACAGGTTCTGGCGCATCTTGCGGTAGGCGGCGGCTGACAGGTCGATGATCGCGAGCACGGAACGCGGGTCGGAGCTCGCCAGCACGACCCCCGCCGAGGCGATCGCGACATCGGTGCCGGCGCCGATCGCGATGCCCACGTCGGCCTGCGCGAGCGCGGGGGCATCGTTCACGCCGTCGCCGACCATGGCGACCCGGCGCCCCTCCTGCTGCAGCGCGGCCACCTGCGCCGCCTTGTGCTCCGGACGGACTCCGGCGAAAACCCGCTCGATGCCGACGTCCTTCGCGACGGCGTGCGCGACCGCGGGCGCATCCCCCGTGATCATGACCACATCGATGCCGCGTCTGCGCAGTTCGGCGACCGCGTGGCCGGCCTCGGGGCGCGCGGCGTCGGCCAGCGCGAGACCGCCGACCACGTGCCCGTCGACGGCGACGTGCAGGATGATGGCGCCGCGTTCCCGCCACGCGGTGGCTTCGTCGACCTCTGCGCCGCCGAGTTCGTCGAGCAGTGCGGGACCGCCGACGCGCACCGAGCGCCCCTCGACCTGCGCCGTCACGCCGACTGCGGGTGCGGAGACGAATCCCGACGACGCGGGCACCGCGATGTCGCGGTCCGCCGCAGCGCGCACGATCGCTCGCGCCAGCGGATGCTCGCTGTCGGCCTCGGCCGCGGCCGCGAGCCGCAGCACGCTCCGTTGGTCGGTCGCGGCCAGCGGCGCGATGTCGACCACCACCGGTTCCCCCTCGGTCAGCGTGCCCGTCTTGTCGAAGAGCACGGTGTCGACGGTGCGCATGCTCTCGAGGGCGAGGCGGTCGGTCACGAGGATGCCGGCCCGTGCCGCCCGCTCGGTCGCGATCGACACCACGAGCGGGATCGCGAGACCCAGCGCATGGGGACACGCGATCACGAGCACCGTGATGCTGCGCACGACGGCCGAATCGATGTCGCCGACCGCCGTCCACACGATCGCCGTGACGACCGCCGCGACGAGCGCGAACCAGAACAGCAGCGCGGCGGCGCGGTCGGCGATGCGCTGCGCCCGCGACGTCGAGGCCTGGGCATTTGCCACCAGCCGACGGATGCCCGCCAGCGCCGTGTCGTCGCCGACCGCTGTGACCTCGACCCGGAGACCACTGTCGGTGGCCACGGTCCCGGCGGTCACGGCATCGCCCACGGTGCGGGTGACGGGGCGCGACTCCCCTGTGATCATCGATTCGTCCATCGCGGCTTCGCCCGCGACGACCCGACCGTCCGCCGGGATGCTGCCGCCGGGGCGCACGACCACGACGTCTCCGATGCGCAGCACCGAGGGTGCGACGACGACGGTGGCCTCGCCCTCGACACGTTCGGCCTCATCGGGCAGCAGAGCGGCGAGGGAGTCGAGCGCCGAAGTGGTCTGGGCCAGCGACCGCATCTCGATCCAGTGCCCCAGCAGCATGATGACGATGAGCAGGGCGAGCTCCCACCAGAACTCCAGCTCGTGATGGACGACACCGAGGGTGGCGCTCCACGAGGCCAGGAAGGCGACCGTGATCGCGAGTCCGATCAGCAGCATCATGCCCGGGCGGCGGCTGCGGATCTCGTGGACCGCGCCCTGCAGGAACGGCCACCCGCCCCAGACGTACATGACCGAGCCGAGCACGGGCGAGACGAGTCGCGGCCATCCTGCGGGGACCTGGTAGCCCAGGATCATCGCGAACATCGGCGACAGCAGCACCACCGGCACGGCCAGGACGAGGTTGATCCAGAAGAGGCGACGGAACTGACCGACGTGGTCGGCGTGACCTGCGTGACCTGCGTGGCCGGCGTGGCCCTCATGACCGCCGTGATCCTCATGGCCGGCGCGACCCTCGTGCGCCGCGTGATCCGCGTGCACGTGACGGTCGCTCATGACCGCACCTCGCGCCCGACGACGCTGCGGAACCCGCGCAGACGCAGGCTGTTCCCGACGACGAACACGCTCGACAGCGCCATGGCCGCGCCGGCGAGCATCGGGTTCAACAGACCGACCGCCGCGACGGGAATTGCCGCGACGTTGTACGCGAAGGCCCAGAAGAGGTTCACGCGGATCGTCCGCAGCGTGCGGCGCGACAGCCGCACCGCGTCGACGGTGCCGCGCAGATCGCCGCGCACGAGGGTGATGTCGGATGCTTCGATCGCCGCATCCGTTCCCGTGCCCATCGCGAGCCCGAGATCGGCCTGCGCCAGCGCCGGCGCATCGTTGACTCCGTCTCCGACCATCGCCACCGTGCGTCCCTGCTGTTGGAGGCGGGCGACGACGGCGACCTTCTCATCGGGGAGCACCTCGGCGATCACCTCGTCGATGCCCACCTGACGCGCGATCTCGCCCGCGACCTGCGCGTTGTCGCCGGTGAGGAGGATCGGGGTGAGGCCTTCGCGGCGCAGACCGGCGACCGCCTCGGCGCTGGTCGCCTTCACCCCGTCCGCCACCGCGAGCAGACCGCGCACGCGGCCATCCCACGCCACGACGACGACGGTGTGGCCGCGCGACTCGGCCTCGTGCTGGGCGGCCGTCAGGGCGGGGCTCCGATGCAGCCCTCGCTCGTCGAGCAACGACGCTCGACCGGCGACCGCGGCCCGGTCCTCGATCCGCCCCTCCACGCCTCGCCCGACCAGCGCGGCGAAGTCGTAGGCGACCGGGAGCGCGCCGCGTTCGGCCCGGGCGGCGTCGGCGATAGCGCGGGCGATGGGGTGCTCGGACGCATCCTCCAGGGCACCGGCGACCTCCAGCACCTCCGAACGCGTGGACCCCTCCTCGGTGATGACGTCGATGAGCTCCATGCGCCCCGTGGTGACCGTACCGGTCTTGTCGAGGATGACGGTGTCGATGCGCCGCGCCGACTCGAGAACCTCCGGTCCCTTGATGAGGATGCCGAGCTGGGCGCCACGCCCCGTACCGACCAGGAGAGCGGTCGGCGTCGCCAGTCCGAGCGCACACGGGCACGCGATGACGAGCACCGCGACAGCGGCCGTGACCGCGCTCACCACCGGCAGCCCGAGAAGCAGCCACGTGGCGAGCACGACGACGGCGACGACCAGCACGATCGGCACGAAGATCGCCGACACCCGGTCTGCGAGCCGCTGCACATCGGCTTTCCCCGCCTGCGCCTCCTCGACGAGCCGGGCCATGCGCGCGAGCTGCGTGTCGCCTCCGATGCGCGGGGCGCGCACGACCAGGCGCCCGCCGGAGTTGAGGGGCGCCCCGGCGACTCCGGCGCCGGGGCGCACGTCCACCGGCACCGACTCCCCTGTCATCAGCGACGCGTCGACGGCGGACTCGCCAGAGACGACGACGCCGTCGGTGGCGATCTTCTCCCCTGGCCGCACGACGAACTCGTCGCCGACGCGCAACCGGCCGACCGGGATGCGGACCTCGGCGCCGTCTCGCAGCACGGCCACGTCCTTCGCCCCGAGCTCGAGCAGCGCGTGAAGAGCGGCGCCGGCCCGGCGCTTGGCGCGCTTCTCGAAGTACCGGCCGGCGAGCAGGAAGGTCGTCACCCCTGCCGCGACCTCGAAGTAGACGGCGGATGCTCCGTCCGACGGCGTCAGGGCCAGCGAGAACTCGTGGCGCATGCCCGGCATCCCGGCCGTGCCGAAGAACAGCGCGTACAGCGACCACAGGAACGCCGCTCCCGTGCCGAGCGAGACGAGCGTGTCCATCGTGGCGGCGCCGTGACGCAGGTTGACCCACGCGGCGCGGTGGAAGGGCCACCCGCCCCACAGCACGACCGGCGCTGCGAGGGCCAGGGACGCCCACTGCCAGAACACGAACTGGAAGGCCGGGATCATCGCCATCGCGATCACCGGGAGCGTGAGGGCGGCCGACACGAGCAGCCGCGTGCGGAGCATCCGCAGTTCGACGCCGTCGGATCCGGGGCGGTCGTCGTCGGCGCGCGCGGGGGCGGATGCGGTGTAGCCCGCCTTCTCGATCGCGGCGACCAGGACCGCCGGGTCGTATCCAAGCGGGGCCCGGACGCTGGCCTTCTCGGTCGCGTAGTTCACCGTCGCCGTCACGCCGTCGAGCCGGTTGAGGGTGCGCTCGACGCGGTTCGCGCACGACGCGCAGGTCATGCCGCCGATCTCGAGGTCGACCGACGCGGTCACCGTGTCCATCAGGCGCGAGTGGCCGTGTAACCGGCCTCCGAGACCGCGGCGACGACCCGTGCGTCGTCGAGCGCAGTCGTCGAGGTCACCCGCAGCAGGCCGGTCTGCGCGCTGACCTCGATCGCTTCCACACCCGGCACCTGCTCGACCTCTTCACGCACCGACATCTCGCAGTGCGCGCAGGTCATCCCGGTGACGGTGTATTCGGTGGTCTGGCTGCCCATGATTGCTCCTTCGATCAGTCACATACCCCTGGGGGGTATTAGGTGCAACGCCACTGTACTCCGACTATTCCCGACGCGCATCTCGATTCACCGAGACGGAACGGGCCGCGCGGTCGACGGCACTCACACAGGGAAAGGGAAAGGCCCGGACCTCCCGGGAGTCGATTTCTCGACCCCGGAGGATCCGGGCCTTCTTGGCTCCCCGGCTTGGACTCGAACCAAGAACCTGCCGGTTAACAGCCGGCTGCTCTGCCAATTGAGCTACCGAGGAATGTGCGCCGCTGTGCGGGCAACTCGACAAGCTTAGCAAACTCCGCACCCTGCTCGTGACATCGGGCGCCGGGAACGGGGTCCCGGGCGTGTCGCGATCACGGCCGCGCGGGGGTCTCCGCATTCGGAGCCCACAGCAGGTCTTTGCCCACACCGCGCGCGACGACGTGCCCCTGCCGCAGCATGAGCGTCTCGGCGTTCAACTCGCGGATGAACGCCGCGTCGTTCGTGACCAGCAGGGCCGCCATGGACTCCTCCTTGCGACGCCGGGTGATGGCGTCGAACACGACCGGACGCACCTCGAGGTCGAGGTTCGCGAGGATCTCATCGGCGATGAGCACCTTCGGCTCGAGCACGAACGATCGCGCGATCGCGACGCGCTGGCGCATGCCGGCGCTGAGTTCGTACGGGAAGCGATCGGCGGTTCCGAGCGGCAGATGCAGCTCGTCGAGCAGCGTGGCGACACGGATCGACAGCGCACGCGTGTTCACACGCCTCTCCCGCTGCAGGATCGGCTCGGCGATCACCTCGGCGACGGTGAGCCGCGGCGGCAGGTCGGCTCCGGCACCCTGGGGCACGAAGCCGGTGCGGTAGGTGAGGATGCGGTGCTTGCGCCCCGGACGGCGGACGTCGACGCCGCACACCTCCGCTCGTCCGCCGACGACCTTGACCGACGGATCGGTCGAACCCGCCAGCGCGGCCACGAGACTCGACTTGCCCGAACCGGTCGGCCCCGCCACGCACAGCAGCTGACCGGGAGCCACCGTGAAGCTCACGCCGTCGACGGCGCGCGTCGGCAGGCCGTGGCCGATCCGATCGATCACCACATCGGAGCAATCGATGGCGAAGGAGGAGGCGTGCCGACGGGACATGTCTCCATCCTGCCGTGCGCGGCACTCGGGCGGGCGTTACGACTCGGAGAACCGCTGCCGCTCGATGTCGATATCGCGCAACCGCACCCGCAGTGCCCGCCCTCCGTCGGAGTCGGCGGGCACGCGCTGCACCGCGCCCAGCAGCTCCTGCTTCTCGCGTTCGAGCTGGCGCAGGATCAGACGCCGCGCGAGGTCGGTCGCCGAGACGACCGCTCCCTCCTCGTCGCGCGCGGGGAACGGCATCATCAGCAGCTGCCCGGCCAGCGAGCGGTACGGCTCGCGCACACCGTTCACCGCTTCGGTCGCCCACCCGGGGCGCGTGCGGTCCGACGCGGCAGCGACGGCCTCGCGCACGGCGTCGAGCCCCGGCGTGCGGAAAGTGCCGGACAGCGCCCGCGACAGCAGATCCTGATCGAGCTGATGCCCGTATTGGAGCACCCCCATCAGCGCGTCGCGCTCGACCGCCACGTCCGGGGAACGCGGCAGGCTCGCGAGGGTAACCGGGGCGATACCGCCCGGCCCCTCGGGCGATCTGCTCGCGGTGTCGTCGTCACGCGACGCCGCCGACCGGGCCCCTCCGCCGCGCGCCGATCGCTCGACCTCGGTGTGCACCTCGGTCGGGTCCATGCCGAGTCGTCGAGCGAGCACCCGCTCGTACCCGGGGCGCAGCAGCCGGTCGCGGATCTCGGCGACGATCGGAGCCGCCGCGCGCAGCGCCCCGACCCTCCCCTCCACCGTCGACAGGTCGAAGCCGGCGAGCTTACGGTCGATCGCGAACTCGAACATGGGCAGCTTCGCGTCCATGAGGCCGCGCACCGCCGCATCCCCGCGCTGCAGACGCAGATCGCAGGGATCGAGTCCGTCCGGGGCGACGGCGACGAAGGTCTGCGCGTTGAAGCGATCGTCCTCGGTGAAGGCGCGGAGCGCGGCCTTCTGTCCGGCCTCATCGCCGTCGAACGTGAACACGACCTCGCCGGAGGCGTTGTCGTCGCCCATCACCCGGCGCAGCACCTTGATGTGCTCGGCCCCGAAAGCGGTTCCACACGTGGCGACCGCGGTCGTGAGTCCCGCGAGATGGCAGGCCATCACGTCGGTGTACCCCTCGACCACCACGACGCGACGCGGGTCGCCGCGCGCGATGTCGCGCTTGGCCAGGTCGAGGCCGTACAGCACCTGGGCCTTCTTGTAGATCGGCGTCTCGGGGGTGTTGAGGTACTTGGGACCCTGATCGTCGTCGAAGAGCTTGCGCGCGCCGAATCCGATCGTCTGTCCGGAGACGTCGCGGATCGGCCACACGAGACGCCCGCGGAAGCGGTCGTAGACCCCCCGCTGCCCGGTCGAGACCAGTCCGGCCGTGCTCAGCTCCTCGCGCGTGAACCCCTGGGCGCTGAGGGCCTTGAGCATCCCATCCCAGCCGCGCGGCGCGAAGCCCACACCGAAGTGCGCCGCCGCCCCGGCGTCGAAACCTCGCTCGCCCAGGAAACGCCGCGCCGCCTCGGCGTCGGGCGACAGCAGTTGCGAGCGGAAGAACTCGGCGGCCGCCGTGTTGGCGGCGTAGAGACGACTGCGACCGCTCGTCTCGGGCGCGGCGCCGCCGTCTTCGTAGTGCAGTGCGTAGCCGATGCGACCGGCGAGCCGCTCGACGGCCTCGGTGAAGCTGACGTGATCCATCTCGCGCAGGAACGAGTAGACGTCGCCCGACTCCCCGCAGCCGAAGCAGTGGTAGTACCCGACCTGCGGGCGCACGTGGAAGCTCGGGCTCTTCTCGTCGTGGAACGGGCACAGCCCCTTGAGCGACCCCACGCCGGCCGACTTCAGGGCGACGCGCTCGCCCACGATGTCGGCGATGTTCGTGCGCGCCTTGACCTCGTCGACGTCGGCCTGGCGGATGCGGGGCATCAGCCCACCCCTTCGGCGACGGCCCGTCTCTCGACCGCCGGTCGCGCCCCGGGACGCGCATGGCGGGGAGTCCAGATGCCGACCTCCGCCGGGTCGATCTCGCCCACCAGCCGGTTGTGCCAGTCGATCGCGCTCTGGTCGGTCAGGCTGGCGATCTGGTCGACGATCACCCGCGCTCGGGCCGCATCGCTCTCGGCGGCCACGAAGTCGGCGGCGAAGGCGGGTTCGAGCACGTCGGCGCCGGCCGACCAGAGGGTGTCGGTCTGCCAGAGGGCGTCGGCGAGTCGGGTCAGCACGCGCCGCTGCTCCTTGTACACGCCCTTTCGTGCATCGATCGTGACGATCGCCTGCCCCATGATGCCCTTGAGCACGGCGATCTCGACCTCGACTACGCGCGGCACGACGACGTGCGCGTTGTACCGCACGAGCGCCGTGCTGCCGTAGGCCTCGCGCGTGGCGGACACGGCGGCCCGCGCGAACCGCCCGATCAGATCGCTGGTCAGGTTCTTGAGGCGCGCGAGGTCCTGGCGGCTGCGGTCGAACGACGACAGCCACATCGACTGCGACGAGAGCCGGTAGAGCGCGTCGGCCAGCTCCTCGCGCGTGAAGTCGTAGCCCACCCACTGCTGGATGCGTCCGACGAGGGCATCGTGCTGCGCCGGGTTGGCGAGCTGGGCGACGTCGACGTAGCCGTTGACGATCGCATCCTCGAAGTCGTGGACCGAATATCCGATGTCGTCGGAGAGGTCCATGATCTCGGCCTCGATGCAGCGCAGACGGCCCGGGGCGCCCTCGCGCATCCACCGGAACACGGCCTCGTCCTCGGGGTACACACCGAACTTCAAGCGACCGCCCGGATCGGGAACCGGACTGTCGACCGTCCACGGGTACTTGCACGTCGCGTCGAGGCTCGCCCGCGTGAGGTTGAGCCCCACCGATCCGCCGTCGGCGTCGAGCACCTTCGCCTCGAGCCGGGTGAGGATGCGCAGCGACTGGGCATTGCCCTCGAAGCCGCCGATATCGGATGCCCACTCGTTGAGCGCCCGTTCGCCGTTGTGGCCGAAGGGCGGATGGCCGAGGTCATGGCTCAGGCACGCCGTGTCGACGACGTCGGCGGAGACACCGAGGGCCGAGGCGAGTTCGCGTCCGACCTGCGCCACCTCGAGCGAGTGCGTCAGACGGTTGCGCGCGAAGTCGGCCGTGCTCGCCGGGCTCAGCACCTGCGTCTTCGCCGCGAGACGTCGCAATGCCGCGGAGTGCAGCACGCGGGCGCGATCGCGGGCGAAATCGTCGCGCTCGGATCGATGGGTCTCCGAGAAGAAACGTTCGGCGTCGAGGGGGTCGTAACCGTCGGACCGGGGGGCGCGCGCGACGCCCGAGAGATCAGCCGCCACTGTTCTCGATCTCCGCTCCGCGCATCATCTCGGACGCCGAGTCGGCGAGTTCGCGCGACTCGAGCCACTTGTCGGGCAGGGCGGGGCGCTTCGGGCGGCCGGCTCGGCCGCGCTGACCCTCGGCGTCGGCGCCCGGATACGGGGCGTCCTGGTCGAGCTGACCGAGCAGCTCGTCGATCTCGGCCAGGCTCGACGCCGTCGCGAGGCCCGTGCGGATGTCCCCTCCCACCGGGTAGCCCTTGAAGTACCAGGCCACGTGCTTGCGCACGTCGCGGCAACCGTGATCCTCGTCCTCGAAGAATTCCACGAGCAGCTCGGCGTGGCGTCGGAAGGCGTGCGCCACGAACCCCAGCGTCGCGTCGACCGCAGGGGCATCCGCGCCGAAAGCGCGGGCCAGGTCACCGAACAACCAGGGGCGGCCGAGGCATCCGCGTCCGACCACGACGCCGTCGCAGCCGGTCTCGTCCATCATGCGCACCGCGTCATCGGCCGACCAGATGTCACCGTTGCCGAGCACGGGCACACTCGTCACCGCCTGCTTGAGTTCGCCGATCGCGTTCCAGTCGGCGTGGCCGGAGTAGAACTCGCTCGCCGTGCGCGCGTGCAGCGCGATGGCCGCGACCCCCGCGTCCTCCGCGGCGCGCCCGGCGTCGAGGAAGGTGAGGTGGTCGGGGTCGATGCCCTTGCGCATCTTGATCGTGAGCGGCACCTCGCCGGCTGCCTCGACCGCCTGGTTCACGATCTGCGAGAAGAGCGAGGACTTCCACGGGAGCGCCGCTCCCCCACCCTTGCGCGTGACCTTGGGCACCGGGCATCCGAAGTTCAGGTCGATGTGATCGGCGTGGTCCTCGGCGACGATGATGCGCACGGCCTCGGAGATCGTCTTCGGATCGACGCCGTAGAGCTGGATCGACCGTGGCGTCTCGCTCTCGTGATGGCGGATGAGACGCATCGTGGTGTCGTTGCGCTCGACCAGCGCGCGCGAGGTGATCATCTCGCTGACGTAGAGACCTGCACCGTACTCGCGGCACAAACGGCGGAAGGCGGTGTTGGTGATCCCGGCCATGGGTGCGAGGACCACCGGCACGTCGAGGTCGATCGGACCGATGCGGAGCGTGCGGGCGGAAGCGGGGGCGAGAGTCATGACCCTTCCATTCTCCCAGACGCGGAGCGGGTGGCGCCGCACCGATCTAAGCTGTGGACTATGACCGACCGTGCGCTCCGTTCCATCCCGTTCACCGATGCCCAGGGGCAGGAGAAGACGCTCGACGACCTCGGAGCCGATGTGGTGCTGGTCGTCAACGTCGCATCGAAGTGCGGACTCACCCCGCAGTACGAGCAGCTCGAGGAACTGCAGCGCCTCTACGGGGACCGCGGGTTCAGCGTCGTCGGCTTCCCGAGCAACCAGTTCCTGCAGGAGCCGGGTTCCGTCGAGCAGATCACGGAGTTCTGCTCGACGACCTACGGTGTGACGTTCCCGGTGAACGACAAGGTCAAGGTCAACGGCCGCAATGCCGCCGAACTCTACAAGGCCCTCAAGGAGACCCCCGACGCGAACGGCAAGGCGGGCCGCGTGGAATGGAACTTCGAGAAGTTCCTCGTGCTCCCCGATGGCGAGGTCCTCCGGTTCCGCCCGAAGCAGAAGCCGAACGACCCCGCGATCGTCAGCGCGATCGAGGCCGCTCTGACGGGTTCGGCTGCGGCAGACGCCGCAGATGGATGAGGAGCAGGCTCTCACCGGCGGGAACGCGAGCGGCCCCGTCGTCAGAGTGGACCGCACGGTGCGTAAGCCATGGACTCCGGCATCGCCGTTCGTGCACGCGTTCATGCGCCACGTGCGCGCGAATGGTGGCGACGCACCGCAGACGTACGGGGTCGATGAGGGCGGACGCCAGTCGGTCGAGTACATCGACGGGCCTCTCGCGATCGAGGCGCCGGTCCTGACGCGTGAGGCTCTGCGCCGCGTCGGCGCGATGGTTCGCGCCATCCATGATGCGAGCGAAGGGTTCACGCCACCCGTCGGAGCGCGGTGGGACACGGCGATCCCGGCTCCGGGCGCCGACCTCGTCTGCCACAACGACCTCGCTCCGTGGAACCTCGTACTCGGGGAGCGCTGGGTGTTCATCGACTGGGACGCTGCGGCCCCGAGCACCCGGCTCTGGGACCTCGCCTACGCCGCTCAGACGTTCACGCTCGGTTCCGTCGGCACGCCCCCCGATGCCGCGGCCGCCGACCTGCGCGCGTTCGTCGACGGCTACGGTGCCGACGCCGATCTGCGGCAGCGCCTTCCGCTCGCCCTCGAGGAACGCGCGGCGGCGATGCTCGCTCTCCTGACCGCCGCGCACACGGCGGGCCGTGAGCGGTGGTCGTCCATGTTCAGGGACGGCCACGGCTCGCATTGGACTGCCGTGGTCGACTACGTGGGCGCGAATCGCATGTATTGGCGGCAAAGCCTGAACACGCCGTGACGCGTCAGACCTCGGCGGTCTGCGGCTCGGCGTCGTCCTCCGCCGCACCGCGCTGCGACCACAGGTCGCGCAGCACGTTCTCGAACGCCGCAGGCGGCTGTGCACCGCTGATGCCGTACTGGCCGTCGATGACGAAGAACGGCACGCCCTGGATGCCGTAGGCCCGTGCCTGCGCCTGATCCTGCCGCACCGCCGGGAGGTACCTCTCGCTGTCGAGCGCCTCGCGCGCGGCATCCGCGTCGAGGCCGACCTCATCGGCCAGCGCCACGAGGTCGTCGATGCGGCCGACGTGCTTGCCCTCGGTGAAGTACGCCGACATCAGCCGCTCCTCCATCTCGTGCTGACGCCCCTGCTCCTTGGCGAAGTGCAGCAGCTCGTGCGCCTTGACCGTGTTCGTGTGCTGCAGCAGATCGAACCGGTACTGCAGCCCGGCGTTCTCGGCCACGCCCGTGACGTGCGACAGCATCTGCTCGACCTGGTCGCGCGGCATGCCCTTGTGACCCGAGAGGAAGTCGATCTCGTCACCGTCGAAGTCCACCGGGGTGTCGGGTGAGAGCTCGAACGAGTGGAAGGTGATGTTCACCTGCGGTGCGTCGTCATCGCCCGCGACCGCCTCCAGCCCCTTCTCGAGGTTGCGCTTGCCGATGTAGCACCAGGGGCAGGCGATGTCGGACCAGATGTCGATGGAGATGGGTTCGCTCACATCAAGCCCAACCGCAGCCGCGGAAGTCGTATTCCGCCGATAGGATTTCCGGATGCTCGGCGCCGACGATCCTCTCCCCCTGGTGCCGCGACGGGTGCTGATCGCGGGCGTCACGGGGGCGGGCAAGACGACGCTCTGCCATCGGGTCTCGCGCCTGTGGGATCTGCGGCGGGTCGAGATGGACGCGCTGTTCCACGGTCCGGAGTGGACCCCTCGTTCGGAGTTCCTCGACGATGTGCGCGCGTTCGCGGCCGGGGACCGCTGGGTGACCGAGTGGCAGTACACCAGCAAGGGGACAGACGACATCCTCACTCCCCGCACGGAGCTCGTGATCTGGCTCGACTACCCCTACCGAGTGGTCCGCTCACGTCTGCTGCGCCGCACGATCAGTCGCAGCATCCTGCGCACGAAGATGTGGAACGGCAACGTCGAGAAGCCGATCTGGCGGATGTTCCGCGGGGCGCCGGAGGAGAACATCCTGGCGTGGCAGACCGCGACGCTCACGAAGTGGGCGGAACGGATGCCGCTCGCCGCAGCCGAGTTCCCGCACCTCGCGATCGTGCGCCTGCGGCATCCGCGGGAGACCGAACGCTGGCTCCGGGCTCAGGCCGAGGCGTCGGGGGTGTCGACGGCGCCGCCGAAGCGGCGGTCGCGCGACAGGTAGACGCCGATCGCCCGCCAGAGCTCCTCGCGCGAGAAGTCGGGCCACAGCGTGTCGAGGAAGACCATCTCAGCGTAGGCCGACTCCCACAGCAGGAAGTTCGACGTGCGCTGCTCGCCGGAGCTGCGCAGGAACAGGTCGACGTCGGGCATGTCTGGCACGTAGAGGTGACGGCGGATCATCTTCTCGGAGATCGCGTTCGGCTTGACGCGGCCCGCGGCCACCTCAGACGCGATCCCGCGCATCGCATCGACGAGCTCGATGCGACCGCCGTAGTTGACGCACATCGTGAGGGTGAGCACGTCGTTGCCGCGCGTCAGCTGCTCGGCGTATTGCAGCTCCTTGATGACGCTCCCCCACAGCCGCGGCTTGCGGCCCGCCCAGCGCACCCGCACGCCCCACTCGTTGAGCTGATCACGCCGCCGATGCAGCACGTCGCGGTTGTAGCCCATGAGGAAGCGCACCTCCTCGGGCGAGCGGGCCCAGTTCTCGGTCGAGAACGCGTAGACCGAGAGGTGCTTCACACCGGCCTGGATGGCGCCGGCGACGACGTCGAGCAGCACCTCCTCACCCGCCTTGTGCCCCTCGATGCGGTTGAGGCCTCGGCGGTTCGCCCAGCGCCCGTTGCCGTCCATCACGATCGCGACATGCGCGGGCACCGCGGGGAACTCCGGCGGATGCACGCCGGTCCAGTCGAGCGGTCGATAGGCGACGGCGTCCTTGTGCGTGTAGGGCTTCGGTGTCACCGGGGTCCTCCGGGGTCGTGCGAGACGTGCGCGAGCGAGCGGATGCCGCGCTCGAGATGCCACTGCGCATAGGCCGAGACGAGTCCGGAGGCGGCGGCATTGTCGGCATGGGCGGCGGTGTCGACCGCCTCCCAGTCGCCGGCGAGCAGCGAGCGCAGCAGGGACAAGGCCTTCTCGCCCACCCGCGGGCTGCCGACCGGAGCGTCGGCCGAGCACACCACACCGCCGAGCTGCGCCACGAACACCGGATGCGGCCCCGGTGCGCCGCATCGCGCACAGTCGGTGAGCGACGGCGCCCAGCCCGACAGCGCCATCACGCGCAGCAGGTACGAGTCGAGGATGCTGCGAGGGGCATGCTCGCCGCGCGACAGGGCCCGAAGCCCGCCGACCAGGAGCAGGTACTGCTCGGGGGTGGTCTCCGCGTCGTTCAGGCGGTCGGCCGTCTCGACCATCGCACTCGCCGCCGTGAACCGGTCGTAGTGGGCGACGATGTCGGCGCCGTAGGCCCCGAGCGATTCGGCCTGCTGCACGATGTCGAGCGATCGCCCGGCGTAGAGCTGCACGTCCGCCACCATGAACGGCTCCAACCGCGACCCGAACTTCGACGACGTGCGCCGCACCCCCTTGGCCACGGCGCGGATCTTGCCGTGCCGTCGCGACAGCATCGTGACGATGCGGTCGGCCTCTCCCAGCTTGTGGGTGCGGAGGATCACCGCTTCGTCTCGATAGGTGGGCATACGTCGATTATCCTCCGTGCGGGAGAATGGACGGGTGACCGAACCGCTCTTCACCATCCCCTTCTGGGCGGATCTGCTCGGCGTCGGCCTCGGCGGCGTGCAGGGGGCGCTCTTCGCGTCGGGTTTCCAGGGGCAGCGCCGGCTCGACTGGCTCGGTGTCGCGATCATCGGGATCATGATCGGGATGGGCGGTGGTCTGATCCGCGACATCCTGCTCGGTCAGACCCCCGCGACGCTGCAGAACCAGTGGTATCTCGTGACGGCGGCGGGAGCCGCCCTGTTCGGCATGCTCCTCGCCGGCCTCTTCACACGCCTCAATACGGTGATCGTGGTGCTCGACGCCGTCGTCATCGGCATGTTCGGGGCGTTCGGCACGAGCAAGGCGCTCGCGTTCGGCGTGCCCGAGGTACCCGCGGTCTTCATCGGCGTGTGCGCCGCCGTCGGCGGCAGTGTCCTGCGCGACATGCTCATGGGCCTCCCCACGGCGATCATGCACGTCGGATCGCTCTACGCCGTCGCCGCCGGAGGGGGCTGCACCTTCATCGTCGTCGCGAACGCCCTGGGCATGCCGATCCCCCTCGCCGCCGTGATCGGCATCGCGGTGACCGCCGTCATCCGCGTGCTGGCGGTGAGCTTCGACGTCTCGCTCCCCGAACAGCGCCGCCTCTACCGTCGCAAGGTCGCGGCGGAGACCGGCACGATCCCGATCGTCAAGCCCTGAGGCAGAGCGGCAGCCTTTCGCACCCCGGCGCCATCGCCATGCGACGGCCCCCTGTCCGCGAGGGCATCGCCTCGCGGACACGAGCCGTCGTCATCGCTCTCAGACGCCGGCGAGCTCCGACTGGCGCGCCCGAATCGAGCGGTTCACGCCCGACACGATCGCCTTGAGCGATGCGGTCGAGATGTCGCCGTCGATGCCGACGCCCCACAGCCGCTGGTCGCCGATCTGCAGCTCGACGTAGGCGGCCGCCTGCGCGTCGCCGCCGGCGCTGAGGGCGTGCTCGACGTAGTCGTAGAGCGTGATGTCGAAGCCCTGCGCGCGCAGCACCTCGATGAACGCCGCCACCGGTCCGTTGCCGTTGCCGACGACGTCGAGCCGCTGCTCGTCGTCGCGCAGGGTGACGTCGAGCACGACGTCACCCGACATGTCGCTGCGCGTCTGCGTCGCCAGCAGCTCGAAGCGCCCCCATTTGTCGGCGCTCGCTGCGGCGGGCAGGTACTCGTCGGTGAAGATCGACCAGATCTGCTCGCTCGTGACCTCGCCGCCCTCGGCATCCGTTTTCGCCTGCACGACGCCGGAGAACTCGATCTGCAGCTTGCGGGGGAGGTCGATCGCGTGATCGGCCTTCAGCAGGTAGGCGACACCGCCCTTGCCGGACTGGGAGTTGACGCGGATGACCGCCTCGTACGAACGCCCGAGATCCTTCGGGTCGACCGGCAGGTAGGGAACCGCCCAATCGATGTCGTCGACAGAGACGCCCTGCGCCTCCGCCCGGGCCGCCATCGCCTCGAAGCCCTTCTTGATGGCGTCCTGATGCGATCCGCTGAACGCCGTGAACACCAGGTCGCCCGCCCAGGGGCTGCGCTCGGGCACGGGAAGCTGGTTGCAGTACTCGACCGTGCGCTTGACCTGATCGATGTCGCTGAAGTCGATCTGCGGGTCGATGCCCTGGGTGAACATGTTGATGCCCAACGCGACCAGGTCGACGTTGCCGGTGCGCTCGCCGTTGCCGAACAGGCATCCCTCGATCCGGTCGGCTCCGGCCATGTAGCCGAGCTCGGCCGCAGCGATGGCGGTGCCTCGATCGTTGTGCGGGTGCAGCGACAGGATGACGTTCTCGCGGTGGGCCAGGTGGCGGCTCATCCACTCGATCGAGTCGGCGTAGACATTGGGGGTGGCCATCTCGACGGTGGCCGGCAGGTTGACGATCACCTTGCGCTCGGGCGTGGGCTCGAAGACCTCGATCACCTGATTGCAGATGTCGACCGCGAACTCGAGCTCGGTGCCCGTGTAGCTCTCGGGCGAGTACTCGTAGAACACCTGAGTTTCGGGGATGCGCTTCTCGAACTCGCGGCACAGGCGCGCGCCCTCCAAGGCGATGTCGATGATGCCCTGCTTGTCGGTGCGGAACACGACCTCGCGCTGCAGCACGCTGGTCGAGTTGTACAGGTGCACGATCGCCTGCTTCGCACCCGCGATCGCCTCGTAGGTGCGCTCGATGAGGTGCTCCCTGGCCTGGGTCAGCACCTGGATGGTCACGTCATCGGGGATCAGGCCGTCGTCGATGAGCTGACGCACGAAGTCGAAGTCGGTCTGGCTGGCGGACGGGAAACCGACCTCGATCTCCTTGTAGCCCATGCTCACGAGCAGTTCGAACATGACGCGCTTGCGCTCGGGCGACATCGGGTCGATGAGCGCCTGGTTGCCGTCGCGCAGGTCGACGGCGCACCAGCGGGGCGCCTCGGTGATGCGGGCGTCCGGCCAGGTGCGGTCGGGCAGATCGACGCGGATCTGCTCGTGGAACGGACGGTACTTGTGGGTCGGCAGGCCCGAGGGCCGCTGAGTGTTCTGCATGATGGGGCTTCTTCTCTTCGTCACGGTTATCGGGCCAACACAAGCGCCGCGACGAGGAAGGCCCTAGCTCTCAGGACTCGTCGCGGCAGCTAAGAAGAAGCAGACCGCCGAAAGGCATGTCGTCATGCTACCAGGACGACCCGCCCCGCCGAGGACGCGATCAGAAGACGCAGCGCACGGTGGTCGCCGTTCCGCCCACCGGCACCCACGAGCCGGCGTAGGCGGTGGCGAGCACGCTGCCACTGCCGCTGCGTGCCTGCGCGTACCCGCTGGGTCGGGCGTTCACCAGGGATCGCGGAATGAATCCCGACGGCACCGGGAGCGTTCCGCAGATGCTCCAGCTGACCGTGAGGCCCGTCAGCTGGCCGGTGAAGATGCAGATCCTGCCGGTGGCGCACGGTCCGACCGAGCGCGCGGCGGCGCCGCCGGAGCGCGTGACGCTGGCCTCCATGCCGAGCTCCGGCCACACCGCGTGCGTGCCGTCGATCAGGAGGCCTCCCGGATTGTCCTCGAGGAGCTGTGCGATCTGCGGAGCGACGGCGGCGGGCGGCGCCGCGGCCGCGGCGACCGGCGCACCGCTCACGAGGAGTGCCGCCACCAGGAGGCCGACCACACCGATTCTCTTCATTCTCATCGCAGGATCCCTTCGTCGACGTCCCACAGCTGGTACGAGATCACGGCTCCGGTCGGGAAGACGTCGTCCTCACCGAGCCACGTGCGCTCGATGCCGATGACACGTCCGGTATCGGCCGAGATCAGCACGACATCACTCGCGGAGCCGTCGGGGGTCGGCACGCGCAACGCGGTCGCCGCTCGCCCGAGACGATCGGAGGTCGACCCCAGCGCCTCCACGCCCTCGGATTCGGCGAGGATCGCGAGCATCTCCGCCTCCTGCGCGTTGGTCGGCGTCCACTGGCCGAGCACGGAGGAGAGAGCGGTGACGACGTCGGAGGCCGTGTAGTCCTGCGGCAGCCAATAGGCGTGCAGCAGATCGAGCACCTCGGCGCGGCTGGAGCCGACGAGGTCGCGGAGCGGAACCTCGAACCCGCCGGGAGGCGTGTCTACCTGCCAGGAGACCTCGCCGCTGCTCGACACCTCGGCCCCGATGTTGGATTCGGCATCGTCGGGAGCGTAGGGCACGCCGTCGTAGGCGACGGCCGTCGCGGAGAGGTCGGGACGCCAGTCGAGTGCGACCAGCTGCGGGACGATCTCGCTCTCCTCGCGGCCGAGGTCGACGGAGAATGACCATGACGCCGACCGCACCATGCGCTGCGCCTCGACGGGGCCGCCGATCGACAGCGCGGTGCGCGCGCCGTCGACGATGTCGGCGACGGAACCTGCCTCGTCGAAGTCGAGGGGCGCAGGCGCACCCGCCACCGCGGCCGTCTGCGGCACGAAGACCGCCACCGCGAGGGCGGCCGACGCGGCGACGGCGGTGGCTCCGACAGCCCAGCCCGCGATCGACGATCGGCGCCGACGAGGGGCACCGGCGCGGGCACGGCGGAGGATGCGTTCGCGGTCCTGCAGCGCGCGGGCATCGGGGGTGGATCCACGGGGTGTGCGCGCGGGGTCGGCGTCGACGAGCACGCGCTCCAAGGTGGCACTCTCAGTCATCGACGATCACCCCCTCCGATCTCAGGGCGGCGCGTAGACGGTCCTGCGCGCGGCCGAGCGTTCTGCGGACGGAACCCTGCGGCCTCCGCCACAGTTCGGCGATCTCCCCCACCGACAGCTCGTCCCAGTACGTGAGCATGATGATACGCCGTTCCTTGGCTCCGAGACCAGCGAGTGCACGCATCACTCCTGCGCGTCGGATCGGATCGCTCTGGCCCGACTCCGGGTCGACCCCGTCGCCGAGCAGCCCGTGCTCGACCGCATCCGCCGCCGCGCGCAGGGCCCCCGCGTCTTCGGCGCGGGCGCCGAGCACGGCGTCGGCGGTGCGCAGCAGCCAGATGCGCCCGGGCGGAGTGCGGGCGTCCAGACGCGCCCATGCGTGCAGGAACACCTCCGACACGATTTCCGACACCTGCGCGTCGTCGATCACGACGCCCTCGACGTGCCGGCGGACGGCAGCCCAGTTCTGATCGAACAGCTGCCGGAATGCGTCGTCCCGTGGCGGTCTCGGGTTCTCGCCACGGGTGCTCATCCGCGGAGATCCGGGGGCCGGGGCGCCGGAATCCGCACGGACGACGCGGTCATCAGAACCCGAGCCGGCCGAGCTGCTTGGGGTCGCGCTGCCACTCTCGCGCGACCTTCACGTGCAGCCCCAGGAAGACCCGGGTACCGAGCAGCTCCTCGATCCCACCGCGGGCGCGGGCGCCGACGTCGCGCAGGCGTTTGCCCTTGTGCCCGATGATGATGGCCTTCTGACTGTCGCGCTCGACCACGATCGACGCATGCACGTCGGTCAGATCGCTGCCCTCCCGCGCGGCCACCTCGTCGATGACGACGGCGATCGAGTGCGGCAGCTCGTCGCGGACACCGTCGAGCGCCGATTCGCGGATGATCTCCGCGATGCGGTCCTCGTCGGACTCGTCCGTCGTGATGCCCTCGGGGTAGAGCGCCGGTCCGTGCGGCATCAGACCGAGGATCTCATCGGACAGCACGTCGAGCTGATCCCGGGTGAGCGCCGACAGCGGTACGACGGCGGCCCAGTCCTCGCGCAGCGCGTCGACCTCGATCAACCGTTCGGTGATGTCGTCGCGGGCCGCGGCATCCGTCTTGGTCACGATCGCGACCTTCTTCGCGCGGGGGTAGCCGTCGAGGGAGGCGGCGATGCGGCGGTCGCCGGGGCCGACCTTCTCGGTCGCCGGCACGCAGAAGCCGATCACATCGACATCTCCCAGCACCTGTTCCACGAGGTCGTTCAGGCGCTCGCCGAGCAGGGTGCGCGGTTTGTGGATGCCGGGGGTGTCCACGATCACCAGCTGGCCGTCGGGACGATTGACGATGCCCCGGATCGCGCGACGCGTGGTCTGCGGCTTCTCGCTGGTGATCGCGATCTTCTCGCCGACCAGGGCATTCGTGAGAGTGGACTTGCCCACGTTGGGCCGCCCGACGAACGTCACGAACCCGCTCCGGTTCTGCTCAGTCATCGCGCTGCTCTCCTTCTTCCTGTCCGGCACCGTCGTGCGACGCCGCCCTCTCCACGAACACCGTCGCGATACCACGTCCGCGTCCGCGGGATGCCCCGCCGGTGAGCACGAGACCGTCGACGACCGCCGTGGCCCCGGGCTGCGGAACCTGCCCCAGAGCCTTGCCCAGCAGTCCGCCGATCGAGTCCACGTCCTCGTCCTCGAGCTCCAGCCCGAAGAGATCCCCGACGTCTTCGAGCGACAGCCGGGAACTGACGCGGTAGCGACCGTCGCCCAGATCGAAGAACTCCGCCGACACCCGATCGTACTCGTCCGAGATCTCGCCCACGAGCTCCTCGATCAGGTCCTCGAGGGTGACGAGCCCCGAGATCCCGCCGTGCTCGTCGATCACGAGGCAGACGTGCACCGCGTCGCGCTTCATCTGCTGCAGCAGGGTCTCGGCACGCATCGACTCGGGCACGAAAGTCGCGGGCCGGGCGATCGGGCGGATGGACGCCCCGCGCCACGCGCCCTCGTCGCGGTAGGCGAACTGCACGAGATCCTTGAGGTAGAGCACGCCCACGACATCGTCGGCCTCATCGTCGACGACGGGCATACGCGACACGCCCCGCTGCAGGAACAGGGCCATCGCCTCGCTGGTCGAGGCGGTCGCGTCGACCGTCACCATCTCGGTGCGCGGCACCATGACGGCGCGCACGAACTGATCCGTGAAGTCGAACACCGAATGGATGAGATCGCGGTCGTCGGCCTCGATGAGGTCGTTCGACGCCGCCTCGTCGACCATGCTGAGCAGCTGCTCCTCCGAGGTGAACGAGCTCCGGCCGGCGCCGGGGGTCACGCGATTGCCCAGCACGACGAGCCCCTGGGCGATCGGTCCGAGGAGGATCCGGAGGCCGCGCACGATCGGCGCGGTCGCCCGCAGTAGTGCATCGGCGTGATGCCGGCCGAACGAGCGCGGGCTCGCCCCGACCAGGACGAAGGTGATCCCCGTCATCAGCACGGCGGCGGCGAGCATGGCCCACCACACGTTGTCGAGCAGCGAGGTGAGGGCGACGGTGACGAGCACGGCCGCGGTGGTCTCGGCGAGCACGCGGATGAAGGCGACGGCGTTGACGTACGCATCCGGATCGGCCGCGATCCTGGCCAGCTGCGCCGCGTTGCGGCCCTCGGTCCCCATCTCCTCGAGGTCGGCGCGGGAGCGCACGCCGAACGCGGCATCGATCGCCGCCATGAGGCCGCCGAAGGCGACGAGCAGCACGGCGCCGGCGAGCAGGAATGCGACGGCGACGGTCATCGCCGTCGCTCGGCTGCGGCGAAGCCCTGGATGAGCTCCTTCTGCAGCCCGAACATCTCGCGCTCCTCGTCGGGCTCGGCGTGGTCGAAGCCGAGCAGGTGCAGCAGACCGTGTGTCGTCAGCAGGATCAGCTCGTCCATGAGGGTGTGACCCGCGGCCTGCGCCTGGGTCTCGGCGACCTGCGGGCAGAGCACGATGTCGCCGAGGAGCCCCGGGGGCGTCGGGCGGTCCTCGCTGCCCGGGCGCAGCTCGTCCATCGGGAAGCTGAGCACGTCCGTCGGGCCGGGCTCGTCCATCCACTGCACGTGGAGGGCCTCCATCGCACCCTCGTCGACGAGCACGATGGCCACCTCGGCGTCGGGGCTGACGTGCAGCTGCTCCAAATTGAAATCGGTGAGCCGCTGCAGCACCGTCTCGTCGACGTCGATCGCCGACTCGTTGTTGATCTCGATCATGAGAGTCCTCGTTTCGGCATGCGGTCGCGCGGGCCCGGTCGTTGCGCACCTCGGCGGTCTGCGCGGTTGGCGAACTCCGCGGCCTGCTCGCGCTCGACGCGCTGGGCCGTGCGGCGCTCGTCGTACTCGCTGTACGCGTCGACGATGCGGCCCACGAGGGAGTGCCGCACGACGTCGTCGCTGGTCAGGCGGGAGAAGTGGATGTCATCGATGTCGTCCAGCACTCGGGTGACGAGTCGCAGACCGGATGCCCCCTGCGGCAGGTCGACCTGGGTGATGTCACCGGTCACGACCATCTTGGTGCCGAAGCCGAGGCGCGTGAGGAACATCTTCATCTGCTCGGGTGTGGTGTTCTGCGCCTCGTCGAGCACCACGAACGAGTCGTTCAGGGTGCGCCCGCGCATGTACGCGAGCGGGGCGACCTCGATGGTGCCCGTCGCCATCAGCCGGGGCACGATCTCGGGGTCCATCATCTCGTTGAGCGCATCGTAGAGCGGGCGCAGATACGGGTCGATCTTGTCGGTGAGCGTTCCCGGCAGGAAGCCGAGCCGCTCGCCCGCCTCGACGGCGGGGCGGGTCAGGATGATCCGGGTGACCTCCTTGCGCTGCAGCGTCTGCACCGCCTTGGCCATGGCGAGGTAGGTCTTGCCGGTTCCGGCCGGACCGATGCCGAACACGATCGTGTTCTCCTCGATCGCGTCGACGTACTCCTTCTGCCCCAGGGTCTTGGGACGGATCACCTTGCCGCGCGTCGAGAGGATCGCCTCCCCGAGCACCTCACTGGGGCGAGGCCCGCCGTCGCGGAGCATCCGCGCGGAGCTCGCGACGTCGCTCGGGGCGAGGTCGGCACCTCCCCTGGTCATCTCGAGCAGCTCTTCGACGAGGCTCCGCGCTTTCGCCACCGCCTCCGTCTGGCCGCTGAGCGTGATCTCGTTGCCTCGCACGAGCACCTGCACATCGCGGTGCTCGCGCTCGAGCATGCGCAGAAGCCGGTCCTGGGGGCCGAGCAGCTGCACCATCGCGACGCCGTCGGCGTAGATCTTCTCGACGGCCTCCGGTGCCGATCCTCCGCTGCGACGCTCCGGGACCTCGGGTCGTTCGTGGTTGTCAGGCACCGACGCTCTTCTCGGTCAGTCCTCCGGCCAGCACATGCGCATGGACGTGGAACACGGTCTGCCCGGCGTTCTCACCGGTGTTGAAGACGAGGCGGAAGTCGCCGTCGTCGGTGTGCGAGCCCGCGAGCCGGGTCGCGAGAGCGACCATCTCGGCGAGCAGCGCGGGATCCCCCGCGGCGAGTTCGGCGACGTCGCGGTACTCCGCGGTCTTCGGGATCACCAGCAGATGCACCGGCGCCTGCGGCGCGATGTCGCGGATCGCGAAGACGCGATCGGTCTCGCCGACGATCTCGGCCGGGATCTCGCCGTCGAGGATGCGCGTGAAGATCGAGGGCTCGGTCATGCATCCAGTCTAGCGGCGGCCTCCCGGGCCACGGCGGGGACGCGCGCGGTCACCAGCGCCCCAGCGCGGCGGAGAGAACGGCGATCGCCGCCGGCCCCGCGGTGGAGGTGCGCAGCACGGTGTCTCCCAGGAGCACGCGCTCCGCCCCGGCGTCGACGAGCCGGTCGATCTCCTCATCGGAGACGCCGCCCTCCGGGCCGACCACGAGCACCACGTCGCGGCCGTCCGGGCGGAGCTGCGTCAGACGGGTCTCGGCTCGGGGGTCGAGCACGAGCACCCGCGCGGCGGTCGCGCGCGTCACGAGGTCCGCCGTCGACGCGACGGCGGCGACCTCGGGCACCCAGGCGCGGTGCGCCTGCTTGGCGGCCTCGCGCACGATGGTCGCCCAGCGCTCCCGACCCTTCGCGGCCTTCGGGCCCTCCCAGCGCGACACGCTGCGCGATGCCTGCCATGGCACGATCTCATCGACGCCGAGCTCGCATGCCGCCTGCACGGCGAGCTCGTCGCGGTCGCCTTTCGCGAGAGCCTGCACGAGGACGATGCGCGGAGTCGGCGCCTCGACGTCGGCGCGGCCGTCGACGCGCACCTCGACCCGCGTCGGAGCTACCGACTCGGCCGCACCGGTCAGCCAGACGCCCGCACCGTCGCCGATCGTGACGGACTCGCCCACCCGGAGCCGGCGCACCACCGCCGCATGCTTCGCCTCGGCACCGGTGAGTGCCACGAGGTCGCCGACCGTCGCCGCGGCGGCCTCGGGAACGAGGAAGTGCAGCGCCATGGGTCAGTGCGAACGGAAGCGGTCGCGGAGCTTCGAGAACAGCCCCTGCTGGAACTGCGCCAACTGCGGGCCGGGGCTCTTGGCCTTCTTGGCGAAGTCCTCGATGAGCGCCCGCTGGGACGAGTCGAGCTTCGTGGGCGTCACCACCTGCACGCCCACGCGCAGGTCGCCCCGCTGCGTACCGCGGAGCGGAGTGATCCCGCGCCCCTTGATCGTCAGCACGTCACCCGACTGGACGCCGGCGCGAACCTCGAGATCGACCTCGCCGTCGAGACCCTGGATCGAGGTCTCGGTACCGAGGATCGCGTCGGTCATCGACACCTCGAGCGTCGCGAGCAGGTCGTCGCCGTCGCGGCTGAACGCGGGGTGCGGGTTCACCGTCACCTCGACGTACAGGTCGCCGTGGGGGCCACCCGCCTTGCCCACCTCGCCGGAACCCGGCAGCTGCAGGCGCAGGCCGGTCTCGACGCCGGCCGGGATGTCGAGCGAGACGGTGCGACGCGACCGCACCCGCCCCTGCCCGCCGCACGTGGCGCAGGGGTAAGGGATGGTCGTGCCGTAACCCTCGCAGGTGCCGCAGGGCTGCGACGTGACGACGTTGCCGAGCAGGCTGCGCACCTGCCGCTGGACGTGGCCCGTCCCGCCGCAGATGTCGCACGTGACGGGAGACGTGCCTTCCTGGCAGCACGACCCCTGGCAGGTCTCGCACAGCACCGCCGTGTCGACCTCGATGTCGCGATGCGCCCCGAAGACCACATCGCCGAGGTCGAGCGTCACGCGCACCAGGGCATCCTGTCCGCGCTCCCGGCGCGACCGCGGACGGCCGCGGCCGCCGGCCTGCGCGCCGCCGAAGAACGTCTCGAAGATGTCGCCGAAGCCGCCGAACCCACCGCCGAACCCGTTCGCCGCACCGTCGCCGCCGCCCATGTCGTACCGCCGCCGCGAATCGTCGTCGCTCAGCACGTCGTAGGCGTGGGTGACCAGTTTGAACTGCTCGGCGGCGTCCTCGCCCGGGTTCACGTCCGGGTGAAGCTGACGCGCCAGACGCCGATACGCCTTCTTGATCTCATCGGTGGAAGCGTCCCGGGACACCCCGAGAACCTCGTAGTGGTCCGCCACAATCGCCTTTCTGCGTGATCTTCGTCGGCGTCCGCGTCAGCGGCTCGCCTCGTCGTCGTCGAGCATCCGCGACAGGTATCGGGCGACCGCCCGTGCCGCCGCGAGATTGCTCGGGTAGTCCATGCGCGTCGGCCCCATCACGCCGACGCGCGCCGTGCCGCTGGGGGCGGCGTAGTTGCTCGCCACGATCGACGCCTCGCCGAGGCCGAAGGGGGCGTTCTCCGTGCCGATGCTCGCGGCGAGGCCGTGCTCGTCGCTCACCATCTCGCTCATCAGACGCAGCAGGGTGACCTGTTCCTCGATCGCCTCGAGCAGCGGATGGATGCTGCCGCGGAAGTCCTGCTCGCGCCGGGCGAGCGTGGCCGCTCCCGCCATGACCAGCCGCTCCTGCCGGAACGTGCCGAGCTCGTCGACGATGACCGCGGCCAGCGCGCGGAGCACTGTCTCGCCCGGCTTCTCGGGGCCGCCGAGCAGCCCCTGGATGCGCTCGGCCGCGTCGCTCACGGCCTGGCCGGTGAGCAGGGTCGACAGCCGGGCCCGCAGCAGGGCGACCTCGGTCTCGTCGACATCGAGGGGCAGGGGCGTCACGCGCTGCGACACGCCCCCCGCGTCGGTGACGAGCACCACGAGCATGCGGCGCGGTGCGAGGGCGACGAGCTCGATGTGGGTGAGGTGCGCGCGGGCGAACGACGGGTACTGCGCGAGCGCCACCTGGCCGGTGAGCTGCGTGAGCACTCGCACGGTGCGGGCCATGAGGTCGTCGAGGTCGGCCGGGGTCGCGAGGAACGACTCGATCGCCGTGCGCTGCGCCGATGACAGCGGGCGCAGCTGGGCGAGGTGGTTCACGAAGACCCGATAGCCCTTGTCGGTGGGCACCCGCCCCGACGACGTGTGCGGAGCGGTGATGAGCTCCTCGTCCTCGAGGAGTGCCATGTCGTTGCGGATGGTCGCGGCCGAGACGCCGAACGCATGGCGGTCGACGATGGCCCTGCTGCCGACGGGTTCGCGGGTCTCGACGTAGTCCTGCACGATCGCGCGGAGGACCTGCAGGCCTCTTTCGCTGACCATCGCCTCTCCTTCCGCTGGCACTCGATGCATCCGAGTGCCAATCCTACCTCGCGCCGCGTCGGGGACGCCGTTCGATCGGACTTAGTCGGTGAGCTCGCGCACGACCGCGTCGGCGAGCAGCCGGCCGCGCAGCGTGAGTCTCACCCGACCGCGCACCGCCGCGGCGGGGTCGACGAGTCCATCGGCGATGAGTCCGGCAACGCGCGTGCGATTCGACGCGGGCAGATCGGCGACCGCGATGCCCTCGGCCAGACGGCTCTGCAGGAGCACGCGTTCCAGCATCCGAGATGACTCGTCCGGACGCTCGGTGCCCGCGGCGGGCGACCCCGAGGCCGCCAGACGCTGCGCGTAGGCGGCCGGATGCTTCACGTTCCACCACCGCAGCCCCGCGACGTGGCTGTGCGCGCCGGGGCCGAACCCCCACCAGTCACTCCCCCGCCAGTACGCGAGGTTGTGGCGCGAACGCTGCGCATCGCTCCGCGCCCAGTTGCTCACCTCGTACCACTCGAAACCGGCTGCGCCGAGACGGGCGTCGGCGAGCTCGTACATGTCGGCCTGCAGGTCGTCATCCGGTGCGGGCACCTCGCCGCGTCGGATCTGCCGGGCGAGCTTCGTGCCGTCCTCGATGATGAGCGCGTAGGCCGAGATGTGCTCCGACTCGAGCGCGAGGGCGGCATCGAGCGACGCCTCCCAGTCGGCCAGCGTCTCCCCCGGCGCGCCGTAGATCAGGTCGACGCTGACCGCCAACCCCGCGGCCTTCGCGGCGGCGACGGCGGTGCGCACGTTCTCGGGGTCGTGCGTGCGGTCCAGTGCGGCGAGCACGTGGGGCACGGCGGACTGCATGCCGATCGACAGGCGGGTCACCCCTGCATCGGCGAGGGTGCGGGCGACGTCGGGGGTGACCGTGTCGGGATTGGCCTCGACGGTGACCTCGGCGCCCTCGGCGAGTCCGAAGGCCGAGACAGCGGCGCCGAGCATCCGCGCCAGGTCTCCCGCCGGCAGCAGGGTCGGCGTGCCGCCGCCGAAGAAGACGGTGTCCATCGGGCGGAGCGCGCCTGCGGCGCCGAGCACATCGCGCGCGAGGTCGATCTCGGCCAGGAGGGTCGATGCGTAGTCCTCCTGCCGGGCACCCCGCAGCTCACCGGACGTGTAGGTGTTGAAGTCGCAGTAGCCGCAGCGCACCCGGCAGAACGGGATGTGGAGGTAGGCCGAGAACGGCGTGGCGGGGTCGATCGGCAGATCGGCGGGCAGGCGGCCGTCGATCGGCGCGGGGTCGCCGAGCGGAAGGGGTCCCGCCATCAGACGGGGGTCGCGTACAGCGGGGAGATCGCGCGGAGGTAGCGGGCGAAGAGTTCCTTGCGGCGGCGCTTCACGAGCGGCGGCAGTGTGCGGTACAGCAGCGAGTTGGGGGTGTCGAAGGCGCGCACGGTGAACCACACCTCGTCGTTGTCCTCGCGCCAGTCGACGTCGAACGACTCCTCGCCACTGACGACCGACCCTCCGACCGTGCCCAGCACGAAGCCGATCCGACGGGCCTCCTCGGTGACCGAGATCACGCGCAGCTCGGCATCCGCCCGCATGCCGGCGAGACGGCCGCGCACGCGCAGCGTCATCCCCGGCCCCACCAGCGGGGTGCCCTCGCTGTCGTAGCGCGGCTCGACCTCGCGCTTGCTCGGCGCGATCGGGTTGCCCTCCGCGTCGAAACTCACTCCGGCGTAGCCGGCGCCGGACGCGGGGCGCACGTCGTCGATCGTCAGTCCTGCCGCGCGCTGCGCGGTCCAGGAGAGCAGCGCTTCCCCGGCGGTCTGGAAGCGCTCGGCTCCCGAGCCGATCCGCCACGACTCCTCTGCCGGGATGCTGCGCTCCGGCGGGTACTGCATGAGATCGGGCGCGTGGGAGGCTCCCACGGCCGCATAGTCCACCGTGTCGTCTCGGAAGTTCCCGCGCCGCATGTGTTCCAGCCTACTTCCCGTTGCCTGGGCGAACACTCCACTCCCGCGCGGAGCACGTCGTCTCCGAGACACCACATCCGTCGCGAGACACCACGCGAGACGTGATGTCTCACGGAGAGTTTGGTGTCTCGCCGAGTCAGTTCGCGGCGCGCGCTTCCGCCGCGACGATGCGCGTGTATCGAGCGTGGGTGCGGCGCTGCATCAGGCGCAGCGCGGGCGACAGCATCCGCCATACGAGCGTCGAGGGACGCGAGATGGAACGGGCGGTGAAGACCCCGCCCTCGAGCACGAACGACTCCTCGCCGTAGATCGGATGCCCGGGGCGCGTCTCGTAGCCGAAGCCCCGCTCATCCGCCCACACGACCCTGATGGGTTCGGAGAATCGGATGCCGAGCACGCGCTTCACGAGCACGCCCTCGGAACCGGCGACGGGCGCGGCCGCCGGGCCGTCGAAACCCGCGCGGCGCTTGAACTCCCAGGAGCGGATCAGCGCGCGCACGGCATCCTGCGCCTCCGGCGGGACCGCGATGCTGCGCTCCGACAGCCGCATCCCGGCCGGCACCTCGGCGATCGGATGCCGAGTCATCCCGCGCTCGTAGGGCGGGAGCGCCATCGCTACTTCTTGTCCTTGCCCTCGACGTCGCCCGACAGCGCAGCGATGAACGCCTCCTGGGGAACCTCGACGCGGCCGACCATCTTCATGCGCTTCTTGCCCTCCTTCTGCTTCTCGAGCAGCTTGCGCTTACGGGTGATGTCACCGCCGTAGCACTTGGCGAGCACGTCCTTGCGGATCGCGCGGATGGTCTCGCGGGCGATGATGCGCGCGCCGATGGCCGCCTGGATCGGCACCTCGAACTGCTGCCGCGGGATGAGCTTTCGTAGACGCTCGGCCATCATCGTGCCGTAGCTGTAGGCCTTGTCGCGGTGCACGATCGAGCTGAAGGCGTCGACCTTCTCTCCCTGCAGCAGGATGTCGACCTTGACGAGGTCTGCCTCCTGCTGGCCCGAGGGCTCGTAGTCGAGCGAGGCGTATCCCTGGGTCTTCGACTTCAGCTGGTCGAAGAAGTCGAACACGATCTCGCCGAGCGGGATGTTGTAGCGCAGCTCGACGCGCTCCTCGGAGAAGTACTCCATGCCGAGCAGCGATCCACGGCGGGACTGGCAGAGCTCCATGACGGTGCCGACGTAGTCCTTCGGCAGCAGGATCGCGGCCTTCACCATCGGTTCGGACACCGAGCCGATGCGCCCGTCGGGGTACTCGCTCGGGTTCGTGACCGTGACCGTCTCGCCGGTGTCGGAGGTCAGCACCTCGTAGATGACGCTGGGCGCGGTGGTGATGAGGTCGAGCCCGAACTCGCGCGCGAGCCGCTCGGTGATGATCTCGAGGTGAAGAAGGCCGAGGAAGCCGCAGCGGAAGCCGAAGCCGAGGGCCACAGACGTCTCGGGCTCGTACACGAGCGACGCGTCGGAGAGCTTGAGCTTGTCGAGCGCCTCGCGCAGTTCGGCGTAGTCGCTGCCGTCGATGGGATACAGACCCGAGAAGACCATGGGCTTCGGGTCGGTGTAGCCGGGGAGGGCCTCGGTGGCCGGCTTGCGGGCGCTCGTGACCGTGTCACCGACCTTCGACAGACGCACGTCCTTCACGCCGGTGATGAGGTAGCCGACCTCGCCCACACCGAGGCCCTTGGTCGGGATCGGCTCGGGGCTCGACACGCCGACCTCGAGGGCCTCGTGCGTTGCGCCGGTCGACATCATCTGGATGCGCTCGCGGGGCGAAAGGCTGCCGTCGACCATACGCACGTACGTCACCACACCGCGGTAGGCGTCGTAGACCGAGTCGAAGATCATGGCGCGGGCCGGAGCATCCGCATCGCCCTTCGGCTCGGGGATCTCCTTGACCAGCCGGTCGAGGAGGTCCTCGACGCCGACCCCGGTCTTGCCCGAGACGCGCAGCACGTCCTCCGGTTTGCCACCGATGAGCGACGCGAGCTCTTTGGCGTACTTCTCGGGGTCGGCCGCCGGCAGGTCGATCTTGTTGAGCACCGGGATGATGTGCAGATCGTTCTCGAGAGCGAGGTAGAGGTTGGCGAGCGTCTGGGCCTCGATGCCCTGCGCCGCGTCGACGAGCAGGATCGCGCCCTCGCAGGCCGCCAGGGAGCGGGAGACCTCGTAGGTGAAGTCGACGTGACCCGGGGTGTCGATCATGTTGAGGGCGAAGGTCTCGCCGTCGAGTTCCCACGGCATCCGCACGGCCTGGCTCTTGATCGTGATGCCGCGCTCGCGCTCGATGTCCATGCGGTCCAGGTACTGGGCCCGCATGTCGCGGTCGGCGACCACGCCCGTGATCTGGAGCATGCGGTCGGCGAGGGTCGACTTGCCGTGATCGATGTGGGCGATGATGCAGAAGTTCCGGATCTGCGTCGCCGGGGTCGCGGCGGGCTGAAGCGGGGTGAGAGCGCGTGGGGACATGTTCCGTCGATTCTACGGTGAGGGAGGCCTAATGCCCGATTCCGTCGACGCGGTGGTAATGTCGCCCAGGTCTTCGGCCTGGCCGATGGCACTCAGTATCACGCGTACTTCGACCCGATTGCACGTACGCTGTTTGGTATACCAATACGGAGATCGGCGCGACGAGGCGCCGGAATGCGTAGAAGCACGATTGATCAGAGCCGCTCCGGCGATCCCGCTGCGGCTGTGAGGAGAGAGACGACCGCCCTTGATCAAGTATCTGCTGCGACGAGGTCTGGGCTGGGTGCTCATGATCGTGGTCGCGACGAACGTCACCTACTTCCTCGCCTGGGCATTCCTGGACCCGCGGAGCAACTACGTCGGTCGGCGCCCGCCGCTCTCCCCCGAGGAGATCACGCGGATGCTCGAGCCGCGCAACCTCAGCGACACCGTGCCGCTGCTGGAGCGGTGGTGGACCTGGTTCAGCAACATCCTGTTCCACTGGGACTGGGGCCAGAGCCCGGTCGGGCAGTCGGTCAACGACCAGATCGCCTATCGCATGTGGATCTCGGGTGAGCTCGTGATCGGCGCGACCATCCTCGGTGCCGTGCTCGGCATCGGTCTCGGCGTATACACGGCCTCCCGGCAGTACAAGCTCGGCGACCGGATCGGCCAGGCGACGTCGATCGTCACCATGAACGTCCCCATCGTCGTCGCGGCCCTCGGCATCGTGCTGCTCGCGATCGCCTTCAACGAGTGGGTCGGGGTGCGGGTGTTCTACGTCACCGGGGCCGGCGGTAAGGACGTCGACGGCTTCTTCCCGTACATCATCGACAAGTTGCAGCACCTCACGCTGCCGACCATCGCGTTGGTCATCACCGGGTACGCGAACTACCACCTGCTTCAGCGCTCCCTGCTGCTCGACAACATCAAGGCCGACTACGTCCGCACCGCGCGAGCCAAGGGCCTCACCAAGCAGCAGGCGATCCGCAAGCACGCCCTGCGTCCGTCGCTCATCCCGGTGGCGACGCAGCTGGCCTTCACCATCCCCACCGTCTTCACCGGCGCGATCCTCACCGAGACGATCTTCGGCTGGAACGGCATGGGCAAGTACTTCGTCGACACGATCGGCAAGAACGACGTTCACGGCGTCGTGGCGATCGCCGCCTTCGGGGCGGTCCTCACGGCGATCGGCGCGATCCTCGCCGACATCGCCGTCGTCGTGCTGGATCCGCGCGTGAGAGTGAGCTGACATGAGCACCGAAATGATCGATCCCGCCGTCCCGCAGACCGACAGCCCGGCCGCGACCGCGACCGTGCCGCGCAAGCGCCTCTCGGTGTTCTCCCTCTACTACCGCCGGTTCATGCGCAACAAGCCGGCCGTGTTCGGGGTGTTCATCTTCCTCGCGCTCGTGATCTTCTCGATCGTGGGGCCGCTGGTCGCGCGGTGGGACCACATCGAGCTCGACTTCCTCAACCTCGGCACGCCGCCCTCGTCCGAGCATTGGTTCGGCACCACCCCGGCCGGCAACGACCTCTTCGCCCAGGTGTCGATCGGCCTGCAGCGCTCGCTCATGATCGCCCTCACGGTGTCGATCGGCACGACCGTCATCTCGGCCCTCGTCGGCACCGCGGCGGCGTACTTCGGCGGCCTGGTCGAGCGCACGACGCTGCTCATCATCCACTTCCTCATGGTCGTGCCCACCTTCCTCGTGCTCGCGCTCATCTCGAACAGCGCCGGCGGCGACTGGCGTGTCATCTCGCTCGCGCTGATCTTCATCGGCTGGTTCTTCCAGGCCAGGGTGATCTGGACCATGGCCCTGTCGCTGCGCGAGCGGGAGTACGTGCACGCCGCGCGGTACATGGGCGTGCGCGGAATGCGCATCGTCATCCGCCACCTGCTGCCGAACATCGGCTCGCTGCTGGTGATCAACTTCACCCTCGGCGTCGTGGCGGCCGTCATCACCGAGACCGGCCTGTCGTTCATCGGATTCGGCGTGAAGATCCCCGATGTGTCGCTCGGCTCGCTCATCGGCAGCGGCGCCAACACCATCACCAGCGCCCCGTGGGTCTTCTACTTCCCCGCCGCCGCACTGACGCTGCTCACCGTCTCGATGGCGCTCGTCGCCGACGGACTGCGCGACGCGCTCGATCCCACCTCTGCGGCAGGAGGCCGCGCATGACCCCCACTTCCTCGAACCCCGTCCTCTCCGTTCGCGATCTGCGGGTCAGCTTCCCGTCCGAGGCCGGCCGCGTCGACGCCGTTCGCGGCGTGTCGTTCGACCTCGAGGCCGGGAAGACCCTCGGCATCGTCGGCGAGTCCGGATCGGGCAAATCCGTCACGTCGCTCGCGATCATGGGGCTGCTCGACGACAACGCCAAGGTGACCGGATCGATCGTGTTCGACGGCCAGGAGCTGCTGGGCAAGTCCGACAAGCAGATGTCGATGATCCGCGGCAACGGCATGACCATGGTCTTCCAGGACCCGCTGACGTCGCTCACCCCGGTGTTCACGATCGGCGACCAGCTCATCGAGGCGCTGACGGTGCACCGCAGCCTCTCGAAGAAGGACGCGTGGGACCGCTCGGTCGAACTGCTGTCCCTCGTCGGCATCCCCGAGCCCGAGAAGCGCATGAAGGCCTTCCCGCACGAGTTCTCCGGCGGCATGCGTCAGCGCGTCGTCATCGCCATCGCCATGGCGAACAACCCGAAGCTCATCATCTGCGACGAGCCGACGACCGCGCTCGACGTCACCATCCAGGCGCAGATCCTCGACCTGATCGAGAAGGCCCAGAACGAGACCGGTGCCGCGGTCATCATGATCACGCACGACATGGGCGTCGTCGCCCGGACGGCGGACGACGTCATCGTGATGTACGCCGGCAAGCCGGTCGAGCACGCCGAGGCCCGTGAGCTCTTCCACCGCACTCGGATGCCGTACTCCATCGGCCTGCTCGGAGCGATCCCCCGGATCGACAAGAGCGAGAAGGAGCCGTTGATCCCGATCAAGGGCAACCCGCCTCTGCTCATCGGCCTGCCGGACGCGTGCCCGTTCGCCGACCGGTGCCCGATCGCGGTCTCGGCCTGCCGTGAGAAGGAGCCCGAGCTGCTCCCCGTGTCGACCGGCGGTGGGCAGTCGCACACGGCAGCCTGCATCCGCGCGGACGAGATCGAGGACGGTGGGCTCATCCAGGGTGCACCGGTCTACCCGGTGCCGATCATCCCCGAGAGCGACCTCACCCGCACGCCGCGCGAGGAGCGCCCTGTCACGCTCGAGGTGCGCAACATGACCAAGACGTTCCCGCTCATGAAGGGGGCCGTCTTCAAGCGCAAGGTCGGCGAGGTGCACGCGGTCAAGGGCATCAGCTTCGACGTGCGCGAAGGCGAGACCATGGCCATCGTCGGCGAGTCCGGCTCGGGCAAGACGACCACGCTGCTGCAGATCATGGACTTCGCCAAGCAGACCGACGGCGACATCGTGATCGCGGGCACGAGTGTCGGCGACATCCGCAGCGGACGCGAGGAGCGCACGCTGCGCCGCGACATCCAGATCGTCTTCCAGGACCCGATGGGTGCGCTCGACCCCCGCATGACGGTGGCCGACATCATCGCCGAACCGATGACCGCGATCGGCGTCTCGCGCGCAGACGCGCATCAGCGCGTGCAGGAACTCATGGATCTGGTGGGCCTCAACCCCGCGCACCTCGACCGCTTCCCCGGCGCGTTCTCGGGCGGACAGCGGCAGCGCATCGGCATCGCCCGCGCACTGTCGACGAACCCCAAGATCGTCGTGCTCGACGAGCCCGTCTCGGCGCTCGACGTGTCGATCCAGGCCGGCGTGATCAACCTGCTCGACGAGCTGAAGGTCAAGCTCGGGCTGTCCTTCCTCTTCGTCGCGCACGACCTCTCGGTCGTCCGTCACATCGCCGACCGCGTCGCCGTGATGTACCTCGGCGAGTTCGTCGAGCACGGCGACGTCGACGAGGTGTTCGATGCGCCGAAGCATCCGTACACCCAGGCCCTGCTCTCGGCGATCCCGGTCCCCGACCCCGACATCGAGCGCACTCGGCAGCGCGTCGTCTTCGATGCGAAGACGATGACCACGCAGCCGCTGGCGTCGTGACGTTTCACCCCGGTTAAGGTCCGATAACGGTATTCCATTATTCGACCGCATCCGGCGCGTTTGTGACGACGGCGAACTAACCTCCCCTTTATGACACGCCGCAAGGCGAAAGGAGCACCATGAAAGGCACCAGGAAGCTGACGGCAATCGTCGCCCTCAGCGGAGCCCTGGCACTCGCGATCAGCGGGTGCGCGTCGGGCAACGGCGGATCCGATGGTGGCAACGAGCCCCAGGAGACCAAGGCGGCGGACTACAACCCGCAGCCCCGCGAGAACCTCAAGGAAGGGGGCGAGGTCAACTTCGGCATCAACGAGATCACGCCCCAGATGAACGCCTTCAACGGCAACGGCAGCGCCGACACGCAGCGTCTCGCGTCGTGGTACACGCCGCAGGTCTTCCTCATGTCCGCCGAGGGCGAGGTGTCGGCGAACCCCGCCTACCTCGACGAGTGGGAGATCGGCACCGAGGACGGCAAGACCGTCGTCACCATGAAGGTCAACGAGGACGCGACCTGGAACGACGGCACGCCCATCGACTACACCGCCTTCGAGGCGACCTGGAAGGCCAACAGCGGCGAGGACGAGGCCTACGAGGCCAACGCGACCGACGGCTACAAGGAGATCGAGTCGGTCACCGCGGGCGCGACGCCGAAGGACGTCATCGTGACGTTCAAGGGCGAGTTCGCCTGGCCGAAGATGCCGTTCCTCACGGGCATCATGCACCCGGCGGTCAACACGCCGGAGATCTTCAACGAGGGCTTCATCGAGAACCCGCACCCCGAGTGGGGCGCCGGTCCCTACAAGCTCACCGACTACGACGTGAACGGCCAGACCGCCACGTTCGAGCCGAACGAGAAGTGGTGGGGCGACAAGCCGCTGCTCGACAAGGTCTCCTTCACGGGCCTCGACGCCTCCGCCTCGATCAACGCCTTCAAGAACGGCGAGATCGACATGGTCGGCACCAACACGAAGGACCGCCTCGCGCAGGTCGCCGACATGGAGGATGTCGTCACCTACCGCTCGCAGCAGACCGCCAAGACGATCGTCATCCTCGACGCCGAGAAGCCGCAGCTGCAGGACCTCGACGTGCGTGAGGCCTTCTTCATGGCGATCGACATCGACCAGCAGAAGCAGATCGCCTGGAACGGCCTCGGCTACGAGGAGCC
This sequence comes from Microbacteriaceae bacterium PS02344, assembly GCA_029959905.1. GTDB lineage: Bacteria > Actinomycetota > Actinomycetes > Actinomycetales > Microbacteriaceae > Microbacterium. Next base: position 69,589 of record JASCNZ010000001.1, read on the forward strand.
CGCCGCGGGTTCGCTCAACCTGTACGACTTCCAGGACGGCTACAACGACTCGTTCGCCGAGGCCGGCCTGAAGTTCGACGTCGACGGCGCCAAGAAGCTGCTCGACGACGCCGGCTGGACCGAGGGCGAGGACGGCATCCGCGAGAAGGACGGCGTCAAGCTCGAGGTCGTGTACCCGATCCACAGCGACGACCCGACCATCGAGGCGCTCGCCAAGGCCCTGCAGCAGCAGGAGAAGGCGATCGGTATCGACCTCAAGATCGAGAAGCGCGCCGCGGCCGACTTCTCGACCGACTTCAGCACGAAGAACTGGGACGCCTTCTCGCTGCGCTTCACGGACTCCGACCCGTTCGGACCCCTGTGGTTCTGCCAGCTGTACTGCTCGGACAGCGGCCTGAACCTGTCGGCCACCGGCACCCCGGAGATCGACAAGAAGATCGCAGACGAGGTCGAGTCGCAGACGACGGCCGAGGACTGGACCGCCGCCACGATGAAGCTCGAGCCGGAGATCATCAAGGAGACCTGGGGCGTCATCCCGCTCTACAACGGTCCCTCGATCTACACCGTCAAGGAAGGCCTCGCCAACCTGACGCCGGAGCCCTACGTGGGTCTCGACCTCTTCGGTGTGCAGCCCGTCGAGAACGTCGGCTGGGAGAAGTAACCCGTCGCACGACACAGGGAGCGGGGTCGGTGGTCTTCCACCGGCCCCGCTTCGTCGTGTGCACGGAGACTCGTAGGGTGGGAACGTGACCGTCCAGATCGTCTTCGTGCACGGCATCCGCACCTCCGCGACCATGTGGCGTTCGCAGCTCGCCTGGCTCGACGAGCATGGCATCCCGTATACGGCGATCGACCTGCCCGCCCACGGCAGCCGTATGGGCGAGGACTTCACCCTGCACGAGGCGCTGCGCACCATCGACGCCGCCGTGCGCGCTGCCGGCGAGCACGGCCCGGTCGTGCTGGTGGGCCACTCGCTGGGCGGTCTGCTCTGCCTGGCCTACGCCGGGGGCGGCGAACCCGCGCCCCTCGCGGGTGTCGTGGCGGCCGCCTGCACCGCGCTGCCGCTCGGCGCCGGGCTCTTCTGGTACCGCGCGATCACCCGCATGACGAACGCGCTCCCCGATCAGGGACTGTGGATCTCGCGGCGGATGCTCGCGGCGACGGTGCCGGTGGAGACGCGCTTCGACTTCGGGGCCGGCGGCTACGCACTGGACGCGCAGGATGACGTGCTCCGCAGTCTGTCCGCGCTCGATCTCGCCACCGCCGTCGCGCGCATCGCCGTACCGCTGTGGTTCGTGAACGGTCAATGGGACCAGCTGCGCGTGAACGAACGGCTCTTCCTGCGCCTCGCCCCGCATGCCGAGCTGATCGTCGTGCCCCGCACCACCCATCTCGTGACGGCGATGCGCCCCCGGGCCTTCAACGCCGTGCTCGGCGTCGCGATCGCGACGGTAGAGGCCGGGCAGGCCGTTTCGCGCGATCGGGCGCATAACTGGTAGACTCGGTTCTTGGCTTGCGTGTGGGTTCTTCCCTCACGACCGCCGTGCAGCAGCCCTCTTCTGCTGCCGGCACTCCGAGAAAACTCCGTACAGAAAGCGTCCACACGTGGCAAACATCAAGTCGCAGATCAAGCGCAACAAGACCAACGAGAAGGCTCACGAGCGCAACAAGGCCGTGAAGAGCGAGCTGAAGACCCTCGTCCGCCAGACCCGCGCCGCCGTCGCGGCCGGCGACAAGAGCGCGGCCGAGGCATCGCTGAAGAAGGCTGCCGCCAAGCTCGACAAGGCCGTCAGCAAGGGTGTGCTGCACAAGAACCAGGCGTCGAACCGCAAGTCGGCCATCGCCAAGCAGGTCTCCGCTCTCTGAGCCATGACTTCCGGAAGGCCCGTCCCGTTCGCGGGGCGGGCCTTCGTCGTTCATGGGCCGCGCCGTCCCGGCGCTCGTCAGGCGGCCCGGGAGCGCCTCACTCGCCGAAGGGCTGACGCGTCGCGATGACCGTGACCATGCGCTCCAGAGCGAAGATCGGGTCGCGAGCAGCGCCCTTGACCTCGGCATCGGCGCGCGCGGTCGCCTGGATCGCCATGCCGAGCGAGCGCTCGTTCCAGCCGGCGAGGTCGCGACGTGCTCGGTCGACCTGCCAGTCCTTCATGCCGAGGCGCTGCGCGAGCTGGCGGCTCGGCTCGCGGTTGCCGGCCACGCGCGCCATCGTGCGGAGCTTCATCGCGAAGGCGGCGACCATCGGCACCGGGTCGGCCCCCGACGCCAGCGCATGCCGCAGCGAGACGAGCGCCTCGCCGTAGCGGCCGGCGATGGCGGTGTCGGCCACGACGAAGGCCGAGACCTCCACCCGACCGCCGTAGTACTTCGTGACGACATCGTCGGTGATGTCGCCCTCGACGTCGCCGATCAGCTGCTGACAGGCCGCCGCGAGTTCGGTGAGGTCGTCGGCGAAGGCCGAGACCAGGGCACGGAGGGCGGACGGCTGGATGCGCTTCTTCGCCGCCTTGAACTCGCCGGCCGCGAAGTCGACCCGGTCGCCGTCGCGTTTGATCGCGGCGCACGGGATCTCGATACCGCCGCCGGTACCCGCGCGCAGAGCGTCGAGCAGCTTCTTGCCGCGCACGCTCGCGCCCGTGTGCCGCAGCACGACGGTGGCGCCGTCTTGCGGCTGCTCGATGTACGACACGGCTTCCTGCAGGAATGCGTCGGAGCAGCGTTCGACTCCGGACACGCGCACGAGCCGGGGTTCGCCGAAGAGCGAGGGTGATGTGAGCGAGAGCAGGGTGCCGGGCGCGTAGTCATCGGCCCGCACATCGCTGACCTCGAGGGCCGGATCCTCGGCACGGAGGTACTCGCGCACGCCCGCGATCGCCCGTTCGGCGCAGATCTCTTCGGGCCCCGAGACCAGCACGATCGGGGCGGGTCGCGGCTCTCGCCAGGACACCTGGGGGATCTGGGGCTTCGCCGCGGAACGAGACGACGATCGCGGGGCTGCCATGCTCCCAGCCTACTGGGGGTCGCCGACATCCGACTCGGCGCGGATCGTGACCGCCTGCCCGTCGAGACCGAGCAGGATGCGCCCCTGCCGGTCTGTGCGCACGACGTGAGCGCCCACCGCCGCTAGCAGCTCTATCGTCTCGCGGCGCGGGTGACCGTAGTCGTTGTCGACCCCGCAGCTCACCAGACCGACGGTGGGTCGCAGCGCCTCGTACAACGCCAGGTCCTGATCGGCGCTGCCGTGGTGCGCGACCTTGACCACGGCGAAGGGGCCGGTCGGGCGCGCGGCACGCACGAGCATCCGCTGCGCCTCGGCGCCCAGATCGCCGAGGAAGATCGACCGGGGCACGCCGCCGTGCTCGAACTGCATCACCACGCTCGCGTCGTTACCCGCCGGGAAGACGCGCGATTCCCGCTGCGGCCACAGCACGCTCCACTGCGCCTCCCCCAGTTCGCCCCGCAGACCGGCCACCCCCGGGACCAGCTCTGCGCCTCCCCGTCGCAGCGTCTCGAGCAGCCGGTCGTCGGCCTCGTCGCCCGGCGGGCCGTGCACGACACGCGAGGCCCGCCCCTGCACGGCCGCGACGCCGCCGACATGGTCGAGATCGAAATGGGTCAGCACCAGCAGATCGATGTGATCGACCGCGAGCCCCCGAAGGCACTCGGCGAGCGGCTCGGGATCGGGCCCCGTGTCGATGAGGGCGATCCGGCCGCCCGAGCGCACCAGAACCGCGTCGCCCTGGCCGACGTCGCAGGCGGCGATCGACCAGCCATCCGGCGCTGCGATCGGAGCCAGGGGCCCGGTGAGCGCGAGGTGCGCACCGCCCAGCGCTACTGCGACGATCAGCACGACGACCGAGATCGGATGCGCGCATCGCGCGGCCATCGAGACCAACCGCGCGGCGCGCGCGGCGATCCACGGCGCGCCATCGGCGCCCGCGTGCGGTATTCGAGGGACGGGCCTGCGCACAGGCCCACGGATCACCGTGCCGAGTGCAGCTCCGATAATCGCGACGAGGGTCGCGCTCACCGGACCGGGGACGAGCACCAGCTGACCGACCGGGAGGCACGCCGCGACCTCGGCCGTCGCCGCGATCCACGCGGCGGGCAGCCAGGCGCACGCCGCCAGTGCATCCGCGATGCCGGGCAGGCCGCCGGTCACACAGGCGAACAGCCCGATCACCGTGGCGATCGGTGCGGCGGGCGCGGCCACGAGGTTCGTCGCGACCCCGACGAGCGACTGCTGCTCGGCGAACAGCGCCACGATCGGGCCGCACACCAGCTGCGCCGAGAGGGGCACCGAGATCACGACGGCGAGAGGGGGCGGCAGCCAGCGTCCGAGGCCGGTGGCGAGAGCAGGAGCGAGGAGGATCAGCGCTCCGGACGCCGCGACCGAGAGGGCGAAGCCCGGCGTCGCCGCGAGCCACGGATCGGCGATGAGGATGACCGTCGCGCTGAGGGCCAGCATGCCCGCACCAGCACTCGGGCGACCGAGGAGGAGCGAGAGCATGGCTGCACCCGCCATGACCGCAGCGCGGATCACGCTCGGTTCGGGCGTGACCAGCACCACGAAGGCGACGAGTGCCGCTCCCGCCGCCATCGCACGGAGACGCCGCCCTCCGCCGCAGACGGCGACGAGCCAGAACGCCGCGCCGACCACGAGAGCGCAGTTGGCCCCGCTGACCGCCGTGAGGTGGCTCAACCCCGTGACGCGCATGTCGGCGCCCAGCGCGTCGGACATCGCACGCGTGTCGCCCACTGCCAGGCCCGGCAGCAGCCCCGCCCCGGGCTCCGGCAGCGCGGTCGCCCGCTCGAGGAACTGCGCGCGCATCGACGCCGCGACCCCGAAGACGCCCGCAGCCGGGCGTGTGACCTCGCCCTCGGTGGCGAAGAGAATCAGTGCGGCGCTCTCCCCCGGCGCCGTGGCTCGCGCCTGTCCGCGCGCGCGGATCATCGCCCCGAGCTCGATCCCGTCGGTCGGCGCGATGCCCACCCGGATCGGAACGGCTGTCGACCCGCCGCTCTCCCCGCTCTCGATCGAGACCGTTCGTGCATCGAACCACCACCGTCCGTCTGCGCCGCGTGACGCCGACGAGGTCACCTCCGCCACCACCTCGATCACGCCGCCGTCGTCTTCGGCCGCGTCGTGGCGCGCCGGCGCCGCGAGGGCTGCGGTCAGTGCAACGGCGGCGCACGCCGCGAGAATCACGGGCACGAGTCCCCCTGCACTGCGTCGCATCGCCGTCGCAGCATAGGGTCCTGATCGAACGACACCCCCCGCCATCCATACGGCGGCGGCGACGATGCACCCCATGGCCAGCGGCCACGCCGAGACCGGCATCATGATGCTCACGAGGGCGGCACCCCACGCCGCCACCGCCAGAGGGAGCAAGCGCAAATCGCGTATCCTCGCACGCGCGGGCCGCGGCACGTCCGAAGTGTCTGGCTGAGGCATCCGCCCACGCTAGGCAGCATGCCACTTCCGATGCACAGGCCGAGCCGGGGGATGTGCGCAATTTCAACCGTGGACGCCGTGTGCAGGACGGACACGGTTCATTACATCGCGCGAGGGCGGCCGAGGGAAAAGTTTCCCCGAATGGCGCAGGGGCGGTCGGTGGTAATTCTCCCCGACCGCCCCTGCGTGGAACGTCAGCGGGACCTGTTCTTACCAGGACTACGGAAGCTGACGATCGAACCGACGACCGCGGCGATGCCGAGGCCGCTGAGGATCCAGGCGACGGTCGGCACGTACCCCGTGGTCCCCGTTGCGTCCGCGTGAAGCCCCATCGAGAACACCGCGATGCCTGCTGCGAAGAAGCACAGCATCGCGATGACGAGGAACACCACTCCTCGCACTTGCCGTTGTGACATGCTCATTCTCCTCACGGATTGCATAGGGCCGCGACCACGGCGGTGTATCCGACGTTCCGGCGCCATGGTTCAAGGTTCCAGGGCATCTTCAGTCGTCCGACGTTACGAACATGGCAGATCAACTGGTCATACATGGTAGTTGTCTCGTATGTGCTCGGCGTGAGCCTTCTGTACTTGTCCCAAATCGCTGAGTTCGAGATATGAGCAAAGTTCACTGCCGCAGGGTAGACCCGGATGATCGTGCCACGCGCATCCGAGTCCCTGACGACCTGAGTGAAAAGATCGTTACCTCCGTAATTGGTCGGGTCTGCGACGATCGGGTAGGTGTAGCTCTGGTCCGTATGCTCGACAACCTGAGTGAGCGTGCTGCCGTCGACCTCGTAATACGTTCCGACAGTTGCTCCCGTTGCGTCGAACGCCCACGGGATTCCGATGAAGACGGCGACTTCTCCGCTCGCGTCGTATCCCACGACGTCACCCTCCCCCGTAGGACTGAGGGTCAGTCCGGGGTACTCGTAGTCGAAACGAGTGGGCGCCGTCGAGGACTCGAGCGTCGTTGCAATCACGAGACCAGCGTCCGCCTGCGGCGAAACGATCGCGGAGACCCCGTCGACTTCGCTGTACACCGCTGCGCCGTCATCGTCGCTCACTAGGGAGGCACCGGAGACGGGCAAATAGATCTCGAGCTCGACCCCATTCGACGACAATTGAAACGGCGCATCGGTCTCCGAACGGACGTTCACGCTTCCCGAGTCTGTTTGCGCCTCTGCGCCGTTAGCATCGGCGACGAGCCCCTGGGTCGCGCCGAGGAGCGCGCGCGACGACTATCGCGGCTCACCTACGCTGAGCGGCCCATGTGGCGACGAGGCCGCTACCGCGCGCCCTCACACTCGCACGCCGTCGCGGATGCCCTCGAGCAGCTTCTCGCCGATCCCGGGCACGGCCAGCAGATCGTCGACCGAGCGGAACCGGCCGTTCTCGTCCCGCCAGGCGACGATGCGCTCGGCGAGGGCCGGCCCGATCCGCGGCAGGGTCTCGAGCGCCGTCTGGTCGGCGGTGTTGAGGTCGATCACGCCATCGGAGGTCTCGCCGCTCGTGTCTCCACTCCCCGGCGGTTCGACCGCCGGCGTCGCGCCGATCACGGGCACGACGATCTGCTCGCCGTCGGTCACGACGCGCGCGAGATTGACCGCGGCGAGGTCCGCCCGATCGGTGGAACCGCCCGCCGCGGCCAACGCATCGACCACGCGGGCATCGAGGTCGAGCACGTACAGGCCAGGTCGCTCGACGGCCCCGAGGACGTGCACGTACAGCTCTCCCCCGGGCGCACCGGTGGGGGCGGCCGTCGGCGAATGCGCGGTCGACGACGCTCCGAGCGCGACGGTGTCGACGGGCGCTGCCTGGCCGCGCAGGATGCCCAGACCGACGGCGCCCGACAGCACGACGAGGGCGAGGATCACCCCGGCGCCCAGGCTGAGCCGCCATCGGCGGGAGACGGACCCATCGGCGACGGGCCCCTGCACGTCGGGAATGTCTGGCTGCGGCATCCGTCCACGCTAGGCACCGCACCAGGCCACCGTGACGGGCGGAGCCGGGCGGTGTGCGCAAGTCCGTCAGCGCACATGTTGTGCAGGACGCGCACGGCTCGACCGGCGGCGCGCGGATATCAAGAGGCCCGACCCCATCGGGGGCCGGGCCTCTTCGTCGGACTCTCAGCCCTTGACGACCAGGCTGACGATCTTGGGAGCCCGGACGATGACCTTGACGATCTCCTTGTCGCCGAGCGCGCGGATCACCCGCTCGTCGGAGCGCGCGAGGGCCTCCAGCTCGGCCTCGCCGATGCGGGCCGGCACGTCGATCTGCGCGCGCACCTTGCCGTTGATCTGCACGACCGCGGTGACCGCGTCTTCCACGAGCAGCGCAGGGTCGGCCGACCGCCACGTCACGAGTCCGACAGACGGCTCGTGGCCGAGGACCTCCCACATCTCCTCTGCCGTGTGCGGGGCGACGAGGTCGAGCATCACGGCGACGGTCTCCGCGGCCTCGCGCACGGCGGGATCCGCCGCTCCCGCGCCGCCGTCGATCGTCTTGCGGATCGTGTTGACAAGCTCCATCAACCGGGCGACGAGCACGTTGAACTTGGTCTGCTCGACCAGGGACGGCGCCTCGGCGAGGAGCTTGTGGGTGGTGCGGCGCAGGGCGGAGTCTCCTCCGTCGAACACCACGTCGACCGGGCTCGACACCTCGCGGGCGATGCGCAGCGCGCGGGCCAGGAACTTCTGGGCCCCGGTCGTCGAGACGTCGGCCCAGTCCTTGTCGTCCTCCACGGGGCCTGCGAAGGCGAGACCCACGCGCAGCGCGTCGGCACCGTGCGCCTGCAGTTCCTGCTCGAACAGCACCAGGTTGCCCTTGCTCTTCGACATCTTCGCGCCGTTGAGAATGACCATGCCCTGGTTGATCAGGTTGGAGAACGGCTCGGTGAAGTCGATGAGACCCATGTCGAACAGCACCTTGGTAATGAACCTCGCGTACAGCAGGTGCAGGATGGCGTGCTCGACCCCACCGATGTAGGAGTCGACGGGCGCCCAGCGCGACGCCTGCTTCGGGTCGAATGCGACGGTGTCGCTGTTCGGCGACAGGAAGCGCAGGAAGTACCACGAGCTGTCGACGAAGGTGTCCATCGTGTCGGGGTCGCGCAGCACGGGGTCGCCCGTCTCGGGATCGACCGTGCGCACCCAGCCCTCGGCACCGCCGAGCGGCGACGTGCCCTTCGGCGACAGGTCGAGGCCCTCGACGCTGGGGAGCCGAACGGGCAGCTGCTCCTCTGGCACCGGCACGATGCGGCCGTCGTCAGTGTGCAGCATCGGGATCGGCGTGCCCCAGAAGCGCTGACGGGAGATGAGCCAGTCGCGCAGGCGGTAGTTCTTCGCCGCCCGCCCGGTGCCGGATGCCTCGAGGCGCTCGATCGCGCGGGCGATCGCGTTGCGCTTCGACAGTCCGTTGAGCTCGCCGGAGTTGATCATGCGTCCCTCGCCGGTGAGCGCGATGCCCGTCGTGGCGGGGTGCTGCTCGTCGAGGGCGGCGGCGGTGTCGATGGGCACGCCCTCGTCGTCGACCTCGATCACCGGCATCGCCCCCGTGACCGGGGCGCTGGTGTCGACGACGACCTTCACCGGCAGATCGAACGCGCGCGCGAAGTCGAGGTCGCGCTGGTCGTGCGCCGGAACCGCCATGACCGCGCCGTGACCGTAATCGGCCAGCACGTAGTCCGCCGCCCAGATCGGCAGCTTCTCGCCGTTGACCGGGTTGATCGCGTACCGCTCGAGGAAGATGCCGGTCTTGGGGCGGTCGGTGGCCTGGCGGGAGATGTCGGTCTCCTTCTGCACCTGCTCCAGGTACGTCCGGAAGCGCTCCTGCACCTCGGCCGGGGCATCCGCCACCAGCTCCGCCGCGAGGTCGGAGTCGGGGGCCACGACGAAGAAAGTCGCACCGTGCAGCGTGTCCGGCCGGGTCGAGAACACCGTGACCGGCTCGTCTCGGCCCTCGATGCGGAAGTCGACGTCGGCGCCCACGGAGCGACCGATCCAGTTGCGCTGCATCTGCAGCACCTTGTGCGGCCAGAAGCCCTCGAGCTGGTTCAGGTCGTCGAGCAGGCGGTCGGCGTACTCCGTGATGCGGAAGTACCACTGGGTCAGCTTCTTCTTGACGACCTCGTGCCCGCAGCGCTCGCAGCGCCCGTCGACGACCTGCTCGTTGGCGAGCACGGTCTGGTCGTTCGGGCACCAGTTCACGGCGCTCTTCTTGCGGTAGGCGAGGCCGCGCTCGTGCAGCTTCAGGAACAGCCACTGGTTCCAGCGGTAGTACTCGGGGTCCGACGTGTGCAGCACCCGCGACCAGTCGAATGAGACGCCGTACTTCTGGAAGGCCGTCTTCTGCTGGGCGATGTTCTGGTAGGTCCACTCGCGCGGGTCGGCGCCGCGGCGGATCGCGGCGTTCTCGGCCGGCAGTCCGAACGAGTCCCACCCGATGGGGTTGAGCACGTTGTGCCCGCGGTGGCGCCAGAAGCGCGCCACGATGTCGGAGTAGAGGTAGTTCTCGGCGTGCCCCATGTGCAGGTCGCCCGAGGGGTACGGGAACATCGCGAGCACGTAGCGACGCGGACGCGTGTCGTCGTCGCCGCCGGTGAGGAACGTCTCGTTCTCCGCCCAGTACTCCTGCCACTTGGCCTGGATGGCGTGCGCCGACGACGTCTCGTCCTCGGCAGGAACGGTGGACAGGTTCTCAGACAACGAACGCACGACCAATCTGAAAGGAAAATCGGGATCAGTTCAGGATATCCGAAGCCCAGCCCGCGGGGAGGACGGCGCCGAGGGCGGCGAGCGGACCACGCGCTTTGACCCCGACCTCGGCGACCTCGGCGCGAGCATCCGACCCCCAGGTGATGCCGCCGCCGGCCCCGACCACCGCCGTGCCGTCCGGCTCGACCAGGATGCTGCGGATGACCATCGCCAGGTCGAGCTCGCCGTCGTCTCCCACGTATCCGAAGCACCCGGCGTAGACCCCGCGGGGGCCGCCCTCGAGCGCGTGCAGTCGCGTCATCGCGGACAGCTTGGGAGCACCCGTCATGCTGCCGGCGGGGAAGGTCGCGGCGAGCAGATCGCCGACCGTGGCACTGGGCGCGGCCGTGCCGCTCACGCTGCTGACGAGCTGATGCACGGCCGGGTAGCTCTCCACCGCCCACAGCCGGTCGACGCGGATGCTGCCGGCGACACTCACGCGCGACAGGTCGTTGCGCATGAGGTCGACGATCATGACGTTCTCGGCGCGCTCCTTCGGGCTGGCCGCGAGCTCGGCCGCCAGCGCCGCATCCTCGGCCGGCGTCGCACCGCGAGGCCTCGTGCCCTTGATCGGCCGGGTGCGGATGACCCCGCCCTCGACCCGCAGGAACTGCTCGGGACTGGCGCTGAGCAGCGCGCGCTCTCCGATGCGCACGAATCCGCCGTGGTGCGCGGGGGTGGCCGCCCGCAGGCGCAGGTACGCCTCGGCCGCATCGCGGATGCCCGGCACCGTGAAGCGCGTGGTCAGGCACAGCTGATACGCGATCCCGGCGCGGATGAGCGCACGGCACTGCTCGATCAGGTCCGCGTACACAGCGGGTGCGTGCCGCCCCTCCGCGACGACAGGACGCGGGTCGGCGGGAGCGACGCTCGCAGAGGTGCCGGCGTCCGTTGTCGAATCAGCGACCCTGGCATCCGCCGCTCGCACTTCTGCGGTCCAGTCCTCGAGGTCGTCGTCGGCTGCGCAGAGCCAGACGCGCTGCCGAGCGTGGTCGTAGGCGGCGATGCGCCGTGCGCGCATCCACGATCGCCGATCGCCGGGCGCGGCCACGGGCGCCCCGGCGGCCGCCGCGCCGGACTCGTAGTCGAGCCAGCCGACCCAGCCCCCGCGGAACGGCGGCAGGCCGCTCCACTGCTCGAGGTCGTCGCCGTCCTCATCGTCGAGGACGGCGTCGCCGGTGAGCGGAAGCGATGCGGGCAACGCGTCGACGTCGCCGACTCCGACGAAGCTCCAACCATCGTTGGACTGCGGTCCGGCGTCGAGCCAGAACAGGTCGGATGCCTGTGCCTCGAGCGCGCGGAACAGGACGGTGGGGTCGTGCCAATCGTCCAGCAGGAGGGCGCGCAGACGGTCGGGCACGTTTCCCAGCCTACGACCCGCGCCGCGGCGTATTGTCGAGCTGTGGATGACGTGTTGACCTGGCTGTTCGAGTTCATCCGGTCGATCGATCCCGTCACCCGCACCCTGGTGGCGGGCGTCGCCGTGATGCTCGAGACGAGCGTGCTCATCGGCCTGATCGTCCCGGGCGACACCGTGGTCATCATGGCCTCGATCGGCGTGCAGGGCCCGGTGCAGGCCACCATGATGGTGATCGCGGTGGTCGTGGGCGCCCTGATCGGTGAGAGCATCGGCTTCGCGCTCGGCCGCTGGCTCGGACCGCGCATCCGCACCTCTTGGCTCGGTCGGCGCATCGGCGAGAAGAACTGGCTCCGCGCCGAGCGGTATCTGCAGCGGCGCGGCGGCATCGCCATCTTCCTGTCGCGCTTCCTGCCCGTGCTGCACTCCCTCGTGCCACTCACCGTCGGCATGAGCCACTACTCCTACCGCCGCTTCCTCGCGTGGACCGCGCCCGCCTGCGTGATCTGGGCGGTCGCCTACGTGAGCGTCACCTCGCTCGCCGCCCTCACGTTCGACGAGATGGTCGACCGGGTGCACTACGCCGGCTACGTCTTCGTCGGCATCATCGTGCTGTTCCTCGTGCTGGTGTTCGTCGGCAAGAAGGTGCTCGAACGCTCCGAAGCCCGGCATCTCGACGCGCAGGAGGCGGACCCGGGGGCGGACGTGAAAGACTGAGGCAATGGCCTCTGCACCCGCGGCCCCGCGCATCCACTGGTTCGCCCGACTCGAGCACCGCTTCCACGTCTGGCGCGAGGGGCGTGCGCGCAAGCGCGGCCGCACCGCCGTCGTCGTGCCGTTCCCCGGCTACGGCGGCCCCGGATGGGTGCGCGTCGTCGGACGGGTGCTGATCGTCCCGCCGCAGCGCAAGGGCAAAGACGGCGAGCTCGCCAGCATCCGCGGCTGGCGGAGCTTCGTGGGCATCCCCGTCAGCTTCGCCAAGGTACGCGTGCAGCTCGGCGACACGGTGCACGAGGTCGTCGCCGACCGCGGAGGCGTCGTAGACGCCGTACTGCACGCCGACCTCGAGCCGGGGTGGCAGACGTTCCGCATCTCGACCGAGGATCAGGAGCCGGTCGACGGCACCGCGTTCGTCGTCGCCGAGTCGACCACCTTCGGCGTGCTCTCCGATGTCGACGACACGGTCATGGTGACCGCTCTCCCCCGGCCGTTCATCGCCTTCTGGAACTCCTTCGTGCTCGACGAGCACGCCCGCATCCCCGTGCCCGGCATGGGGGTGCTGCTCGACCAGCTCCTGCGACAGCATCCGGGCGCCCCGATGATCTACCTGTCGACCGGCGCCTGGAACATCGCGCCCACCCTGCGCCGCTTCCTCGGTCGCCATCTCTTCCCCGCCGGCTCCATGCTCCTCACCGACTGGGGCCCTACGCACGACCGCTGGTTCCGCAGTGGCCGCGACCACAAGCTCACGAACCTGCGCCGGCTCGCCACCGAGTTCCCGCATGTGAAGTGGCTGCTGATCGGAGACGACGGCCAGCACGACGAGGCCATCTACACGCAGTTCCTCGATGAGTACCCCGACGCGGTCGCGGGCGTGGCGATCCGCCGTCTGCTCCCTGCCGAGGCCGTACTGGCCGGTGGCCGCGCGGACGAGCAGTCCCACTCCGACACGCTCGTGCCGTGGGTGAGCGCCGAGGACGGCGCCGGCCTCCGCGACCTGCTCGGCGAGGCCGGCATCCTCGACTGACATGTCCCTCACGCGCGACGACTGGACGGCGCGCGCGGACGCGCATCGCGACCGCGCCGACGCCCTCACCGCCGAACACCGCGCACGCGCGGCGACCGGAGAGAAGCACCCGGTATGGGACTTCCTCTTCACCTATTACTCGTACAAGCCGGCGCAGCTGCGCCGATGGCATCCGGGTGCCGGTGTCGAACTTCGCGACGCACGGGAACGCGCCGACTGGCGCTGGTACACCCCCGGGCGCGAGCCCGGATCGGTCGTGCCGGATGCCGCGGCCTTCGCACGGGAGAAGCCGCCGCTCGCGCGCCTGATCGAGATCATGCTGCGGCGCACGGCATCGCGTCCCGGTCAGTTCGGATGCTTTGGGCTGCACGAGTGGGCGATGGTGTACCGGGCCGACGAGCACCGTCACCCCGTCCCCCTCCGACTCGGGCGCGACGGCACGGATGCCGTGGTCGAGGCGCACGAGCTGCGGTGCACGCACTTCGACGCGTTCCGCTTCTTCACGCCCGAGGCCGTGCCGCTCAACCGCTCCCCGCTGACGCGCGACGACCAACCCCTGCACGAGCAGCCCGGCTGCCTCCACGCCGGAATGGACGTCTACAAGTGGGCGACGAAACTCGGCCCGCTCGTGCCCGGCGAGCTGCTGCTCGATGCGTTCGAGCTCGCCCGCGACATTCGGCTGCTCGACATGCAGGCGGCGCCGTACGACCTCGCGGCGTGGGGTGTCGAGCCCGTGCGCATCGAGACGCCGGAGGGCAAGGGCGAGTACGTGCGGCGGCAGCGCGCGTTCGCCGAGCGCGGGTCGGCGCTGCGCGTCCTGCTGCTCGACGCGTGGCTCGGGCAGCATCCTGCGTTCGTCGCCGCGTGAGCTGCGGTGGGGGGGGGGGGGGGGGGGGGGGGCCCCCCCCCCCCCCGGGCGCGGGGGGGGGGGGGGGGGGGGCGGGCGGCGTCGGGCGCCGGCCACCCTCACTCAGCTCTGCAGGGCCTCGGCGATGGGAAGCGAGTCGTCGGCCGTGCCGTTGCCGAAGCGGATCGTGCGCCCGATCGTCGACGGCTCGCTGAGAGCGGCGGCGATGACGGCGGCGACGTCGGCGCGCGAGACCTCGCCCCGGTCATCCGGGTCGAGCCGGACGCGGCCGGTCGGCTCGTCGAGCGTCAATCCGCCGGGGGCGAGGATCGTGCCGTCGAGCTCGGTTCCGCGCAGGTGCTCGTCGGCGGCCCACTTGGCGTCGGCGTAGGCGAAGAACGGGTCGTCCTGGGGCACGCCGTGGTCGGCCTTCGATCCCAGCCACGAGACCAGCACGTACCGCTGCACGTCGGCGGCCTCCGCCGCGTCCATCGAACGGATCGCGGCGTCGCGGTCGACCGCGTAGGTGCGCTCGGCGTCTCCACCGCCCGCTCCGGCCGACCAGACGATCGCGTCGTGTCCGCGCACGAGGTCGGCGATCTCCTCGGTGCCGAGCTTCTCGATGTCGGCGACCACGGGGCGAGCGCCGGTCTTCTCGACGTCTGCGGCGTGGTCGGGGTTGCGGATGACCGAGGTCACCTCGTCGCCACGGGCGACGAGAAGGGGCGCGAGGAGCAGGGCCACGCGGCCGTGCCCTCCGAGGACGATGATGCGGGACATGCGTTTTCTCCTTACTCCGGCAGCTGCGAGCTGTCGATCACGAAGGCCTGCGGATGGCCGGGGAGGTAGCGCACCACGACCGGTTGCCCGGTCGGGAGGTACGCGTCGCGATCAGGGTAGACCGCGGGGCTGAAGAAATCGTTGGGGAGCGTGTACTCGGTGCCGTCGGCGACGGAGAACGTCACCCAGTCGCCGTCGACCGCGCCGGTCGTCGGCCGGCCGTTGTCGTGGATGTAGGCGCGCGTCACCGGGACACCGGTCAGGCTGAGGATGCCGACGATCAACGAGGCCAGCATCAGCACCGCGGCGACCCGCGCGACGACGACGCGGATGCTGCCGAGCACGGTCCCGCGAGCGCGGTCGCCGTCGGTCAGCAGGCCCTCACGCTCGCGCACGCGGCGCAGCGCTCCCCCGGGCACCGCCGCCTTCGACGAGAGCGCCAGCAGGCCGAAGAGCGAGAAGGCGGCGATGAACACGACCGCGTACGCGTGCGAGGCGACGAAGTTCGCGATCCACATGACGGTGTCGAGAGGATTCATCGCACGGCCTCCTTCTCGATGGTGACGGCGATGGTGGCGGGGTCCTCCCGCCGGTAGTACGCCCAGACCGGCGACCCGACCTGCAGCCGTCCGACGGCCTCGGGGAAGACGAAGACGGTCGTGTCGGCTTCCCAGGTCGATGCGCCGTCGGGCGCCACGAGCACGCGCAGGTCGAGCTCGACCTGGCCCTCTCGCCGACGCCCGGTCGGCCGCACGGAGAGGACGGATGCGGGCGCCTGAAGTCCGGTGGTCCGCGCCCGCACCTGAGCGGGGTCGATCAGGCCGCGGTCGATGCGCCACTGCAGCATCGCCTCACGCACCGCGGGGTCCTCGAGATCGGCGAGCTCGACGGTGTCCGGGTCGCCCGGGCGGTAGCGCACCGGGAGGGCGAGTCCCTCGCGCAGATTGCCGAGCTCGGTCGGCGGCACCAGCATCCGCAACTGCCCGATGAAGTCGTCGCCCTCTTTCGGCGCCACTCGGATGAACAGGTCGTACTGCGGGACGTCGTTGATCGAGGTGCCCGTCGGCGCGGTCTCGACGATACGACCGACGCCGATCTCAGACGCCCCGGCGCCGATGCGACGCCGACGCGGACCGCTCCCCGCTCC
Organism: Microbacteriaceae bacterium PS02344; assembly: GCA_029959905.1. GTDB lineage: Bacteria > Actinomycetota > Actinomycetes > Actinomycetales > Microbacteriaceae > Microbacterium. Next base: position 85,672 of record JASCNZ010000001.1, read on the forward strand.
CCCGAAGGTCAGCAGGATGCCCCAGGCGACGCCGATCATGATCGTCGCGGCGGGCGAGTCGCCGTCAGCGAACGGCAGGATCGAGTCGCGCTGGTCGACTCCGAACAGGCCCTCCCCCACCCAGATCCCCAACCAGGCGGTCAGGAGCAGCCAGACGATCAGCAGGACGACGCGGAGCATTACTTCAGCGTATCGAGGGAACCGCGGCCAATGCGTCGCGCACGCCCTTGGCCGCAGAGCGGCCGGCGCGATTCGCCCCGATCGTGCTCGCCGAGGGGCCGTATCCGACGAGCTGGATGCGCTGATCGGCCACGGCGGTCGTCCCTCGCCCGTCGCGGTCGAGCCGGATGCCTCCCTCGGCGCTGCGCAGATGCAGCGGTGCGAGGTGCGCGATGGCCGGACGGAACCCGGTCGCCCAGAGGATCACGTCGACGCGTTCGAACGCACCGTCCGCCCACCGCACACCGTCGGGCTCGATGCGCGCGAACATCGGCCGCCGCGCCGCGTAGACGCCGCGGCGCTCCGCCTCGCGCTCCTGCTCGCGCAGCATCAGGCCCGTCACGCTCACGACGCTCTCGGGCGGGAGTCCGCGCGCCACGCGCTGCTCGACGAGGGCCACGGCGGCTGCCCCGGCCTCGGGGGTGAAGTCGTCGGTGCGCCAGACCGGTTCGCGCCGGGTGGCCCAGAGCACGTCGGTGAGGGGCGCGAGCGCGCCGAGGAACTGCACCGCCGACGCGCCACCGCCGACCACGAGGACCCGTCGTCCGCGGAAGTGCTCGGGACCGGGGTAGTCCACGGTGTGCAGCTGCTCGCCGAGGAACGTCTCCATGCCGGGGTAGTGCGGCAGGAACGGATGCGTCCACGTGCCCGTCGCGTTGACGAGCGTGCGCGCCCGCCACTCGCGCTCGCCCGCGCGTATCCGCAGCACGCCGTCGACGTCGTCGACGCGGTCGACCTTCACGGGACGCACGATCGGGAGGTGGTTCCTCTGCTCGTAGGCCGCGAACGACGCGGGCACCACGAGGTTCGCGCGGCGCCCATCGCGGGCCGGGGCCGCGTCGTCGGGCAGTTCCGCCACGCCGTGCACGTCACGCATGGTCAGCGCATCCCACCGATGCTGCCACGCGCCGCCCGGCGCGTCGTCGGCGTCGAGGACGAGATGCTCGATGCCGAGTCGCTGCAGGTGGTACGACGCCGAGAGGCCGGCCTGGCCCGCGCCGATCACGATGCTGTCGAGGATGCTCACGCTCATCACAACGCGCGCGGCACATCCGATGTTCCGCACGACGCGCCCGGGGTGCGGCGCCGGATTGGTGCTCGCGTCGCCCGGTGTAGTACGCTTTTCGAGTTGCCCCGAGTGATCGGGAGCGATTCTGGGCCTGTGGCGCAGCTGGTAGCGCACCTGCATGGCATGCAGGGGGTCAGGGGTTCGAGTCCCCTCAGGTCCACAACAAAACCCGCGAGAGATCGCGGGTTTTCTTGTATCTGGCGTGCTGGCGACGTTTTGAATGAGGGCATTGAGGCTCGAGGCTGCCCTCATTCGTCGTCCAAGCCCTGGCCAGAGCATTCCTGGGACCCAGCGGGATGTTGCGGGATCCGAGAGGATTCGTTCGCAGACACGCCTGAGCTACGCAGCGCCAGGCCCAACGCCAAGCACTCCTGTCCTGCGACACAGATTCACCGCACTATCGGTCCTGTGCGGTTCCCGTTCCGGGTGAGGATCGAGAAGCGACGAGTCGCCTAGATTGGAGCCACGCGCCCGGGAAGGGGCTACTCGGAAAGGGCAACGATCCGCGAGCCTCAGAAAACCTACAACTCGTCCGGAAAGGGGGTAGCTTGCGCGCTGCACGGCGTGGGAGGCGAGATGCGTCGAGTCGAGCCATGCCGCGGCGAAAGACGTGCTGCATGCCCTCGGATCCCCGATACTGAGAGGCCGATCTCCGCGACGCTACTTACCTCTTGCGATCAACGCGTCGGTCCTAGAAGAGATCGTTTCAGGATCCCGCTGCTTCAAGAATTTCAGGAACGTGACAGTGCCAGCTTCTTGGCTGGAACCAATACTGTGTCGACTGTCGACTATCGGCACGTCGAGCAACGCGTCGACGTCGGCATTGTTCACGCATCGGCCACGAGCTGAAGACGCCGCGGCCCGAAGAACGAATTCACCGTCGCAAGTACAGGCTTGTCGGCAGGAGCTGTGACGAGGTTGACCATCAACTCTGTGCGTCTGCCACTCCTCGTCGGCGGTCTTAGATGTGCGGCGCTTGACGGGGAACTCGAGCGCACCCGAGACGACCAGCCCCTCGGCTTCCAGAGCAAGGGCGACAAACTGCTCGAAGGCTTCCACTATTTCGAGAGTAGCCAGCGATACGGACGTACCACGGCAGCCTCAGCCGCAGTGGCTTCTACGGCGCGTTGCGCACAGCCTCGACCGGACGGCGCTCCGCAACGCCCTCGGAACGCAGCTGCTCGATCTCCGCGTGCACCTCAGCGGCGGCTGCTCTGAGCTCGGAAATCGTGAGGTTCGGCGTCTTGACGTACTTATAGACGAAGGACGGAGCGAAGTGGTTGAACTCCTTCCGCCCGCCGAGCGTCTGCGGCAGCGGGGCAGGGAAGGAGTAGAATTCGGGGTGCTCGCGGCTGACGTCTTCGCGAAGTCTGCGGGACTCTTGGCTTCGGCCCGAGATGGACTGGTCGTGGTAGACGGCCGCGCGGCGGAACTGGCTCGCTTGGAGTTGCCAGCCAAGGTGCAGATGCATGCCGCGGGTATAGACATACTCGAAGGACTCGACCAGCGGTGTCGCGTTGCTCATGCCACCCGCAGCGGGCTGTTCTAGCCCGGGGAGGAACTCATTGAGCATACGGGCGACGCGCTGGGCGCGCGCCTTGTGGAGCGCCGCTCGCATCTGCGTGCTGGAGATCGCGGACAGCAGCGAGTCCGGCAGCCAGACGCGCTCGTCATCGGACCGCACGTCAACGGCCGACACGAGCAGGTGTAAATCGGAGACGAGCGCGGCGTACCGGCGCATCGTCTCGACCTCATAGGACGAGTCAGAGGGGAGCGCGTCAAGGATGCGAACCGCGAAGTCGGCGTAGCTCAGGTAGCGCCACTCCCGCAGATCGAAGTCCGGGGCGCTCACCGAGAGCAGCACGAGGGCCGGCGTGTGCGGCCACTTCGACGAGGCCGCTTGGTACTCGTCGAGTTGGTCGCGGTGAGGCAGAGAGAAGACCTTATTCTCGATAACCAGCGGCGCACGATCTGGCCAATGAAACACAAGATCCATGTGGCCTCGCTCACGCTCGACGAAGCGACCAGAATCCGCACCGGGCGATGCGAGCGGCCGGAACGACGCGTCAGCCGCATCCGGAAGCTGGTCGAAGAACCAGCCGATCAGGTTAGAGTGGAACAGCTCGCGTTGGCCGTACATCAGCCGGCCGAGCGGGTTCGCTTCGATGCGGCGGGCAACGTCTTTGAAGTCCTCGCTCATCTTGCGAGCTCACCGGCCTCATCAACGCCACGAAGGATGTCACGTCCCGCCGCGGTGACTTCCCACTCGATCACGACCTCACCGGGGGGCGGCGTGTACTGCTGGGGAGCGATGAGGCCTTCGCGAGCCAGGCGGCGGGCGGTAGGGACACGGACAATCTTCCAGTCGGGCGCCGGGACGTCGAGGAGCGCCATCGCATACGAGCCGTCCAATGTGACGGTCGGCACGACCAGGCCATGCTCGGAGATACTGCGAAGGGTAGAGACCTGCAAGGGCGAAGGCGAGAGCGGGCGCATGCATAGACCGTATCGACTCCGGGCCGACATGCCACGCGAGGAACCGCGCCTATAGCAGCGTCTGCGGGCTCAGGTACCGTGAGAGCGATGAGGCCCTACGGCCTTCGGAAGAGGTGAGTATGGGCGAGATCGAGCTGATCAGCGACGGTGACGGCGTCGCCGTCTTCGGCGACCCCAGCGAGGTTGAGCTCTTCCTCTCCACAGCTGGGGTCGCATCGAAGGAGATCGCCTTCCGCACGTCGCTCGGCGCAGCCCTGAACGCAGGCTCCGGCGTCGCACAGGCCGGATCACAGATCGCGGCGAACTCTGGCCGCTGGGTGAAGCTCACCGAGGAGTCCGCCAAGGCGCTTAAGCTCGGGAAGGCGATGAGGGGATCCTCGGACGGCGTGAGCCGCGCCATCGCCACGACGAGCAAGGGCAAAGTCGCGAAGATCCTGGAGTTCGTGAAACCCGGCTCGGTCGGCTCGATGCTGACGAACCCGGCGATGCTGGCGGGTGCTGCGGGGATTATGGCGCAACTGGCCATGCAGCAGACGATGGAGGAGATCACCGACTACCTCAAGGTCATCGATGAGAAGGTCGACGACATCCTGCTCGCGCAGAAGAACGCAGAGATTGCAAACATGATCGGCGTCGGCATGGTTATCGACGACGCCATGTTCAAGCGCGAGCACGTCGGCCGCGTCTCCGAGGTAACCTGGTCGAACCTGCACGGCGCCGCCCAGACCGTCGCAACCACGCAGGCCTACGCGCTGCTCCAGCTCGACGCGCTCGTGAAGAAGATGGAGAAGAAGTCCAGGGTCGGCGACCTCGCCAAACTCTTCGGTACCGCCGAGGAGACCGTCGAAGACTGGCTGGCGGTCCTGGCGCGATGCTTCCAGCTCCAGGACGGCTTGGACATTCTCGAACTGGACCGGGTATTGGACTCCAGCCCCGATGACGTCGACCGCCATCGCACCGCCCTCAGGGCCGCGCGCGACAAGCGACGCGACGACATCTCCACGAGCACCTCTCGACTGCTCTCGCGCATGGATGCCGCTGCGATGGACGCGAACGAGCAGGTACTCCTCCACCCGCTCAAGGCGGGCCGCGTCGTGCGCTCCGGCAACGAGGTCGCGGGCGACGTGCTTGTCTTCCATGAGAAGCTTGGGATCGTCGGCGACCGCAACGCCATCGAGACGAGACGTTGGCGTGAAGCGGTCGGTGAGGTCCGCGACGACGCCGTTGGCATCACGGAGCGCGGCGCCAAGGCGGTTAGGGATTTCAGCGTGCAGACGTTCGAAGGCGCCATGGTCGGCGCAGAAAGGGTCGTAAATTCCGCCGCTGAGCGTATGCCCTGGCGCAGGAGGAAAGCCGACCGCGACACCGAAGACGACGGTCGGTAGGCGCGTATGGATCAGCGCAATCCGACGCCTTTCGCGACGCACGTCGAGTTGTCAAGTGCGCTCATGGATTCAGCCAACGGCGGCAGCGGCGTGGTTGGACGCGCATAGCGACAGACAGGACCACAAGTCGGAACGGCGGCTCACATGTGGGTCACCGGACGGAACTGGTCGACCGGGTTCTCCTTCATCATCCGGGCGATCAACACCGCCGTGGATCAGGGGCAGGCGTTCGCGACCGTGCTGTGCGCTGAGGAAAGCCACGGGCCATCACTTGCCGCACTCTGTCGGGCTTTCGCAGAAGTCGCAGGACGCGCCTGCTGGCTCCTGGATTTCAGAGACGGCCATCAACTTGAGCAACGCGCTGCTGCCATGCGGCTTCGGAAGGTGATCGACATGGGCGCGAGGGGCGTCCTCGCTCGGGTATGCGATGGTCGGCTCGAACGGTGACTCATGCCGAGGCGCGCCGTGATGCCGAAGACGCTGTACGCAACGCGGCTATTGCCGGTCAGAGTGAGAAGACACCAAACTACAAGACGCTGGCCTGCCGCGTGATGTCCGCAGCCGAGATCCTCGACGCTGAAGGCAAGTACTCCCATCTCTCAGCGGCGGCACTTGGCCACGGCTTCACGGTCGGCGGGCTCAGGGCCCGGTCGCCACATCAGGCCGAGACATTTAGTCACTTCTCGATCTCGTAGCCGATCACAAAGGCTCAGGCGTACTTGCGCATCATTACTCGTGTCCTGAATGTCGTGGTGGAGCGATTCATCGCATTCGGTGCGACGCAACGGAGCACCACCGCTGGCGCCTTACCTACGTCACCTCGCACAATCGGATCGTGACCGCATTCGCTCCGTTCACCAAGTGACGTACGTGTAGGACGAACGCGCGTACTCCTGGCGGCGGGGTGTACAACGGACGGCGCTCCGAACGAGATCAAGCCGATAAGGGCGTAAAGTGCCGGACATTGAGCATCGTTAGATCTACGCCTGCAGAGGTTGGTGAGATAGTGCTCGCCGAAGCAATCCTCCGCTCACTGCCTGTCCTGGAGGGCGGGACCGGCGCTCACCGTGCAGTGTCGCATCGCTCCTGTCGAGACCGCGCATAGACCCGGTATGACCACTCCTGACTTGAACGCAATTATTCAACTGGCGGCAATCGTCGCGGAGCAGAGCTCCACCCAAGAAGCCGCCCCATCTGCCATCCACATGCGCGAGGAGGAACTGCCAGACCTGCTTACTCTCGCCGAGACCGCTCAGTACCTGCGAGTGAAGTCGAAGACGCTCCGCAACTGGAGTTGCCTCGGCAAGGGACCGAAGCCGCTGCGGCTGGGAGGACGAGTGGTCTACCGCCGCGCCGACGTCCTCGCGTTCCGCGACAAGCAGGCGGTGGCGGCATGACTCGCGCAGCGCTGAACCCCGGCGAAATCGGCGAGCCGTCCGTTCGCACCGTCGACGGCGGCTTCCAGGTGCGAGTTCGGTTCCGTCGCCTCGACGGCGAGCTGTCTCGCACGTCCGCTACGGGCCGAACCAAGACGCTCGCCGTGCGTGCGGCGCGCGAGAAGGCAGCGGCGCGAATGAAGGACCGCAGTGCCGCAGCAACTGGAGCTTCGCCTCTGACCCCCGACTCGACGGTCAACGAGCTCGCCTCGGAGTTCCTCAAGGCACTCCCCCATCGAACAGGCAGCGACAAGGCCCAATCGGTCTCGAACAAGGTTCGGACCATCAAGAAGCACATCGTAGGCTCCGCGCTGGGCGGGATGACTCTTCGCCAGCTGACGGTGGGCGCCGTGAAGCGTCATCACGCGGCCCTCGTGTCGCTGGGCAAGACTGCGACGGCCCGCCAGACGGTGAGCGCCCTGCGCGAGATTCTGGCGTTCGCAGCGGAAGACGACTTGGTGCAGGGCAACGTCGCGGCTGAGTTCCGGATGAAGCGCCCCCCGACGCAGATGAAGTACGTGCCGGAGGTGAGCGACGTGCAGCTCCTTCGCGATGCAGCTCGAGCGTACCGCGACCGTCCCGGTCGGATGGGGCCCCGCCCCACTCCCCTGCTGCTGGACGGCATCGACGTCATCCTCGGCACCGGTCTTCGCATCGGAGAGGTTCTCGGCCTCCGGTGGTCGGACCTGAACCTCGACGGTCCGACCCCGACTCTCGAAGTGCTCGGAACCGTCGTCGAAGGTCACGGTCTCAAAAAGCACTGGCAACCCGGGCCCAAAGTGCGGAAGTCCGAGCGCACCTTCCCTATCGACAACGCACTCGTGGCGATGTTGAAGCGTCGGAAAGCGGAAAGCATGGGGCGCACGCGGTACGTGTTCGAAACCAGCTCGGGAGCTCCCACGGGGCCACACGAGTGGCGGGTGCAGCTCTGGAAGGTAAGGGACTGGGGTCTCAAGGACGGGTCCGATTTCGCCGTCCATGGAGAGATGGGAGCCCACGCGCTGCGCCGCGCCGTAGCAACCGTCGTCGCCGACGAGACGGACGTTATCACGGCCGCTCGCCTGCTCGGTCAGCGCGAGACCGGTGTTACGGAGCGACACTATGTTCGTCGGAACCCCGAGGCGCCGGATGTTCGGGCAGTGCTGTCCGTCTTCGCTGATACAGGTCCCATCCGTGACACTGAGCTCTAGGCGGACGGGCGTCTCGTTCGGCGGTGACGAGGCGCCCCTAGGCTTGAGGGGTGCAGACGCGGCTTCCCATCCATCCTTTCGCGGACCTACTTCCTCGAATGGCCGACGACGAGCTGCATTCTCTGATGCACGACATCGCGGCGCACGGGCAGCGCGAGCCGGCGACAGTGTGGACCGACGCGGACGACGTCACCTGGCTTCTCGACGGCCGGCACCGCGCGCAAGCCGTCGAGCGCTTGGGATCGAATCTGCGCACGACCAGATTCGACGGCACCGAAGAAGAAGCACGAGCTCTCGTCATGTCGCTCAACGTGCATCGACGTCATCTGACCCCTTCCCAGCGGGCGCTGGCAGCCGGTGCGCTCGCCACCAGGCAGCGCGGTGGGGTATCCGGCCTAGCGGTAGGTCTGCCGGTTCCTCCGACGCAAGCCGAGGCGGCGCGTTCTGCTGGCGTGTCAGAGCGTCTCGTTCGAGACGGATCAGCCGTCATGACATCTGGCGACGAGGCGATAATCCGTGCTGTGGCGAATGGAGAGCTGAGTGTCACTGCTGCCGCAACCGCCGTTCGCGCCAGCCGCTCTGATCGCCAGGCGGCCACCGCACTGTTTCTCGCGCATCGACGCTCGTCGGCTTCTGACTCCTGGCTAACTCCGCCGTGGGTTGTTGAGAGAGCCATCGCCTGCCTGGGGCGGATCGATGGCGACGTTGCCGCTGCCCCGGAAAGAAATGTACCGGCGCAGTGGACCCTCACGGCGGAGGACGACGCGCTCTCACAAGCGACCTGGGCCAACCCCGACGGATCGCCATCCCGGATATGGGTCAACCCGCCATACGGCGCGGCAGGACGCGGTCCAGGCGACTGGACCCGCAGAGTGGTCAAGGAGTGGGAGGACGGGACCGTCGAAGCGGCGCTTCTGTTGCTTCCCGCTCGGCCCGGGGCTCACTGGCAACAGGAGCTCGCCAGATTCCCCCGTCTGGAGTTTCGTGGACACTTGACGTTCGAGCCCGGTGTCGGCAATCCGGCGCGCAAACGTTGGGACGCGGGGTCGCGTTCGGAAGCGCCGTTCGCAAGCATCCTTGTCGGTGTAGGCCTGGAACCGTCTCAGTTACATACGCACTTCAACGATGTAGGGGTCGTCTTCGTGGCGTTTTCGCCGCATATCGATTAATGATGCGTCCTCTCTCGAGACTGTCCGCGAACGCATAGAGAACCGGCGATAGAACCTCGAACGATGCATGGCCACAAGGCCTGACGATTTGCCGACTGCTTACTAGCGAATCGCAAGTGAAGGCTGGGATGTCCCGTCAGCTTCCAATCCGTCTCCTTACCGAACGGGCCGTCGGAGACCTCGACGACGACGAGCTGGCAGCGCGAGCATCACGACGGCCCGCGCCCGATCTTTCCGGGGCGCGGGCCTTCATCGTTCGGTCAGAGGTAGGGCGTCAGGTCGATCTCCGTCGCCTCACGGCGGAAGGTGACGACCCGGCCGGTCTCGTCGATGCTGTCGACGGCGAAGACACCGAGGAACCGGTAGTAGGTGTCGAGGAACACCGGGTCCTTGAACTTCGCGAACACCACGTTGCGCATCTTGTCGTTGTGCGGCCCCGGCTCGCCCTGCAGCTGCGTCTGCGTGAGCGTCTCACCGTCATCGCTGAGGACGTTCTTCCAGTCGTTCCGGGGCGTGACGTGCTCCTGGTCCAGGCCCGGCATCCACACCTGAAAGTTCTCGCCGAGCGTGAACGTGGCCATCTGCCAGTGGGCGACATCCTTCCCGAACAGCGCGAGCACCTGGCGCATCCGGGGCATCTGGATGTCGTCGTCTATGGTGATGGCGCCTCGCCGCCGCCAATAGTCGGGGAGGTAGCGGTCCCCGTAGTTGTAGGGCGTGAACGTCCCCTGGGCGATGGCGTCGTCCTTCCACTCGCGGATGCGGGCGATGAGGGTGTCCGTCTTCTCCTTCAAGGTGTCGAGCGGGTCCGTGGTCGGCACCTTCAGGTGCACGAGGGGCTTGATGTCGGAGATGTCCAGGACCGCTTGCTCGCGGAGCTTGTCCGCCTCCGGGGACCCCTTGGCGAAGTGGTGACCTTCGTCGACTTCGACGCCGACCTTGAACTGCGGCAGGTACAGGTCCAGCAGCGCCATGCCCCCGTCAGGCTTGAGGACCGGCTTCTGGGTGACGAGCTCGATCTCCGGGTCGTCGAGCAGGTGCATGATGCGGCTCACCGCGTACACCTCGTACTTCTTGCCGCGGATGGAACGCAGCATCTTGCCGTAGTAGTCCACCTCCGTCGGCATCGCCCACGGCGTGCGCGTAGCCTTGCCGGCATCCTCTTCGACGGCGCTGTCTTCGATGGTCGTGCTCACAGATATCCCCCTCTGCGCCTGCCGAGTGCAGGCGTCTCCTCGACCGTACCCTGCGGTGGCGACGGTGCCAGGCGAGGACGCGCATGTGGGGGTCATGAGACACGCAGACACGCAGACACGATTGAGTCCATCACCGACAAGCACGTCGAGCGTCTTCGCAATGAGTCGTTCATTCTGCCGCTCAGAGCATGCGAGTCGGTCACGACCGGAACGAAGAACTCCAAGGTCGCCGTGACCGATGCGCTTGCCGCTCAGCTGCGCCGCACGGCTTGGCGCGATGCACGGCCTCCGAACGATCCCCGTGAGGCTGAACCCGAAGGACACCTTCGGCCTCGTCGAAATCGGGTCCCTCCCCGCCGTGCGGAGGCCCCAGGCGAAGAACCGGAAGGGAAAACGGTCACGCGCTACACCGTCCAGGTGATTGGAGCCGTCACCACCTGCGACCCGCACGTGCCCGCAGTGTTCGGAGAGGAGGACGAGTCTTCGAGGCTCGCAGAAGTGCGGAATGTCTCAGAAGCGGACGTCGACGCTGCCGTTGCTCGCTCGCTGCTGCAGCCGAGCGCGACGGCCTTGCTCCTCGTCGGAGCCCGCCATGGCGGTGTCACGGAAGACCGACGTTCGAGCGCCGAAGATGCAATCGAGGATGCGCGCTCCTCCGTACCGAAGCGACTCGCGCGAACGGGACCTCGTTCGATCGGCGGTACAGGATGCCCCCATGTCTGGACGGGGCGGTGGTCGTGACGGTGAACGCGGCGTCCTACCGGCGCATAGCAGGGGTGGCACGTCGTGCAGCTCGAGGAGGATGAGACCCGCGGACGGGGAGCTGACCCCGCACGACCAACCACCCGCTCCCGCTCGTGGCCGACTACAGATGGAAGAGCGCGTCGTGCGCGAGCAGGAGCAGCAGCTGGACGAGCGTAGGCGGGAGGAGCACCTTCGAGTGGATGCGCAGACGGATAAGGATGGTCTCGCCGGTCGAGGACATCCTTAGATCAAAGCTAGTGAGGTACCCCGATACCTTGCTGCGTGAGTGCCACTTGGTCTTGGGCACGAGAGCCGACGGTGCACCACCGCGATGTCCGTGGACACTGCTACGGTCAGGGTCGACAGTCAGTTCTGCTTGAAAGGCACTACGTGAACACCGCAGCACCCAGGATCGGCGCGACCATCGCGCTCCTCGCCTTCCTCGGCCTCAGCGCCGTCGGTTGCTCCTCCCCCGCATCCGAGGACACCTCGACCTCCGCTTCCTCGAACGAGGCGACGGCCCCGGAGGCGGAGCAGACGGAGGACGCACCGGAGCCGGTCAACCTGGAGGGCGAGTGGAAGCAGAACAACTCTAACGACCCCGAGAACAGCTGGCAGGCAGCCATCATCACCGGCAACACCATCGAGGTGTACTGGGTCGGAGACGCAGGCGACACGAAGTCGCTGTACTGGGCGGGCACCGTGGAGGTTCCGGCGGAAGGCGAGTCGTTCACATTCGACTCCGTCAACGACACCGAGAAGACGGAGTCGTCGATGCTCGCCTCGGGTGACGAGACGAAGACCTTCACGTACGACAACGAAGAGCTCAGCTACGAGGTCACGGCGATGGGCACGACGATGACGGTGCGCCTGAGTCGCCAGTAGGCGTGCGACTGAAGACCCCGGCGCATCCCGTCGGGGCTTTCAGCTGCCCTCAGGGCCTGAATCTATTCGGTGGTGTTGTATCGCCCCTCCGAAATAGCGGTTCCAATGCCTTCGCATCATTCGTGGCGAGCTGCATTGCGAAACTGAGCCCATTGACTCTCTCCGATCGAAACAGCGTCTGCAACGGCACTGGTCGGAGCGCGAGCTGCAGCCCCTCGATGGCCGCTGCAGGTGCCATCCAAATGAGTCCACCCGCAACGAGGTTGCCTGCCCTCATTATCGATCCGGTCTCCTGGGGTGACGCAATACGAGTGCCCTCTCCCGCGGGCTTTCCGTCTCGAACACGACTGAGCCACTCGTTCGCTCGTTCAACGGTAGCGTGCACCGCTACGGGATCCGTAGGGATCTCACGTGACCCTGCCGATGACTTTCCAGGGATCGCGCGGGTATCCATCACGCTCATAGACGTGCCTTTTAAGGACATTTCAATACGCTCGAGCGAACCTCGCGGACAGACCTCGGCGAGGAAACCGACTAGCGAGTGGATGGTGCCGGGCAATGCACCGACGTCGCTCGCGAGTATGACGTGGCCGTCACGGCTCTTGAATCGTCGCACGAAGTGGCGCTTCCAATCCGACGTAGTCTGCATCTTCTTGTTCTATCGCATCACGGTCGAGCCTGCCGTCATCATTTGCACGCCGCTACCAAGGCACAGCGCGCCCGCGCCTGTCAGATCAGGCATAGTCCGTCGATTGCCCTATCCACCTCGTCATGACTCGACGACTCGCTCAAGCTCGTCCCCAGCTGGCCTGGTCATGCGCGTGTATACGTCTCGATCGGATCGTGCTTATCTGTCGTCCATCCGCTACCGCACACCGTTGAGGTCTCTCTGTCTGGCGTTCCAGACCTGTCGACAAACCTCTCACACGACGATACGGGTGGCTATCTTGAGCGCAGGCGACCACTGAAGCAGTAAGTTCTCGCTGTGGGATGCCGCCACTGGGGCGGTCTCGAAGAGGAGCATCGTGGGTGGAGCTGCAGCGGGCTGGTATCCGAATGGGCCGGCGTGGGAAACGTACTGGGACGGCACGCAGTGGCTCGATCAGCATCGACAGGTCGCATCTCCAAGCAGGGTTGACACAGGTGCCAATCACCAGCCGACGACAACGACAACGACGCAGTCGATGGAGGCGCTCGTAGCGGCGCCACCGCAACCAGAGGCTGAACTCTTCCCGTTCGCCGCATCCGGCGTGATCATCGATATTCGACCCGAAGGTATCCACTTGGTAGGGACCACTTGGCTCGGCCGCGGGCTCGTCGGCGATGAGCCGCGGGTTGTGCCGTGGGATGACATCTCGACGCTCGAAGTCATGACCACCGGAATCCGCATCCGTGAGGGTCGCAAAGCGATGCTCATTGGTGTTCCCTCAAAGTTGGCCGCTCAATCCCCCTTCGTTGTAAAACGTCTCGCGCAGGAGTTCGAGATAGCGACAGGACGGACCCTCTCGACAGGTAAAGTGACGCGCGCTGAGAAGACGGCAGCCGTGGAGAACGTATTCCGAAGGGCACTGTCTCGAAAGGTTGAAACGATCGGAGCAGTCATTGAGAGCGGCGATCACTCCGCAGAGGTCGCGATGTCACATGCGCTGTTGGTGTGGTCCAAAGCGCAAAAGATCAAGGGTGGCGTCGAGTTGGCAACCAGTCAGCTCGACGAACTGCGCCGATCGCTGGGAGCACATGTGCCCGTTATGGTCGGGATCGTCGTCCCCGCGAACTTCTCCCCGAAACTCACGGTGTTCGATGACCGCGTTCATCGGGGTGGGGAAGCGCGGCCGATCGACGCGTCCACTCAGGCGCAGGTGTTCCTCGACGGGCAGGTCCAGGTCACGTCACGCCCATCGATGACAGCAGGTCTCATCGGGTCGATGCTTCCGGGCACCGCCCTCCTTCCCGCGTTGGCATTCGGGAAGAAGGAGAAGACGGACACTCGACAAGCCGAGTTCCACATCGGCTCGCGCGACTGGACTTTCTCAATGAACATCCCGGTCCAGAGCGTTGGATCCGCTCGATCGATCGCTCAGCGGATCAATGCGATCGCGGACGGGATGGAGCGAGACGCTCGCTCGTCGCAGGTTCCTTCGACGCCTACGGCGACGCCATCGCTGAGCGACGATGCCGACCTCACCAGTCAGATCGAGCGCATTGTGGCACTCGAACGTTCAGGCGCAATCACGGCGGAACAGGCAACGGCCATGAAGGCACGAGTGCTCGGTCTGTAGGGCGGCGTCCTCCGCCCTGGAGAGGCCCTGCGCCGCGGCGGCTCCGAACCGCGCCATCGCGCCGAGAGACCGCTTTCAGGAGCGTGGTGCGAAGCTCAGCGCCGTCGCGCTGCTGCGCGAGTTCGGGGATGGCCACCGAGCAATTAAGAGACGTTGTCGCAGTCGACCTAGACCGCGGCAGAAATCGCGCTGCCTGGCGAGCGCCTCGTCTACCGCGCTCGCCTAGGTCGGTGTCGGTCAGCACCGGCAACTGGCCCGCGGGACGACGAGTGGGAAACGCGTCGGCCAAAGACCAAACCTGCGCGGCTCGAGAAAACGCTGATGCCGCACAGCTTGCGCGCGACAACTTTCGGGTAGCGGCTAGTCGTGCACTCCGAGCGCGATGACGACTCACTCGGTGTGCCTCCGACAGTCAGAACTCTACCGTCTGGTCCGGGGCGCTCAGCCGGTCACGGTAGCGCTCCAAGAGGTCGACGAGGGACATGAAGGGTCCCTCGAAGTATTCAAGAAACCGGAACGCGAGAACGTGCCCATTGACGAGGACCGAGAGGTTGGGTAGTTCCGGGATGTTGCGGTCGCCCGCCTTAACCGACGCGGCGGCGGCCAGAAGTTCAGCACCGCCGGGGAGCTCACGAACGGCGGGGAACAGCGTCTCCTTCAGGAGAATCTCGTTCAGCGTTTCCGGGGGCCACGGGAAGATATCGAAGTTCATGTACTTGGCCCAGTCGTAGAGCAGGCAGCCGCGGTGGAAACCGTTCGGGGCGAACAGATCATGGATGCTAAGAACAAGGTGGCCCTCGTCCGTGATGTGGGTGACGTCGAACTGCTCATGCGGCAGCCATGACCGAAGGTTCGCGAGCATGGATGCGACTTCCTGAGCTTCTAGGGTTTGCGGGTCGACGACACGCCGCGGCCGCTCAAGGCCCGTTGTCAAGAACGCGTGGAGCTTCTCGTGCCCGGTTACGTCACCGAAGTAGATGTGATTGTCCATTTGATTGCCGTTCTGGAAGAGGTTAAAAGGGGCTGTTGCGCCCTTGCTGTTCCCTATGCGCGGTGCCGTCGGCGCCCGTGCGACATCCGTGAGCAGAGGCCGACGAGCACTCGTTCTCTCCACACTCGACGACTCGATGAGCCCATCGGGCCGGGCGCTCAAGGGCGTTCGATGTCAGCAGACCACCGCCCCACCCTTGCAACTCCGCGGTCCACGCGCATGGCCCGTGCGTCTATCGCCAGTGGCCGCCAGTTCCTCACCTCACTTGGTCGACGGCGTCTCTCGAAGGAATCCTGGAGGGCTGCTGAGCGGAGCCCTCGTTCACGGCGCTCGGGCCGTGGAAGGTCGGTCGTTCAAGGCGCTCGAGCCGTGGAAGGTCGGTCGTCCGCGGTCCCACCCGAATGCGTCCGTGCTCTACTTCGTGAAATCAGCCCAGCAGTAAAAAGGGACAGTGAACTACCGATTCGTCTTCTGTTCCCCAGTGGGCGACGTCCTTCCCGAACAAAGCGAGCACCTGGCGCATCCGGGGCATCTGTGTGTCGTCGTCGATGGTGATGATGCCTCGGCGCCGCCAGTAATCGGGGAGGTAGCGGTCCCCGTAGTTGTACGTCCCCTGAGCGACGGCGTCGGCCTTCCACTCGCGGATGCGAGCGATGAGGGCGTCCGTCGGCACCTTCAGGTGCACGAGGGGCTTGATGTCGGAGATGTTCAGGACCGCTTGCTCGCGGAGCTTGTCCGCCGCCGGGGACCCCTTGGCGAAGTGGTGACCTTCGTCGACTTCGACGCCGACCTTGAACTGCGGCAGGTACAGGTCCAGCAGCGCCATGCTGCCGTCTGCCTTAAGGACCGGCTTCTGGGTGACGAGCTCGATCTCCGGGTCGTCGAGCAGGTGCATGATGCGGCTCACCGCGTACACCTCGTACTTCTTGCCGCGGATGGAACGCAGCATCTTGCCGTAGTAGTCCACCTCCGTCGGCATCGCCCACGGCGTGCGCGTAGCCTTGCCGACATTCTCTTTGATCCCAGCACGCCGGTGGATTCCCGAGCGAATAACCTCCCGCTCCGGCGCCGGCATCATCAGCAGCGCGTCTCGAATGAGCACCCCGGCCTTCAAGGCCCACGCCGCAGCGCTTGGGGTTCGGCGAGCGTTGACCAAGCCCTGCCAAGGTGCTGACAAGGTCGCCGATGGGCACTTTCACTTACTCCCGACTGGGATCTCGGGGGTATCTGCCAAGGTGGCCAAGTGCGGGATAGCCCCTATAGGGGATTTGGAGGTGTGAAGTGGCCCATTCTTCTCTTTCTTCTTCTTTTTCTCTTACACGAACTACCCACTACTTGGCAGCCTTGCCAGGGGCGCCCGATTCCAGTCGGGAGTAAGGCTCGGACCTGCCAAGTGGGCCTTGGTCGGGCTTGGTGTCCTTGGCAGATCGTAGGGTGTTGAGCATGGCGACGATGACGAAGAACGAGCTCGAGCAGGTCCTCCACCGGCATGACCCGATGAGTCTGGCGTCGATGGGCGCGCCCGCCGACGAGTACGAGCCCGAGGCGGGAACCATTGCGGAGCGCCTGCCCACGGCCGCGAGCGCGGAGGATGTGGCCGCGGTGATGGTCGAGGAGTTCGAGCGGTGGTTCGGGGCGGAGATCACGCCCCCGCGCTCGGCGTTCACCGATGCCGCCGATGAGGTGTGGGCAGCCCTCGCCCGCTGACACGATGCGCTACCTCACCATCGTCACCCCCACGTCCAGGTGGCAGCGGGGTGGATGCGTGTGCCGACAACACGGTGTCGGTGGACATCGAGGACGGCAACATCGGCGCGCTGCTGGCAGGCGCGGGCGTGAGGGACGCGGGCTGGCGCGCGGCCGACGCGTATGACGGTGAGCGCGAACTCGGCTGGCCGCCGGCGGACTACCCGCTGGAGGTGACGCTGCGTACCGAGCACTGGTCCTGGGTGCTGGCACAGCTCGAGCGGTGGATGAGCGCTGACGAGCGTCGAGACCTCACCGAGGCCATCGAGACCGCACTCGGCGGGTGATCGGTCAGGCCGCGTCGCGGATCGCGCGAGTGACCGCCGCCCGGCGGGTGCGCGCACGGCGGGTGCGTCGGTCCTTGTGCGTCTCGGTCGCAGAGGAGGATCCGAGCCCGTGCATGTCGCGCTGGAACTCGGGGAGAGCGGTGTTTCGGTGTCGGGTCTGCTGAGCCATGGCGGCGTCCTCTCGTATCTGATGGCAGAACTGAGCGCCGCCGCGCTCTAGAGGCGCGGGGGCGCTCTGGCTTGTTACCCTGCGGCGAGCCCGAGCATGGTCAGATCCGCGCCCGTCGCGGCAATGGCCACGACGAGGCTGTCCCGGCTCGTGACGACCCTCGGCTGGTAGCGCAGCGGCATGCCCGCCTCCTCCGGGGTGCGGTCGGCCTTTCGCCCATTGCAGCTCGAGTAGGCGGCGACCGTGTTCTCCCACGTGTCCCGGGTTGCCTCCGGCCTTCAGCACCTTCGACCGTGGGACAACGTGGTCGACCGTCGTCGCGCGGCGCCCGCTGTCGCAGTAGGCGCACTCGTAGTTGTCGCGCTGCAGGAGTCCCTGACGGGTCCACGGCTGGACGCCGTAGCGGTACGGGACGCGGATCATTTGCGGAACTGGACGACGCGTGGGAACGGCATCTCCGCGGTCGCCGAACGGATGGTGCGCCCGGGATGGAGACCCGAGTGGATCAGATGACGGCCGACATGCAGCGTGTAATTGCCAGCTACGCAGATGTGGATGAGCGTCGGGCGGAGTTGCAGCGCCACGACGGTCAGTCCCTCGTCATGCAGTCACTCGCTGCCGCGACGCGGGGGCTTCATAGCGCCGTGAACCGGCACGACGTGCTCCCGATGCTGCGCGCAGGAATCCCCATCAACGGGCTCCGCCGCATCGACTACGGTGACGGCCGGGAGCATTGGGAGACGGCCCTTCTCACCACGCTCATCGACGGCCATTACGACGCCGCTCACACCCTCATTTCCTGCCGGGCGGCGGTGGATGCAACCTGTTTCGTATCCGTCCCGGGCCGGGGCGGCTTCGCGCACACGACACTGCACATGACCGTGTCGCAGGAGAACATGGCAGCCACTCGTATCCTGGTCGGCTCGGGTGCCGACGTGAACAGGCAGACGACGTTGGGGCTCGACTCCGCTGTTCATCGCCGCGTCGGACGACGACCTGCGCATGGTCTCATTCCTGTTGCGCAGCGGGGCGGACAAAACCGTCCCCGACTTCCAGGGCACCCTCCCGAAGGATGTCGCCGGCCCGAGTACGAGGGACCTGCTGAACTGAGCCCGAGTACCCGGCAGATGCTGAGCTGAGGCGGCCACGGGACTCGAACCCGTGTACGCGTCCTCACAGCGCAACGTTCCGTCTTCGACTGGTCGAGTGACTTCCCCTCGGCATCACGCCGTGAGCCAGCCGGGCAGCTTCTCGTCGAGACGGGCGCGCGTCGCAGCGGACATTTTGCCGTCGCGTGCCCGTCTTTGCTGTTCAAGCAGCCAAGACCCCGCGCTCTCCACCGAGGACGAGTATCCGATGTTGAGTTCTTCCATCCACGCCTCGGTGCGCATAGTTTCCGCGTCGATGTCGCGCCAGCCGGGCAACAGCGAATCCAGGTGACTGAGCCGCTCGGGCGTCAGTTCGCCAACAGCGGCCTCCAGCTGGCACTCTTCGATGAAGTCGGCAGCTTCGTAAGCGTTCATGAGTTTTGTTCCTTTGTGGTCGCGGACGCGGCTTGGTTGGCTGCGCCTCTACAGGTTCTATGCGCGGTGCCCGTCGGTGCGGTGTTCACGGACAGCGATGCGTCACGAGAATGCGGGGCGCCGGCGGGTTCCGACAGGCTGCGAGCAGGCGTTCGCCCCACTCGTGACACGGCCGCAGGCTGCGTCGTTGTAGTCCCGAGCTGGAAGGCCCAGCGGCCAACGCCTAGAGCCGATAGCAATGCCGTCGGGTCTGAGGTTGCCGTCGAGAGACGGCGATTGACTGGGTTCATCGGCGAAGTCCGCGCAGATCAACTGCGCCATGGAGCTGACCGTCATGCCGCCGAAGCGGGCGACGCGACGCAGTGAAATGCCTCAGCAGCGCGCCTCAACTGCATGAATTCCCTCATACCCCAGAACCACGCGGCGGTAAGTCCTGCAGTTGAGCCCTCCCGACTGCACGACTCGCTATTTGGCTAAACCGACGACTGCGCTCACAGTCCTCGAGTGGCTTGCTCGACCGTCGTGGATCGACCGACGACGCGTCGTCCTCGGCGCCTAGCGCGTGGTTACGTCAGGAAAACTGGAGGGAAGCAGTTCCTGGAGCGGCATGTCGAACACCTGGGCAAGCGCAACCAGACTGCGAAGCGTGGGGTTTGCCGCCTCGCCCGATTGGGAGATCCCGCGTTCGTAACGCTGATAGGTGTAGCGGGTGAGACCCGCGCGGAAAGCGACTGCCTCCTGAGATAGCCCGCGATCAACACGGGCGCGATGGAGAAGAAGCCCCATCTGCGCAGCGGACTCCGCCCACGTCTGCGCCTTCGGTCCTTGCCTACCCACGCGCCAAGCCTTCCGAGAAAGGCGAGGTTGCATGACCTTTTTCATGTGGCATAATCGTCGATGTCGCGACTTAAACCGCAACACCCCCGACTGCACACGGTGGCGGAGCTCGGGGCCGAGGACGGTCGAAGAACGAGCGCGAAGACGGAACGAGGACTCGTGGATACAACACCGTCGTGGTGGCCCGCCGCCATCGAGATGCCGCCGCAGTGGCGAGAGCGTTTCGAAGCACTAACAGGCGACTGTCGAACGGACCGCGACGGCCGCAAGGTTGCGTACTTTGTCGCCAAAGTACGCAACCAGACGGGACAAGGTCCGACGTTCGCAGAAGTGTTTCAAGAGCGGTTCGGCGACGACGGGCTCCACCCCGCGTGGCCGGCGAACATGAGCAACACTGCCCGCGCGAAAGTTTTAGCGCTGTTCCGACGCGACGTGGCGATCCAATGGAGGCGCGCCGGATGGGTGACCTGGGAACCAGGGGTACCCCGCAGCCTGAAGGCCGGCCCAGCCTTCTGGCACCGTGTGAAATCAAGGCAGGCTCGAAAAGCTGTCCGATGAGATCCTTCGAGCATGCGAGTCGGATCGCGCTCCCCGACAGCCGGGTCGCTGTGTGTGGAGACTGGCACGGCAACGTTGGATGGGCGCGAACAGTCGCGCGTGTGCTTCCTCACATGGCGCCCAATGTAACGACCTTGCTCCACCTCGGCGACTGGTGGATGCCACCAGAAGAGGTCGACGACGCGTTCGTCGAGACCGCCATCGACCGCATTCTCGTCACCCTAGGGAACCATGAGCCCTGGGGCGAGCTCACCCCGCTGCTCAGCGAACATCCCGGGTGCGCGGTACGCGTATCGAAGCTCGTCTGGTTCCTCCCACGACCCGCCCGATTGACCATCGGCGGTCGCCGAGTTCTCTCTTTGGGCGGTGCCGCGTCGGTTGACCGCCAATCGCGCACGGAGGGGCGGACCTGGTGGCCGGACGAGGCGATCACAGACGAACACGTTGCCGCCGCCATCGCCGGCGGCCCGGCGGACTTGATGCTCACGCACGAGGGCCCCGCCGACACACCCATCCGTCGCGTCCGGGAGATTCTGCGCACAAACCCTCACCGTTTCCCCGCAACAGCACTCGAGTTGTCGGCGGCGTCACGCTCCCGAATCGCCAAAGTGTGGAACGCGGTCCGCCCTGAGCTGCTCACCCATGGGCACATGCACGTAGCTGCTGGCGGAAAGACCGACGACGGCCGACGGGTGGCGAGCCTCGGGCGCGATGCGCAGGAGGGGAACCTGGCGATCCTTGACATGAAGGCGCTGAAGATGACGACGCCCAGCCTCGCCGTGATCCGCGGTATGGCTGAGCAAGCCGACGTCGCCCGCGACTGGCGCGCTCGCCGCGTTGCCGAATCGCTGCACGATGCAACACTAGACGGACTCAAACCCACCTCCGCCGCTCTCCGAGACGCACAGGATTACATCGAAGGACGCCGCACCCTCGAGGAGATCCTTGAAGACGTCCGCCGACGCCACACCCGCAACCCGGCGCACGAATAGCAATGACCGAAGAACAGCCAAGCGCGTGGGCTGAGCACCTCGGCCCTTGCTACACGATGGCGACCACTGCCCGGATCTTCGAGTGGACGGAGGACGAGGTCATCGAGGCGGGGAACGAGCTGCGCCTCCTCATGCTGCACACCGACGACGACGTCTACCTCTTCCCGGTGCTTCAGTTCCGAAATGGGAAGATCTTTGCGCGGCTGGACGAGGTGCTTCATGTCTTTCAGAGTGTGGTTGACGACCCTTGGACCTGGGCGCACTGGATGACCCCGGCACTTCCCGAAGACCGCTCCCTTGAGACCCGGAAGCGGATCTCCGACGTGAAACTCGAGGTCGCGCTCCACGGCTCAAGCCACAACTGGTGGTGGGTCCCCCAAGCGGAGACGACCGATGTCCAAGACCGGCTCAGAAAATGACCGAGAACGAGGAGACAAACCCCTGGGCTGAGATCGTAGGCCCCTGCTACACGGTGGCGAGCATGGCCCGCATTCTCGGATGGACGGAAGTCGAGGTCTTGGATTCCGCGAGACATCTCCGCCTGCTCATGCTCCACACCGTCGAGGGCACTCAGCTGTTCCCCTCATTTCAGCTCCGGGACGGAAAGGCGGTCGAAGGGCTACGAGATGTCCTCCGCATCCTCGCGACGGGGACTGCGAGTAGATGGACCTGGGCGCAGTGGTTGAACGTCGCGTTGCCCAATGAGGACCCGCCCCGCAACGTCACACTGCTCCACGAAGGACGACTCGAGGAAGCGCTGCGGAACGCCCGACACGATGCCTGGGCGTGGAGTTCCTGACAACCGGTGCCGCGAGTTAAACAGAGGCCGAATTGCAGACCGACGGGTGGATGACATGCTCCTAAAAGAACGGCAACTTGTTCGAGTGCACTTTCCCGAGAGTTGGTCGGCCAGCTGGTGCGGGCGGCGAAGTTTGAGCCAACGACGCCCGTGCCGCACCGCGACGGATTGGAGAGCTTCCCCGATCTCACGAGCGCCGACGACCGACCGTGAACGCTACAAGTCGCACGCGAATACCGTAGCCGCGGAACGGTCAGCGCCGGTCGTAGCCGGCGACGGGCAAGCTCGCGCGCGACAGCGCTATGGGCTCGCTTAGCCGCGAAAAGACGAACAGGCGGTGCAGCGTGATGCCAGAACGTGAGCACAGCCCGTGCCCATATTAAGAGAGCTCACTCCCTACTTACTCCCTGCCCTCCGACTCCTGCCCGCTTCGCTCGCAGGAGTCGGTTGGTCGGTCGCCGGTCGGTCCTTCGCTCGGTCGCTTCGTCCTCTGACGCTGCGCGGCGTGGCGGACCGCCCTGGACACGCGAGTGTCATGGTCGTACGGGTCATAGCGCGCGGCAGGTCGTGGCATGTTGAGCGGCGGGACGCCGGCTTCGCCGCGCGACAGTCACCTCATGAGGTCTGGGCGGTTCGAAACGCAGGTGCTTGAAGACGACACATACCCCGGAGTGCTCGGGGACCATCCCGACGATGCGACGAGAAGCGCCATGACCCGTGCTGCTGAACACGCGAGCCGCCTGGAGAGAAGTTGCTGGCGTCGGGTCCTCGCGCTCCCATGGCGGTGCGACACGTAGCGGCCAGCCACCGTGTTGGCGGCGTGCACAAGAACTCCGATGGGCTCTATCAGGTCGCCTCGAAGACTGCGAGAGGAGCGTCCGCCGCGCGGTCCTGAGAGTGGGAGCGTCGAACGGGACGGACCACACTCGGCATTGGCGGAAAGGGCAGGGCCGCCGCGGCGGTGAAGCGAGAACGGGGCCGCCGAACCATCTCAACCCTTGGCCGTTCTCGGGGGGATAGTGCAGCGCCGCAAACTGTTGGAAGTGCAGGGGGCGATGAGAGCACAGCTTGATGGGGAGCGGGCGGAGGCGCAAACTCAACCTCGTATGGGCGGTTATCGGGGTTGGAGACCCAAGAAATCGCGCTCTGAAATCGCGATACTGAACACCCTCGCGCACAGGGTTTTCTGACTCGCTGACGATCTGCTCCAACCCCTGGCTCGCGCGCATGACCGCCCGAAGTACCCGTCCGACACCCGCAGGTTCGCCACCTCTGGCTTTCTAGAGATCGCCGAATCCGTACTTGGTGGCGCGCATCCGTTGTGCCGTCCGCCGCAGCTACAGGCTCGCCTGCGCGTGTCGTGATCGACGCAGCTGCTATCCGGCCATTGCGATGTACTGGCCATCGACCTTGAATAGGAACGACGCCGCGTCAGCGGGCACGATGAAGGCCATCAGGCCGGTGAACGACTGTTCCGGGTAGAGGGTCGGCCCGTCCCGGAAGGTCTGAGTTCCGTCGGCGAAGACGATCCACTCATCGTCGTAACCGTTGCCCTCTGCCGTCGCCAGCTCCATGTCGCTCTGCTCGTATCGAGGCTCCACACCGTCGGGGTTCTTGCCCGTCATCGTCACCTCGACGATGACGTACTTGTAGCCGGCGGGCGCCTCGTCGTTGAACATGTTCCACTCCATCACCGCGGCGTTGGCGTCGGCGTTGACGACCTTCGCGCTGATGACGTACTGCTCCACGCCTCCCCAGTTCGCCAGGATGTGCGGCGCCGGGAACGGGGACGCCACAGTCCCGTCGGCCGCCGGTGCGGGCGGCGCTTCCGCCGGCGCTTCCGCAGCGACCTCTTCCGTGGGGCTCGGTGTCGGGGCAGGCGTGGTCACCGCGGCGGGCCGGTCGGCTGCGGGACGAGCGCTGTTGCTGCTCGCGCCGCCGATGGCTGCAAGGAGGAAGATCAACAGGAGGAAGCCACCGAAGACGGACCCGACGATGATGAGCGGGACACGGGCGCCCTTGTTCCGTGGCGCGACCGCCGCCTGGGCGTACGGCTGAGCGTAGGCATGTGCTTGGGCGGCGTTCGGCACCGAGGTGATGATCGACGGGTACGCCTGCGTCGGGGCGTGCTGCTGCTGCTGCTGCTGCTGCTGCGGGGCGACGCGGGTGTGAGGTGTCCAGGCGTTGCCGTCGAAGTACCGCTCGTAGCCGGGGTAGTTGGCGTCCGGGTACCAGCCGGCGGGGTAGGTGGTGGACACAAGGGCTCCTTCGATGACGCTGCGCCGTGGGCGCGGTGATGCTGCTCGCCGTGGCGAGAGGTGGACTTCGGAAGCGTTCGACGAAGCCTTCGGCGCAGATCCCGCTGCTTCCCCCACTGCCCCGAATTGCTCTCAACCTAGCGCATGGTGTGGACGCTCGGTGGGAACGGTTTCATCACAGGCGGCGGGGCTGGCCGCGGTCGGTAGGCTCGCCATCATGACGATGGTGGAGCCTCCCCCGCTGGACCCGCTGACCGGTAACGAGCGCTTGGCCGGTGTGGGCGCGACGGTCGCCGACTTCTGGCGGTTCGCCCTGCCGGACGTGACGACGAACGTCGTCCGCGGGTGGCTGGCGGAGTACCTCGTGTGGCGCGCCATCGGCGTGGAGCGTCCGGTGCGCATCGAGTGGGACGCGTTCGATGTCCTCTGGGGCGATATCCGCATCGAGGTGAAGTCGAGCGCCCTCGTGCAGCGGTGGGCGCAGCGCGCCGACTCGAGGCTCGCGTTCACGGGCCTTCGCGGGCGCGTACTGGATCCGGCGACGAACGACTATACGGAGGTGGCGACGTACAACGCTGACGTCTACGTCCTCGCCGTCAATCTCGCCGTGAGGGACCAGTACGACCAGCTCGACATCTGCAAGTGGCGGTTCGCCGTCCTCTCCCGCGCCGTTCTCGAAGAGACG
Organism: Microbacteriaceae bacterium PS02344; assembly: GCA_029959905.1. GTDB lineage: Bacteria > Actinomycetota > Actinomycetes > Actinomycetales > Microbacteriaceae > Microbacterium. Next base: position 110,585 of record JASCNZ010000001.1, read on the forward strand.
GGGCAGGACTCGATGGGGTGGGCTCGCGCTCAGCAGCTTGCCACCGCCGTCGTCGGCTACGACGAGCTCGCCGCCGCGATCCGCTCGGCCGCTATGCCCCGATGACCTCACGGTAGGCGGTCGAGCAGACCTCGAGCCGTTCGACCATGCCGGGCGTCTCCACCGCGTCGTCGGCGAACTGGTCTTTCAGCTCACTCGCCGGCCACGCGAGGTCGCGCAGCGTGAGGCCCCTCTTCACGAGCTCTCGCGGGTGCGAGAGGAGGTCCGACTGCCCCATGAGCGAGGTCTTGTTGTGGAGGTGGAAGAGGGTGACGTGTCCGAAGACGGTGGGCCCGAACGCGTAGAGGACGTCGAGCAGGCACTGCTGCGAGTCATCGAAGCTGTTCACGGACGCGGCAATGGCCATCGCGGTGACGGTGTCGGCCATCGACCTCTCCCGCCCGAGGGCGAAGTAGAGGGAGGAGGCGAGGTCAGCGCGGATGTGCTGGACGTCTCGGCTGTGAACGCGGCTGTCGCGCATGGGGCTCCTTGGTTCGGTGTTCCCTCACCATGCGCGGTGCCCGTGACTGCGTGGACCGATTCTGGGGGCGGTTGCACCTTCATCCCCACAAAGGTGCAACCGTCATCGGGAAGGGGCTCCCCCGGCATCGTTCCCCAGAATGTGCCGTTGAGAGATTCTCACCCCGGCGGGCCCTTCTGGTGTGCAACGCTTCGGTCACGGTGTGTCGCTGCGCCTCACCCGCGGCCTCACCCGGAACTGTCAGGTGGTCCAGTCCTTGCCGCCGTCGTCGATGTGGATGGCGAGCCATCCCGGAGCGATAACATGCAGCTTTCCGTCTGCGGTGCGAACGCGGTGGGTGCCGCTGCTGCGGACGATGAGCTCGCGAACATCCTCGAGCTGGATCTGCTTGTCGCCGAAGTCGTAGACGCGGGTCTTCTCGGTCAGGGGGATGACGTCAGCGGGTGTGAATCGGGGATGTTGGTCATGGTCAGCCTTTGCGCGCCATGCCGGCCCTTCACCGACGACTAACGACGTGCGACGGTCGGCTATCGTCGGATCCTGTCAGCGCGAATCGATAGCACCACGAGAAGGATTACCTCGATCATTCCGAGTAGCCAGCCCGCGACCGTTCCCTTACCCAGACCCGGACTATCATCAGCGCCCCTCACGGCGCGGATAAGGCTCGGTGGAGCGATTGCGTGATGATCAGCTCGACGATGCGCTCCGCGATGCACGCCGTGCCGATGCGGCGTGGAGCTCGTGAAGAAGTCACCGCCGGGCGCCGTCCTGCCAGGCGGGGGCGCCAACTCCGGGTCGCGTTCAACCGCGAGCGCCGGCGAGGAAGCGGCGTCGGAGCTCGCCGGGAGACAGAAGCATGCGGGCCGCGGCCTGACCGCCATCATCGCGTTCGACCTGTCTTACGGCCGCCACCACCAGCGAAGGTTCCTCCGCATAGGCTCGAGCGGCCTTCGTGCCCATTTCACGGACCAACGACGTGAGGTGCCGGTGTTGAGTGGCGCTTACCGCGCCGACGCGGCGGGCGTGGACGAGCACGGCGCGCGACGGCAGACCCCAGTGTTCTTCGAGTTCGCCGAGCCGGGTCCATGTCAGTGGGCCAACGCTGCACCAGGTCACGTCGGCGCTGGGCATGAGGAACTCGGCGGCGAACTCATGCGCGTCCACCCCGTCCGGTCGTGCCAGGACGTGGCCCAGTTCAAGGGCGAGCGCGAGTCGGCGCTCGCGTGGTGAAACTCGATTGTTCAGGAAGACGATGGGGCGGTCTCCGTCCGGCCAGCTGCCGACAGCGTCGAGGCGAACCGCGCTGGTGTCGCGGACTATGCATGCGACGCCGTGCTGTTCGACGAGTGCGACCAAGTTCGAGATTGGACCGGCGGGCACGGCCCACGATTCCCGGAGTTGCCGAGCGAGTTCCTTCGCGCCACGGTCAGAGCCAGGGACCGGGATGGGGTTCGATCCGCCACCCAACAGGCGCCGGAGGTGGAAGTGGGCGAGAGTGAGTTCAGCGGTGAGCGTCTTGGTGACCTGCGCGGGCAGCGATGACTGCAGTGGAGCGACGATCCGCACGGCCGGTGTCGGGGACGTGACGAGCTCGACGGAGACGTCGAGGGCTCCTGCCAAACGCTGCGCGACTTCCGGGGCGAAGGGGGTTCGTCCGCGCTCAATCCCGGAGATCACAGCCTGAGACACCCCAGATTGCTCGGCAAGATTCGCTTGAGTCAGCTGCTTAGAGGTGCGCACGCTCGCGAGCAGGGGGCAGCGAGAGTCGTTCACCTTCCGAGCCTAGCCGTCCTCCACAGCAGATCTGCTGAAATATTTCGGTAGATCCACTGTGGTCCAAGGTCGAGACGGCGAAAATCAGCCAAGTTATCCAAGTTGCGCCAGGGCCTACTTGGCTGGAGCGTGCCCAGTGTTTTCAAGGGATCCGGTGCCGCTGGCAAGGTTGCCAAGTAGTAGATAGTTCGTATAGGGGAAAAAAGTAAGTAAGTAGTAAAACCGAGCAACTTCACTCCGAAAATTCCCTATAGAATCCTCCCCGCACTTGCCAACCTTGGCAGGTCCGTAACTTTAACGCTTTGAACTGGACTTTTTTTACTTTTCGCACTTGGCAGCCGCCTTGGCGGGGCTTGGCACCCACCGTAGTCGCTGAGAGCACGGGAAGAGCTCGGGATGTGTCGCAGGGTAGTGAGGGAAGCGGGGTGCACCCGCCGGCTAACTCCACAGAGGACCCGCCGGAGCGCGTCCACCATCATGATGATGGACGGCCTTGGCACGCGCGGTGCTCCGCCCGAGTGCGGCGGTGGGCTTCCGCGGGGAAAGGGTGACAGATGTGCCGCAGGGTAGTGGGTGAGAGAGAGTCGCGGGGAACACGTCCCCGGTCGGAGCAGCCAGGTGTTGCCGAGCGGCCGCGACCACTGCAGGAGGCTGAAGTCCTCGCGCCGGGGCCGGTGTTCACTACAGATAACTACACAGAGCACGCTTATGACGCTTAGCCGCGCGACCTCCATCAGTTGGCCACGGGCATCGACGACGGCGCGGTAAGTAATGTCTCCGGTCACCGCGCCCGCGTCGTTAGTGGCGGGCGGGGCGTCGCCCGCCACCGGCATGGCGGCTTACGGACAAAGGACGCCATCAACACCGCGACGGGCGCGACGCACGCGCCTGCATGAGAGGCGGTGTGCACGCCGGTCGCCGTCGCCGCGACCGCAGTATCGACGGACGCGGCTGCTGAGGCAGGCCCAACGGCTATCAACGTGACGGAGATCTCCGTTCCAGGCGACACCAGCGCCCTTCTGCATCGTGTTCATGGTGGGCGCCCCAAGGAAGTAAAGATGTAACGGCAGGGGCTGAGTGTTGATGTTCACGAGTGCCTCTTGGAGCAGTTCAGGCCAGACCTGCCTCCGTCGATTCGCACGCAGTTACTTCGTCCGACGGATGCCGCGTCGGTGCGGGCGTGACGAGTTCGGTGTTGCTGCCGTTCGAGAACACTGTCATTGCCCTCGCGTGAGTAGGGCGCCCACTCGTCTTCGCCTGCAGCGCGCGTCGCCCACGCCTGGGCGTCCGACACCTAGTAGCGGACCATAATGGGGCGGTGCCAAAAATTTCTGCCGCAACCGTCGCTCATCGACCCGATCTATGACGCATGCACCGGTGTCGAAGACCTCTACGCCGGAGCGTTCGCCCACCGCGACGACGCCGACTGGGCGCTCCTCGACGTCGAATCGATGACCCGTGAAGAGATCAAGACGGATGATGTCCGTGAAGCCGTGAGGCTGGGGCTTTCCCCGCTCGTCGACTCCGACGAAGACGATGCGCTCGATGGCGAGGATGCGGTCACGCGTCACCATGTTGCGCACCTCCGCGCGCATGGTGAGAGATGTTCGCCCGAACCCGGTCGCACGGATGCCGAGCTCAATAAGATCCCCCTGTGGCGCCGAACTGACGAAGTCGATCTCCGACATGTACTTCGTGACTGCACGAGGGTTGCCGAGCTGAAGGATCGCGTAGATCGCTGCTTCCTCATCGATCCAGCGCAATAGACTTCCCCCGAACAGCGTGCCGTGTGCGTTGAGGTCTTTCGGTCGCGAACTGCCGAACGGAGAGAAGTTCCGGTGCTTCGTCGTCATCACCCGCGAGGCGCGCGACGCCAGCGGCGAGGTGCACGACCGGATGCCCGCGCTCCTGACGGCGGACACCTGCGAAGCCTGGCTCACGCCTGAGAAGCTCACCGGGGATCGCAAGGCAGAAACGCTGGCGATGCTCGAGCACACCTCGAGTAACGTCGCCTCCAGGATCCGCGAGCACATCGTCGACCGTAAGGTGAGCAACTCGCGCACCGTCGACCCCACCGACCCGACTCTGCTGGAGCCGGTTGCCTGACGGCTACTCCTTCGCCTCTTCCGCCTCCTCGAGCCCTGCGAAGCGCTCCGCGCGTCGCGAGAGCAGCCAGGGGACCACGAAGAGCAGCGTGACGCCGAGGATCATCAGCCGGACGATCCACAGGGCGAACTCCGACTCCACGCCGTAGTTCCCCGGGATGCCGAGGAGAGCCAGCAAAATCTGCGGCCATGCGAATCGACCGGGACCGGCATCACTCAGATCCAGCGCCCCAGCGCCGACGAGGATGACCCCCGAGAGCGTCAGGAGAACGAGTGGCATGAGCAGCCCGACCGCGGCGCGCTTTTCGCCGCGCACCATCCGGATCACGGTGCCGACCAGCTGGAACAGCGGCCAGACGACGAAGAACCATGCCAGGGCGCCGAAGCCGTAGCCCAGGAGGATCAGGACGAGGTTCATGGCGAGGGCACCGAGGACACCGCAGATGGAGGCCGATCCGAAGTAGTCAGGGTTCGCGAGAACGGACGGCAGGGATGCCGCGAGCAGTCCCCCGGGGAGAGCGGCGAACAACCAGCAGAGGAAGTTGAAGCGCGTACGTCGGTTGGTGATGGAGTTGTGCGCGATCATCTGGATGGTCAACGCCGTGACGCCCAAGGGGATGCCGACGAGTGCGACGAACTGCGGGGCTCCGTCGTTCGACGACGGCTCCAGCGCCCAGAGCAGCAGCGCGCCCACGGCCACACCGACGATGACAAGGCCGACGACGGCACGGAGGATGCTGACCCACGGCTTGACGATCGTCGGTGGTTGTCCGGCGCCGCCGTTGCGCAGACCGCGGGATGCTGGGGGCGACTCGGCGGACTCGGGCTGTGGGGTGGTCACTTCGCGACGCTATCAAACGATGTCGACACGGTTGGATCGGTGCGTGGCACGGTAGAAATGCGTCGGCGCAGGTGTAATTAGGGTGGCTCACAGGGTAGCAAGGCGGTAATCTGCTCTCATGGAAACGCTTACCCCCACCACCGCTCACAGTCGCACCATGCGCATGGACATCCATGACATCGTGCGCGAGCTCAACGCGGTTCTCGGGCCGACGCTGGTGGCGGGACTGGCCGGGTCGAAAGACCGCAAGCTCCCCATCCGCTGGGCCAAGGCCGACGGGCCCGAGCCGCGATCTGAGGCGTCGAACCGACTGACCTTCGCACACCGGCAGTGGGCTCTGCTCGCGGCGGCCGACGGCGATCATGTCGCCCGGCAGTGGTTCATCGGAGGGAACCCGCACCTGCGCGAAGACACCCCGATCACTGCGATCCGCGAGGGTCGTCACAGTGAGGTCGCCGAGGCAGCCAAGGCGTTCATCGCCGGGGCCGTCGACGCGTGAGGGCCGAGAGGACCTGCACCGTCACCGGCCTCCGGCTCGTCTCGGAGTCGGCTGACGTGTACGGCTACCACGTCGGCAAGACGGAGTACCCGGCTCTGTCCGCTGCGCCGCGGCACGCCTCGGAGAAGTGGCGTCAGACGTGGGGGCGTTACGACATCCCCGGTCAGACCTTCTACGTCGCCGAGACGCGCGAGTGCGCGTACGCCGAAGTGCTCGCGTTCTTTAAGCGCGCCAACGGCGCCAGCGACAGCCTCGCGAAAGACGCTGAGTTCGCCGGGCTGTCGCTGGCGGAATACATCGAGGAGATCGCTCGGGAGTGGTCCGAGCGCGACTTCATGGGTCTCGGGGCTGTCCCGGCGGGCTGGCGCTATGACAGGGGCATCACACCCATCTCGCTTCCCGACCCGGGATGGCTCATCGACATCGAGCATCCCGACTCGATCGCCTACATCGAGCGCGAGCTCGAGAAGGTGCTCGCGGCTCATCAGATCTCGAGCCTCACGACTAGCACCCTCCGCAGCGAAGACCGGCCGGCAACGACGGCGATCGCGGAGTTTCTTCACGGCGTGACCCTCGACACCGGGACCACGCCTCTCGGGATCCACTTCGGCAGCAAGCACGGCGCCGCCTGGTGCAAGGCCGTCTGGCTGGACCACCCCGAGGCCGGCGACCTGATCGCGCTCAGCCCCGAGCCGATCCTCGTCACCGACGACGACCTCAAGCGCGTCGCCGACCGTTTCCGCACCCGCGTGTTCTGAGCGGCCGTGCTGACATCCATGGACCTTCAGATCACCGCGACGCCCCGCGAGACGCTCGTCTGGGCGCCGATCGCCGAGGCGGCCCAGGAGCTGCGCGCGAGGCTCACCGACGACGGCTACCTCGTCCGCGACGCGGACCCGTGGGAACTGCAGACCTTGGGTCGCATTCCGGAGGACGATCACCTCGAGTTCGATCCCGTCCGCGTCTTCGATGTCACGATCGGTGCCGACGCGAACGCTTCGCTGCACGCGCTGGTCGACGACGGCCACAGCCTCGTCTGGCACCGGACATGTCACCCCCAGAGCGATTCCGGACATTCTTCAGTTACTTGAGACTGAAGTCCGGCTCACATCGGCGTCGCATCACGTAGCGCGTAACCCAAAGCCACTTTGCAACCTTCGCTCCTGGCGGCATCCGCATACTGAACACTCGTCGAGCCAGTGCTCTACACATCCCTGAACCCATCTTTCTCGCCCTTCATTAGCGTCGAAGCACCACCGCGAGTAGTCACTCATCACGCTCATCGGCCCGAGAGAGTCTTCGGCCGTGCCCGCCGAGAAGGAATGCCTCCTGATGTCGAGCCCCAAACCCGCTCTTCGCCGCCGCCGCCTGCACCCGCACCCGCTGGGAAAACCACCCGTCGCTCCGCTCTTGTCGGCCGCCGCCGCCGAGGCCGCGGGCTCGTTCGTCCTAGTCTTCGGGGTCGTCGGGGCTGCGACCTTCTCCGTTTTCCTCGCCAAGTCGGGTGTCGCGTTAAACATCGGCTTCCTTGGTGTCGCATTTGCGCTCGGCCTCGGCGTGCTTGTCGGGGCCATCGCGTGGGGCCCCGTGTCGGGCGGCCACTTCAACCCGGCAGTCACGCTCGGAATGGCGACCGCCGGATTCTTCTCATGGCGCCGCGTCCCGGCCTACATCGCGTCGCAGATCGTCGGTGGAGTGCTCGCTTCCACCGCACTGGTTCTTGTCGCGGCCGGCATGGGCTCAGGTTTCCTCGCGGATGCGAGAAAGAGCGGATTCGCGTCCACCGGATGGGGCCCTCTCTCCCCCAGCGGCGCATCGTGGCAAGCGGCGTTCCTGATTGAGGCGGTAACCACAGCCGTGCTCATGGCGGTCGTCCTCGCTGTCTCCACCCGACGCACCGACGAGACGCTCGCGCCGTTGGCCATCGGGTTCACCCTCACGGTCGCAGCGCTCGTCGCGATCCCGGTCTCCAACGGTTCCTTCAACCCGGCGCGTTCGATAGCCACCGCGATCTACGGCGGCCACGTTGCCCTCGAGCAGTTATGGCTCTCGCTCGTGGCACCGACTGTCGGAGCCGTTGTTGTCGGCCTCGCGGTGACGGTGGTGCGCGGCCTTGCCCCATCTGCCAGGAGGAGTTCCTACGTGTGAGGGAGCGTCCCGTGGCCGGCAGGTAGACGTTCGTCGCGGCCATAGGCCTGACGAGCACTCGATAAAACAATTGCGCTGGGGCGGCTGCCGCCTCTGCGCAGCCGCCCCAAGTGAGTAAACCTACCTCCGAGATGTCCCCAAATCGGATTTGTGCACGCGATAGGTTTCGGGAGCAACGAAAGCAGCAATCGCCGAGACGCCCGCGGCTCCCGCGCAGATCAGGGCCGCCGGCCACCACATCGTCGAGTCGGCTCCAGCTGCCTGGGCGGCCGCCGGCGCGAACCCGGCGAGCAGGATTCCGAGCATCAGCCCCACAGCCATGCCTGTGTATCGAACGGCTGTCGGGAATTGTTCCGGGTACCAAGTCGCTCCCACCGTGATGGGCATGCAGTAGAAGATTCCGATTCCGACGATTCCCGCAGCGAAGATCCCGGGAATGTTGCCGGTATCGATGGACATGAACAGCGCCACCATCGACACTGCTGAGCCCACGACGCCGATGATGAAGACCGGGCGCCGCCCCCACCGGTCGGATAGCGCACCGATGAGCGGTGCCGCGACGACTGCGGTCAGGTTAGCGAGCGTCACGACAGTGAGCATGAGCGCGCTCGCGATCCCGTTCCCGGTGCCGTACGCGAGGACGAAGACGTTGAAGATCGTGCCCACGATGTTGATGGAGCTGAGCAAGAGCACTCGAACCACGGTGCGCCAGTGGCTGTGCAGCAGGTTGGCGATGGGGAGCTTGGCGCGGCGCCCTTCCGAGCGCATGTCAGAGAAAGACTCCGTCTCGTCGAGCTTACGTCGAAGGAAGAATGCGACGAGGGTGAGGATGCCGCTGAGCAGGAACGGGATGCGCCATCCCCAGGACAGCAGCGCCTCCTCGGGGAGCAAGGCCACGGGAATGAATACGAGGCTGCCCATCGCGATGCCGAACTGCATCCCGCTCATCGTGAAGCTCGTGAAGAACGCACGACGACCGTCCGGGGCATGCTCGACAGTCAACGACGTCGATCCTGGCGATTCCCCTCCCGCCGACAAACCTTGCAGGAGTCGAATGAAGACGAGCAGGATTGGGGCGGCCCACCCGATGGTGTCAAAGGTCGGGAGTAACCCGATAACGAACGTCGCCACACCCATGAGAGCGATGGTCAGGATCAGGGCAAGCTTCCTCCCGTATCGGTCACCGATATGCCCCCAGAGCACCGCACCGAACGGACGTACGACGTAGGCGACACCGAACGTGGCAATCGCGATGAGGGTGCCCGTTGCGCCAGCTTCGGGGAAGAAGAGTCGGCCGAAGATCAACGCGGAGGCTGAGGCGTAGATAAGGAAGTCGTAGTACTCGAGTGCGCTTCCGAAGAAGCCAGATATTGCTGCGCGCCGCACTCTCACGTTCGAGAGCGAGCGAACGTCGGTGTTCGTCATGATGTCTCCTCGTTTCGGGTTACAGGGTGATGGGGTTGAGCCGAAGTGTCTGGGGACCCGCCGAAGAAGCGAAGCTGACGGCGTAGAGCCCGTCAGGGCCTCCGTTGTACCGGATGGAGATCCCGAGGTCGTCGGGGTTCAGGGGCCCGAGCCACGCGCGAAGCTCAGCTTCGGTCCCACCGACTTCAATTGCCGTGACGCCCTCCCCGCGGACGTCACCGCTGCCCGGCTGTGGCGGAAGGCCACTGGGGTGCCCCGTGAGGGTCTCAACCAGGTAGACGTTAGGCTTTCCTGCAAGCCAGGAGTTTCGAAAGTCTGGCGCGTGAACAGCGCTCCTGCGCTTGACACTCCGGTCGACTGGGCGTTTACCGCCAGCGATCTCCCCGAAGACCTGCGTACCAACGTGTGCGGCAAACGCTTCGATCTCGCTGATGTCGTCACTTCTCAAGCACAGACCCGCGAAGCACGCACCTCCGAACGTCTGACGCTGGAGCTCCGCGGCAAGCGGGTCGCCATCCGCAATCATGCGATGGTCGACGATGCTTTCTACTTCGATGTAGACGCCAGGCCCCAACGAGATGAGCTTCTGGCCTAGGCCCAAACTCGGGAAGTAGCCGCCGTCCGTACTGCCGAGGCCGGTCTGTTCGCTGAGATCGATGGTGGTTTTGTAGAGGTTGTCGGACCAGACCGCGATGTGGTCGAGAGCAATCATGTCTGCGCTTTCCGTCAGAGAGTAGTTCAAATTTGAAATTACTGGGCGAGGCCGACCCATAGGTTTCGTGCATGTAACAGATGCGGCTAGCTGGGCAGTTGCCCGCCCGTTGCCTCGCCTCGCAGGTGCACCTGCAGGGCACCGAGGGCTCGAGCGACGCCGTCGATAGTGGCTTCATCGAGTGGTGTGACGACAGCGTTGGTAATCATCTCGGTCTGCGCTTCATGGGCTTCGACGATGAATTCGCGTCCGCGAGGCGTCAGTCGGGCCACGACCCCCCGCTCGTCGTCGGCCGCGGTGAAGCGTTCGGCGAAGCCAGCCTTTTCTAGCTGCGCCAAGTGATAGCTGAGCCCACTGGGCGAGGAGACGAGACGCGAAGTGAGATCACTCATCCGCAACTCGCCGCCCGCGTTTCGGAGGCGGATGAGCACCTCGTACTGCGAGTACTTCAAGCCGATGGTTCGCCGCGTGGCTCGGTCTGCGCGCTTCTCCAGGAGCTTGCCGACGTCGATGAGCCTTTCAAACAGGGCGAGTTCGGTTGCAGTGAGCATCGCTAGTCCTCATCGTCGGACGACGGATGATTCCCGTCGTTCTGTCATGGTAACGACACGATGATCGCCTCCTCGTCCAGCTCGGGATCACTCCACGCGCAGGAACTGGCGTGTGGCTTGGTCGAGGTCGTGTGTTGTCAGACCTCGGTTGATGGCGTTGTTCAAGGGGTCGCTGTCTGCCATGTCGAACGGGTAGTCGCTTCCCAAGAGGATGCGCGCGTCCCCGGCTTTCTCCTCGAGAAGTACGAGCGCGAGCTCATCATGGGTGACGGTGTCGAAATACAACTGTCGGAATCCATCGCTCGGCGGCGTCGTCGAGTTTGCGGAGACATCGGCACGCGCATGCCACGCATGGTCCCACCGTCCCAGCAAGTCAGGTGCGCACCCACCGCCGTGAACGAAGCAGATGCGCAGGTCCGGGATCTCTTCGAGTACTCCGCCGAGGAGTGTCGATGCGACAGCGACGGCGCTCTCAGTCGGATTGCCGATGAGGTTGGTCAGGTAGTGCCTGCCCATCGCCGGCGCTGGAAGCTGCATGGGATGGACGAGGACAGCGAGGTCAGCGTGAGCGGCCCGGCGGAGGATGTCGCGAAGCGTACCGACGTCGAGTGACTCGTCGCCCACGATGGGAGGGATGGCGATGCCGACGATGCCGTCGTCGTCGCGGAGCATCTCGATCTGGCGTGCGCTGGCATCGAGGTTCCCTAGGTTGACGCTGCCGAACCCAGCGAAGGCGCCCCGGCTGTCACTCACGATGCCGCTCAGAGCGCTGTTGAACGCTTCCGTGTATTCGTTGGCCCCCGGGAGGTCATGCCGCGCGAAGGCAAAAGGGGGCGCGGAAAGCACCCGAACTGAGATGCCGGCGGCGTCCATGTCTGAACGGATGGCGTCCACGTCGCTCATCAACCGGCTGTCGATGGACAGGGGAGTATCCCCGATGAAGAGTTGTCCATCGCGGTCGGAGATGGGACGGTACGGTGCCCCGGGCGGGAGGCCGAACAGGTCGGTGGGGAGCCAATGCGCGTGCACATCGACGGGGCCCGGCCGCAACGTCGTCATGAGGCCTCCAGCGCGAGGGGGGCATTGTCGCTGTCGAGGTGTTCGACTGTGGTGAAGATCAGCTCGGTGTCGCCGACATTTTCGATGTCATGCAGGAGATACTCCCCCGGTCCGAAGTGGAAGTATCGCGTCTCGCCCGCCCGATAGGACACGTCTCGGGTGGTTCCGTCGAAGGTGTGCTGCCGGGATGTGCCGGCGTTGATGGCCGTCCAGAAGTAGTCGAGCACATGGCGGTGCGCGTGCCAGCGCTCTCCCGGCTGAAGACGGATCTCCCAGATGCGTGTGCGAGGGGTTTCCGCGAGCAACCGCGAGCCGACCTCGCCGTCGCGTGAGTGGGCCTCGAACTCGGCGTGCAGCTCGTCACTCCACCCTTCGAAGTTGCTGCCGATGAGCGTTCCCGCGAGGGGAAGGTCTGCGAGGAAGTTGGTCATGATTCTTCTCCTATCAGTGAGTCGGTGCGAGGGCGGCGTCAGAATGGGCCGAGGGCCGCTCGGTGACGCCCGAGCCGTAGAGTCCGAAGCGCAGCTCGGGGTCTCCCGGAGTCCAGGTGCCGTGCACCTGCGACCGCTCCCCCATTGCGACGACTCGCGAGAGGAGGGCGGCGCTGAGCTCGAGCTGGCCCGGTTCCCACGCCGAGAGCGCCGCTTCCACATCGTCGGCCGCTAGCAGCGCATCACGCAGAGCCCAGGCGTCGGCTGCGGCCTTGGCAGTACCTGCTGCCGCGTGGGGCCGTGCCGCGCACGCTGCGTCTCCGATGAGGGCGCCGCGTCCGAGGGCCATGCGAGCGGACCGCAAGTCCTGGACGACCTGGACGTACGGCTGCTCAGTCTTCAGGACAACTTCCTGCGGGCCGGGCGCGAGTTGCGTGCGAGCAACCTCGCGCAGCTCCTCCACGTGCTTCTCTCGCACCAGGCCCGGGGGCACGGTGAGCACGCCAACGTATCCATTGAGCCCGTGCAAGAGGTCAGTGAGCTCACCACCTTCGGCGACATTCCGATACCACACGTAGTTCATGAGCTGATGTTCCGGCTCGACGCCCTCCTCCCCGGGGATCGGGTACAGCGTGATGTGGGAGTGGTCGAGCACGTTATAGGTGATGGCGTCGCCCATCGACGCCCTCGTTTCAGGTGAAAGGTCGGCGACCGGGACTGTACCGCGCCATCCCACGTATCCGGAGTATCGGCTGAGCGCATCGGCGTCAAAGAGTGGCCTTCCAACGGAGCCGATCCCGTCCGCGAAGACGACGAGATCTGCACGTCGGGTCGTCCCGTCTGCGAACTCCACCGCCGCTTGCTCGGCGGCGGAGCCTGGTGTCCACCGCACTGCTTGTGAGTCGAGGTGGTAGCGCTCTTCCCCGAAGTCTGCGAGCAGCGCGCGGTAGAAGGTTCCCCAGGACGTGTATTGCCACTCGCGCGGCTCGGCGAAGACGGTTCCGTTGTCCCGCTCGACGTACTGAACGGTGGACGTCGTAGTGAACAACGAGCTCGCGTCTTGGTCACTGCGCTCGATGAACCAACGCATCGTGTCGGGCTGTAGGACGATGCCGCCGCCGCGGCCGTGCAAAGGAACGGGGGTACGTTCGAAGATGTCGACGTCGAAGCCGATGTCGCGAAGCACGAGGCCCGCGGTCAGCCCGCCGATGGATCCGCCGATAACGAGAGCGGTGGAGCCTGCGAACTTGTCACTGGTGTACTGCATAGTCGTTCTCCTGGGTGTTACGTATGGTCGGAGGGGTTGGGTTCGGCGACGTCTGTCGGCAGGGGCTTTCCACGGGTCTCGGTTGCGAACGCGACACCGATGAGGCCGACGACACCCAGCGCGGCGATCACGGTGGTCGCGATTCCGAGGTTGCCAGCGAACCAGGAAGTGGCAATGACTCCTGCCACGAGCGGTCCAGCAGCCGTGAAGATTCGCCCGACGCTGTTGCAGAAGGCGATTGCGGTCGCCCTGAGGCTTGTGGGAAACAGCTCCGGTCCGTAGATGAAAGACCCAGACAGAGAGCCGAAGAGCGCGAAGCCGAGCACCGGCATCGCCCCTAGGAAGACACCGAGTGGCCTGTCGAACGGGAAGATCACGGCGATGGTGACCGCGGCTACACCGAAAGTAAGCAGGAAGGTTGGTTTGCGTCCGATGGCGTCCGCGATGAACCCCCATGCCGCGTATCCGATGATGCCGCCCGCGTTGAACAGCATTGAGGCAAGCGCAACGTCTTGGGCGATCTGGCCCGGTTCCGTCCCCGCCGCCGCTCCCATCTGGCGAATGATCTGCGGGTACCACGTGCTCACGCTCCAGAAGGCGATGAGCGCACCAGTGGCGATAGCGGTGCAGATGAGGGTCGGCTTCAGCAACGGTCGCATGAACAGCCGCTTCAACACGAAGGCGTCCCGGTGGTCTCGGCGACCGCTCTGCTTGCGTTCGCGGCGTACGCGGATCGCTTCGGTGGATTCTTCCGGCTCCTTGACGAATCGACGGATGAACCAGACGAGGACGGCGGGAAGGACAGCCAGGGCCATCATGAACCGCCAGCCGAGGTCGCCCAAGAGGGCGTATGCGAGCGCGGCGGCGAAGAACCCCATCGCGTAGCCCGACATCATCAGTCCGCCGGCACGCGCGCGGTAGCGGTTTCGCCAGGACTCGGCAATGAGCGCGGCCCCGACTGGAGCTTCTACACCGGACCCTACGCCGGCGATGAAACGAAGGATGCCGAGTAGCCACCAGTTGTCCACGAATGCGGCAGCCGCGGTGAATACGGCGTAGGTGAGGACGCCGAGAGCGAGGATCTTCGTGCGGCCGATGTAGTCCGCAAGGACTCCGAACGCCACCCCTCCGACGGCCCACCCCGCAAGAAAGAGGCCGACCGTGAGACCTCCGTAGAGCCCAATATTGGCAGGGGTGGCCTCGATCCCGCTGTTCGGAAGGAGCTCGGTCATTGTGGGGCCGAGGACCAGGATGTAAAGGCTCCCTGCGAATCCATCGAGCCCCCACCCGAGCATCGTTCCTGCGAGAACAAGCCATTGAGCTTTGGTGATCTCTGCCCTCCATCCGGTGCGGGCAGTAGTGGCCGTGCGCGTCATCATTGACGTCCTTTCGGTCGTGGTGCGTGTCAGTTCAAGCGTTCGTTGGCTCCGCCGTACCAATCGGAGTACCCGGGGGCAGTGCGGGCGACGACAGTCTTGATCCAGGAGAAGTCGTCGAACGACTCCGAGCCTGCGTCCTTGCCGATCCCGGATTCTTTGACCCCACCCCAGGGGAGCGAAGGCTCCAGACGGTGGTGGTCGTTGATCCACACCATTCCGGCTTTCACACCGTCCGCGACCCGGAGCCCACGTGAGAAGTCGCTGGTCCAGACGCCCGCTCCCAGCCCGTAGGGGTTGTCGTTTGCCATCGAGATGGCCTCGTCTTCAGCGTCGAATGGGATGACGACTGCGACCGGTCCGAAGATTTCCTCGCGGGCGACGCGCATGTCCATCGTCGCGTCGGAGATGACTGTCGGCGCGTAGAAGAAACCATCGGCGAGTTCACCTTCGAGTTCAGGGACATTGCCGCCGGCGAGGATGGTCGCACCTTCCGCTCGTGCCGAGTCGACGAGTTCGGCGACCTTTCCACGTTGGCGCTCGCTGATCAGCGGCCCCATCTGCGTCTGGGGGCTGCGGGGATCTCCGATCCGAATTGCGGCAGCACGGGCCGCGAGATGCTCGACGAAAGAGTCGTAGATGCCCCGCTGCACAAGGAACCTTGAGCCGGCGACGCACGACTGCCCCGCGGCGACGAAGGCAGCGAATGCTGCGCCTTCCGCGGCTCCCTTCGCATCCGAGTCGTCGAAAACGATGATGGGGGTCTTACCCCCCAGCTCGGCGGTCATCCGTGCGAATCGACGTGCTGCTGCGACGGCCGCAGAGCGTCCGGTCTCCGTCCCGCCAGTGAGCGTTACTTTCGCCACATCGGGATGCTCTGTGAGACGTATCCCCGCAGGTGCGGCACCGGTGACGACGTTGACCACCCCCTCAGGAACGCCTGCGCGCTGGAGGATTGGGAGGAGGGCGAGCGTCGTCAGGGGCGTCATCTCGGAGGGTTTGATGACGACGGTGTTGCCGTTAGCCAGCGCAGCCGACAGGCTGCGGGCGAGGATGAGCATCGGGTGATTGAAGGGCGTGATGATGGCGCATACCCCCAATGGAGCGCGCCGCTGGTACGTAAGGTAGGGGCCATCGGTGGGCAACACCGCGGTGCGCTGAGCCGCAAGGAGTCCCGCGTTGTATCGGAACCACTCCGGCACGCGGGACAGCTGAGCTCGTGTCTCATTCACAGGGCGGCCATTGTTAAGGGCCTCGAGCTGATAGAGCTCCTCGCTGCTCGCCTCAATCTCGTCGGCGACGCGGAGCAGAATTCGTGCCCGCTCGGTCGCGGTCAACGCCGGCCACGTTCCGGTTGAGAAAGCCGCGAGCGCCGACGCC
Organism: Microbacteriaceae bacterium PS02344; assembly: GCA_029959905.1. Classification (GTDB taxonomy): domain Bacteria; phylum Actinomycetota; class Actinomycetes; order Actinomycetales; family Microbacteriaceae; genus Microbacterium. The sequence continues at coordinate 126,672 of JASCNZ010000001.1, forward strand.
ACCGCGATGTCAACGTCGTCAGGGCCGTGTTCGGGGACGGACGTGATCATGGACCCGGTAGACGGATTAATGATGTCGCGGAGCAATGCTCCGTCAGATTCGTACGGCTGCTGCGGATTCGGGCGAACAGCTGCGTCGAGAAGACTCATGGCACTCCTTTGTGATTCGCACCGGCGGGACCGGTCTGACAAGTTGAGCATCGCGCATTCCAGCCCGCGATGTTTCCAGGAACACTCTTGTGCGAAACAGGTGTCGGTGGTCACATGGTGTGGTGACCGCAGATCTCGTCTCTTGGCTTGCTCGCCTTCGTGAAATAACCGAGGTGGCATCGCGTGGGATACCCGTCGAAGAAGCACTCGGTCTCGTTGCGGCGACCGCACGTGAACTACTCCCCCTCGACTTCTGCGGGGTGTTCACTCCGAATCCGTCGCGGACGGCGCTGCTGCTCACCGGATGGGACGGACTATCACGGGACTATGTACAGCGCATCAACCAGACCAACCCGGTCGGACTCGGAAGCGAAGCACCGTCGAGCCGTGCATACTTCGGTGGCCTGCCCGTAGTTGTGTCAGACATTGAGGCGGAGAGCGGGTTTGAACCTTGGGGAGGCATTGCGCACGACCAGGGCTACACCTCGATGATCAGCGTCCCGCTGCGCAGCGAACGAGGCATTCTCGGCACCTTGAACGGTTATCACGCCGAAAGGCACACGTACACCGCAGACGAGATCGAACGCTTGACCCTACTCGCCAATCACGCTGCAGCAGCAATCGCCTCGACCGCACTGGTAGACGACCTGCGGCGGTCGAACGAAGCACTAGTGGAGCAGCGCGACCTGCTCGCACGCAGCCAGGCGATACGTGAAGAATTGCTGCAGGCATCCCTGAGCTCTCGCGGTATCGACGCCATCGTCTCAGCACTTCAGGGGATTGTGCGCAGGCCCGCATCGTACTCATCGTCAGCTGACTCGGACGCCTCGGCCAACGACCCCCAGGAGGCACTCGCCACGCGACCGATCACCGTCGACGGCGAGGTAGTTGGCGAGCTGACGATCTGGGGCGACGCGGGCGAGACTCCGCAGGACGCGCATCTAGAGACTGTGGAGGAGGTCGCCATCGGCCACGCCGTGGCGGTGCTGACGCTCGAGCTGCTTCGGCAGCGCGCCGCGTTGGACGCCGAGCACCGCATCGCTGGCGAGCTCCTGCAGGACGTGGTCACGTCTGGCATCAGTGAGCAATCGCTTCGGCGGGCAGATGCCATGGGCTTCGATCTCACTCGGCTGCGCGTTGCAACTGTGATCTCGGTTGTGCCTCATGAGCCGTCAAATCCGATTGCGAATAGCCACCTACATCGCGGGGTTCTCGCTCGGCTGGGACGCCTGCGGCTGCAGAAAGAGGACGTCACTCTCCGCCCACTCGTCGCTGAGTACGGCGGGAGCATCGTCGCTGTGTGGCCCGATTCGGTAGGTGATGAGGCCGGGGAGGAAGTACACGCCACTCTCTCGGTCGCGTATCCCGCGACGAGCGTGACTGTGGCTGCGTCAGGTATTCCGCGACGCACCCTGGCAGAGGCGGTCCGGGTAGCGACTGGAGCGCATGCGTTGGCACTCCGCTTCGCACCAGGAAGGTCCGTGCAGGCAACCCAGCTCGGGTACGCGGGCCTTCTACTACACATTGACGAGCCGGACGTTCTCGGCCAACACCTGCAGACCCAGCTAGGTCCAGTCCTGGACTACGACTCGGTGCGTGGGGCGTCTTTGATGCGCACGCTGCAATCCCTCGTCGCCCACGATTTTGATCGAGGCGCGACCGCGAAAGCTCTGCGGCTACACGTGAACACCGTGCAGCAACGAGTACGGCGAGTAGAAGCGCTGCTGCAGAAGGACCTCTCGAATCCTCGAGACCTTCTCGACGTGGTCTCAGCGCTTTCGATTCACTCGATGCTCGAATGATCGCGTTCAGACGCCCGACAAGGGATAGGGACGACTCGCGCTAGCGACATGCGAAAAACGGGGTGCCCTCGGACTTGTCAGAAGGCACCCCGTTCGTGGAGGAGACGCTGATTACTTCTGGATGAAGGCGAGCAGGTCGGGGTTGATGACGTCCGCGTGCGTGGTCAGCATGCCGTGCGGGTAGCCGGCGTACAGCTTCAGTTCGGAGTTCTGGAGAAGCTCGTGCTGCAGAAGCGCGGCGGCCTTGTAGGGCACGACCTGGTCGTCGTCGCCCTGCATGACGAGGACGGGAACCGTGATGGCCTTGAGATCTTCGGTCTGGTCGGTCTCGGAGAACGCCTTGATGCCCTCGTAGTGAGCGAGCGCGCTGCCGGTCATGCCCTGACGCCACCAGTTGGCGACGACCGGCTCGGAGACCTCGACGCCGTCGCGGTTGAAGCCATAGAACGGACCCGAGGCGACGGCCTGGAAGAACTCGGCGCGGTTCGCGGCGAGAGCGCTGCGGAAGCCGTCGAGGACCTCGATGGGCGTGCCCTCGGGGTTGCTGTCGGACTTCAACATGATGGGAGGAACAGACGAGACGAGAACGGCCTTCGCGACGCGGCCCTGGGGCTGACCGTACTTCGCGACGTAGCGGGCGACCTGTCCGCCACCGGTGGAGTGGCCGATGTGGATGGCGTTCTTCAGGTCGAGGTGCTCGACGACGGCGTTCACGTCGCTGGCGTAGTGGTCCATGTCGTGGCCGGTGCTGATCTGCGACGAATGTCCGTGGCCCCGGCGGTCGCTTGCGACCACACGGTAGCCCTTGGAGAGGAAGTACAGCATCTGTGCGTCCCAGTCGTCGGACGACAGCGGCCATCCGTGGTGGAACACGATGGGCTGGGCGTCCTTGTTGCCCCAGTCCTTGAAGTAGATCTCTGCGCCGTCTTCGGTGGTGATGTATCCCATGATGAATCCTCTGTCGTGTCGTCGAACGAGCAAGCCCGCACGACTGGTGGGTAGTTTGCGCCTCGACGATGTGGCGACTGAATTCAAGGTAACTTTCGGGCGTTTGTGACGCCTCCGACAATTGCCGATTCTCATTACTACGTCTATCCGAATGAGGGAGGCGGTCGAGACGCGGGTCAGCAGGCCGCTCGAAGAGGGGATGTGAATTTTTCAGATAGGTGATGTGACTCGCCACTCCGCCTCCATACGGTGAAGCGTCCATACTCCTGACTCCGCACGAGCCGGGAGGACGATTCATGCATCTTCAGGGAGCTCGGTGAGCAGTAACAAGAGTGTTCTGGGCAACTTTCTGCGTGCGCGGCGTGCCCACGTCCTGCCAGCGGACGTCGGCCTGCGTCCCGATGACGGCAGAAGGGTCTCCGGACTCAAGCGCGAAGAAGTGGCGATGCTCGCGGACATCAGCGTGGAGTACTACTCCCGCCTCGAACAGGGACGGGGAGCAGACCCCTCCACCAAAGTGGTTCGTGCCCTCGCTCGCGCTCTCAATCTGGACGACGTGTGCGTCGAGTACGTCAATCGCCTCACCGGGAGAGTCGAGGAGCAACGGCGCACCATCCCCCCCGAGAAGACCTACATCATCCGCGAACTCCTCGACACCTGGGCCCACATCCCGGCGTACATCACCGACGGTAACCTCGACATCGTCGCTGTCAACGAACGCATGCACTCACTGAGTTCGGGGGCCATCCGCCCCGGTGTCAACGCTGTAATCACGCACTTCGCCTCCGAGAACAAGCGGCAGATCGTCAACTGGGACGAGCTCGCCACACGAGGTATCGCGACCCTTCGTTTCCTCGGGGATCGCAGATCCGCGCGATATGAGGAGATCGTCCGCGAACTGTCGAGGGACCCAGACTTCGTGAGCCGCTGGAACTTGCACGAGGTCGCTCGACCTTCGGACCTCGACTCTCACCTGCGCTTGGATGGGATTGGCGAGATCCACATGCGTGTCCACAACTTCGAGGTGCCCTCGTTACCGTTCCACACCATGACCACGCAGTACCCGAAACCTGGCTTCGAGGTGTTCGCTAGCGCACCTGAGGCAAGCGAGAAGACTTTCGCCTGACCCATTTCACGAAAGGCCACTCATGTCGAACGTTCTCATCAAGCGTGCGTACGAACCGACGTCCACCGCAGACGGCTACCGGGTTCTCGTAGACCGCCTCTGGCCGCGAGGCGTTTCCAAAGAGCGCGCCGCTCTTGACGAGTGGTTGAAAGACGTTGCGCCCTCGCCTGATCTGCGGACGTGGTGGGATCACGACCCCGCGCGCATGGCGGAATTCACGGTTCGATACGACGCAGAGCTGGAGGAGAACACCACGGCCGTTCAACATCTCCTCGATGTCGCTAACGCACACGACACGGTGACCCTGGTGTACGCCGCGCACGATCCTGCGGTCAATCACGCCCTCGTGCTTCAGCGTTTCATTCTGGATCGTTTGGCGGACGTCAGGTCATAGGGGCAGCTGCTCGCCGAGCCTCACGCCGTATTCTGCGATACTCCTGGCCACCGGGAGCCGCTGCTCGCCATAGGCGACGAGAGCGTCGTCGATGGTCGATGAATGGAGTGCGCGGGCCAGAGTGAGAGCGTCGCCGGCGGCCTTGGCCGCACCCATCGCTGTATGCGGGCGCACGACCGTTGCCGCATCCCCCAGAAGCACTGCGCGATCTCGAGTGATCCGGGGAGCGACATAGTCGAGGACACCCTGCAGGAATGGTCGTGGCTCCATCGCGACCACCTCAGCGAACTGGGGTGGAAGGCGATGCTGGGCCGCTGCAATCAGGTGCGTCGCGACATCCGCCGGCGTCTGGCCCGGGGCGAGAGACGTGGATGTGGACGAGCGACCGGCCGCAGTCATCAGCGTCGATAGATCACCCGAGCTCATCGAGCGATACCAGACCCAGTTGTACCGGCGACTCCCTGGCTCCGTCTGCCCTTCGGGCCCGGGGACGAGATATCCGAGCGCGTGCTCCCCCGGTCCCGTGTGGAACGTCATCCGCCGAAACAGGGTGTCGGCGGCGCCGGCAGGAACGAGGTCTTCAGGGATGAGGCCGCGCCAGATGGCATAACCGACGTACGCTGGTTCGCCGCCTTCTGGCGCAACGAAACGACGCACGTGCGAGTGCGCTCCATCTGCTCCGACCAGCAGGTCAGCCTCATGTCGTTCGTTACCCGCGAAGAAGGAGATGATGTCGGCGCCTGCCCGGACGCCCGTTACCGGACTGTCCAGAACATACCGAGAGTCGGGGATCGCCCCGCGAAGACCGTCGTACAGCCGGTCCCAGGACAGCTGCGTCTGCTCGGCGCGTTCTCGGTAACGAATCGCCCCTCGCAGGTCGAGGGTGATCCGTTCGACGGACGTTACGCCAGGCACCGCAGACGGTGAGACGCCCGCAGCGTCGAGCGCCGTGAAGACCTCGTCCTGGGCGACGAGCCCGGCACCCCGCGCTCGGAGGCCGTGCACCGACTTCTCGTACACCGTCACGTCATGCCCGAGCCGGTGCAGCATGGCTGCGGCGAACAGTCCGCCGATGGAACCCCCAGCTACAGCGACGCGGTGCGCGGATCTTGAGAAATCGCTCATGTGGTCACGGTAGGTGTAGCCATGCGGGAACCCGTGCGACAACTGACGGACGCCCCTTCGACCGCTGGTCAGAAACGCACTCGAATCGCCGGCGACCGGGGCCCCTCACAGCGTTCGGCGGAGTCGCTACTTCACAGACTTCGGCGGCGTGGTGCGGTTGTCGCAGCCGCGTCAGCAGTTCGACGGACACTGCGAGGTGGCTCAGCGAACGGAAGAAAGGCCTGCACCACGGTCAGGAGAAGGATCACGGCCCCAGCGCCGACGAGCACCGCGTCCGCACCGACGACAACGGCTACGGCGCCGCTCGCCGCCGACCCCACCGCGGTACCCCCATAGAGGACCAGTTGGTAGATCGATAGACCCCGCGTGAGTACGTGTTCCGGCAACGACGCCTGCACGACCGCGTTCACGGTAGCGATGACGCCAATCCACCCTGCACCGCCAGCAACGAGCGCGAGGAAGATGACCCACAGGTCTCCGGTGAATAGCAAAGCGCACAACGCCATGCCGAAGAGCGTCATCGATGCGAGCAGTACGCCGTTCACTCCCCATCGGTCACGCCACGGCGCCACGAGAGCCGCGCCGACGATGGTGCCCACGCCCAGGACTCCAAGCAGCACCCCGTAGCCGTCTGCTCCGAGACCAAGGGTGCGCTGCGCGAACACGGGGAGCAATGCCCAGAGAGCATTGGCCGGCACGAGGAAGATCGCCAAGCGGATGTAGAGAGAGCGCACCATCGACGAGCGGAAGACGAAGCGAACACCCTCGCGCATCGCGTGCAGGAAAGGCTCGGCCGGTGTCTGCAGGGCTCGATAGTTGCGCCAGGCGATGAGTGCGCCCAAGTAGATGACGAACGAGGCGGCGTTCACGATGAACACCGCGGTGATCCCAAACTGCGCGATGGTTAGCCCGGCGACGGCCGGACCTGCCGCGCGCGCGACGTTTACGCTGATGGATGACAGTGATGCCGCGTCCGCCACCTGTGCATGCGGCACGATGTCCGAGATCACTGACTGCGCTGCGGGCATCTGCACGGCGGACGCAGCACCGAGCACGCACGTGACGGCGAGGAGTGTGCTCGCTGGGAGATCGCCCCCAGCCGACAGCGCTACCAAAGCCACTGACGCCCCTAATTGCACGACCTGTGTGACGAGCATCACCGTGCGACGATTCAGGAACTCGCCAAGCACCCCCGATGGCAGAGCCAGTAGCAACACAGGGGCCGCTGAGGCCGTTTGCACGAGGGCGACGACAACAGATGAGCTGTCGTCGGCAACAAGTTGCCATTGGGCGCCGACAGTCTGCATCCAGATGCCGATATTGCTGACGAAACCCGCGACCCACAGCAATCGGAATGCTGGGACCCTTAACGGCGCCAATGGCCCGTCGCGCCCTGGACGCGAGGACGAGCGCGTCCGGGGCGCGGCGACGGTCACATCAGCACCGAACCCAGAGTCAGGGAACCGCGTTGGCCGCGTCGATGATGAACCTTGCGACGTCGCCGGGATGGGTGTGCATGATGAGGTGCGGACCTGGTAGCTCGATTACCTCGAGTGCCGAGGCTCGTTCGAGGCCGAAGCGCACAACGTCCGGGTTGACGATGTGGTCGGCGGTAGCGACGATGCCCCACGTCGGACGTGAGCGCCAGGCAGCGTGTGCAGCCCTCTCGTCGAGCACCGCGGCGTCCAGCGGTCGCTGGGTGACGGCGAAGACGGCAGCTTCGTCGGCCGGGATGCCGAGGGCAGCGAGGAAGGGGAACTCGTCGATGGCGACGGACACCTCGCGCCGGGTCGCGCCATCAGCGGTGGCGTAGGGCCGGTAATCGAAGAAGTTCGCAGCGTCCGATGCCGGGAAGCGCTGACGCAGGTCGCCTGCGCTCTCATCCACATCGAGGATGAAACCGGCCACGAAGACCAGCCCGCGAACGTTCTCGGCGGTCCCCGCGACGGAGGCGACGGTCGCACCGTAGGAGTGGCCGACCAGAAGGACAGGACCCTCGATGTTCTCTACGAACGACCGCACGTACGCGGCATCCGCCGCGAGACTCCGGTTCGAGATGGCTGGAACACGCACCTCGATGCCCGCTCCCATTATCCGCATCGCAACCGGCGACCAGCTCGCCCCATCAGAGAACGCACCGTGCACCATCACAACGGTCGGCTTCTCGCGCATATCCCACTCCCTCAAGCCCCGAGATCTCCGGGTTGCATCCCACGGTAGGAGCGGGGACCGCGCCCCCGCTCCTACGCGTTGTCGCTACTTGACTGGACGGGTGTCGGAAACCGCGTTCGCGTCAAGGAAGACACGGACGACGTCGTTGAACGCCTCCGGGTTTTCCAGGAACGGAAAGTGGGAGCTCGCTACATCCCGCGGGAAAATGTGCACGAGCGCTCCAGGTATACGCGATGCGACGTAACGCTGCGATTCCGGGGAGACATGGCTGCCATCACAACCCAGCACGAGGGTGGGCTTGGCGATGCTCGGAAGCAGTTCCCGCCAGTCCTGCGCGCCGTGGTCGAACAGCAGCGGCGCGGCAACACGACGCGGCGTCTGAGCGACCTCCGACGACACAAACGACCAGAGGTCGTCGTTGACGGGCCCAGTGAACATGCTCCGCACGAAAGCACGCACCGCCGCTTCCCCACCACCATCGTCAGCGATGGCATTGGCGAGCGCGCCGAGCCCGTCCGGCGGCAGGATGCAGCCCGCGGACTGCTGCTCTTGCGGACTCATCCACAGCTGCGCGACGACCGCGGCTGGTTGGTCCACCATCACGATGCTGCGTACTCTGCTGTCTCCGAAAAGTTCGAGGTAGGACCAGATGACGGAGACGCCCATCGACCAGCCGAGGAGGTCGACGGTCTGGATATCGAGTTCGTCGAGGACGTCTCGGAGGTCGGCCGCGAGACGGGCGATACGGTGCCCTCGCCAGGGCTTCTCTGACCTGCCATGTCCACGCGCGTCATAGGTGATGACGCGGCGCTCGGTGAGTCCTTCACGCTGGTGCCGGAACATCTCCTGCGATTGCGACCACCCGTGAAGCATCAGGAGCGGGACGCCGCTCCCACCCGTGTCGTACAGTTCCAGGGTCACACCGTCGCTGGTCTGAACTTGCCGGCTGCGTGCCCTCATTGGATGTGACCTGCGTTCTCCCAGTACGACGCAAGTTTCAAGCCCAGGTGCAGGGCGCTGCGTTTCATTCCATCATCCATCGCGTCTTTGACCACTTGTGGCATGTTTTCCAATCGGTAGTAGAGCGTCGTGCGGTGGATATGCAGTTCCTCGCAGACGACTTTGATCTGATGTGCATGGTCGAGGAGCGTCTCGATGGTCTGGCGACGTAACGGGTCTGCGTCGTGGATCAGCGTGTACGCGGCCGGCGAGTACCACTGCAGCCGGTTCGGGTCTGAGACGACGTCGGCGATGAGCAACCAGGGGCCGATGTCTTCGGCCCGCAGGCTCTTACCCAGGTCAGGGAGGAGCTCAGCGACTGCCGCTGTCGCGACCGCTCGCTCAGCGACCGGCCGTACGTCGATATCCGTCTCGGTCAGGTGAGCGGACCCGATTGCTCGCAGGAGCACACCGGCTCGTGCGGCCTCGGCGGCGATGAGCTCGTCCGTTCGCGCATTCTCATTCGAGCGTTCCAGGAACAGCAGGGCAGCTCCGATCTCGCCCATGAACATGAGGGTGGCTTTGGCCACACTCTCTAAGGCTCGCCCAAGTGAAGCGCGCTGCACGACGGACGTGTCGTGCCCGACTGACACGGCACGAACGACGGTTGCCGAGCTGCGGGATACCCCGTGAGTGCGGACAGCAGTGCTCAGCGCATCCCGCCGGGCAACCGGATCCGCGGCAAGAAGCCCGCGAATGACCATCTCGCGCGTGGATCGTCCCGGCGTCTCGTCCTGGGCGGCCGCGAGATAGTCACGTGCGATATCCACCGCTGCATCAATGGCGCGGAACTGCGCAGACGTCAACGGCGGGAGTCCGCCCGTGATCAGCCACATGACACCGAGCAGCGCGTCGTCGGAGCGAATCGGAACGGCCAGGCGTTCGCGTGCACCGAACTGGTCGAGGTTGACGGTCTGCGGCCGTTTAGCGGAGGACAGATGAATGCTCTCCAGGTACGCACGCTCGCGCGGAGGCGTCGCGCGTCCGAGAAGCCCCCGAGCACGGAGCTCGTCGATCTCCTCCCCCTGCGCGCTCGAGACCATCGGGCGGTATTGCGCGTCGTTGATGACGACGGATCGGCCGAGATCTTCTGCAAGGTCGTCCGCGAGTGTCTGCAGGCTCATACGCTTCGGACCTTTACGACGCCGCGACTAGCGCTCTGACGATCCATGATGCTTGCTCCCTTTCTCGGGCCATAGTCTCGCCCTCGGCTTTAGCGTAGGAACGACATGTCGTCGGCGAAGAGGCCCAACTTGTACCACCCAGGACGCGGCGACGGCGTCAACGGTAGACAGGGATGGGAGCGTTCACATCCCCTCTTCGACGTATCCACATCACCTCGAAACGAACGCGCAACGTCGCTTCGAGATAATGGGGGGATGCTCGAGCGACACTCCGGCTACGCCGTTGCGTCAGACCGCGCCTTCTTGGCCGGTTCTTCCATCGCGGCCAGTACTCCGCTTCGCGGACGTGACGACGTCACCTCGTCCCTGGTGGAGTCCATCAACCGCTCGCTCTCCGGGGCGCCCGCACCGGTGCTCATTCGGGGGCGCGCCGGCATGGGAAAGACTCGACTCCTCGCGGAGGTTCTCGCCTTCGCCGAGAGCCAGGGATGGGCCACCCTCACCATCACCCCAGACGTTGACTCCGGCGCAGTCCCGCTGGGGGCACTGACCGAAGCGATGCTGCGCGGCGCACCGCCCCTGGCGTCGGAGGAGGATCTGCGACCGGTCCTCGGTGCGGGGGAACCGCAGTATTGGATCACGCGCCTTCTGACCGACAGATTGGAGTCGGCAGCGACAGCGATGGGAGGCGCGGTCGTCGTCATCGATGACCTGCAGTGGTTGGATGCCGCGTCAGTCGGAATCCTTCTGCGGTCAGCGGCTGCGCTGTCGGATCAGCCCGTCGCCTGGGTGCTTGCGAGCCGCTCTGGTCAGTTCCGGGCGGCGCCCGCTCGAGTGGCCGAGTACGTCGAGCGCACCGGCACAGTGCTCGATCTCGAGCCCGTCACCGCCGGCGCTGCACTCGAGATCGCTGCGGACCTCGCCGGCGCCACCCTCGGCCCCAAGCTCGAAGCAGCCCTTGAGCGAACCTCACACATCCCGCTACTCGTCGTGGAACTCGTGCGCGGGCTCCAAGAAGAGGCGCTCCTCCAAGCTCATGACGGTGTCGTGGATGCTATCGGCTCTGCTGTTCCTTCCAGGTTCGGGGCGGCGTCGCGACAGCGCGTCGCTCATCTATCTGACGACGCTCTGACATTCGCCCAGGTCGCGAGCCTGTTCGGTAGACGATTCCGACTCACCGATGTCTTGACAGCTACCGGCACGACCGCCGTCGCCTCGATGCCCGTCGTTCGGGAATTGCTGGGTGCTGACTTCCTGGCCGAAGACGGGTCGACGCTCGCTTTCGTGCACGACACGATCCGAGAAGCCGTCGAGGCGACAATCCCCGCATCCGTCCGCAAGGTCATGCTGCGGGAGGTAGCCCACCTTCGTCTCGCCTCCGGTGAGCCGGCATCCGCCGTGGCCGCGGCGCTCGTGGAGGCCGCTGAACCCGGCGACCAGCAGTCGTTTGCTCTGATCCGTGACGCCGCGCAGCAGTTGGTAGCCTCCGACACCTCGCAGGCTGCGGACCTCGCGGCGGCAGCGTTGCACCTCGCGAACAACGTTCCTGCGTTGGCGGAGGCCAGTACCGAACTTCTGCCGTACCTCTGGGCTGACGGACGCCACACCGAAGCGGATGACGCGACTCAAGCGCTCACACCGTACCTCTCGCCGGAGTCCCGCGCGCGCGTCCTTCTCGGTGCTGCCCGTCGTCAGACCGAATCCTCGTTCGACCAAGCCATCGCGACCTGCGATGAGGCGCTCGCACTCGCGGGCATCGAACGCTCGACGCGCGCTGACCTGCTTGCGGTGCGCGCATTGAACTGCGCGAACAAGGCCGACTTCGTCGAGCTGACCCGCACTCTCGCGCTCGCGCGTGAGGTCGCCGACCCCGATACCGACCACGAGGCGCTGGCCACGGTCGACGCGACCGAGTCCGTGTTCGCGTTCAACGACAACAGGTTCGACGATGCGGTCACCCTTATGCAGGCGGCATCGAAGCGCGCTGCTCTCGCCGGCCTGGATCTGGCGCGATGGGTGCCGGAAGGGTTGTGGGATGCGTTCCTCCACAACTCCAAGGGTGACGTCCAGTACGCCCTGGAGTTGGTGGATGAGGGGCTGCGCTCCGCGCTCGCGTCCAAGGCCGCTGTCGCCGAGGCCTACTGGATGATGGTTCGCGCGCGCGTCCTGCATGACCTGGGCCAGCTGGATGAGGCGAAGCTACAGGCCGAGTCGGTGCTTGCCCTTGCCAACGAACTGGGCCTCGGCGACTTCGCGAACGCGACCGCTGGCATCGTGCTGTTTCGGATCGCGCTCCGCACTGGGGACACGACGCTCCGTGAACAGTCGGAGCCCATCGTCGAGGCTCTCGCTTCCGGGGGTGGTGTCGTACGGGCGGGGCAGTGGATGCTCGTGCTGCGAGCCCTCAACGACGGAAACATCGATGAGGCGGTGGCGCACAGTGCGCTGGCGCGTGAAGCGCTTCACGACCCGATACCCGCGATGACAACGCCCTCCGACTTCGCGGATGACCTCCTCCTGATGGAGGTCGCGATCCGTTCCGATGATGACGAACTCGCTCAGGATGTCATCTCACGAGCCCGCATTCGATACGACCACAACCCAGGAAGTGCGTACTGCCGGGCGATCCTTCAGGCAGCTGAAGGCTGTCATAGCCGGGACCCGCACTTGCTGTCCGAGGCTGCCGATGCACTTCGACAGTTGGACCGTCCTCTCATCCTCGCTCTTGTCCTCGAGTTCGTATCCGCCGCGGCGACTGCGGATGAGCGGGCGGTGTCAGCGCTGAGCGAAGCTCTCGGCATCTACGAGAACGCGAGCGCGCACCGCGACGTCAACCGTGTGCTGCAAGCACTTCGGCATCATGGCGTTCGCCGTCGCGCGCATGCACAGGGCGATCCCCAGATGCTCTCGCCGCGTGAGCAGCAAGTGCTCGAACGTGTCGCTGCCGGAGCTACAACGCAGCAGATCGCGGATGCGCTGTTCATGTCGCCCCACACGGTCGTATCCCACATTCGCCATATCTATGCGAAGTCGGGAGTCAACTCCCGAAAGGGTCTGCGCGAATGGAATAAGAACCGAGCGTCACGCTCGGTTACAACTCACGCGTGAATCTGATTCCATGCACTGATCTGGGCGCCCGCGAGGCGAAAGCTCGCGAAACCCATCACCTCGACCGTCGATGTGCCAGGCAGTCGCAGGCGCAGGCGCTGCTCGGTCAGCACCGTGTCGCCGCACACGGCGACGGACTCGAGGTCTGTAGTCCATTGGTCGAAGCTCGCGTGGAGGTCGGCGATCATCCGGGTGACCGCAGACCGCCCCCACACGCTCTTGCTTGCAGACGGTCGATACACGACGTCTTCGGTGAGGAACGGGTGCAGCTCCGCGTGAGCGCGGTCGTTGAGGAGCGCAACGAAGTCACGCACGATGAGTTCCCGTTCGAGTTGTTGGATTCCGGTGAGTGCCTCGCGGCCGATTGCGTCCATTGTGTCTCCATTCAGGTCGTGTGGCACTCAAGGTATTGCGAGTCTCAACCGGGGCTTTGCGACGTCCGTTCAGTCCGCGATGGACAGTTCGTGCACGTCGCCGGTCCCGGAGGTGCACGCCATATAGCCGTCGCATGCGCCCTCGTCACGTGTCGGAGGCGAATCTCTTCAACTGCCGTCATGCTGGTGCCGTCAGCCGAACGTGAGAGCGAGCGAGTGCGAGATGACCAGCGCAGAAACAGGACCGACACAGGCGCCAGGCGCACCCCTCACCGCGAACGCGGTGTTCCTGGTCGTAACCATCGCGCCGGACGGCATCGATGCTGTGCGCGGCGTTCTCGCCGACCTTTCGGACTCGATGAAAGCCATCACCTTTCGATTCCCCGATGCAGCGCTAACGTGCACCGTTGGTATCGGTAGCGACATCTGGGCATCGCTCATGCACAGCGACCCTCCAGCCCAGCTTCGACCATTCACCCCCGTCGTCGGCGCGGTGCACACGGCCCCCGCGACCGAAGGCGATCTGCTCTTCCACATCCGCGCCGAGCGTGCCGACGTCTGCTTCTTCTTCGAGAAGCGGCTGTTGAGCGACCTCGGGGCCGCAGTGCAGGTCATCGATGAGACCGTGGGCTTCCGCTCCTTCGACCGCCGCGACCTACTGGGATTCGTCGATGGAACGGCGAACCCTGTCGGACCGGAGGTCGACGAGGCAGTGCTCGTAGGCGACGAGGACCCCGCCCACGTCGGCGGTACCTACGTCGTCACCCAGAAGTACGTGCATTCGATGGCGTCCTGGGACGCTCTCCCTGTCGACACTCAGGAGCGAATTCTCGGCCGCACGAAGGTCGACGGCATCGAACTGGATGACTCTCCCACCGGGCAGCAGTCGCACAAGTCGCTAGCGACCATCGAAGACGACCAGGGAGTCGAGCACGACATCGTCCGCGACAACATGCCGTTTGGTAGTCCGGGCGCCGGCGAGTTCGGCACCTACTTCCTCGGCTACTCCCGCGACCTGTGGGTGATTCAGCGGATGCTCGAGCGGATGTTCATCGGAGAGCCTGCGGGGATGCACGACCGGCTGCTTGACTTCTCCACCGCATTGACCGGTTCGGTGTTCTTCGCGCCGTCCGCCGCGGAGCTCGACGCGCTCGGCGCTGAGTGAGCGCGACTCTCTGGCGGCAGCTGTTCGCGCTTCGCCCGGCGACGCGTCAGTGGCCCGGTGCGGTGCAAGCTGCGGCCGCCATCACCATTCCGCCTCTGGTCGGATTGCTCGTCGGCGAACCGCGCTGGGGATCGGTCGCGTCCATCGGTGCCCTCATTGTTTTGCATCTTCCGGATCGGTCACGCAGAGAACGCGCAGCGGCGTTTCCTGTCATCGCCGCCGCGCTGCATGTGGCCGCGAGTATCGGCGCCGCTCTCGGCACGGCGCTAATCCCCGGCCTCATCGCCATGTCCGTCATCGCCATCGGCGGATCCTTCCTCTCGCAGGCGCTGGCAGCCGGCCCGCCCGGCGCATTGTTCCTTGTCCTCATCACCGGCTCCGCCGGTCAGCTCGTCGCGCCCGCCGCCAAGGGGGGAGCCGGAATGAGCTATCTCGAGGTCATCGCTTCCCTCGCCGGCGGTGCGATTGTCGGCTACATCGTCGTGGTGCTACCCCTCGTGGTGCCGAGCATCCGGGCCAGTGACCGGGAGGTTTTCGCGCGACGCACCCCTTGGCGTTTCGCGGCGCCCGCATCTGTTCGCGTGGTCGTCGCTCGCATCTCCGTGGCCGCCGTGCTCGCGGTGCCGGTGAGCGCGTTCCTCGGTCTGCATCACGCGGCGTGGGTGATGCTGGCGTGCCTCGGCATCCTGCAGAAGGATGCCGATGTTCACTCCGCGATCTTCCGGGGCGTGCAACGCCTTACCAGCACCGGGCTTGCAATCCTCCTCGTCATCGCGCTCGCCCTCATCGAACCGCAAGGGTTCGCGCGCATTGCGTGGGCTGCGGCGCTGATCTTCGTCTTCGAGCTCCTGCTGCGTCGGAACCTGACGTGGGCCCTTGCTGCGGTGACGCCGATGGCGGTGCTCCTTGCCTCCGCGGCCGGTCAGTCCATCGGCGAGGTCGCAGACGAACGCGTCGTTGACACCCTCGCGGGTGCAGCCATCGCGGCAATCGTCCTCCTCGGAGCCGTCCTGGTCGAGCGGAAGCGCAGCCGCCCCGGTTCGACACATGTCGGATGACCTTCGAACGCTCGGCCTACGGAGCTTCCGCCGCGCGAGAGCACAGTGAGAGTACTCAAACAAGGAGCCGACTATGCCAGAGATCCTGCAACCCGGCGAACGCGCACCGCACTTCACGCTTCGGGTTACCGCCGACCAGTCACTGAGATCAGAGGAGCTTCTCGGCAGCCCGGTGGTCCTCGCTTTCTATCCCGCGGACTGGAGTCCCGTATGCGGTGACCAGCTGTCAGTCATCAACGAGGCTCTGCCCCTGATCCGCGCCCGGGGCGCACAGGTCATCGCTGTGTCAGTCGACAACGTCTGGTCGCATGAAGCGTTCACGTCGGCCCATTCGCTGCACTTCCCTCTGCTCAGCGACTTCGAGCCGAAAGGTGCGGTCGCTCGCCTCTTCGGCGCGTACGACGACTCCGTCGGCGAAGCCCGAAGGGCCCTCTTCGTCATCGACTCGACCGGCGTCATCGCCTGGAGCTACCTCGCGCCCGTAGCCATCAACCCGGGCGTCGACGGTGTGCTCGACGCTCTCGATGCCCTCACTCACAACTGAAAGGAAAGAACCATGTCTTCACTTCGCGTTCCCGTCTCCCCACAAGACCACACCTCAGGTCCCGCCGACGCGGCGGTGGTCCTCGTTGAATACGGCGACTACCAGTGCCCGTACTGTGGGGCCGCCTACCCCGTCGTCAAGGAACTCCTCGCGGCTTACGAGGGGCAGGTCCGCTTCGTCTTCCGGAACTTCCCTCTCGCCGAGGTGCACGCCGAAGCTGTCGACGCGGCCTTCGTCGCCGAGTTTGCGGCCGAGCATGGGAAGTTCTGGGAAGCACACGATCTGCTCTTCGAACACCAGCAGCAACTCGGCCCCGACCTTTACGCCACGATCTGCGAGCGTCTTGACCTGCCGTTGGACGAGTTCCGAACGGCCGTGACCGAAGGGCGCTACCTCGCTCGAATCCGCGCCGACGAAGAAGGTGGCATCCGCAGCGGCGTGAACGGCACGCCCACGTTCTTCCTCAACGGCCACCGCCTCGACAGCGGCACCGAGGGCCTCGCCGAGGCTCTGGCAGGTGTGATTCGTCGCGCCGTTTGAGCCGTATCGACAGTGAAGGGCCGCCGGGATATCCCGGCGGCCCTTTACTGTTCAGCCGGCAATGCGGCGCATCCGGAGCGCAGCGACCACTGTTACGACGCCCACCAGTACGACGAACACGAGCAGCACGGTGATCTGCGGCAATACGGTCAGCGCGCCTCCGATGGCAAGCACGGGAACCGCTAGTCCGCAGTAGGCGACGAGGAACATGGCGGCGAGCGTCTCGCCTCGGCGCCCCGGCTCGGCGATCTCCGACGCCGTGGCCAGCGCGCACTTGAACAGCGCACCGACGCCCGCGCCGCCGATGATCCCACCGAGGAGGAACAGGGCCAAAGACGGGGCCAATGCCCCGCCGGCGATGGCGAGGAGGCCGACTCCACAGGCGACCGCAGCAAACAGCAGCTGGGTACGGCGAGCTACCCGGGCCAGAAGCACCTGAGCGGCGGCCGCTGACCCGAACACCAGGAAAACTGTGATGCCGGCCATCAGGTGGCCGTCTTCGTCGAAGATGCCGATGAGGATCGACGGCGCGAGAGACGTGAACAGCCCGAAGAGCGCGAACCCGGCGAATGCAGCGAACGCTGCAGCAATGAAGTGACCCCGAGATGCCGCAGGCACCGCAACCTTCTGCGGGCGGTACTTGCGCGGTGTCGGGGTGACGGTTTCGGGGACGAGCGCGACAGCGATGGCCAGGAGGATGAGGGCGACCGCGAACACGGTGTGCGGTAGGTGCAGCGGTTCGGGGAGGAAGTCGGCGAACAACCCGCCAATGAGTGGCCCGAGCGCGAGACCGCCGAGGTTCGCACCGCCAGCGACGGACGCCGCAACGATGGCGTTCTCATCTGGTCTTGCCCGTGCTCTCAGCTCACCGAGGTGTGCGGTCGCGGTCGCCGTGAGTACGCCGATGCTGACGCCGTTGACCACTCGGGCGACCAACAGGCCCGGTACGTCGGTGAACACCATGAACAGCACCGCGGACAATGCGGAGATGAGGATGGCAATGACCAGCATCCGACGCCTACCCATCCAGTCGCTGACATGGCCCAGGAGAAAGAGGCTCGCGACGACACCCACTGCGTAAGCGGCGAACACCACAGTCACCACCGATACGGGGAACCCGTCGAGCTGCTGATAAAGCGGGTAGAGCGGCGTGGGGACGGTGGAGTACGCCATCACCAGAAGAAACGCGATAGCCACCACCCAGAACGGCGTCGTGTGTCGATTGGTTGCCGTGGATGGCGTGGTCTTCATGATGCTCTTTCTCAATGAGTTCAGCAGAAAGCGACACGGCGCCGGGCTGTGAACTCCCGACGCCGCTCATCCCCGCGCACGATGCGGGGGTGGGTTCCTCTGCTCAGCGCAGAGGAGTGATGCCCTGCGAACCGCGCGGGAACGTCGCGAGCACGGCAGGGTCGATGTTCAGATGAGCGGACACGAGCTGCGGCGGTACGTGCGACAGCCAGTTCGCGAGCGAGATCTCCTCGTACCTGTCGGTGCGGAACACCTCAAGGAACTGCAGCACGTCATCGCCGGTGTTCTCGATGTAGTGCCCGAAGTTCTTACGCACGACTCCCACGTCGCCGGCACGGAAGTCGGTCGTGTTCGCGTGCGGTCCGGTGTTGAACACCGTCATGCGGGCGGAGCCTCGGAGGTAGTACTGCCATTCATCGGCGTTCGGGTGCCAGTGCAGTTCCCGCATCGATCCCGGCTCCACCGTCACGAGCGCCGCTGCGACCGTGTTCGAGTAGGCGTAGTTCGTGGAATCGGCGATCTGGATCGATCCGCCCGAGTTTTCGTAGAGGGGCTTCGACCGTGAGAGGCGGAAGATCACGGGCTCCATGCCCCATTCGACGCCGGCGGCGGCCTGATCGACTTCGAGGGCCGGCGGCTCGTCACCGGGGAAGATCCAGAGGTTGTGCAGCGGGATGTCCGAGAACACCTCCTGCGCCACGCCGAAGTTCTTTGCCAGCACCTCCGGCGGGGTGTGCGCGAACCAGTCTGTGAGCAGCAGCGTGTTCGACTCGGACTGGTCGCCGTCGTCGAAGGCGAGCACGAACTCCGCGCCGCCCGGGCCGAGGCCCTGCAGGGAGTGCGGGGTGCCGGCGGGGAAGAACCACAGGTCGCCCTCCTCCACGTCTTCGACCGCGGGCAGCCCGGAGCGGCTGAGTGTGGTGACGCGGGCTTTGCCGCGGGTCATGACGGCCCATTCGGCGGTCTGGTGCCAGTGGAGTTCGCGGATGCCGCCGGGCTCGAGGTACATGTTCACGCCGGCGATCTCGTCGGAGATGTGGAAGTCCTGCTTCGTGAGCTCTCGGGCCCAGCCTCCGCGCTGCACCCGCCGCGGGGAGATGTTGAACGACGACCAGAAGAACGGCTGCGTGCTGATGTCCGTCGCCGGCGCGTGCATCTGGTTGGGGAACTGCGACTCGATGGCCTCGTTCTGCGGTCCCGTCATCGTGTTGCTCTGCGGGCGGTCGGCGATGTTCACCTCGCCCTCCTGCGGCAGATCAGGGTTCCCCAGAGTAGGGACTTCGTGTCCCACCGGGACGTTCTCGGACGAATCCATGTCGTGCTCCTTCGTGATGATTCCGAACGGTACTCAGGAGTCTGACGGCGTTCCGCTCGACGAAATAGAGATGGCCGACGAACTCACACTCGACACTCGTCGGACGCCCGCGAGGCAGGCGGCCGATTGGCTGAGACGGTCGCCTAGGAGGTTTCATGTCGTCGGCCCAGACCGCCACCAGCCGCCCATTTCCGCTACTCGAGACCGTGTGGGCCTCGGTGTCGCTCGCGTTCGTATCCGGGCTCCTGGACGCGTGGACGTTCGGGCAGCTCGGCACGTTCGCCACCGTGCAGTCCGGCAACCTCATCTCCCTCGGCTACTTCGCCGCGGACGGCAATCTCGGACGTGCCCTCCTCGCCGCGAGCTCAGTCCTCGTCTTCGCGCTCGGAGCCTTCGTCTGCAGCATCCTGATCCTCTGGCTCGCCCGGCGCGGGAAGTCGTACTCGGCGCCCATCCTCCTCGGCGAGATCGTGGTGATCCTGGTTCTCGCCGTACTCAGCGTCAGCCGAGTCATCGAACCGATGTGGATCGCCTGGGCCATCAGTTTTCTTGCCGGCGTGCAGGGCAACGCGTTTCACCGCGAGACCGGCATGCTGTACGGCAACATCGCCGTCACCTCCGTCATCCAGATGGCCGCCAGCCTTTTCGGACGAGCAGTCGGAAGGCGCATTGCCGACGATGGCGAACGCCACCTTCGACCAGCCGGCGCATACCTCGCAGTGCTCGTGGGGTTCGCTGCGGGCGGCAGACTCGGTTTCAGTTTTAACCTGGTCTGGGAGGGGCTTTCCCTCACCTTGGCTGCGGTTGTGCTGCTCGCTTTGTGGATCGCTGCAGTGCACACCCGGTCGAACGTCGACCCGGCACAGAATGCGCCGACGCCTTAGCGACGCCGAAGCGCGCGGCTACGCGGACGTGCATGCTACCCACCGCCACCGCACTGGAACGACTGCTCGTGCGACGAGAGTCCGGTAGAGCGGGACCGCTATGACGACGACCGTCTCTCCACTGCTCACCCTGATGTGCGGGCTGTCGTTCTCCGGGAAGAGCACCCTCGCCCTAGAACTGCGTTCACGCCTCAACGCTGAGGTACTCAGCCTTGATATCGTCAACGCAGAGCGCGGCCTCTACGGAGGGCAGGGCATATCGGGCGAGGAATGGCAGGAAACGCATCAAATCGCCCAGGCCCGTGCTCGGCACGCACTCACCGGCCGTCGTAGCGTCATCATCGACGACACGGCTTCCCACCGGTTCCTGCGCGATGCCTGGTGAGAGGTCGCGGCGCAGGGCCAGGCCCGGTTCCGTATCGTCTGGTTGGACGTTGATACGGCGACCCAACACGAGCGGCTGCACGCGAACCGCGCCACTCCCTCCCGCCACGGTGTCGCGGACCGTGTCCTGGCCGAGCACCGAGCGAGCTTTGAGCCACCGCTGGACGAGAACGCGATCCGTGTCGACGCCCGGAACGCGCACGAGCCGAAGACCATCGACGATCTGGTTCGCTCCCTGAACGTTCACGCGGACCCGCAGGCGTAAGACAGCGCCAGCCCGGCGGCGGCCGCGAGCAGCGCCGCCGCGAGCATCCCACCCGCGTAGGCGAGTGCAGGTGCGGACCGACGATGTCCGAACAGCTCCGCGGCTTGAACGCTCGCCGTGCTGAACGTTGTGTAGCCGCCCAGGAAGCCCGCGCCGAGGATGAGCGCCCACGAAGATGAGAGGCTGTGTGCATCTGCGAAGCCGGTGACCAGGCCTAGAGCGAAGGATCCACTGACGTTGATGACGACGGTACCCCAGGGGAACGGGCTACCCACTCGACGGGTGACGCGCGTATCGAGGGCGTATCGGGCCACCGCACCGGCACCGCCGGCGAGGGATGCGAGAAAGGCGACGAGCGGCGTCATGCGTGAACCTTGCGACGCGCGATTCGTTCAGCGGCGAAGGCGCCCGCGATACCGAGGGCCACAGTGGGAATCGTGTAAAGAACGCCGAGCAACAGGTGCTCCGAGAGAATCAGTCCGTCTGAGCCAACAGCGAATGTGCTGTAGGTCGTGTATCCGCCAAGAAGGCCGGTCCCCAGTAGGAGCCGCAGTCGCCCCGCTCGCGGTCCGCTTGTCAGACCATAGAGCGCGCCCAGCAGTGCTGCACCGGTGAGGTTGATGACGAACGTTGCCCAGGGGAAGGCGGAGCCGCTCATCCACCAGTGCCCGAGAGCAATCCGGATACCGGCGCCCACAGCACCTCCCACGAACACGAGGGCGTAAGGCGTGAGCTTCCTCGTCGAGTGCATGGCTACCTCCTTCGCGCTCGAACGTATCGGCGCACCAGGGGACCAACCCCGACGCTTGTCGAACGTCGTGTCGACACCCGTTCTGGCTGCATGGTGTCGATTGAGGACTCGACAACCGTCTGAGTTGTGCCCGGGTTCAGAAACCTACGTTGGTTTCACTAAGACCAATGAAAGTGGGCCGATATGTCCTCGCACCTGGGTGAAAACCACCGCAACACACTTCGCCAGATCACCGAACACCCGAAGAGCAACAACGTCGAGTGGCACGATGTCCTGTCGCTTCTTCGCGCTGTCGGGGACGTGACCGTCGAGCACAACAGCAAGGTCAAGATCAAGGTCGGCACCGAGACCATCGTCGTATCACCGCCGCGACAGAAGACCATCGACGAAGACCTTCTCGTCGAGCTCCGCCACCTTCTCCGCGCCGCAGACTATGCACCCGCCAACTGACCAGGATCGCAAGCGACATGAAGACTTCCGCCTCTCCCGCCGCCAACCTCACCGGTTCCGTCGACCAGCGCCTCTGGCAGCTGTCCACCACTCCCAAGTCCGCGCAGACCGCGGGGTGGCTTCGCCAGCAGCTCGATTCCGCGCTCGAAGCGTGGGCAAAAGACCGCACGACCCTCGACATCGACCTCGAGGGTCGCGAGGATTTCTGACGGGCACGCAGCGCAAGATGCTCCGAAGCATGGCTGAGCGCGTTCAGACTGTCTCTTTCGATGCGAACTACTGCCCACGCCTGTTGCCGTCGAAGACCGTGCCGCCGCGGGGTTGCTCGGTCTGTCGAGACGAGCGGATCGCACTCGTCCGGGTTCGTGCGTCGTGCGTCCCAGTCAAGAAGCAACAGTGAGCCGCCAGCCGAGGGCCGGCTCGGCCAGACCCACGACCCCCCACGCGGAGCCAGCAGAAATTTCGTTACCGTTGAGTTACCGCTCACCGCTCGATCACAACAGCGAAGGCCCCGCATCCCATAGTTTCCAGGGGAGGCGGGGCGTTCGTAGTGGCGGTGACGGTGGGATTTGAACCCATTGCGTAGGCTCTGAGCGGCGTTCCTTCACTGCGAGTTTGCACGATCACGCGGAGCAACCACCCAGCTGCTCCCGCTTGTTCACGTACGGTCACGGACTCTCCTGCACCAAATTGCACCACGGTCGCGGGAGTCCCCCGCGCTCTGCACGAGCCAGTCGAGCTCCAGAACGACAGACTTGCCACCTCGCTTACCGCGACGACCACCGCCTCAAGGCTGGGCCCGTACACAGAAAGTTGGTCACCTTGACGCGGAGGCGTGCGAGTAACCTGTCCCGTGCCCGCCACGCCGAACGAGCGAAGAGTGTCCGCGATGATCAGCCCCCATCGATGGATAGGCTCCCTGGCAGGAGGCAGGGGTGAACAACAACACAAATTTTTTCGCAGAGGAGAAGGACCCCGCTGCGATACTCAAACACGGCGTGCTCAAGCGCTACCTGAGCAAGTTCGCCGGCGCGACATCGAGTACCTCTCCGGGGAGGAGAGTCGGGTTCCTCGATGGCTATGCCGGCGAAGGGGAGTATGCAAGCACGGCCATCATCACTCCATCGGCTTCACATGCGATTCGATGAAGGCTATCTCTTCGTCATCGAGTTCGTACTTCGCGTAGAGCTGCTGGTCGATCTCAGCGACTGACTTCGACCAGTCGATATCTGAGTTCCGAGTGAAGTCCTGGAGGGGGACGTGCTTCCACGTCCCCCGCGCGTTGTTCTGAGTGACCTTCAGAACACCGAGCATCGCTCGAGTGAACTTCGTCATGACGTACCTCAAGCAGGCCTCTGCCTCGTCAGCCGACGCGAAGGACCCAATGGTGATGAAGGTTTGGGTCGCGGCCGCGTGTGGTTCCAGCACGACGGGAGATGACAGTGTTTCACCGAAAACACCGTTGCCGTTCGCCCCAGGCACGGCGACCTTGTAGGACGACATGCTTTCTGGGCCCCGGATGTAGGAACTCTTCACCCACCGCGTTGTCCGCTTTCCGCCAATCAGACCGAGGACCATGCGCGAGGCGTCATGGGGCAGGGGCTCCCGCGAAAACAGAAAGTCAAGCTGCACGAACGCTTTCGGGCTCAGCGTGTACGTGGCATTGGCGGACATCAGAGAAGCAGCCTCAGGGTGCTCCTCGTGCATCACCGGTGTCCAGTTATATGCACTCTTACTTTGAATGACATCCCGCAACGATTTCTCGTTGGCCTCTGCCACCTTTGTGGCAATCCGGACAAGCGGTCCTGACTGGGAAAAAGTACCGATAGGTGGTCCGGCAGAGGTCGCGTCCCAGTACGTCACCGCAACCCCACCCTTGATATCGGGGCCGGGGAAGATTCTCTTGCTGTCCGGCTCGTAAAGCGGCACAGTCAGGTGCGGATCATCCAGCATCTTTCGGTTCCATGGCTTCGGAGTCTGCCCCGCATCGAACAGGAAGCGAGCCGGCGTGATCAGCACAGCCTTCTCCGCGATCTGGTACGCGGCGTCCATGAAAAGGTGGTAGATCGGTTCCGCGCGTCCGGATTCTCCCTTCGCCTCGTTCTGATACGGCGGGTTGCCGATCACTACATCGAACTTCCTTGGCATGATCAATTCCCCTCCGTCAGCATGTCGTTGACGAGATTCTGCCGCTCGTCTGGGCTCATTCGCGCAATGTCACCAAAGCGGAAGTGGCCCGAGTTCACCATCCATCCGCGGCGCTCAGCGATGCCACCCGATACCGCCTCGATAGTGATTCGGTGCAGTAGTTCGTTGTGGCTCATTTCGAACACCTGGTTGGTGAGGATGTGTCGCAGCCGTTCGTCCTGGTCGGGGAGGACTGCGGTGAGCCCTCCATCGAGCCGTCGCACTAGTTCCATTATGAATAGGCCCGCGGTCGAGAACGGGTCAATAAAGGTCTTCGTCGGGTCCTCAAAAATCCCAGGGTTCTCCTTCTCCACGATGTCGACCATCATCTTCACGACCGCCTGAGGGGTGAAGACCAACGAGGTCTTCTGCTGCGGGATGTAGGCGAAGATGTCTTCGTCGAGCGACTCGTCGAAGTAGTCCGCGAGCTCCTCTTTCTTGTCCAGGAACTCCTGCACAGCCTGATCAAAGACAGCCTCATCGAAGAGCCCGGGGATCTCGGTGACGGTGCCATCGTCCTCAGTGACCTCGCCTCCGTCCCGCAGGAAGCGGAACTCGTCTTCGGTGATCCCTGTAATCTCCTCGAACACGTCGTCTGGCGTGTAGTCGTCAAGGTTCGCGAGCCGGATGTCGCGGTCTCCGTAGGCCATCAAGAACATCGGAATTGTGCGGGCGAAGCCACGCAGGTGCGAGCGAGCGTCGTCCATCGTCTCGTTTGCGCGCTTCTGCTCCTTCTTCGTTTCTTCCCGCTTGACTACCTCGGGGACGACCTCGTCCATCGTGGTCTTCACGATGTTCACGATGTTCTGTTGAAACGACTCCTCGAGCTCCGCCTTCTTTGCCTGCAGTTCTGTGGAGGCAGCTTCGGTGGCAGCATCGCGAAGTTCATCTTCGAGGTGGTGCTGAGCAATCGTGTGTTCGACGTATGCGCGCTCGACACGAGCCGTCACCGCTTGCTCGGTGCGCTGGATGTCATGCGTGATCTGCTTCTGCGTCAGCTCGTATGTCTGTTTGAGCTCTTCGCGCTTGGTCTGCAGTTGTTCGGTAACGGCCTTCGCGATCTGCTTCGCAGCAGTGCTCGCCGGCGTCGAAGGCGCGACATCAGGGATGTCTTCGACGCGCCAGACCGGGGGTCCCAGCTCGGCAATCTTCGGGTTGATTACGGCCTCCACGTCGACCTGGACGTTGCCGTCGCCGTCAACCGTGGGTTCCGGGACGGGCATCTCGATCGGCGCCTCTTTGAGCTTGCCCTGCTTCGCGGTAGGCAGCTTGTCGAGGATCTTCTTGACGTGCTCGGAGTAGCGAAAGATGCCACCCACGTTCGCGAATAGGAGGTTCGACAGGAAACCACGGCGAACCACCTCGCGAGCTTTGAACACCTGCGGGAACGTAAGAACCTGCGCCGCATCGAGTTCGACCATGCGGCCTTCGGAGTCTTCGCCGATGACGGGGAAGAAGTTGAGCAGGGTCTTGATGTTCTGCTGACGGACAGACGGGTCACCGGACGGGTTCGGGTAGAGATCATTCGCGAACTTGTCGAAGACCGTCAGCGTGCGCTCGGGAGCGAAGTCGAAGATGTAGGCGTTCTGCTTCTGGAACACCTTGCCGCCGCGCTCGAACGTGCACGGGTTTTGTGCACGAAACGCGGCCTGCATGTAGAGCGCAGGCGAAGAAAGGGTCGACAGCATCAGGACGGCAGTCCACTCCGGGATCGTGACCCCCGTAGTGAGCTGGCCTACGGAGAGCGTAATCGTCTTGCCGCCGACCTTCTCTGCTGCGGCGATCTCGGCGCGGACCTTGTCGAACGCCTTGCCCTGCGCCACGGGATCGTTCTCGTCCGAGCGGCCGTCGCCTGCCGCGAGGATCACCGTGTAATCCCTGAACACCGGGTGGCTCCTCAGAAGCTTCTCGAGAGCTTTCGCGGAGGCGACCCTGTTCAACAACCAGAACGAGTGACGAATCTCATCGCGCAGCTCCGGCGTCGAGAACGGGTACTTCTCGTTGTGGGTGAGCGTGTCGAGGAACTTGGTGACGTCAGCCTCGTGCTCGAAGAAGCCGTTGTCCTTCGTGCTGAAGAACTCATTGAGGTCGAACGCGTAGTCGACGTTCGCGCTGTCCTCTTCGATCGCGACGCCAACGGCGAGCTGGTCGGTGATCATCCGGCTCATTTGGTACGTGAGCATGTTCAGCCGCGGCAGCTGCGCGTAGGGGTTATCGGTGCCATAGTCGGCGTACTGCTCGCGCGCGGCCTGCTCGTCGGCATACGTCCAGTTGTAAATCTGCTCGGCGGCGGGGAACCGGCCGGATGCGAGAGCCTTGAACGGAGTCCCGGACAGGTGCAGGGTGCGGCTGCGGTGAATCTGGTCGAAAGCGACATCCGTCTTCGTCGTATCGATTCCCTCATGCGCTTCGTCAATGACGAGCAGATCCCAGTCGAACTGGGAGATGTTCTTCAGTTTGTCGTAGGAGCCGCCGAAGTACTTCGATCCCTTCAGGTCCTGCAACGACACGAACTCAATGATTCGCGGGTCCGCGTCCGACGTGAAGCTGACGTAGGACGACCACTGAGTCCTGGTCATCGGGTTGCGGTCGGAAAGCGACGCCGACTCGGAAACGAATTTGTAGGTCGTCTGATGGCCGATGAAGCGCACGAAGTCGTCGAACCAGCTGTTCGCGATTGCCGGACGGTTGGTGACGATCAGGGCCTTGCGCACATCCAGCTTGCGCATGAGGTCGTACGTCGTGAGCGTCTTGCCGAACCGGGGCTTTGCGTTCCACAGAACTTCGTCGTGCGAGCCGAACGCAACAAGTGCCTGCTGAACAGCGGCTTGCTGCTCCGGACGGAGCTGGTAGTCGTCTTCGCCTGAAGTTTGGAGGCTACTGAGGTCACCGCTGGCGAACTCGAGGAAGTACTCCTTCGAGGTCTTCGGAGCGCCCGCGAAGCGATGCCACTCCGTACGATTCGGCTGAGCATCAGGGTTGTACTCGCGCTCGATTCCCCGTTGCTTGAGGTAGGCGTGGAACTCCTTGTCGGTAAATCTGCCGCCAGCCTCGTGCATGAACTGCGCACGAAACGCCCACAGCTTGTTCTTCTGCACCGACAGCTGCGACGCCTGCTGCGCGATTCGCGCGTCAGGGCCACCCTCCTGC
Source organism: Microbacteriaceae bacterium PS02344 (assembly GCA_029959905.1). GTDB lineage: Bacteria > Actinomycetota > Actinomycetes > Actinomycetales > Microbacteriaceae > Microbacterium. Next base: position 153,937 of record JASCNZ010000001.1, read on the forward strand.
TCGGTGTATCCGATCTTCTCCCACCCCTCGTACTTCGGGATGTCGGGGGTGTTCCAGGAATAGACGTATGGCGTGATCTCGCGGTACGTGCTGATGTCCGGGCTATCCATCAATGGCTCACTCCTGTGTGGACCTGGTCGATACGGCAGGGCTTGTACGTTTCGTAGATGGTGAAGTCGAAAGCACCGCTACTCGCGCCGCGAAGCGACGCGAGGGTGAAGGGATCGCGCTGCACCGTGACGTCATCGACGCGGTTCCACCATGAAAATTGGATGTCCTCACCGTCGTGAGTCTGCGACGTCAACGTGTTGCCGAGCAGGATGTTTGCGTGCACTAGATACCGTGCCGCGAGCCACAGATTCGTACTCTGGTCAACCTGCGTGCCCGTGCGCTCGTGGAAGTTCGCGAACAAGTTCAGCATGCTCGCCTGGGCGAGCTCATGGTTATCCGGCAGGAACTCCACGGCATAGATGGACGCGATCGCGAACAGCGACTCGGTCGGCCAACGCTCGGCCGGAAAGGTCTTCTCGATGGCGTCGAGCTTGCGCTGCAGAATCGCTACGAGGAAGTTGCCGTCGCCGGCAGCCGGTTCGAAAAACGTCTTGTCCACGAAGCCAAGTGCGGTCTCCAGTTCATCAGTGACGAGATCTAGCATCTGATGCACCATGCGGCGGGGAGTGAACACCTCGCCGTAGGCCTTCACCCGTTCACGAGTCTTGACGAGCTGCTCGACGTCCTCCGGGGACTCCAGGTCACCTTCGGGCCGCACGGTTGCGCGACGAGACGAGGGGGACTTGACCACGAAGCTCCTTGAAGTGCGTTCTTGTATTGCTGTAGTTAGAAGATAACCAGGGCCACCCACATTTAATGATCTCAGATGGTCGCGGTGGGTGCCGCTTCTGCTGCCTTCGGCCTGTCGAGGTCGGAGGCAAAGGCGCGCATCTAGTCACACACGCAAGATCCGCGGCTCGGATCCGGAAAACCTGCTCTCAAGCGTCCACGGTGGCCACCGTCGCCTTTGCTGATGATTAGAACACCGACCCAGGTGCCCGTCAGGATCTTCAGCCGAGTGCAACCGCGTCGGGCGCAGGCAAGACCCTCGAACAAGCTGTGGCTCCGGAGACCGCGGTCAGGCGACTAGCCCGCTGAAGGTCATTCGGTGCTTGGGCTCGAGGGACGCAGCAGCCCTTCTTCCAACCGCTAGGCCAGGAAGCAATCGGCGTGGGACTCGCGAATATGCGGGCCGCGACCGTGCCCGAAGATCAGATGCCTGCCAGCTGCAATGCAGCCGACGCGAGCGGGTTACGGTCACCAAAGCCGTCGCCGACCAAGAGAGCTTCCCGCTCCTCCACCGAGCGGCCGACGCACGCTGCCATCGTCCGTTGGCGGTATCAGACCAAGACGCGAAGCGCCACCGCTGCGCAACGGCGACTGGAACTCAAGGCATGACAAAGGCCCCGCTTCCCAATGTTCCCAACAGGATGCGGCGCCTTCGTGGTGGCGGTGACGTTGGGACCTGAACCCAGATCGCATCACGGCTCTGGAAGGTCCCGCCCGGCACTCTAGTGACGCCTTCTCGGAATATGCACCACGCATGCACCACGCGCCGCCCCAGACACGGAAAAACCCCCGATTCCCGGGGGGTTGCCATGGCGGTGACGGCGGGATTTGAACCCATCGCTCCTTGAAGTTGCCCGGACACGCGACTACGCCAGGGCAACAACCCAAACCGTGCGCCGATGCAACCTCCGTCCGCAGTCGTCGCCCGTCGACTGCGTGCTCGGAAACAGCGGAATCCCGGCTCTAGTTTGCGGGGTCCGCAGTTGTACGTCAATCCAGGACTTCGGGTAACAGCAGACACGCCAGGAGTTATCTCTCTTGCTGAGCAGGGACCGTTTCTGCTCAGCAACTGCTAGGTCTTCCAACTATCGCCGGAATTTCAATGCAAACTCCCCTGCAGTTAATGCGGGGCAACTGCGTGACGGACCAGATGAACTCGTCGAAGGCGATGCCCAGTGCTCACGAGGTTCATCCGCCAAAGCAGCACCCGCGCATAGAGGTGAGGACGAAGCATTCGCTCGTCATCCACCCAGCGAAAGCCAGCAACATGACTGATTACCCTCACATCTCCGGCGACACGACCGGCCGCGAAAAGCTCATAGCCCACATGACCGCGAAGCTCGATGCCGAAGGCGGCACGGTCGTCGACGCGACCACGGTCTTCCACGCGAACAGCCGCTTCGGCGACTTCTCGTCCACACTCGATGACAACAGCCTCTGGCGCCTCTACGACGAGTTCGACGTCTGCCACATCACGACCGACGGCGACCTCGTTTTCGACATCCGCGACGCTTTCGCGCCGGCGGGGTTCGGCTCCGGCGACCTCGTGCACTATTAGGCGAGACTGCACGGCTTCGACCTCCACGGCTGGGACTACCCCCACCCTCTATCGGACGATGATGCAGGCCACCCTCTTCCCCACCATCGCTGAACTACCCGAAGGTGGGCAGCTGATGGTCGCCTATAACGCCGTGCAGCACGGCGGCGACGTGCCGACGCTGCCCGAACTCCGCGTCGTCGTCAACGGAACCCTCCTCATGAAGTACTTCGTGGCGTGCCTCGAGGGACCGTTCCCCGACGACGCAGCGTTCGACAAGGCACTCCTGCGCCGTCAGCAGTTCTTCCGACCGGCCGCGAAGCGCCACTGAACAGGCGGCCGTGTGGTCCGCAGGAACTTCTCCGGGACCACACGGCGGACTGCGTCCGCCCGCTCATGATCCGCGCGGCGCGGCCGAAGTGTCCCCAGACCTTATCGTGCGAAAGGACGTCGCGCGACACCCGCTTCCAGCGCCATCCGGCGATGTTGCCACTTGCTCGGAAGGCGTGTTTGAGCAGGGCTCAGGTTGTGGGCCTTTAGCCCGATCTTGTGTCGCAGTTTCCCGAGGCTCAGTGGTGGTTAATCGAGTGCATAACGCCGCGCGCGACGCACCACCCAGGCAAAATTGACTGACGCTCGGCTGATGGTCGAAGCGATACTCTCGCAGCATCGCACGGGACAGCGTGTCCGGACTGCCAGGGGTGCTCGTGCAGTGGCGAACCGACTGAGCTTGGCATGGCGGGCTCGCGACCGGCAAGACCTGGAATCGGGGCGCGAAGGTTACCGCCGCGACGGAAACGGCAGAAATGTTCGCCTGGTGGTCATCGGCGGGGTCTGCGAGAACTCACGCGAATCAGCACGCAACAAACACCGACCCCGCGTCACACGGGCGCTGGATTGACATGCCTAAACCCGCGACTCGAGCCGCCTCATCACGGCATCGGCCGCTTCCGCGGTGGCCTCTCGGCGAAGATCCAGCATCTCGTCGGTGGGAACGGCTGCCGCTGGTCACGATGATCACGCCCGGACAAGCGGGTGACTCGCCAATCCCTCTGCCACGGCTGGCGCCGATGCGTCGCTCGCGACAACGGCCGGCGCGCCACCCGGCTCAATGCGGTTCGCGGCGACAGAGCGTACTCGTCTCGAGCCTCCCGCGGCCACCCGCGGAGTAGGGGCCGTGATCCCCGACCCTGACGACTGGACAGGCCACCGACAGCGGCACCGTCCACGCGGCGGCAGAGTCGCGGGCCCGGCGCGCCAGCTACACAAACTGCGTGACGCCGCTACTGCCTCAACACGCGGTGGTGCGGGCCCGCTACCCGTCACCACAAGTACGCCGTCGACTACGTTCCGCCGTGGTCCTCAGTTCCGACGTCGCCCGGACCACAACCATGTCACCTCGGTGAACAAGGATTCCGGAAAGGATTCGTCAGAACTCGATGTCTGCTTCGGTAGGCGCACCGGGCCGAGAGCGGTGATCCTCGGCAACCGCCTTGAGCGCCGCCGGCTCGTTGCCGAAGTCATAGGTCAGGGGGTGCTGGTCACCCCAGTGCTCGTACTTGTTCTCCACCCGTCCGGGCACCGGATAGGGCCAGTCCCACTCTTCACCGCGTGCGTGCGCCCATACCGCGTGCTCGACGGCACGCTCGGCGAAGCTCTCCGCTGCGAGGGTCGAGTCCACGAAGCAGTTCCAGAGGTCAGAGTTCGAAGTGACGCCTCCATGGCTCACCGCGTCCCACTCGCGGTCACGGTCGGTGTAAGGCATGTGCTGTGTGGCGAACTTCGCGAGCCGTACTGCCCACGCAGTCGGCAATCCCTGAGGGATGCGGAGCTGAACACTCGCGTAACAGTCCTCTGCGTTCACGAGCGTGCGTACGCCGTAGTCGTTCCACCTGCCGACGCTGACTCGCGCGCAGGACAGCTGGTCGGCGAGTCGAGGAGCATCCGCGCTGCCTATTCTGTCGAGTTCGTTGAGCGGGAGCGGGTAGGGAGCGTTGAGAGGAGTTGTGGTGGGGTTGAGCGGGTCAGTCACTGTCTTTCCTTCTGAGGGTGAGGTGGTCGTTGCGTTCGTCGACCTATGCGCCGCGGCGAAGACCGCGGCGTCAATGGGTCGTTGACAGCGAGGCCGTCTGCGTCGGTCGGGATAGCCTCGCCACTGCGGTCAGCGCGTGTGTGCCCAAGCCGCCGTCGGGCCGAGGCGACGCCTCACCGCTTCCCAGAACTCGGCATGGTTACCGCCGAAGGGACCATCGAACGATTCCACCAGGATTTGTATTGGACATCAGCGCGCGGAATGCGTTGTGGCGGTCGATGCCACGCAACGAGAAGTCGAGCGCGGCTGCCCAACGGTCGAGGACCCGAGTGGCAACCAAGCAGTCGACATCGGTCACATCGGCGAGGTCGAGGAGGAGGTCGCCGTCGCCGATAAGCCGGCCACCGAGCGCACGGTGGTATCGGACCCAGGCTGGGACGCCTTCGGAGGAGAGGACTGCGGCGTCGCCCGGGACCGCATCAGCGACGACCTTCATCACACGGGCGAGACGGGACAGAGAACCTTTTTTCGCTGGGGCCGCGCTGTCTGCGCTGGCCGCTAACGTTTCTGCGCCGTCTCCCTCGCTTATGTGCACCAGCGGCAGCGCGGGGATCAGCAGGCAGATGAAGCACAAGAGGACTGCGGAGTTTCTGTCCAACGGAGTCAGCCGAGCACTGCCGCATAGGTGCCCGCATTACTGCCCTTATTGCGTTCGTTGTTAGAACAGGGGTTAATCACCTGACTGACCACGAACCCAGTCAACGCGGGCATATGCGGGGCACGTCGGGATGGGACGGGATACTCAAACCGAAGTCAGGGGGTCAGGGGTTCGAGTCCCCTCAGGTCCACAACAAAACCCGCGAGAGATCGCGGGTTTTCTTGTTTTCCAGCCCCCGCTCGCGAAGCGTCTGGTCTACCGACGCGGCACCTCTCCACGGGTCAGCTCACGCGTCGACGACGAGCTGCGGGCTGATCGACCGCGAGACGCACGGGTACATCGTCGACGAATCGTCGTCGACGGTGAGGGAATCGCGGTGCTCGGGCTTCCCGTCGAGCACGCTCACCGCACACGAACCGCAGATGCCGCGAAGGCAGGAACCGCGCACCTCGACCCCGGAGTCCCTGAGCGCGTCGAGCATGGACCGTTGCTCCGGTACCGTCACCGTGATGCCCGACCGGCTGCACACGACCGTGAACGGCTCGTTCGGCCGGTGCTCCCGCGGTATGGGCTGGAAACGCTCGACATGGATGCTGCCGCCGCTGGGGAGCTCGCCGTCGAGCGCACCCAGCGCATCGATGAAGGTCTGTGGACCGCAGGCGTGGATCGCGGTACCCGGCGCGGTACCGGAGACGAGGCGGGCGAGGTCGAGCCGACCCTCTTCACCGCTGATGTGCACGGTGATCCGGCCACCGAGCGCGTCGAGATCTGCGGCGAAGGCGACGTCAGCGGCGCGCCTCACGAGGTACACCATCCGCCAGTCGGCGCCCTCGGCCGCGAGGTGCCGGGCCATGGCGAGGATGGGCGTGATGCCGATCCCTGCGGCGACGAGCAGGTACGACGGCGCGTCGGCGAGGGGGAAAAGGTTGCGAGGCGGTCGCACCCACACCCTGCTTCCCACGCGAAGGAACGAGTGGATGTAGTGCGAGCTCCCGCGCGACGACGGCTCGCGCAGCACGGCGATCCGATAGCCCGTCACATCGGCGGGGTCGCCGCACAGCGAGTACTGGCGTTCGTGCCGCGTGATGAGCTGCACATCGACGTGCGAGCCCGGCACCCATGGCGGGAGCGGCGATCCGTCCGGCGCTTCGAGGCGCACGCTCACGATCGCGGGGGTCTCCTGCACGATCTCGCTGACGACGAGCGGCATCATCCCTTCACGAGAGCGCATTCAGTACAGCACCTTGTAGGCACCGGCCATCGCGCCGTCGATCGCTTCTCCGACCGAGGGGTCGTGGCCGGACGTGCTCGCCCAGATCTGCCCGGACGTCGGGACCTCCTCGGCGAGGTCCTGCGTCTCGGGATCCCAGAGGCCCGCCCGCAGTAGGGCGCGTCCGCAATGCAGATAGACCTGCTCCGTGCGCACGACGATGGCGAGGTCGGGAACCGAGTGGTCCTGCTCGAGCATCGCCAGCAGGGAGGGGTCGTCGGTCACGATGGCGGTGCCGTTGATGCGCAGGGTCTCGGTCATCCCCGGGACGAAGCACAACAGCCCTACGTGTCCGTTGTCGAGGATGTTCGTCATCGAATCCGCGAGCTTGTTCCCCAGCCGGTCCGGGATCACCAGCGTCCGGCGGTCGAGGGCCCGCACGAAACCGGGATAGTCGCCCCGCGGCGAACAGTCGCAGTTGCCGGCGGCATCCGCCGTCGACAGGCAGCAGAACGGCGAGTGCGCGAGGAACGCCAGGCAGTTGTCGTCGAGATGATCGATGATCTTCTGCACCGTCGGAGCCTCGACGTCGCCCAGGGTTGCACGCATACCACTGAGGTCGACGGGGCGGAACTCTCGAACGTCCATCTCTCCAGGCTAGGCGCGGATGCCCACGGCGTCTGCATGACATGGACACAGGCATCGCGGCGACGGCTGTGCCGCGGATACAGCTGCCGAAGAACCTCCCCGGCGGCCGATGACGGGCGGCTTCCTCGTCATCGGCTACTCTTGAACACCGTTCAGGTGAACGCCGTTCAGGAAGGTCGTCATGTCCGAAGCCACTCCCCTCGCTCCCGCCCCCGCGCGCTCGGGCGCCGCCGACCTCGCACGCATCGCGATCTTCGCTGCGCTCATCGCCGTGCTGGGTCTCCCCGGGTCGTTCACCATCCTCGGTCCCGTGCCCATCACGGCGCAGACGCTCGGTGTGATGCTCGCCGGAGCCATCCTCGGCCCGTGGCGCGGCGCCGCTGCCGTGGGCGTCTTCCTTCTCCTCACCGCGATCGGAGCGCCGCTGCTCGCGGGCGGCCGCGGGGGAATCGGAGTGTTCCTGGCACCCTCCGCGGGCTATCTCCTCGGATGGCTCCCGGCCGCATTCGTGATCGGCGCTCTCGTGCACGCCGGGCGGCGTCGCCCGACGGTGCTCCGCACCTTCGCCGCCAACGTCGTGGGCGGCATCCTCGTCGTGTATGCGATCGGCATCCCCGTGCAGAGTGTCCTGACCCGGATGCCGCTGGGCGAGACGGCGCTCACCAGCCTCATCTACCTGCCCGGCGATCTGACGAAGGCCGTGATCGCCACCACCGTCGTGATGGCCCTGGTCACCGGGTACCGGCGCGCGTTCCCGGTCGAATGGATCGACGCGCCCCGCCGAACCCCGCGCACCCCGCGCGTCGACGTCGCGTCGCGTCCGTGATCTCGCTCGTCGACGGCGACGCCCCCGATCTGCTGTCGCGGTTGGCTCGGGTACGCCGTGTCGGAGATGCCCCGCTCGTCATGAACCCACGCTGGCCGCGAGCGCAGCGCGACATGGTCGTGGACGCCACGCGACGGGCATCGGTTCCCGCCGAGACCCGGTGGGCGGCGCTCACCTCCGGCTCCAGCGGCCCACCGCGCATCGTGCTGCGGTCGTCCGCTTCCTGGGCGGCGTCATTTCCCGCGGTGGGGCAGCTCCTCGGCGCCGATGAGGGCGACCGCATCCTGCTCCCGGCCCCCGCGAGCTCATCGTTGACGCTCTTCTCGCTCGCACACGCGCTCGGCGGCGGCCCGCACCCCGCCCTGGTGGGGAGCACCACCGACCCGGAGGCCGTCTGTCTGCACGGCACACCCCAGGGTCTGCGCGCCGTTCTCGAACGGGGCCCCGCGGCGGCTCCGCGCCTACGGGCGGCACTCATCGGAGGTTCGGCTCTTGACGCCTCACTGCGGAAGGACGCCGAGGATCGCGGCATCCGCGTGGTGTCCTACTACGGCGCGGCGGAGCTCTCGTTCGTCGCCCTCGACGACGGCACCGGGTGGCGGCCGTTCCCTGGTGTCGAGATCGACATCGTCGATGACGAGCTATGGGTGCGCTCGCCCTTCCTCTGCTCGGGGTATGCCGACGGGGGTTCCCCCGGACCGCTCCGGTGGAACGGTTCGTGGGCGACGGTCGGAGACCGCGCGCGATGGGCCGACGGACGCCTCGACCTGCTCGGGCGCGCCGACGGAGCGATCCTCAGCGCCTCGGCGACGATCCGACCCGACGAGGTCGAGGCGGTGATCCGGTCGGTACCCGGCGTGCGCGACGCCGTGGTGTTCGGCGTACCCCGCGGCCGCGTGGGGTCCCTCGTCGGGGCTCTCCTCGAACCCGACCCGCCGGGATGGAACCGGTCTGTTCTCCATGCGACGGTTCGACGGCAGCTCGCCCCGGCGCACCGCCCGCGACAATGGTTCGCGGGGCCGCTCCCCCGCACGGCATCCGGCAAGCCCGCTCGGACCGAGGCGCGGCGCCGCGCGCTCGCGGGCGAGGTGACGCGCTATGCCTGAGGCGGTCATCCTCGCGGCCCGCCGCACGCCGTTCGCGACGCGCGGACGGCGCCTGGCCGACGTTCCGGTCGAGCATCTCGCGGCTCCCGTGCTGCGTGCGGTCGTCGCGGATGCCGCGGTCGGCGTGCCCATCGGCGATGTAACGCTCGGCAACTGCCGCGGGCCGGGCGGCAATCCCGCGCGCGTCGCGGCGCTCGCGGCCGGGCTGGATGCACGGATCCCCGGCATGACGATCGATAGGCAGTGCGCCAGCGGACTCGCGGCCATTGCGAGCGCGGTGGCCGCCATCCGCGCGGGTGACGACCGATGGCACCTCGCCGGCGGGGCGGAGAGCGCGTCCACCGCTCCCCTGCGGAGCATCGCGGGCGTCGTGCGCGACCGAGCGCCGTTCGCACCGGGTGGCTTCGACGACCCCGACATGACCGTCGCGGCCGACGACCTCGCCGCCCGGTTCGGCATCGACCGCCATCGCCAGGACGCACAGGCGCAGCGAAGCCATCGCCGAGCCATCGCCGCCCGCGACGCCCGTCGGTTCGAGGCCGAGATCGTCGCCATCGGATCGCTGCGCACCGATGACGCCATCGGTGCCGTCCTTCCCGTCTTGTCCCGGCTGCGCCCGCTTCATCCCGGCGGCACCGTCACCGCGGGCACATCGACACGTGTGAGCGATGGTGCCGCAGCCGTCCTGGTGGCCCCCGCCAGCGCGCGCGGAACCCGTCCTGGACTGCGTGTGCGCGACACCGTCGCCGTCGGGTGCGACCCCGCGCTCCCCGGCCTCGGAGCGGCGTTCGCCATCGACGACCTGCTGCAACGCCAGGGCGTCGAGCTGGGCAGCGTCAGCGCGATCGAGATCGTGGAGGCCTTCGCGCCGCAGGTGCTCGCGATCTGCGATCAGCTCGGGATCGCCGAGCACGACCCGCGCCTCTGCGCAGACGGCGGCGCTCTCGCGCTCGGCCACCCGTGGGGAGCGAGCGGCGCCGCCTCCGTCGTGCGTCTGTTCTCGCGGCTGATCCGAGGCGATGCCCCCGCCGGTACGCTCGGGATCGCGGCGGTCTCCGCCGGCGGGGGGATCGGCGTCGCGATGCTCATGGAGGTCGTGCGATGAGCGGCGCTCCGACCCTCGATCTCGTCGACGTCGATGTGGTGCGCAGCGGCGTCGCCGTGCTGTCGAGCGTCACGCTGCGCTCCGAGGCCCGAACCATCGCCGTCATCGGGGAGAACGGCTCCGGCAAGTCCACTCTCGCCCGGCTGCTCAGCGGCCTTGTCCCGCACACGCGGGGCACGGCGCGCGTGCTCGGTCTCGACCCCCGTCGCGATGTCGCAGCACTACGGCGCCGCGTGGCGACGGTCTTCAGCAACCCCGACACGCAGATCGTCATGCCCACGGTCGCTGAAGACGTCGCGTTCTCTCTTCGCGCCCTTCGGCTGCCGCGCACCGAGGTGGACGCACGCGTCGACGCTGCGCTGACCCGCTTCGGACTCGCGGCCCTGCGCGATGCCGCCGCCCACGAGCTGTCCAGTGGGCAGAAGCAACTGCTGGCGGTGGCAGGCGCGTTCATCCGCGATCCGGAGGTCGTGATCGCCGACGAGCCGACGAGTTTCCTCGACGCCCGCCATGCCCGGATCGTCGCCGATCACCTGCTCGCCGACGGTGGGCACCGCACGCTCGTCGTCACGCACGACCTCGCCCTCGCGCAGCGGTGCGAGGTCGCGGTGCTGTGCGCGGGCGGACGGGTCGTGCAGGCCGGCGACCCCGCCACCGTCGTGAACGCGTACGAGACGAGTCTGAGGTGCTGACGGTCTACCGCCCCGGCACGGGGCTGCTGCACCGCCTCCCGGTGGGACCGAAGGCGCTGGTGCTGGGCGCGTTGAGCACCGTCGTGCTGCTCGCCCCGAGCACGTGGCACGGAACGGTCCTCGCCGCCGCGGTGGTTCTGGCGACCGTGCTCGCCGCCGCGATCGGCAGCGGTGGCCTGCTGGCCGACATCCCACGGCAGCTGTGGGCGATGCGGGCGATGATCGTGTTCCTGCTCGTGAGCCAGACCGTCTTCCTAGGGCTCGAGACCGCGTGCGCGACCACCGCGCGGCTGGTGGCGGCCGTGCTGATCGCCGGGCTCCTCGTACGGACCACGCCGCTCGCAACGCTGCTCGCCGCCTGCGAGCGAGTCCTGCGCCGACTCCCCCTCCGCCGAGGGACGGCGGAGAAGGTGGCACTGCTGCTGGTCGTGACCGTGGGGATGGTGCCGACGCTCGTGCGGCTCGGGCACGACGTGATCGACGCGCAGCGGGCGCGCGGAGGGCGCGCGGGGCTGCGCACCTTCGTCGTCCCGTTCCTCGTGTGCGCGCTGCGGAGCGCCGACGAACTGGGAGATGCGTTGGCGGTCCGCGGGGTGGACTGACCGCCGTGTCAACCGTCTTCTCGGCCGCCCTGTGCACCCGCTAGGAAGAGGGTTCTCTCCCCAGGATTGGAGCTCCTCATGCGCACGCCCCACGACGACAACGCCGAGCCGCACGACTACGACGGCCCCGACTCCGACATCGCGTCGGGAAACATCACCGACGCCGACTTCGCCACGCCCCCGGTGCGGGCCCCCGACGACGCGCCGGCGGGCCGCCCCCCCGCCCCCCCCCCCCCCCCCCCCCCCCCCCCCCCCCCCCCCCCCCGGCGGCGCCCCCCCCCCCCCCCCCCCCCCCCCCCCCCCCCGCCGACTAACCGCCCGACGGGTTGTCGACGGGAGTGCCGTCGTCGTCGAGAGTGTGCGCCGTCGTGGCCTCGTCGGCCTGCTCGGGCTTGTCTCCAGCGCCGCCGTTCTGCTCGTCTGAGGCAGATGTCTCCGCCTCGTGCGCATAATCGCTCATCGTGTCCTCCTCGATCGGAACCGCGACCGTACCCCGACGCATCAGAGCGACGGAAGGGGTTGACCGCGCGCGCCGCGCGCCCCACACTCCGCGGCGTGCCATGTCGACGCCCTCCGGCGCAAGGGGGGAGACGGATGTCGGAGGCCGCCCATAGTCTGCAAGGGTGAACGACCCTGCGCCTACCCCCCAACCCGAGCACCCCTCCGACGTCCTGTGGGCGTGCGTCGAAGACGGCTTCCATGTCGGCAGCCGCGGCGGCGACTTCCTCGGCTACGTCGACCGTCAGCCCGATGGGCGATTCCGCGCCTTCGACGCGCGCAGCACCGCACTCGGCGACTTCTCCACCCTGAACGAGGCGACGCATGCCGTGGGCACGGCCTCCGCGCCGACCATGCCCCTCGCCAATGCCGGCGACTCCCGGATCGGTACGGCGGAATGAGCGGCGGCCTCGTCTCCCTCGTCTACGCCAGCACCGCCTCGCAGCCGTTCAGAGAGACGGCACTCGAAGAGCTGCTCGCCACCTGTCGCCGCCTCAACGCCGCGCGCGACGTCACGGGCATGCTGCTCTACCGCGGTGGTCGGTTCATCCAGATCCTCGAGGGAGCCCGCGACACCGTCGACGAGCTGTTCGCGAAGATCAGCCGCGACCCGCGCCACCACGACGTGCGGATGCTGATCGAAGAGCCGATCTCCGAGCGCCGTTTCGTCGAATGGACGATGGGGTACCACGCGTTCCGCGCCGACCCCGCGGGGTCGCCGTCTGGCTACCGCGATTCCTTCGCCGACCTGGAGTCCGGCGTCGATCGAGAGGCGGCCCGGCGGGCGCTGGCGGAACTCACGCTGTGGTTCCGTGTGCGGAGCACTCGGACGAGCGAGGTTGCGCGCTAGGACCTGTCGAGAGCGGCGAGCATCTCGGTGTAGCCCGAGACGTACGTCGGGTGCTCGAGGTCGCCCAGTGTGCGACGCAGGAGCGCGCCGTCGAGGATGTGTCCCGTGGCCTGATCGACGGGAGCAGCGGGCGGCACAGCCACGCCGAGCCGTTCCGCCAGGAAGTCCACCACCTCGCCCAGCTGCACGGGCTGCTCATCGGTCGCGTGCAGCAGCACGGGCGGCTCCGCACTGCGGAGGAGAACGTGCAGCGTGCGGACGAGGTCGGCTTCGTGAATGCGGTTGGTCCAGCGCTGGCGATCCACGGCGCGCCCTTCACGCACGGTACGGAGAAGGAAGTCGCGTCCGGGGCCGTAGATGCCCGACGGTCGGACGACGGATGCTCCGAACAGCTCGACGGCCGCCCGCTCCCCCTCGCGCAGTGCCCGAGATCGGTCGCTCATGAGCGGCGGTTCGTCGGCCTCGCTGATCGGTGACTCGGGTCCGACACCCGCGAAGACCCCGGTCGATGACACGAAGACCGTGCGCGCGGGGATGTCGGGTAGTGCGCGCTCGAGGTGCTGCAGCGCCCGGCGGTAACCGTCGACGTTCTCCCCCGGCGGCAGCGTCACGATCATCGAGTCCACCCGGGGCAACCGAACATCGAGCGACCGGGAGACGTCGGCGACGATCCCCTGCACTCCCGGAGGGAGCGGAGCATCCGTTCGCCGCAGCGCGATCGCCTCGGCGCCGTCGGCCCCGAGCAACGGCGCCAGGGCAGCGCCGAGTTTGCCGTAGCCGACGAGCAGGGTGCGGCCGGCGTCGCGCGGGCCCGGGGATGCGCTCATCCCCTCACCCTGCCACAGCCGACCGACACCGCTCGACGCCCGCTCAGCCCTCGGACTTCGGCAGGGTGACCACCTCGTTCTCGGCGTCGTACTGCTCGCCGGTGATCTTCGACTTCACGAAGCTGAACAGCGACGCGATGCGGCCGCCGGGGCTGTCCCAGTACTCGGCGGTCTCGGCCGAGAACTTCAGAAGTCCCACGTCGGGGTCGTTCGGACCGTTCGGGAACCACGCCTCGACGACGGGGTTCCACAGCTCGTCGATCTTCGCGCGGTCCTCGACCAGCGATGCGCGGCCCGACAGCGAGACCCACGAATCGTTCGAGCTGAGCGAGACGCCCACGCGGTCGTCGGCGCGCAGGTCGGTGACGAAGGTGGCGCTCTTCGCGACGAGGAACCACAGGTCGCCGTCGAACTCCGCCTCCTGCACGGTGAGCGGGTGCGCGACGAGGCGGTCCTCGGCGTTGCGGGTGGTGAGCATCGCGAACCGGAAGTCCTTGATGAGCTCGGCGACGCGCTGAGTGGGGGTCTGATCGGTCATGGGTGCGGTCCCTTCCGAGCCGCCGGGAGCGGCGGCCTCGCGACCAGGGTGAGGCGTCGATGCGATGAGCGCCAGGGGCTTGCGATCATCGGGGCGCCCGGATAGAAAGGCCGAGCTGGCGATCTCCACCGGGGCGATCGAGCCGAGGGCCGGGAGGCGCACGTGATGGGACTGTTCCGACGACCCGAGCCGTTGATCGCAGAGGATGATGCTCCGCGCCTGTGGTCGCACGGCTGGGGTCTCGTCGCCACCCGGAGTCTGCAGACGCTGGCCGTCCTCGCCGTGGTCGCCGTCGCCGTGCTGGTCATCACGCAGCTGTCGCTCGTGTTCATCCCGGTGACGATCGCGCTCATCCTGGCCTGCGCCATCCACCCTCTCGTCGCTCTGATGCGGCGGCACAGAGTGCCGTCGATCCTCGCCACCTGGATCGCCCTCATCGGGATCATCCTCGTGCTCGGCGCCGTCGTCTGGGTGATCGTCCTCACCGTGCGATCGCAGTGGGACGACCTCGTCGAGTCCGCCACCGACGGCATCTCCCAGGTGACCGGGTGGCTCGATACCCTCCCGTTCGACATCCAGTCCCTCGACCTCGACGATCTGTGGGCCAGCGCACAGGATTTCCTGACCAGCGCGGCATTCGGGCGCGGTGCACTGGCGGGAGTCTCGGCGACGGCCAGCTTCTTCACGGGCCTGGCGCTCATGATCGTCGTTCTCTTCTTCTTCCTCAAGGACGGGCCTCGCATCTGGGAGTTCCTCCTGCGCCCGTTCACCGGCCGCAGCTACGAGCGCGCGCGTCGTATCGGCGACAAGACGGTCGCGACCTTCGGCGGATACGTGCGCGGCACGTCGATCGTGGCTGCGGCGGATGCCCTCGGCATCGGCATCGGCCTGGCGATCCTGCAGATCCCCCTCGCCATCCCCCTGGCCGTCATCGTCTTCCTCACGGCGTTCATCCCCCTCGTCGGGGCGACCGCGGCCGGCATCCTGGCCGCGCTCGTCGCGCTGGTGACCCACGGACCGGTCGCCGCGCTCATCGTGGTCGGCATCGTCGTGCTCGTCAATCAGCTCGAGGGCAACTTCCTGCAGCCGGTCGTGATGGCGCGCTCGCTCAAACTGCACGCGCTGGTCATCCTGCTCGCCCTGACCGCGGGTACGATCCTCGGCGGCATCGTCGGCGCAGTCCTCTCCGTTCCGCTGGCCGCCGCCGCCTGGGGTGTGATCACCGTGTGGGACGGCCCGCACACTCCCGCGCGCCCGTTCCGGCAGAAGCGGTCCGAGGCCGTCGACGGCAGGGAGTACGTTTCCTAGCGGCCCGCCCGCGGCGCGTCAACCGACTCCCCGGCCACCACCGACCGTCGTAGCGTCGAAGCCACTCACCGACGAGAGGAGCATCCGATGACCACCAATCCCCCGCCCCCGATCCCACCGGTCCCGCCGTTGGGCGGCGACGACGAGGGCACGGAAGTCCCCACCCGCGAGGTCGACGGCGAGCGCGAACTCGACGAGGACGCGAACCCCGACCTGATCGACAGCGCCGACGCCGACCGCATCGCCGCAGAGGGCGACTGATCGACGCGACCACTCGTCGACGGTACGACGAAGGGGCGGGCCCGGATATCTCCGGGCCCGCCCCTCTCGGTTCGGATCCTCAGTTCGCCAGCAGCGGCGGCAACGACGGGATCGGCACCGGGCGGGTGGCCCGGTTGGTGCGGTTCGGGGCGTGCATGCGCTCGACGTCGGCGAGCACCTCGAATGCGTTGGAGTAGCGCATCGCGAGGGGCAGGTCACGCACCCACACCACCTCGACTTCGGTCTCGGCGAACTCGTACACGCACGCCACGACATGGCGCGGGTCGTTCGCGGGGAATCGCTGGTCGTTGATCACCCACTCAGTGGGGGTGATGCGACGCAGCAGGTAACGCGGCTCTGGATCTCCTGACATGACGGCCCTCCAAGACTCTTTCCCCCGTACTCAGTGAGTCTCGTGGAGGGCTGTCGGGACGGCGAGGGGCTTGACAGATCTGCAGAAGCATGCCGATCTGGAATATCGGCGTCAGGCCCCTTCGCCCCCGGCCGAGGCCACCTGAGCGCGCCACCAGGGAGTCTCGATGAAGCCGCGCTTCATGAAGACCAGCTCCATCGCGGCAGTCCACCCGCGCACGCCTTTCAGGTGCGCGATGGTGCCGGTGAGGAAATCGTGGAGCGTCTCGGTGCTCGGCAGGATGATCTCGCAGTACAGCGAGTTCTCCTCCAGGGCCGCCGCAAGGAAGCGGACCGACACGTGCTGCGAGAGCGTGCGTGCGACCGCCGCGAGACGCGAGGGCTCGATACGCAGCATCAACAGCGTCTCGGCGCTCATGCCGAGTGCGGATGCCGGCACCATGGTGACCGTCGTGAGGCATCCGCCGGCCCGCATCCGGTCGTAGCGACGTCGTACGCTGCTCTCGTTCATCTCGAGCTTCGCCGCGATCGACAGGAACGACGCGCGGCCGTTCTCGCTGAGCTCGCGGACGATGGCCCGGTCGGCGTCGTCGAAGTGGGTCGGATCGCAGGTGTTGGGGGCCGGCATGAAGGCCTGCGGATCGGTCGCCACCTCGGCGTGCGTGTCGTACAGCTGACGACCCCAGTCGAAGCTGACTTTGTAGGTGTGCACCACGAGGTCGCTGCGCCACCGCTCGACCCCCGGGATGCCCTGGAGGTCGGTGAGCACGTGGGCATAGGTCGCGGAATCGCCAGGGATGACGACCTCGGCGAACACGTCGAACTTGCCGGTCACCAGCGTCACGAAGCGCACGTACGGTGATCCGATCAGGGCCTCCGCCACTCCCAGCTGTCGCCCGGGAGTGCAGTTGATCCGCACGAAGAACGTCTCGACGTGCCCTTCGCTCCCGAGCGTGGGCACGATCCCGACGCGCACGACGCCTTCAGCGAGCAGCTGCTGGCCGCGACGGGTGACGGTCGATACGGATGCACCGGCGAACTCGGCGATCGACGTCCAGCTCGCCCGTCCGTCCTGTTGGAGCGCGACGACGATTCGACGATCGAGGTCGCTGACCTCGCGTCCCCCCTGGAGCGCGGTCATGCCGTCGGCGGGTACACCCGGTGCAGGAAGCTGCGCACCGTGTCCGTCCACGCCTCTGCCTCCTCGATCTGGGGCGAATGCCCCGACTTCTCGAACACCACCATCTCGGAGTCCGGGATGAGCTCGGCGATGGTCTCGCTACACGATACTGGCGTGATCCAGTCGGTCCGCCCCACGGTGATGAGTGTCGGCACCGCGATCTCGTGCAGGCGCGGTTTCAGGTCGTAGTTCGGGAGGTTGACCGAGAACGCGTAGTTGTGCGCGCGATACCGGTACGGCGTCGCCTGCACCTTCCGCTCGACCGCCTCGGGGTCGTACGTGAAGTCGTACAGAGGCAGGATCTCGCGCCAGCAGTCCTTCAGATCCTCGTCGTCTCGCACCTGCCCGACGTCGATGCGGTCGAACTTCTCCATGTCGATCGTGACGCGGTCGGACGCCAGCGCGTTCTCTCGCGCGAGGTGGGCGTTCGCATTGTCCGCCGAGGTGTCGCGCAGCACGAGCGCTACGACCCGGTCGGGGTACCGCAGCGCGTACTCCATGGTCATGAAGCCGCCGTAAGAGCCGCCGGCCATCACGATGCGCTCGGCGCCGATCCACTCGCGCAACCCGTCGATGTCGGCCGCCCACTGCTCGTGGCTGTACTCCCCCTCCCCTTCGCTCTGCCCACTCCCGCGCGCGTCGAAGACGACGACGCGGTACTCATCGGCCAATCGCCCGAAGCTCGCCCGCGGCTCGGCTCGGGAGCCGAGGCCCGGCGCACCGTGATGCGTGATGATCACCGGCGCGTCCGCGGGTCCGAGGACCTCCACCGCCAGGTGGTTGCCGTTGATCTCGACCCACTGATGATCGCTGGTGGCCGCGGCGAACTCCGGCGAGACGTCGGGGGTGGATGTCATGTCGTCCTCTTTCTGGATGGTCATGGGATCAGAGTTCGATCGTGCACGCGTCGAGATCGCGGGGGAAGGTGGTGAGCGCCTCGGCGCCGCCGTCGGTCAGGAGCATGCTGTCGCTGATGCGATAACCGGCGTGGCCCGGCACGTAGATGCCCGGCTCGTTCGAGACGACCATGCCGGCCGCCAGCACGGTGTCGTCGCCATCCTCGAGCCAGGGCGCCTCGTGCATGCCGAGACCGATGCCATGGCCCTGCCGGTGGCGGATGTACTCGCCGAGGCCCGCGTCGCGGATCACGTCGAGACACAGCCTGTTCGCCTCGCGGCACTCGAGTCCGGGGCGGAGCGTCTGCCGCCCGACGCGCTGCGCCTCGTGGATGGTGTCGTGGTACCGACGTTGCGCGGCGGTGGGCTCGCCCAGCACGAAGGTGCGCTCGCCCTCGATGAATCGTCCGCCCACCGCGCATCCGAGCGACAGCATGAACGTGTCGCCGGCGCGCAGCCGGTTCACCGTCGGCAAGCCGTGGGGGAACGCGGAGTTCGCGCCCGAGTACACCAACCCTCCGGCCAGCAGGGAGGCCACGACGACCTCGCGGTGCTCGGCGTACATGATGCGTGTGCCGGTGGCCGTCACGTGTCGCTCGAGCTCCGCCTCTGTCGGGAGCTCGCCTCCGGCGGCGATCGCCTCGGTCACGAGCGCGACCCCGGCGTCGAGCATCCGATCGGTGATCCGTGCGGCCTCGCGGTGCAGCGCGATCTCCTCGTCGAACTTCACGAAGCGCGCGCGGGTGAGGAGGTCGGATGCCCGGAGGTCCGCGTCCGGCATCGCCGAGCGCGCCGTCGTGAGTCGCCGGTACGACATACCGGGGGCGAAGCCGATGCGCCCACGCGGCGACACCGCTGCGGCGAGCGCGACGAACGGCGCGACGACGCCCGGGTATTCGAAGAACGTCACCGACTCGGCGCGGGCGCTCTGCGACGCCGCGTACTCGCGTTCCAGCTCGGGGAGGAGCAGCACGACGCGCCCGTCCCCCGAGAGCCAGACGGCCACGGGGCGTTCGGAGGGGTGGTGGAAGAACCCGGTGAGGTACGCGATGTCTTCGGGGTCGTCGGTGAGGAAGCCGTCGAGACCCTCGGTCGACATCGCGTCGAGCACGCGCTGCTGCACGCGATCGTAGAAGGCGGTGTCGAGCCGTTGCGAGAGACCGGTCATGGATGCTCCTCCTACCGCGCCAAGTGGCGCGGGTTGCGGGCGTCGTTGTAGGCGATCGAGAGCAGCGTGGCCGAGAGCACGAGGATGAGGATCGCGATGGACGGGAACAGGGTCAGCCACCACGCGCTGACCATCGCACCGGCCTGCTGCGCCTCGTAGAGGATGCGGCCCCACGACCAGGTGGTCGGGTCGCCGAGACCGAGGAAGGCGAGTCCGGCTGCGGAGAGCACCGCCCGGGAGGCGGTGACCACGACCGACACGACGACGACCGGTGTGACCGCGGGGAGAACGTGTCGGGTGATGATCCAGAACGGCGAGGTCGTCATCAGGCGGGAGGCGTCGACGTACGGCAGTCCGACGACCGTGAGGGCCTGCGAACGCACGAGACGGGTGACCTCCGGCCACGAGAACGCTGCGACCACCAGGATGATCGTGGTCGTGCTCGGCCCGACGAGCGCCGCGATGAGGATCATCAGCGGCAGCACGGGCAGCGAGAGCGTCATGTCGACGATGACGCTGAGGATGCTGTCGAATCGCCGGAAGTAGGCGCCGATGACGGCGATCACGGTGCCGAAGACGATGGCGATCACCGAGGCGGCGACGGCCACGAGCACGCTCTGCTGCGTGCCCCAGACGACCTCCGAGAACACGTCGCGGCCGAGCGCGTCCGTACCGAACCAGTGCGCTCCCCCCGGCGGTCGGAGCACATCGGGCCCGTAGCTCGCCGGGTAGGGGGCGATGAGGGGCGCGGCGAGCGCGACGACGACGAGGAGCAGCAGAAGGGCGAGGGAGATCATGCCCAGGGGGTCGCGGCGGAACGCGCGCCAGGTGTGGGCGCTCGCGCGCTCGCTGCCGACGGCGGCGGGCTCGGTGGGCTGCAGGTTCTCGGACAGCGGCAGCGGAGCGGTCATGACGTCTTCACTCTCGGGTCGAGGTAGCCGTAGATGATGTCGGTGAGCGTGTTCGCGACGACGACCGTGGCGGCGAGGAGGAGGAATGCTCCTTGCAGTACCGGGAAGTCGAGCTGAGTGACGGCCTCGTAGATGCCTCGGCCGATGCCCGGGTAGGCGAACACCGTCTCGGTGAGCACCGCACCGCCGACGAGGAAGCCCAGCTGGAGTCCGATCAGCGTGGTGGTCGGAAGCAGGGCGTTGCGCAGCGCGTGCTTCCAGAGGATGCGGCGGCCGCGGAGCCCGTTCGCCCTGGCGAGGAGGATGTAATCCTCTCCGAGCGTCTCGATGAGCGTGGAGCGCATGGTGAGCACGTAGGAACCCACCTGGATGAGCATGAGCGACACGGCGGGGAGCACGAGGTGGCGGGCGACGCTGAGGTACCAGTCCATGCCGTAGGTGTTCGTGGCGTACGCGCCGCCGATCGGGAACCAGCCCAGGTTGAGCCCGAAGACGAACAGCAGCAGGATCGCGACGCTCGGCACGAACAGCGACTGCCCCGTCACCCCGAGCACCTGCACGGCCCGGTCGATGAATCGGCCCTTGTGCGACGCGGCGGCGACGCCGAGGGGGATGCCGATGACGATCGTCAGCGCCAGGGCGGTGAGCGTCAGCAGCAGTGTCCACGGCAGTCGCTGCAGCAGGACGTCGAGCACTGGGATGGACTGGGTGAACGAGATCCCCAGGTTGCCCTGCACGAGCTGCCACATGTACAGCCCGTACTGGACGATCAGGGGCTGGTCGAGGCCGTACTGCTCGAGGATGGTCGCCCGGATGGCATCCGTCATGTTCGGGCTCGCGAGCGCGAGCGCCGGGTCGCCGGGCAGCAGACGCAGGAGCAGGAACGTCACGGTCACGGCGAACCAGATCGTGAGCAGACCTCGACCTGCGCGACGGAGAATGAACGATGCTCGGGACACCCGGGCGACCTTCCTCGAGAGTGGGGCGGGTTTACTCGGCCGGGTACGCGCTCGCCAGGGAGAGCGGGTTCACGATCGAGAGCAGCTCGCTCGGCTTCGAGATGAAGCCGGCCCATTCGTCGCTGGCGGCGAAGAACAGGTTCTGCGTGTACATGATGTTGTCGTAGACCTGCTCGTGGACGATCTTGTTCGCCTCGCGCATGATCTCGATCTTGTCGTCCTCGTCGAAGGTCACCATGCCCTCCTCGATCAGAGCGTTGAGCTCGGGGTCGTCGACGTGGGTGTAGTTGATCGCGCCTCCCGGCAGGTACGACAGGGCGAAGTTCGTCACCGGGTCGTCCATGATGGCGAAGTTGCCGGCGTAGATGTCGTAGTCGCCCTCGCTCGTCATCGACAGGTACGTGTTGCGCTCGGTGCCCTGCAGCTCGATGGTGATACCGGCCTCGGCCGCGCTGTCCTTCACCATCTGCGCCCACTGGCTCGTCACGCTGTCCTGCAGCGAGTAGATGAGGCGGAACGACACCGGGAACGTCCCGTCGGCATCGGCCGTGTACCCGGCCTCCTCCATCAGCTCGCGCGACTTCTCGGGGTCGAACTCGTACTCGGTGACCGAGTCGTCGTAGTACTTCGCGAGCACCGGCATGAGTGCGCTGGAGCCGGTCGACACGGCCTGACCCTGCAGCACGACCGTACGGATCGCCTCGTAGTCGACCGCGTGGGCCAGCGCCTGGCGCACCTCGGTCTTCGCGAGATCGGGCTTCTCCATGTTGTAGACCAGGTGGGCGTAACCCAGCCCGGCGGCCTCGATCACCTGCAGGCCGTCGCTGCTGCGCAGCTGCTCGACCTGCGCGGGCGGCAGGGCGTTCGCGATCACGTCGATCTCGCCGCTCTGCAGCGCCAGGATCTCGGTGTTCACGTCCGGGTACACGCGGTACACGACCTCGGCGGGGCCGGGCACGCCGCCCTCCACGAGCGGATAGTCCTCGACCCGCTCGAGCGTGTAGTGCTGGCCGACCTGGAAGTCGCTGAGGATGAAGGGTCCCATCCCCACCCATCCGCCGTCGCTGCCGTCGTTCGCGAACTCGGCGATCGAGCCCTGGGGCTCGAACACGTGCTGCGGCACCACCACCCCCCAGAATCCGATCTCCTCGACGATCGACGAGTCGGGCTGGGTCAGCGTGAGCTCGACTCGGGTGTCGGAGACCGCGGTGGCGGTGTCGAGGTTGCCGAGCTGCCCGAAGAACGTACCCGGCGCCTGGTCGCGCTTGACCGCGTTCAGAGTCCAGGCCACGTCCTCGGCGGTCAGCGGCTCACCGTCGCTCCAGGTGAGGTCGTCGCGGATCTCGTAGAACCCGGTGGTGTCGTCGACGTAGCCCCAGTCGGTGGCGACGTGCTCCTCCTTGGTCCCGTCGTCTCCGATGCTGAGGAGGTGCGGGTACATCAGGTTGGTGATCCACGAGTCGGTGCGGCTGTTGCCCAGCACCGGGTTGAAGTTCACGACGTCGGTCGTCGTGCCGATACTGAGCGTCTCGTCGCTCGGACCGGCGCTGCCGCCGGACTCCCCCGGCTCGGGCGCCGTGGGGGCGCACGCGACCAGACCGACCGCGAGAGCGGCGGCGGCGCCGAGTGCGAGATACCTGCTGTTCTTCATCAGACCCAGACCTCCTCGAGGACGCGCATGGTGTTGCCGCCGACGACCGCGCGGATCTCGTCGTCGGAGTAGTCGTGCTTCACGAGCCAGCCGATGATGTTGTAGAAGGCCTCGGCGGGGTTCTCGATCCCGTCGACGTACGGCTGCTTCTCGTACTCGACGTTGGCATGGGCCTGGCCGAGCGAGAGGTTCGACGAGAACGCGTCGTGCAGACCGACGTGATCGCCGAAGAGGGTGTCGGGTCCGAAGCTCACGTGCTCCAGGCCGACGAGGTCGACGCAGTACTGGAAGTGGTCCATGACCGAGTCGAGGGAGTGCTTCGGATGCTGCGGCGAGATGGTCGTGTGCGGCGCGGCCTCGATGCCGATGACGCCGCCGCGCTTCGCGCACTCGATGATGGTCTCGTCGGTCTTCATGCGGTTCGTCGGCCAGAGCCCGCGCGCACCGGCGTGCGTGATGAACACCGGGACCCTCGAGTGACGGATCACGTCGAGACAGGTCTGGTCTCCCGAGTGCGAGATGTCGATCGCGATGCCGAGCTTGTTCATGCGCTCGACGGCGCGCTCGCCGAAGTACGTCAGGCCGCCGTCGCCACGCTCCTTGAGCCCCCCGCCGAGCATGTTCGCCTCGGAGTACGCGATGCCCATCTGCCGCACACCGAACCCGTAGAGCACGTCGAGCCGGTCGACCTCGTTCTCGATCATCGTCGACGCCTCCAGCGCGAAGATGTGCGCGACGCGCCCCGTCTCGGCGGCGTGCCGGATGTCCTTGATCGACTCGGCCTTGATGACGAAGTCCTGATGGGCGAGGTCGGCCATCCGCACGCCCAGGTCGAACAGCACGTCCTGGTACTTCCAGCCCGCGTCGCTCGAGATGCAGCAGGTGCCGTCCATGCCGTTGTCGAAGACCGCGGTCAGGCCCGAACGCGAGAGCCCCTGGTAACCGGTGGGTTCGCGACCCTGACGGATGTGGTCGCGCAGCTCGCCCATGTCCTCGGGGAAGACCTGCACGTGCTCGTGGAGGGAGATCACGGTCTCCTCCCGCAGCAGGCGCTCGGTGCGCTCCTTCTGCGCGTCGCTGAGCTCGAGGCCCTGGTAGGCCGGCACACGGCCGATCTGCGCCGCGTAGCGGAACTCGCGGTAGTCCTTACCTGCCTCCAGGTACTCGTAGGCGGTGTACCCGGTGTAACGGTCTGCTGGTTCGAGCACGGATGCGCTCCTTCGTCTCGGTGGTGCGGGTGACTCCGCCGGCAGTCGGCGGGAGATTTCCTCGAATCTCACAGATTTCGGCGCTAACGTCAACTGTTGTGATGATTTTCGGCTGAGATGTTTCTTGTTCGAAACAATTCAGAGCGATTTCCTGGCATGATGGCGTCTATGGAGAACACGCCCGCCACCGATCCCGCTCCCGTCCTCGACGTGCAGGGCCTCACCGTGACGCTCTCGTCCGACGGCCGACGCAACCGCGTGGTGGACGGCATCGACCTCGCGGTCCGCCGCGGCGAGATCTTCGCCCTGCTCGGTGAGTCGGGGTCGGGAAAGTCGATGACCGCTCGCGCCGTGATGGGGCTGCTGGCGAAGGACGATGTCGAGGCGGCACGGCTGTCGCTCAACGGCGTGGATCTTCTGGGACTGTCCGGCGAGGAGCATCGTCGTCTGCGCGGCGTGCAGGTGAGCCTCGTGATGCAGGATGCCCTCTCCGCGCTCAACCCGGTGTTGAGCATCGGCGATCAGATCGTCGACCTCATCCGCGCGCACCGCCCGGCGACTCGACGCGCCGCCGAGGCGCGCGCGGTCGAGCTCCTCACGCTGGTGGGCATCCCCAGCCCGGAGAAGCGCGTGCACGACTACCCGCATCAGTTCTCGGGCGGGCAGCGTCAGCGCATCCTCATCGCGATGGCGATCGCGCTCGAGCCCGACCTGGTCATCGCGGATGAGCCGACGACGGCCCTCGACGTCACCGTGCAGGCCCAGATCCTCGACCTGCTCCTCTCGCTGCGCGATCGCCTCGGCATGGGAGTGCTGCTCATCACGCACGACCTCGGTGTGGTCATGGAGGTCGCAGACCAGGTCGCCGTCATGCGCGCCGGACGTATCGTCGAGGCGGGGAGCGCCGATGCGGTGCTCACCGACCCTCAGCATCCGTACACCCTGCAGCTGCTGCACTCCCTGCCTCGCGATGTCAGCGCGGCCGCGGACGTCGACGGCGAAGCACCCATCCTCGAGGGTCGGGGCCTGGAACGCACGTTCCGCTCGGGGTCTGGCCGGCGCGCGCATCGCGTCGCCGCCGTGGCCGGGGTCGACCTCGCGCTACGACGCGGCGAGATCCTCGCCGTCGTCGGCGAATCGGGCAGCGGCAAGTCGACGCTGGCCCGGATGCTCGTCGGGCTCGACTCCCCCGACGCCGGGACGCTGCGTTACCGCGATCAGGACGTCACGCGCGGGCGATTGAAAGACCGCAGGATTCTTCGACGCGGGGTGCAGATGGTCTTCCAGGACCCGTACATGTCGCTGAACCCGCGGATGACGGTGCAGCAGATCATCGCAGAGCCACTCGCCGCCACACGCACCGGCACCCCGGCGAGCCGCCGCGCGCGCGTCGCCGAGCTGCTCGAACTGGTCGGGCTGACCCCGGAGATGGGGTCGCGCTTTCCCCACCAGTTCTCCGGCGGGCAGCGTCAGCGCATCGGCATCGCTCGTGCGCTCGCGCTCGACCCCGATGTGCTGGTCTGCGACGAACCCGTGTCGGCGCTCGACGTGTCGATCCGCGCGCAGATCATCGACCTGCTGTGCGACCTGCGGGCACGTCTGGGTATGTCGATCGTCTTCATCGCGCACGACCTGTCGCTTGTTCGCCACATCGCCGACCGGGTTGCCGTCATGTACCGCGGCGACATGGTCGAGGTCGGCGAGACCGAGACGGTCTACCGCGACCCGCAGCACGAGTACACCCGGTCGCTGCTGTCGGCGATCCCGCCGCAGACGCGCGCCGAACGCGGCATGCTGCAACGACGCACACGTCTCACGGCGTGACCGGCCGGTGACCGGCCGCGTGGCTCACTCGCCCGCGACGGTCTCGGGCAGCTCGATCGGTACGACGGGGCAGTCCTTCCACAGGCGCTCGAGACCGTAGTACACGCGCTCCTCCTGGTGGAAGACGTGCACGATCAAGTCACCGAAGTCGAGCAGCACCCACCGGGCCTCTGCGCGGCCCTCGCGGCGAACGCGCTTGTGCCCGGCCTCGATCAGGCGGTCTTCCACCTCGTCGGCGATCGCGGCGACGTTACGCTCGCTGTTTCCGGTGACGAGCAGGAAGATGTCGACGAGCGGCAGCGGCTCGGACACGTTCAGGGCGACGAGATCCTCACCGCCCTTGGAGACGGCGGCAGCCGCCGCGATCTGGAGCATGCGGTCGGCGGTTTCAGGTGATTGCATCAGAACACATTCGTGGTGAAGGCCACCCCGAGGGCGACGGCGAGAGCGAGCGCCAGGCCGCCGGCGACGATCGCCAGGACCAGCATGAGTCGGTTGCCCTTCTCGGGCGCGGGAGGCCGGATGATCTCTCCGGCGGGCTTGATGGTGCTCACCGCTGAGCTGGCGGCGATCGGCGTGGGCGACGATGCAGGCGCCAGTTCGCCGTCGATGAGCACGGCGTCGACGTCCTTGCCGTCGGCAACACCGTGCGCGTGGCCCTGAGATCCGAGGCCGCGGGGCAGCTCGTACGACCCGGTGACGAGGATCTCTCCCGTGGACGCCACGGGACCCGAGAGCGAGCCCTCGCCGGGCGACGGGGTGAAGATCAATGCGCTGGGCGCGGTGTGCGAGCCGGTCGAGTCGCCCGAGGCGATCAGGTCGTCGAACGACGGCGTGAAGGCGGGACGATCCTGTTCGAGGACCGCCTCCCCGAAAGCCGGGTTCACGACCGGCGTCTCACCTTCGGCGAGGGGCTCGTCGTCGTCGTCTTCGTCGACCAGGTCGTCGGTCTCGCTCGTCTCGAGGCCGAGGACCTCGACCACGTCGGCCGCGTCGTCGTCGGCGGTGTCAGCATCAGCATCGTCAGCGGGCGCATCCTCGCCGACCGCATCGGCTCCGGCGGGCGTGGATCCGTCGACGACGACCGCGTCGACCGGCGTCTCGCGCGACGCCGCGGCCGCATCCGAGGCACTCACGGGGGTCGCGACCAGTTGCTCGTCGTCGTCGAGATCGTCATCGAGGTCGTCGCCGGAACCGGTCGCGTCGTCGATACCGGTCGGAACGGTCGCCGGAGGCGCGAACGTCGGCACTTCGGAGACCACGGAAGGCTGCTCCTGCTCGGTCCCGTCGATCACCGGCACCGATGCCGTGCGGATGCGCTCCTGCTCGCGCGCCTGGCGCCGGGTCAGCGGCGCCGCCCCGGCCGTCGACGAGTCATCGTCTCCGGGCGACACGGCATCCGCCGCCTCGATCGCGTCCGGTTGCGCGACGGGCTCCCGCGCGGGCGCCGCGGCGGGTTCCTGTGCCGGCGCTGCGTCGGACTCGTGCACGGCCGCGGCGTCGGACTCCTGCGCGGCCTCGGCCATCTCGTCGGTGATCACCGGGGTCGCGCCGGTCTGCCGCGCCTCACGCAACTGCTTGCGCGTCAGCGGACCGTGCCCCTGCTGATCCGATGTACTCATGCCTTGCTCCGATACAGATGATGCTTCGCGATGTACTGGACGACCCCGTCGGGGACGAGGTACCACACCGGTTGATCCTCTCGGACCCTCTCTCGACAGGCCGTCGACGAGATCGACAGGGCCGGCACCTCGAGCTGGCTCACGTTGTCGCTCGGGAGGCCGTCTGTGCTCAGAACGTGTCCTGGGCGCGAGACCGCGACGAAGTGGGCCAACTCCCACAGTTCATCATGGTCTCTCCAACTGAGAATCTGCGCCACGGCATCGGCACCCGAGATGAAGAACAGCTCGGCATCGGGGCGCTCGCGCTTCAGGTCGCGCAGCGTGTCGATCGTGTAGGTGGGTCCCGCCCGGTCGACGTCGACGCGACTCACGGTGAAGCGGGGATTGGATGCGGTAGCGATCACCGTCATCAGATAGCGGTGCTCGCTGGGGGTCACGTCCGATTTCTGCCACGGCCGCCCCGTCGGGACGAAGACGACCTCGTCGAGATCGAAGGAGTGCGCCACCTCGCTCGCCGCGACCAGGTGTCCGTGATGGATCGGGTCGAAGGTCCCGCCCATCACGCCGATGCGCGGAGCGCGCGAGGTCGCGGTCTCCATGGTGCCTTAGTGGCCGTGCCCTGCCGCCTCGTGGCCGTCCTTGCCGTGCTTCGCAGCCCAGGCGTCGGCCTTGGCGGAGTGACGGTTGGCGACGTGGCGGTACGACAGCGTCACGAAGCCGAGGAACGCGAAGACGATCGCCGCGATCACGCCGAAGATCAGCGTTTCGAGGGCCACGTTGCCGTGGTGCTCGGTTTCGGCGGCAGCCATCGCGACCTGTGCGATGAGATTCATCGTTTCTCCGTTTCGTGACCTGACTCGGTGCAGCGCGTTCCAGTCTAGCCCTCAGGCGCGCGTCTGCCCCGCCCCACGCGCCAGCCACTTCGTGCTGGTGAGCTCGGCGAGCCCCATCGGTCCGCGGGCGTGCAGCTTCTGCGTCGAGATGCCGACCTCGGCACCGAACCCGAATTCGGCGCCGTCGGTGAACCGCGTCGATGCGTTCGCCATGACCACCGCCGAGTCGACCTCGGCGAGGAAGCGCTCGATGCTGCGGGCATCCGTCGAGACGATGGACTCGGTGTGCCCGGTGCTGTAGCGGCGGATGTGGTCGAGGGCGTCGTCGAGCGAGTCGACGACCTTGATCGCGATCTCCAGGCCGAGGTACTCGGTCTTCCAATCCTCCTCGGTGGCGGGGATGACGCTCGCGACGAGTCCGACCACCATGTCGTCTCCGTGGATCGCTACCCCTTCGCTCTGCAGCTCGCTGGCGACCAGCGGCACCAGTCGCGGTGCGGCCTGGCGGTGCACGAGCACGGTCTCGACGGCGTTGCAGACGCTCGGGCGCTGCACCTTCGCGTTCATGACGATGTCCCTGGCCCAGTCGTCCGGTGCCGATTCGTCGAGGAAGATGTGCACGTTGCCGGCGCCGGTCTCGATGACCGGCACGGTCGACTGCGTCACGACGGTCTCGATGAGACCGGCACTCCCCCGCGGCACGAGCACGTCGATGTAGCCGCGCCCCTGCATAAGGGCCGTCGCACCCTCCCGGCCGAAGTCGTCGACGGTCTGGATCGCCTCCGGGGTCACCCCTGCCGCGACGAGGGCCTCGCGCATGACGTCGACCAGCACCGTGTTGGATTCGCGCGCCGCACTGCCGCCGCGCAGCACCGCGGCGTTGCCGGAGCGGAGGGCGAGCGCCGCGATGTCGACCGTGACGTTGGGGCGGGCCTCGTAGATCGCCCCGACGACGCCGAAGGGGACCCTGACCTGCTCGAGCATGACGCCGTTGGGCATCCGATGGCCGCCGACCACGCGCCCGACCGGGTCGGGAAGCGCCGCCACCTCGCGCACGGCGGTGGCGAGGGCGGCCACACGCTTCTCATCGAGACGCAGCCGGTCGATCAGCGAATCGCCGATCGCGTTCTCCCTCCCGCGATCGATGTCCACCGCGTTGGCCGCGATGATGCGTTCGGCGTCACGCTCGAGACCGGCGGCGATCGCCTCGAGCACGCGGGCCTTGTCGGCGCTCGTAAGGGCCGCCGTCGCACGGGAGGCGTCCTTCGCGCGCTCCAGGCGCGCCTGCGGGGTCTGGTCGGTCATCCGCCCAGTCTAGAGGCGCGTGCGAGCCCTCAGAGTGCGGGCTCGAACCACGTTCCGATGCTCTCTCCGGCCAGCGCCCGGCCCACCAGGTCGGCGCTCGTCACGAGGACGCCGATCCCGGATGCCGCGGCGAGACGCGCGGCCGAGACCTTCGTGGCCGCACCGCCGGTACCCACTCCGTTCACGACCGTGGCACCGAACTCCAGCCCGCCGAGATCGGCGTCCGCGGCGATCACGTCGAGCGGCTGCGCCGACGGATCGGACGGCGGCTTGGTGTAGAGCGATTCGATGTCGCTGAGCAGCACGAGCGCGTCGGCCTCGATGAGCTGCGCGACGAGCGCCCCGAGCCGGTCGTTGTCGCCGAAGCGGATCTCCTGCGTGGCGACCGTGTCGTTCTCGTTCACGATCGGCAGCACCCGCAGCCCGAGCAGACGCTCCATCGCCCGGCGGGCGTTGCTGCGCGAGGTCGGGTTCTCGAGGTCGCCCGTCGTGAGCAGCACCTGCCCCGCGACGATGTCGAAGGGGCGAAGCGCCTCCTGATAGCGGTAGACGAGGATGTTCTGCCCCACTGCGGCCGCGGCCTGCTGCGTGGCGAGATCGGTCGGACGCTGATCGAGACGGAGGAACGGGATGCCGGAGGCGATCGCTCCGGACGAGACGAGCACCACCTCGGCGCCTCGGGCGTGCGCCCGGGCGAGTGCCTCGACGATGACCGGGATGCGCCATGCCGCGTCGCCGCTGATCGACGACGACCCGACCTTCACGACGATGCGGGAGGCGGTCGCGAGATCAGCGCGCGAGCGCGCGGTCACTCGTCGGCCTCGCGGGTGGCGAGACGGCGCTCCTCCGCCTCGGCGCGAGCGGCTGCCTTGGCATCCATGCGCTCGTAGTAGTGCTCACGGCGCTCGGACGTGGTGCGGCGGGAGTTGGGGGCGAGTCGCGGGTCGGTGCCTCGGGGCGCCGTCATGAGCTCCGCAGCCGAGGTCATGGTCGGCTCCCAGTCGAAGACGATGCTGTCGCCCTCACCGATGACGACCGTGGAACCCTGAACGGCTCCGAGGCGGAACAGCTCGTCCTCGACGCCCAGCTTCTCGAGCCGGTCCGCCAGATATCCGACGGCCTCCTCGTTCTGGAAGTCGGTCTGCTGCACCCAGCGCACCGGCTTCTCGCCCAGGATGCGGTACACGTTGCCGTACGTGCCACCCTCGACGCGGATCGTGAACTCCTTCTTCGACCCGCGGGGGCGGATGACGACGCGCTCGATCGCGGGCTCGGCAGCGGCCTGCTCAGCCCTGTGCTTCTCGACGATCTCACCGAGGGCGAAGGTCAGCGGGCGCAGGCCCTCGTGCGAGACGGTCGAGATCTCGAACACGCGGAACCCGCGCTCCTCGAGCTCGGGGCGCACCAGCTCTGCGAGGTCGCGCGCCTCGGGCACGTCGACCTTGTTCAGCGCGACCAGCTGCGGACGCTCCAGCAGAGGCGTCTGACCCTCCGGCACCTCGTAGGCCGCCAGCTCGGCGAGAATGACGTCGAGGTCGGAGATCGGGTCGCGTCCCGGCTCCAGCGTGGCGCAGTCGAGCACGTGCAGCAGCGCCGAGCAGCGCTCGACGTGGCGGAGGAACTCGAGTCCGAGACCACGCCCCTCGCTCGCACCCTCGATGAGACCGGGCACGTCCGCGACGGTGTACCGCGCATCCCCGGCCTGCACGACGCCGAGGTTCGGATGCAGGGTCGTGAACGGGTAGTCGGCGATCTTGGGCCGCGCTGCCGAGATCGCGCCGATGAGGCTCGACTTCCCGGCGGACGGGTACCCCACGAGCGCGACGTCGGCCACCGTCTTGAGTTCGAGCACCACGTCGCCCTCGAAACCGGGGGTGCCGAGCAGCGCGAAGCCCGGGGCCTTGCGCTTCGGAGTGGCGAGCGCCGCGTTGCCGAGACCGCCCTGCCCGCCCTGGGCGACGACGAACCGCTGGCCGGGCTCGATCATGTCGACGAGCACCTCGCCCTCGGGCGACTTCACCACGGTGCCCACGGGCACGGGGAGCTCGAGCGTCTCGCCGGCGTACCCGGAGCGGTGGTCACCCATGCCGAAACCGCCGTTCGGCGATGAGCGGTGGGGCGAGTGGTGGTACGAGAGCAGCGTGCCGGTCTGCGTGTCGGCGACGAGCACGATGTCTCCGCCGTCTCCGCCGTTACCGCCATCGGGGCCGCCGAGCGGCTTGAACTTCTCGCGGTGCACCGAGACGCATCCGTTGCCGCCCTTACCTGCACGCAGGTGCAGCGTCACGGTGTCGACGAACGTGACCATGTCTCGGTCTCCTTGATTGAAGCTTCCCGCCCTCCGGTGCCGGAGGGCAGATACGCGGACGGGGCGAGCCGAAGCCCGCCCCGTCCGGAAGTCGTGTGCTGTGCGAGTGTTACTCGCCCGCAGCGACGATGTTGACGACCTTGCGGCCGCCCTTCGCACCGAACTGCACGGCGCCGGCAGCGAGGGCGAACAGCGTGTCGTCGCCGCCACGGCCGACGTTCACACCGGGGTGGAAGTGCGTGCCGCGCTGACGGACGATGATCTCGCCGGCGTTGACCTGCTGGCCGCCGAAGCGCTTGACGCCCAGTCGCTGTGCGTTGGAGTCACGACCGTTACGGGTTGAGCTCGCGCCCTTTTTGTGTGCCATGTCCTGGTCTCCTCGGTCTTACTTGATGCCGGTGATCTTGACGCGCGTGAGCTCCTGGCGGTGGCCCTGACGCTTCTTGTAGCCGGTCTTGTTCTTGTACTTCTGGATGATGATCTTCGGGCCGCGGAGGTTGCCGATGACCTCAGCCGTGACCTTGACCTTCGCCAGAGCGTCGGCGTCGGTGGTCACTGAGGCGCCGTCGACGAGCAGCACGGCGGGCAGCTCGATCTTCTCGCCCGAGGCAGCCTGAACACGGTCGAGCTGAACGATCGTGCCGACCTCGACCTTCTCCTGCCGCCCACCGGCGCGCACTACTGCGTAAACCACTTCATACCTGTTTCGTTGGGGAGCTCGAGGCTCCGAGAATCTCACGGGAAGACTGTTGCTTGCATGCACCGCGGGGCGGCGGGTGCGAAGGCAAGACTCTCCGCTTCGGCCGACGAGGTCGACGCGGCTTACGCACCAAGGGACTACTTTACCGGATGCTTCGGCTCCTCGCAAAGCGAGCCGAGCGGCGTGCCGCGTTCTAGGCTGGCGGGATGACCGTTCTCGTCGACGACCCCGTCTGGCCCGCCCACGGACGGCTCTGGGCGCACCTGGTGAGCGACGAGAGCCTCGACGAGCTGCACGCGTTCGCGCGCCGCAACGACCTGCCGGCGCGCGCCTTCGACCGCGACCACTACGACGTCCCCGAAGAGAGCATCGAGCGGCTCGTGGCCGAAGGGGCCCGGCGCGTGGGCGGCAAAGAGCTCACGCGCCGGCTGATCGCCTCAGGACTCCGGGTTCGCGGGCGCGACCGGCGCTGACGACTCGCCGTTCACCGACACCGGCGTCCCCGTGAGGGCTGCCGTGCTCACCCGGCGCCGTCCACGACCCTGACCGGGCGCCTTCGGCTCGGGCAGCGCGTCGAGGACGGAGTCGAGCAACTGCTCCGCGGGACTCCGCGGAGCACTCTTGCGCTCTCCCCCGCGCTTCTTGCGCGGCTTCTTGGCCCGCTCGGGGGCCTCGGCCTGAGCGGCGGCCTCGACGACGGGCGCCTCGGTCGGAGCATCCTCCGCCGCGCCGCGGGTCGACGCAGCGATCTGCGCGAGCGCGGACTTCGCACCCTCGGGGATGCTGTGCGTCACCGGCGCTGCGGGAGCACTGTTCTGGCTCTGGTTCTGGTTGCCGCCGCGCTGGCGGCGTCCGCCGTTGCCGTTCCCGTTGCCACCGCCGTTGCCGTTGCCGTTCGAACGGTGCTTGACGACCGGGTCGTGGTGCACGATCACGCCACGCCCGGCGCAGACCTCGCACGCCTCGCTGAACGTCTCGAGCAGGCCGAGGCCGAGCTTCTTACGGGTCATCTGCACGAGGCCGAGCGAGGTGACCTCGGCGACCTGGTGCTTCGTGCGGTCGCGGCTCAGGCACTCGATCAGACGGCGCAGCACGAGGTCGCGGTTCGACTCGAGCACCATGTCGATGAAGTCGACGACGATGATGCCGCCGATGTCGCGCAGGCGCAGCTGACGCACGATCTCCTCGGCCGCCTCGAGGTTGTTCTTCGTGACGGTCTCTTCGAGGTTGCCGCCCGAACCGACGAACTTGCCGGTGTTGACGTCGACCACGGTCATCGCCTCGGTGCGGTCGATCACCAGCGAGCCGCCCGAGGGCAGCCACACCTTGCGGTCGAGAGCCTTCTCGATCTGCTCGGTGATGCGGAAGGCATCGAACGGGTCGGTCTCGTCCTCGTAGGCCTCGACGCGCTCCAGCAGGTCGGGCGCGACACCCTCGAGGTACGCGCGGATGGTCCGCTGCGAGTCCTCGCCCTGGATGAGCATCTTCGTGAAGTCCTCGTTGAAGACGTCGCGGACGATCTTCACCAGCAGGTCGGGCTCGGCGTGCAGCAGCGCGGGGGCCTGCTGCGTCTCGACCTGCGTGCGGATGTGCTCCCACTGCGCGGTCAAACGCTGCACGTCGCGCGTGAGCTGATCCTCGGTGGCGCCTTCGGCGGCCGTGCGCACGATGACGCCCGACGACTCCGGCAGCACCTCCTTGAGGATGCGCTTGAGCCGGGCCCGCTCGTTGTCGGGCAGCTTGCGGCTGATGCCGTTCATCGACCCGCCGGGCACGTACACGAGGTAGCGACCGGGGAGCGAGATCTGGCTGGTCAGGCGGGCGCCCTTGTGACCGACAGGGTCCTTCGTGACCTGCACGAGCACGCGGTCGCCGGGCTTGAGCGCCAGCTCGATGCGACGGGGCTGGTTGCCGGTCTCGACACCGTCCCAGTCGACCTCGCCCGAGTAGAGCACGGCGTTGCGGCCTCGGCCGATGTCGACGAAGGCGGCCTCCATGCTGGGCAGCACGTTCTGCACGCGGCCGAGGTACACGTTGCCGATGAGCGACGCGTCCTGGTTGCGGGCGACGTAGTGCTCCACGAGCACGCCGTCCTCGAGCACGCCGATCTGGGTGCGGCCGTTCTTCGAGCGCACGACCATCTTGCGGTCGACCGACTCGCGGCGGGCGAGGAACTCGGCCTCGGTGACCACGGGGCGGCGGCGACCGGCGTCGCGTCCATCGCGGCGGCGCTGCTTCTTGGCCTCGAGGCGCGTCGAACCCTTGATGGCCTTGGGCTCGGTGATGTACTCCACCACGCGCTGACGCTGACGGGGCTCGCGCTGCTCACGGGGCTCATCGGTGTCCTGACCGCCGCGACGACGACGACCGCGACGGCCGCCCTCGCTGTCGTCGAGGTCGCGATCCGCGGGGGCGGAGTCGCGTCCCGGTCGCGCCGGCAGGGGCACGATCTCGGGTGCGTAGAAGTGCAGCCGGGTCGACACCTGCGACACGAAGACCTCGGGCAGCAGACCCAGCGAGACGGCGGTGATCGGTGCGCGCTTGGCCGGCTCGGGCTCCGCGACCGGCTTCCCGTTCTTCGCCTGCTGCTCGGTCGACGCCGGCTGCTCGGTCGACGCCGTCTGGTCCTGCGTCGACTCGTCGCTCGGGGCCGGCGCCGCATCCTCCACCTGGGCGGGCTCCTCCGCCGCAGCGGACTCCTCGGCCGGTGCCGCCTCCTCCGCCGGAACGGGCTCCGCGACCGGCTCTGCATCCCCCGCCGGAGCGGGCTCCGCGACCGGCTCTGCATCCTCCGCCGGAACGGACTCCGCGACCGGCTCTGCATCCTCTGTCGGCGCTGCATCCTCCGCGGGCGCGTCGGCGGCCTGGCGCGGAGCATCCTCTCGCGGAGAGGTATCGGCCGGCGCGTCCGCGTCATCCGTGGCGGCCTCGGCATCCGGAGCCGTGGGCTCCGTCAGCTCCTCCGCGGCATCCGCCGGGAAGTCGAGAGTAGGGGCGTTGTTGTCATTGTTCTCATCGGCCATCTCTGGCGTACTCCCTGCACGTGCACCCGGGGGTGCTCCGTGAAATCTCGTGCGGTACCCGCGGGTGCCGCGAACTCATTCGAAGTGCGGCCGGCTCGTGGCTCTGGTCGCGAGGGGCATGGGCCCCGAAGTCTGCGTCGATGCGCGTCCCGGCTGGGCCGGACACCGCATCACAGGTCATTATCGCACCTCCGAGGCAAAGAACCTACTTCGCAGACGGGAGTAGGTGAGTCGAAGGTATGGGCCAAAGACGGTGGGCCAAACCGACCCGCTCAGACACCTGACGAGGGCGCTCTCCACGGCGTATCACCACCGATTGGAGCGCACATTATGACGACGAAGAAGTACCGGGCGAGGATCTGGAATCCCGAGACGAAGACGAAGGACGACCTCGGCTACTACGCCACCCCCGAGGAGCGCGACCTTGTGGTCGCCCAGGCTCGACACGAGAGGAGTCAGGGCAGGGTACCCAAGGTCATCGAGGACAAGGCCAAGGGCGGCGAGCTGTTCGTTACCTTCGCCGAGCGGGCCATCCTGGACCGCAAGCGCAGGGTCGCCCCGGCGACCTGGACGAACTACCAGTCCATGCTCCGCACCTGGATCGTGCCCTACTTCGGCGAGATGAAGCTTCGGGATATCCGATCCCGCGACATCGACCGTTGGTTCAACCACGTGCTGCCGGAGGGCTCCCCGAGCAATGGGCAGAGGTACGCCGTGCTCTCGCTCATCATGCGACGCGCCGTCGTCATGGAGGAGATCAACTCGAACCCGTGCGTCCTGGAGGGCGTCAGCGCGTCGAAGTCAAAGCGGAGGCCGACGTGGAGCATCAAGGACTTCCATGTCCTCGTAGAGGCCGCAGCGAACGATCAGGAGCGCGCATTGCTCTGGGTCCTCGCCGGGTCGGGATGCCGCATCGGTGAAGCCCTCGCGCTCAACGTCGAGGACGTCGATTTTGAGTACGGCGACATCACCGTGAAGTCGCACGTCGTCGGCACGACCATGGTGGAAGGCACGAAAGCCCACGCCGATCAGATCCGGCACCTCGCGCTACTCCCCCAGGCGCTGGAGGCCATTCAGATCCATCTGTCCACCTCGCGCCGGATGCTGGACGAACCCCTCTTCATGCACAGCCGCGGCGGGAGGATGCATTACGACACGGCACGGCGGACCTTCAACTCCATCCGAGCATCCCGTGGCCTGGAGAGCTTCAACCTTCACGACATCCGCCGCCTCGCACTCACCGAGTTCGGCAAGACCGGAGCAACCCTGGCCGAGATCATGCAGCGTGGAGGACATAGCGACATGCGAACGGCTCTTCGATACCAGCACGCCTCCCGAGAACGCGACCGCGTACTGGTGGCCAAGATGACGGAGGCGTTCTCATGACCAAGCCATTGGATCTCGATGACCTTCTAGCCCTGGAGGAGAAGCGAGAGGCGGAGCAAGAATTGTGGGCTGAGGCGGAAGTCGCGTTTCGAACGGACGTCGGGCTCGTGATCGAGATCGAGATCGCGCAGGCGTCGGCCAAGGCCTACGAGAAGCACCAGCGGAAGCTGGCGGAGCGCGAGGCCGAGCAGGCGCAGGCGCAGGCGCAGGCGCAGGCGCAGGCGCAGGCGCAGGCCACGATTGATGCCGCCGCTCCCATCGTCAAGATCCGCGCGGACGAGAGCGTGGAGTCGCCGGATGAGAAGCGGCGGCGACTGGCACGTGAGTTCATGCGGCGTACTTGTGCACGAGAGCGTGCCGCACGAGCCGCTGAGGCCGGGGGACAGCGTGAGGCGGCGTTGGCACGTGCGGAAGCGTTCGCGGCCTCCAGAGGCCTCTGAAGCGTCCTCAGGGGCGCGGTACCTGGAGTTCGGGCAGGCGTGGGTCGTCCAGCTCGAAGCTGAGGTGACCGTGTTCCGCGGCGTCGATGCACACGACGGCATCGATGCGCCGGACGCACGCAAGGTCGAGGAAGTCGATTGCCTCGGCTCTCGTGTAGGACGTGAACGATCCCGCGGTCGGGTGCGCCTGGAGGCCGACGATCCAGTCCTCGGCAGTCTCGCACTCATCGAGGGTGGCCAGGATGGCGGTCTCGTTCTCGCCCGTCTCGTTCTCGGCGGCGATCATGGCGGTGTCACACGCCGGGGTGGTCGCGAGGCTGCTGCTGCATGCGGTGAGCCCCGCGATGGACAGCGCGAACAGCACGACCACGTGGCCAACCCGATTCATCCCCTCAGTATGGCGGGACCACGTCCGCGTGACGCAATGGCATAGTGAGTGCCGTGTACACGCTTGGGGATTCGGTCCCTCCAGACCGTCGAGAAGAGTTCGGTGCGCTCGCAATCGGCATGCTCGATCTGATGGTGCTGTACGACCGCTCAATGTACGAGATCGCGTACTTCGTGCGCGATGCGGCCATAGAGTACCGACCGCTTGACGGCTCACGGTTGCTAGGTGAACTGAAGCGCACGGAGGACTCCAAGAAGGGAAGGGCGTTCGCTCGTCTGGCTCAGGGCATGGGCGTCTCCGCCGATTGGGGTCGGTTCAAGGAGGCGTATGCCGCCGTGAGCGGCGTCCGAAACTGGCTCGCTCACGTGACGGACATGACGGCACAGCCTGACGCTGTGCCGACCATCGCCTGGACTTATGACAACTCTGACCATCACCGGCTCGGGGTACTCGACCACCGAGCCCGGATCAACAGCGACATCCTGCGCCGACGCCTAGCGGACGCACACTGGGTCCTCCACCACGTGGCTTGGGCTCGACAGGTGATCGGTCTGCGGCCTGGCTACTTCGGCTGGGCTGAGTTACCGGTGCCCGCGCCGTCGGAGCTGCCGCGCTACTGATCGCTGGCGCAGACTACCTGGGGGCTAGCCGCGTCCCGACGCTTGCTTGCGTTCTTTCTGTGCGACGAGATCAGTGACCCCGGACAGCTCGGATCGAAGGAGGGCATGGAGCAGAACGGAGCGCGTCAGTACCACCAGCTCTAGGCAGGACGCGACAAAGCACACGGCCAGCACGCCGAAAGCCCAGGGCTCGACGTTACGCAACCACTCCGGAGACGCCACGCCGATCTGACCCGCCACTGCGAGGTAGACAACGGTGCCGATGACGGTGAAGACCTGGAGGCCAATAGCGAGCATGAAGGGTCTGAAGAAGCCTAGGAGGCCGTTTGAGCCACTTCTGAGCAGACGAAGATAGGCCTCCGAGAGGAGGGCTACGACGAGGGCGAGACCGGCGAACACGATGCCCAGAAGAGCCGCGACGACGGCAAGGAAATTGCCCGCAAGAGCGGTCCGTGAGGTGAGGTCTCCTACGACGAACATCCACACGCCGAGACCGGCTCCGAGTACCACGCTTGACACCGATTCAACGGAAAGGAGATCGGATACGCGGAGGTGGCCTACCGCGGTCCAGAACCCTACTTCACGTCGCTGTTCGCCCATGCCCACTCACCCCTTTACTTCTTCCGCCTCTTGCGCTTCGGCTGATCCGTTTGCTTCAGTTTCTTCGTCTGTCTCCGCTCCGCACCCTTGCGAGCGACTGCATCCAATACGGCTTCGGTAGCAGTATCCATGTCGGTACCGACATCCGTGAGACGCTCGCGCAGCACCTCGTCGCGCTGGTCGTACCTCACCCTAATCCCGTCCTTGAAGCCGCGGGCCATGACGGTTCCGAAGGCGCTCATCGCGGCGGAGATGAACCCGCGCGTTGTTCGATCCTTGCGGAGCGCCGTCTTGTCGAGACCTTCCTCTCGATCTCTCGCGACGATGCGTTCGTTGATCACCTCCGCGCGCAACTCATCAAGCCGTTCGAAGAGGAAATCGAACTCGGCTTCTCCATCAGGATTAGGCCGCTTGAACGTCATCGACAGGTAGGTGAGCTGATCGACGGACCCGAGCCAGCCGTAGAAGTCATCCTCGTCACCAAGGGGTTCAACGCCCCAGACCACTCTGGGGAAATCAGTGCCGATCTCGCCCTTGTTGAAGATCTCCGACAGGACCGCGTCTAGGACGTTCTTCTCAGTGGTGAAGGTCGGATGCTTCAAGATGCCGAGTGTGGACATGTCGAGCGTGAACGCTACCGGGGATACAGCGCCCTCCTCCTGCTCAACGATGTGATCCACCCACTGCCCAGTGCTGCCGTCCCACTCTGGGCGGACGGCCTCTCCGGTTCGGTACCAGCCGAGCAGGCCGGTGAAGTACCCGTGTTCGTGATCGAAGTGCAGATTGCCCAACCGCCACTCACGCTTCGGATTGCGACCACTCACCGCGGATGCGTAGTAGCTGAGCACACGCTCGATGTGCGCTAGCTTGTCCTCTTCGGGCGCGAAGAGATCTGGATTTCCCTTGACCGGTCTCCGGTTCACCTTGAAGTAAAGAAGCTCAGCACCATCCTTCGCGAACCACAGAGGAGACGATTCTCCTTCTGGTTGACCGCCTACGATCTCGGATGCCATTGGCCCCCTGCCCTCGCTGCTGCCACATTCTCCATCGATGTGATCTGAGGCGAGGCTAGCGGAGACAGGTGTCTTACATCGGCGGCACGCCCGTCGATGTGCGCGCCGGTGTTACAAGGTCTTCGCGGTCTCGCTGGTGACGATGGCGCGAACGGTCGAGGGGTACCACTTCCCGCCCTTGGCGGTGGGCACGTCCTCGTTGTTGAGCATGCGAGCGATGGCGTTCAGGCTTTCTCCTTCCGCCTGAAGGGACAGCACGCGCCGGTAGGTGGGCAAGAAGGCCTCGTCCACGCTGCGGCCCATGTGCTTGCCCTCGGCCTTGCGCTGCGCCATGCCCTCGCGAGTTCGGAGCCCGATCATTCCGCGCTCTCGCTGAGCGAGGGCGGCGTCGAGGTGCGTCCGAAACTCTCCATCCGGCGTGGTGTCGATGCGTTCGCCGCTGAGGATGATCCCCCAGCCCTTCCGCTTGCTGCGGCGCATGAGAGCGGCGACGTCTCCCACGTCACGGGAGAGGCGATCCATCCGGACGGCCATAAGCACGTCGGCCTTGTGCTTATCGAGGAGGTCCAGCGCCTCCACGAGCTTGTCGCGGCCCTGAATGCTCTTCGCGCTCTTGCCCTCTTCGCGCACGACCTCGAAGTCGTACCCGCGGCGCACAGCCTCCACCATGAGGGCCTGTTCTTGTGCTTCCAGGGATGCGCCCTTGTCGGCCTGCTCTTCCGTGCTCACGCGAACGTAGAGGAGGGCCTTGGTGCTGCGCTCGGATGCGGGGCTCACGCGTCAATCATACATAAAGGGGTCCCTTCATGTATAGAACGTTCATTACGACCTGGTGACGGATATCCAAAAAGGTAACCAGCACGACTACCTCCCCAGGTACGTCTCACGGATCTGCGCGAGCTGGTTGCTCGTGAGCCCGACCAGCTCGCGCACGCCCACCGTGGTGTCTACGAGGACCTGGACCTTGCCGGGGGTAGCGCTCGAATCCAGATGGCCGACAACGGCGATGTGTCGGCCATCGCGTGCACGGGAGATCGCAACCATGACATCGACGGGAACGCGCGTCTCGTGCGCGCCAAGTCTCACCCAGGGGCCTGCCGTGCTGCTGAACCTTGGCATCACCAGACGCACCTGCGGAGTTGCTGCGGCCCTGAGGAGGCCGTCCAGCGCCTCAATGGGTGTTCGGGCGTCTGAGGGTCGCTCCGGTCGCGTACGAGGCGTGGGAGGGAGCGTGACTGCTGCCGGCCCGGCAGGGAGCTGCTGCGCCCGGTGCTTGGGCTGCGAGTAGCCGGGCTCGTTCCGCCCTGAGCCTCTGAAGGCGTGGATGGTGCGCGCGTGATTCGACTTCATGATCTCTCCAGGTGTCAGGGGGCCGGGGTGAGAGCGTGGTCCGCCGAGCCGAAACCGAGACGAAGCACTCGGCGGACCACCAGCGATAGGGGTCACGCTCTCGCGTGCCCTTTGCCCCTGTCGCCGTGCCGCCCGTGCTCACGACTTGGGCGGCGGGACCCGGCAACTACCAAGGAGGAGGAAGAGGTTGCCGGGGGTCTGTGTGCAGTTGTGAGGTCCGACTGGCCCGTGGGCTGTCCCGTGCCATGGCGCTACGGGCCAGTCGGAGAGTGTCGGGGTCCGCCGTTCGCGACGCGGTCGGGCGGACCCCTCGCGGACGGTGATCGAGAACGTCCGCGCCTCGTGGTGGAGGAGGACCGAGCAGATCAAGGACTCCACCACGAGGAGATCCTGGATCAGGGCGGCGGCAGGTGGTCGCCTCGAAGGAGCTTGCTAAAGCTTGCAAGGGAGGTCACGACGTACGCGTTCTCGATCTGCTCGTCGGCCCTCCACTGAACGAATGCCGAGATCGGCACGCCTCGGATCTGCGCCCCGCGCGATACCGAATCCAGATCTTGTGCGAGCCGGTGCGTCAGCTTGCTGGAGACGTTCAGGTCCACGCCTACAAGGGCGAGGTCGGGATCGACCGCGTCGTCGCCGAGACTGTCCGACAGCCCCTTGGACTCTCGCCTGGCCGTCGAAGAGATGCCTCGTGCGTCGAGAGCGAGCTGCACGAGATCGCGCACCGCGGCATGCACGCTGCGGTTGCGGTTGTTGTGCGGCGGGCCGCTCATCGCCGCTCACCCACTCCAGGCTCGCGGGCCTCATAGTGGCTGACGTGGCGCACGCCGCCCTCGTCCAGAGCCCGCTGCTGCTCGGCCGCGAGCTTGATCGACGGGTCCGGCGTGGTGCTGATGATCGTGCTCGTCGTCGGCGGCGGACCGAACCTCGCGTTCACTGCTGCGAGGGCTTCGGCACGCGCCTGCGCGGTCGGCTGCGACCACGCATCCTTGCGCGCCTGCTCGCGGGCCTCTCGCCAGTCGGCATCGCCCACGACTCCCCATGTCGGCGCGTCCTCAGGGGCTCGACCCAGCCGGAAGCGGACCTCCCCCCACTTCGCGAGCTGGGCGTCGTCGTCCCCCAAGAGGTTCATCCAGCTCCAACCTGACGCGCTGTACGAGGCGTCGATCATCTTCTGCGTGACGATGACGTTCTCGCCCGCCCGGCTGATGTGGCTGGCGCTCAGGAAACCCTGGCCGGTCGGAATCGTCGCACCGCTCGTCAAGCAGTGGAAGACGTCCGCGGGCTTGACCGGCAGGACGGCGCTCGCC
This sequence comes from Microbacteriaceae bacterium PS02344, assembly GCA_029959905.1. Taxonomy (GTDB): domain Bacteria; phylum Actinomycetota; class Actinomycetes; order Actinomycetales; family Microbacteriaceae; genus Microbacterium. The sequence continues at coordinate 196,542 of JASCNZ010000001.1, forward strand.
GCATCGCGGCGCTCGGCCACTTCAGCTCGGAGACGTGCCAGTCGGTCGCGAGCGCTCTCGGTTGTGTTAGTACTCATTCGCGCTATCTCCTATTTCTGGAATCGATGTGACGACGAGCTGCCGGATCATCGCCGCCCAGTCGTGTCGGCCCCGGCGTTCCATGACGTCCACGATCACGTCGGCCACATCGGGGCGTTCGCGCACTGTGGTCGCGAGGATCACCAGGGCATGGCCGGCGTCCTCGATCTCCGCGGCGATGTCGGGAGCGAGGGTGTCGAGCGGGGTCAGCGCCGTGAGGACCCGCGCCTCCGCCTGCCCAGCGGTCAGTGCAGTCTTCATGTCGCCCTTCGCATCGGCGGCTGCACGAGCATCACGAGCGTGATCTGCGACGTCGAGAAGGCGACCGGCGAGGGTGAGGCCGGGTGCGCCCTCCACGCCCGTCAGAGCGGCCTGTGCGGCTGCGGACAGGTGATTGTGGACGTGACGTCTCACGGACTCAGGAGCAAGGCCGTGTCGCCCCGCAACGCCCCGGATGGACGAGGAGCCCGCCGTCAGCTCGAACTCGATCCGAGCCCGCTCAGGATGGCTGCACAGTACGCAACGACGCCCCGGTCGGGCCTTCGTGATCGTCGCGCTGCGTTCCATATCAAGGATATCGGCCATCCGACACCAAAGCGTTTTGGAGGAGCGATGCTCTCCCCAGCTATGTCTGCGTTCGCGCTAACCGCGGAAGGGCGTAGCTCTCCATTCGACTCGACGCTCTTCCCCGCTCGCGGGGGTCACGATGGTGATACCCCCCTGTGCACAGAGATCTGCACACAGGAGGGGTGTCGGCGTCACTGACGGAGCCAATACGGGCGCATGCGACGCCCAACGGTCGGGATGTTGAGCATGCTCATGTGCTGGATCGTCGCCGCCCGGACGTTCCTTGACCGGCGACTGAGCTGTGCTCATCGGGAGGGCTTTTGCTCTGTTCGCCGTTAGCCTCAGCGGGTCTCGTGCGTTCGCCACGTCGCGGTCCTGCCGTATGAAGTTCTCCAGCACTGCCCACCTGAGGAGGTGAGCTGATCCGCCCGGAGTGGATCACGCATGTCATCCCACGAGGGAGAAGGGCTGAGACTCGGTTTCGGTCGGGAGTCTCACGAGCGACCAGAAGGTGTGTTCACTTCCGGTCTGGATACGTCCCCGGCATCTCGGCTGGACTCTGCCGATGGTCACTCGTGCCGTCAGCTCGTCGGTGTCACCGTACGTCGGCGTGCAGCTCGACAGCAAGCGCTGGAGACAATTTGTGTACTCCCTGCAATACCTTGCCGGGCTCGTCTGTGACCATCGTCAATAAGTGAGCGTCACGCGCTAGCGGCTGATTCTGGAAACGACGAAGCGCCCCCTCCAGCGGTACAGGACGAACTGACGACGGAGAGGGCGCTGAGCCCAGAGTACAGGACGAGGCAGCCCGGAAATAGCCACTAACCTGGACCTTTTGATGCTGCATACGCTCTAACCTGTCCACAGGGTTGCTAACAGGGCGTTCGCGCTAACCGTCCAGCGCTCGCCGCATGCCGGGTACCCGGTAGCGTCGTGCCATGTCCGTCGCTTTCGCTCCGCACGACGAGTGGATACCGCTCCCCGACCATGTCGCCGTCCTACTCGGACGGTTGACGTTCTATGCCTCGTGGCTGGACGACGTCCTCGGGGAAGCCGTCGTGCTGTCAAACCCTGACGCGACCCATCTGGCGGCATCGACACCTGATTGGGCTGCGAGTGGAACGCGCCTCGTGGCCGCGGTGCGGGCGATCACGGTTTACCCGCCCGTCACCGGTCAGCTCGCTGACCGACTAGCCGCCGTGAATGGCACACGAAATCTGCTCGTACACGGCGTCTGGATGTGGCAGGACAACGCGGTCATGGTGATGAAGCGATCCCTGAAGTCGGGCGAGCGGCACGTCGAATACACCACGTTCACCTACCAGGAGATCGAGGAGCTGATCGACCACTACCGCGTCCTCGGCGGCTTCGCGGATCGGTTCGTCACCATTCTTCAGAAGAACGTGCGCCGTCCCTACGAGGATCGTTACCGGTGTCCGAAAGACGGAACGCCCTTGGAGGGCTCGATCTCGGAAGAGATCATCGTTCAACTGTGCCCGTCATGCGGCTACACAGTGAGCGCAAGCCCTTCCGTCTAGTTGTCTCTGACTCACTGGTGGGCCACAAGGTGGGCCACGATCTGTGGCCCACCCTTGGTACTGTTGACCCCGGAGTTCCGCCTAATTTCAGAAATAGCGGGACGATTTGGGCCGATCCGTCTTTATCGCACCAAAGGGCTCCGTTTGCGGCATCTGCGTGCTTCCGCGCTTTTCTCCGGCTCGTTCTCGTCGCATCCATAGCCGTCACTGAGATAATCCCCAGATGAGCGAGCAGCGCCCCCGCCCCGTCGTCTACGCCGTCTGGTTGATCATCGCGAGCGTGATCGGATGGTTCGCCGCCTTCCAGCTCACGGTCGAGAAGTTCGCCCTGCTGCAAGATCCCGACGCGGCGCTCTCGTGCGACCTCAGCGCATTCATCCAGTGCGGCAAGAACCTCGGGTCATGGCAGGGCGAGGTCTTCGGGTTCCCGAACCCCCTGCTCGGCCTCACCGGCTGGATGGCCCCGCTGGTCGTGGGCGTCGCGCTCCTCTCCGGAGCCCGCTTCGCGCGCTGGTTCTGGGCCCTCTTCGGTGTCGGCATCACGTTCGCGTTCGGCTTCGTCTGCTGGCTCATCTCGCAGAGCATCTATGACCTGATCGTGCTGTGCCCGTGGTGCATGGTGACGTGGGCGGTGACCATCCCGACGTTCTTCGCCACGATGCTCCATCTCACGCGCAACGGCACGTTCACCTCATCGGTGAAGGCGCAGGAGCGCGCCGACAAGCTCATGGTCTGGGTCCCCCTCGCCACGGTCGTCGCGTACGCGATCATCATCGTCATGGCGCAGGCCAAGGGCATCGACTTCCTGGGCGAGATGACGCGCATCGTCTTCGGCTGAGCGCCGACACGACGAGAGCCCGCCCCCGGGAGAAGAAGGGGGCGGGCTCTCGTCGTTCGCAGCGGGCTCAGCCGAACCAGATGCCGAGCTCGCGCGCGGCCGATTCGGGGCTGTCCGAGCCGTGCACCAGGTTCTGCTGCACCTTGAGGCCCCAGTCGCGACCGAAGTCGCCGCGGATCGTGCCCGGCGCAGCGGTCGTCGGGTCGGTCGTACCGGCGAGAGAGCGGAAGCCCTCGATCACGCGGTTGCCGGCGAGACGGATGGCTACCGACGGTCCCGAGAGCATGAACTCGATCAGGGGCTCGTAGAAGGGCTTGCCGGCGTGCTCCGCGTAGTGCGCGGCGAGCAGGTCGCGGTCGGGGTCGACGAGGCGGATGTCGACGAGCGCGTAGCCCTTCGCCTCGATGCGGGCCAGGATCGCGCCGGTGAGGCCGCGTGCCACACCGTCGGGCTTGACGAGGACGAGGGTTTCTTCGGTGGCCATGTCATTCACTCTCTGTCTGAGTCTCGGTGGAGGGTCCGGCCGGGCGTCGTGCGTCCAATCGGGCCCCCATGATGGTCGCATACGCCCACATGCCGCCGAAAATCAGGGCGACGAGCAGGATGGCGGGAACGAAGAACGCCGACAGCGCCACGATCGCCTGGATCGTCCACCCCGCGTTGATCGCCCAGGGCCGGGTGATCATGCCGGCGACGACGATGCACGCCAGTCCGACGACGCTCCCGCCGACGATCCCCCACCACTGCGGCACCTCCTCGGGAAGGGAGCGCAGTCCGAAGATCGTCAAGCCGGCGAGGAAGACGACGATGGCCTCGAAGCCCAGCACCACCGGCGCGAGCTTCTGCGTCAGGGTGCGCGGGGCGCGGGCACGGCGCGGCGCGCCTCCCGTCGCACTCACGCGCGCCATCCCGACTTCCAGTCCTCGTCGTCCGCGAGCGCGATCGCCTCACCCGCGAGCACGACGGAACCGGCGATCACGACGGCGCGTCGATCGTTCGAGGCCGCCCATTCGCGTGCCGCGTCGGCGGCATCCGCGAGCGACGGATGCACGGTCGCCCGCTGTCCCGCCTGCTCGACGAGGTCGGCGATCGCGTCGGCGTCGCTGGCGCGGTCCGAGTCCGGTGCGGTGGCGAAGACGTGCGCGGCCGCGGGCGCGAGCCGCGCGACGATGCCGGCCGCATCCTTGTCGGCGAGGATGCCGAGCACGAGGCCCCACTCGTCGAAGTCGAAGCTGTCGTCGAGCGCCTGCGCGAGGGCCGCGGCGCCGTGCGGGTTGTGCGCGGCGTCCACGACGACGGTCGGGGCGATGCCCACGAGCTGCAGCCGGCCGGGAGAGGTCGCGCCCTGCAGGCCCTCCGACATGATGTCGTCGGCGATGCGCTGCCCGCCGCCGCCGATGAGCGACTCCACCGCCGCGACGGCGAGGGCGGCGTTGTGCCCCTGGTGCGCGCCGTACAGCGGCAGGTACTCCTCGACGTAGTTCCCCGCGAGCCCACGGATCGTCAGCAGCTGCCCGCCGACCGCGAGCTTCTGCTCGGCGAGACCGAAGTCCTCGCCGTCGAAGGCGATCGTGGCGCCGCGCTCGGCGACGGCCGCCCGCAGCACCTCGACCGCCTCAGCCGGCTGCTGCGCCGAGACCACGGCCGCGCCATCCTTGATGATGCCCGCCTTCACGCGCGCGATCTCGGCGATCGTGCTGCCCAGCCGGTCGGCGTGGTCGATGTCGATGGGGGCGAAGACCGCCACGTCGCCGTCGGCGGTGTTCGTCGAATCCCACTCGCCCCCCATGCCCACCTCGAGCACGAGCACGTCGACCGGCGCGTCGGCGACCGCCACGAAGGCCAGCACCGTGAGCAGTTCGAAGAAAGTGAGCGGTTCCTCCCCCGCGGCCTCCAGCTCGGCGTCGACGATGCCGACGAACGGCTCGATCTCATCCCAGGCGTCGGCCACGGCCTCGTCGGCGATCGGCTCGCCGTCGATCATGATGCGCTCGGTGAAGCGCTCCAGGTGCGGACTCGTGAAGAGTCCGGTGCGCAGCCCGTGCGCGCGCAGCAGGCTCTCGATCATCCGTGCCGTCGAGGTCTTGCCGTTCGTGCCGGTGATGTGCACCACGCGGTAGGTGCGCTGCGGGTCGTCGAGGAAGGCGAGGATGCGCGCGGTGCGCTCCTTGCGAGGCTGTACCCAGCGTTCTCCCGCCCGCCCGAGCAGGGTCTCGTAGACGGCATCCGCCCTGTCGCGCGCGCTCATTCGGCTCCTCCGATCCTGCTGACCGCGATCGTGAAGGCGTCGCGGTTCGCGTACGTGCCCTTCGCGATCTCGGCGGTGAACTCCGCGTCCTGCAGCGCGGCGTCTCCGCGCAACAGGGCGTGCTCGACGGCGAGGGTCTCCCCCGCGACGTCGGCGGTGTCGAAGGCGGATGCCACGGCGGCCGCATCGTCGACGCTCTCGAACTTGAGCCACAGGCGGATGCGGTCGCTGACGTCGAAACCGGCGTTCTTGCGCGTCTCCTGCACGGCGCGGATCACGTCGCGCGCCAGACCCTCGGCCTCCAACTCCGGCGTCGTCCGGGTGTCGAGCAGCACGAAGCCGCCGGTCGGCACGATCGCGAGCGCTTCGCCCTCCGGGCGGCCGGTCGTCTCGAGGACCAGCTCGTACTCGGCCGGCTCGAGCGCGATGCCGCCCGCCGTCACGACGCCGTCGCTCTCGCTCCAGTCGCCGCTGCGCGCCGCCTGGATGGCCTTCTGCACGTCCTTGCCGAGGCGAGGACCGGCGGCGCGGGCGTTGACGCTCAGCCGGTGGTCGATGCCGTAATCGGCGGCCGTCGTGTCGGTGACCGGCACGAGCTCGACCGCCTTGACGTTGAGCTCCTCGCGCAGGATGTCCTCGAACTGCCCGAGCGACGCGGCGAGCGGCGAGACGACGGTGAGCCTCGCGAGCGGCAGACGCACGCGCAGCTTCTCCTTCTTGCGCAGCGCGTTGCCCACGCTCGACAGCTCGCGCACCGCATCCATCGCGTCGCGGATCTCGTCGGCGTGCGGGAAGGCGGCGTCGTCCGGCCAGTCCTGCAGGTGCACGCTGCGGCCGCCCGTCAGGCCCTGCCAGACGCGCTCACTGATGAGCGGTACGAGCGGAGCCGCGACGCGGGTGAGCGTCTCGAGCACCGTGTACAGCGTGTCGAACGCCTCCCGGCTCTTCGGATCGTCGGTGACGCCCACCCAGAACCGGTCCCGCGAACGACGGATGTACCAGTTGGTGAGCACCTCGGCGAAGTCGCGCAGACGGGACGACGCCGTGGGGGAGTCGAGCCCCTCGAGGTCGGCGCGCACCTCGCGCACGAGGTCGCCGAGTCGGGCGAGGATGTACCGGTCGAGCACATCGGTCGAGTCCGTGCGCCACGACGCCTCGTACCCGTCCGGCCCCGACGCGTTGGCGTACGTCGCGAAGAAGTACCAGGAGTTCCACAGCGGCAGCAGGAACTCGCGCACGCCGGAGCGGATGCCCTCCTCGGTGACGGCGAGGTTGCCGCCGCGGAGGACCGAGCTCGACATGAGGAACCAGCGCATCGCGTCGGAGCCGTCGCGATCGAGCACCTCCGAGACGTCGGGGTAGTTGCGCAACGACTTCGACATCTTGTAGCCGTCGCTGCCGAGCACGATGCCGTGGCAGCTCACGCCGGTGAAGGCGGGACGGTCGAACAGCGCCGTCGACAGCACGTGCATGACGTAGAACCAGCCGCGCGTCTGCCCGATGTACTCGACGATGAAGTCGGCAGGGGCGTGCGAGTCGAACCATTCCTGGTTCTCGAACGGGTAGTGCACCTGGGCGTAGGGCATCGATCCCGAGTCGAACCAGACGTCGAACACGTCGTCGATGCGGCGCATCGTGCTCTTGCCCGTGGGGTCGTCGGGGTTCGGACGCGTGAGGTCGTCGATGTACGGGCGGTGCAGATCGACCTCGCCCTCCGGGTTGCGCGGCAGGGTGCCGAAGTCGCGCTCGAGTTCCTCCAGAGAGCCGTAGGCGTCGACACGCGGGTACTCGGGGTCGTCGCTCTTCCAGATCGGGATGGGCGAACCCCAGTAGCGGTTGCGGCTGATCGACCAGTCGCGCGCACCCTCCAGCCACTTGCCGAACTGCCCGTGCTTGACGTTCTCGGGAACCCAGGTGATCTGCTCGTTGTTCGCGAGCAGGTCGTCCTTGATGTCGGTCACGCGGATGAACCAGCTCGACACGGCCTTGTAGATGAGGGGGTTCCGGCACCGCCAGCAGTGCGGGTAGGAGTGCTCGTAGCTCTGCAGCCGCACGAGGCGCCCCGCATCGCGGATGATCCGCACGAGCGGCGTGTTCGCCTCCATCCACAGCTCGCCGGCGACGTCGGTCACGGTCGGGAGGAAACGCCCGCCGTCGTCGAGCGACAGGATCGTGGGGATGCCCGCGGCGCCGGCGACGCGCTGGTCGTCCTCACCGTAGGCCGGGGCTTGATGCACGATGCCGGTGCCGTCGCCGACCGTGACGTAGTCGTCGACGAGGATGCGCCAGGCGTTCTCGGTGCCCCAGGTCTCGGCATCCGCGTAGTAGTCGAACAGACGGTCGTAGGTGACGTCCTGCAGCTCGGAGCCGCGCACGGTCGCCTGCACGGCGGCGAGCGCCTCCTCGGCGCTGTCGTACCCGAGGTCCTTGGCGTAACCGCCGAGCAGTTCGCGGGCGAGCAGATAGCGGTGCGCGGATGCCTCGACCGCGGCGTCGTCGGTGCCCGCGGCCTGGTGCACGTCGGCCGCGCCGTTCGGACCCGCGGGCACGACGACGTAGTCGATGTCGGGCCCCACGGCGAGCGCGAGGTTCGTCGGGAGCGTCCACGGCGTCGTGGTCCAGGCGAGGGCGCGCACCGCGGTCAGTCCGAGTGCCTCGGCCTTGGCGCCGGTGAGCGGGAAGGTCACCGTCACCGACGGGTCCTGACGCATCTGGTAGACGTCGTCGTCCATGCGCAGCTCGTGCGCGCTGAGCGGCGTCTCGTCGCGCCAGCAGTACGGCAGCACGCGGTAGCCCTCGTAGGCCAGACCCTTGTCGTAGAGCGTCTTGAACGCCCAGAGCACGCTCTCCATGTACCCGAGGTCGAGCGTCTTGTAGCCGCGCTCGAAGTCGACCCAGCGGGCCTGACGGGTGACGTAGTCCTCCCACTCGCGGGTGTACGCGAGCACCGAGCTGCGGGCTTTCGCGTTGAAGACGTCGATGCCCATGGCCTCGATCTCGCTCTTCTCGGTGATGCCCAGCTGCTTCATCGCCTCGAGTTCGGCGGGCAGGCCGTGCGTGTCCCACCCGAAGACCCGGTCGACCTTGTGGCCGGTCATCGTCTGGAAGCGCGGGAACACGTCCTTGGCGTAGCCGGTGAGCAGGTGGCCGTAGTGCGGCAGACCGTTCGCGAACGGCGGGCCGTCGTAGAACACCCATTCCGGAGAGCCCTCGCGCTGCTCGACCGAGGCGCGGAAGGTGTCGTCGGTCTTCCAGAACTCGAGGATCTCCTCCTCGATCTGCGGGAAGCGGGGGCTCGGCGCCACAGAGGCGGCCTGATCGGCGGCGGGTCCGAAGGAGGAACGCGGGTAGGTCATCGTGTCTCGCAGTGGTCGTCGTGGGCTGCTGCGGGGACGATCCGTGCGGACCGCGGTACCACCCCGCGTGCGCTCCCACCCCGTTCTGGCTGGTCGCGCCACTCTCACTGCGGCTGTGACGGGCCTGCCCCGCTCGGTTCTACTGGGCCCGGAGGCCGTTCTTCCGAGAGCTCCCCGGTGATGGCCGGATCGATGCTCGTGTTTCCAGTGTACGCGCCCGCGCCACCCGCAGGATCTCGCAGTTCTGCACGATCTCGCACCGGTTCGCCTCCCCCACTGCGAGATCTCGCCTTTCTGCGTACTTGCGCTGGTCATCGGTGGAGCCCCTGGGCCCTTGTTCAGCGCGGAGTCCCACGTCGCCAGCGCCTGTTCGTACGGCTCGCAGTCGGCGATGAGAGCGAGGACGTTCTCGATCGGATCGACCAGTGCATCCGGATGCCTCGGAAGGAGCGGCTTCGCCCAGTGCACGTGCACCCCGGACGCCTGCGCACCGCACTTCCCGGAGTGGCACCCACCTGAGGTGAGGGTGCCTCCGCATGCACCCAGAGGCCGAGGCGTCGCGCCTGGGTCACGCACGTGAGCACGACACCCTGCTCGGCCGCCGCGACCAGCCCTGCCGATGCTTCGGGTACAGCCACCCACCCGTGCCGCACCCGCCGGATGGTGCCCGCCTGGATCGCGGAGTCGATCCGGTGCCGACTGACGCCACGAGCCTGCGAGATCCTGCAGATCTGCACGGGGGGGTGGGGGTGCTGGGGGCGGGTTTAGGGGCGGGAGGCCGCGAGGAGCTCGCGGGTGAACGGATGCTGCGGAGCGGAGAACACCTCGGCCACGGCTCCGCTCTCTACGATCCGCCCGTCCTGCAGGACGATGACGTCGTCGGCGACGGCGCCCACGACGTCGAGGTCGTGCGAGACGAACAGCATGGTGAGGTTCCGATCGCGCTGCAGGCGGAGCAGCAACTGGAGCACGCGTTCGCGGACCGACGGGTCGAGGGCCGACACCGGCTCGTCGAGCACGAGAACGTCCGGCTCGGCGGCGAGCGCCCGCGCGATCGCGGCACGTTGCCGCTGTCCGCCGGAGAGCGCCGCGGGGAGACGGTCGGCGAGGCCCTCGTCGAGGTCGACCTCGGCGAGCAGTGCGCGCACCCGGACGGGGCGGAGGGCGCGCGGCACTCCCCCGGCGGCCAGCGCCTCTCGCAGTGAGCGTCCGACGGTCCACCGCGGGTCGAACGCCCCGAGCGGGTTCTGGTGCACGAACTGCACGCGATGGGCGCCGTGCCACTGCACCTCGCCGGCATCCGGCCGCTCCACCCCGAGGATGAGCCGGGCGAGCGTCGTCTTGCCCGATCCGGACTCGCCGACGATACCCAGCGTGCGTCCCCCGCGCACCTCGACGTGCGCGTCGACGACCGCGGGCACCTCGCCGAACGCCTTCGACACTCCCCGCACCGTGAGGACGGGTTCCGAGAGCAGGGGATCTGTGTTGCGCGGCTCGTGCAGGGTGGCCGCGATGAGTTGACGGGTGTACGGATGCTGCGGATCGCCGAGCACCGTGTCGACGGGCCCCTGTTCGACGACCTCGCCCGCGCGCATCACCAGCACCCGATCGGCGATGCGGCGCACCGCCGCGAAGTCGTGACTGATGAACAGCACCGCGGTCCCTTCGTCGGCGATGTCGCGCAGCAGGGCGAGGATGCGCGCCTGCACGGTGGCGTCGAGAGCCGTGGTGGGCTCGTCGGCGATCAGGGCGGCGGGGTCCGCGGCGAGCGCGGAGGCGATGAGCGCGCGTTGACGCAGGCCACCCGAGAGCTGGTGCGGGAACTGCCGCGCGCGCCGCTCCGGCTCCGGCATCCACACGCGTCGGAGCAGTTCGTGCACACGGTCGCGCACTCCCGCACCCCCGCGTCCGTGCAGCCGGAGGGGCTCCGCGACCTCGGTTCCGACGCGCTGCAGCGGATCGAGGGCGACGAGGGCATCCTGGGCGACGAGCGCGACCGTATCTCCGCGCAGGCGGCGCCAGGACCGCTCGGTCGTGCCGCGGACGTCGGTTCCGTCGATCCGCAGCGCATCGGCGGTGACCACCGCGCCCTGCGGGGCGAGTCCCAGCAGCGCCCGCGCCGTGAGCGACTTGCCCGCACCCGACTCCCCGACGAGCGCGACGCACTCCCCCGGCGAGACGGAGAGCGAGAGGCCCCGCACGACCTCCGCGCCGCGGATGACGATGCGCAGGTTCTCGACCTCGATGGCGGCGGTCATCTCTCCCTCCCCTCCGCCCGGGCGCGCAGCAGACGCCCCACGACGGTCGCCGCGACGACGGTGAGCGTGATGGCGATACCCGGGAACACCGAGATCCACCACGCCTGTCCGAGCACGTTCCGGCCTCCGGCCAGCATCAGGCCCCATTCGGGGGTCGGTTCGCTCGGCCCGAGTCCGAGGAAGCTCAGACCGGACGCCGCGAGGATGCTCGAGCCGATGCCGATGGTCGCGAGCACGCTCAGCGCTCCGACGACGCCCGGCAGGACGTGCCGTCGGAACGCCGCGCCCCGCGGGACGCCGAGGATGCGCGCCGCCTCGACATGCTCGGCGAGACGCAGCGTTCGCGTCTGCACGCGAGCGAGGCGGACGTACACGGGCGCGGCGGCCAGAGTGACGGCGATCGCGACGTTGACAGGTCCAGGGCCGAGTACGGCGATGACGACGAGCGCCACGAGGAACTCGGGGAAGGCCATGAGCACGTCGTTCACCCGCATCAGCGCGACGTCGATCCAGCGGGGGGCGGTCCCGGCGAGCGCACCGACGGCCATACCGATCGCGAGCGCGATCGCCGTGGCGAGCAGACCGATGCCCACCGAGCGTCCGGCGCCGAACACGACCCGCGAGTACACGTCGCGTCCGCTCTGATCGGTGCCGAACCAGTGCTCGGCACTGGGCGGCAGCAGGGCACCCCGCACATCGGTGAGCACGGGATCGTGGGTCGAGAGGAGCGCGGGGAACGTCGCGGCCAGCAGAACGAGACCGAGCACGGCGACGGCGGCGCCGAGCAGCGCTCGCCGCCCCGGGGTCACCGCGCCCTCCGCGACGATGCAGCATGCAGACGAGGATCGAGGAGCGGATGCACGAGTTCCACCGCCACGTTCACGATCACGAAGACGAGGGCGCTGAGCAGGATGATCCCCGTGATGACGGGCAGGTCGCGGTCACTGATGGCGGCGAGCGTCACCCGGCCGAGGCCGGGCCGCGCGAACACCTGCTCGACGAGCACCGCCCCGCCGAGCACCGAGCCGGTGAGGTATGCGGTCAGGGTGATGGCGCTCGACGCGCCATGCCGAAGTCCGTGCCGAACCGTGAACCAGCCGGGGCCGGCGCCGCGGGCGCGGACCGTCTCGGCGAACGGCAGCCGCTCGGCCTGCGCGAGGCCGTCGCGCAGCACCTGCCCGAGAAGGGCGGCAACCGGTAGGGCGAGCGTGACAGCGGGAAGCACCAGGGTGGCCGGGTTGCGCGCTCCCGACACCGGGAACCACCCGAGCCCGAACGCGAAGACGCTCAGCAGCACGAGACCGATCCAGAACACCGGCGACGAGAGCACGACGAGCTCGACGCCTGCGGCGATGCCCCGCGCGGTGTCGCCGCGCACCAGCAGAGCGACCGTCAGGGCGAGGAGCACCGCGATCACGAGCGCGAGGGCCGAGAGCTGCAGCGTCGCGCCGAGCTGCCGCCCGATCACCTCGGTCACCGGCATCCGCAATTGATACGACTCGCCCAGGTCGCCGCGCAGCAACCCGCCGAGGTAATCGAGGTATTGCTGCAGCGGAGGGCGATCGAGTCCGAGCTCGGCGCGGATGCCGTCCTTCACGGCGTCGCTGACCTGGGCCTGCGGTCCGAGCATCACCGACACCGGGTCGCCCGGGATCACGCGGAATGCGAGGAATGCCACGGTCGCCGCGCCCCACAGCACCACGACGACGGAGGCGGCGAGACCGGCGATCCGCACGAGCGCAGCCTTCACCGCTCTCCCTCCACGCCGTGTCGGCCTCCGGGTCAGCCGACCGTCACATCGTAGAACAGCGGTCGACCGTAGAGGTCGTACTGCAGTCCCTCGACACGCTCGCCCACCGCGGTGATCGCCGACGGGCTGTAGAGCGGCACGATCGCGGTGTAGGTCGCGTTCCACTCCTGCAGCTGGGTGTAGATGTCGTCGCGCTGGGTCTGGTCGCTGGTCGCGACCGCTGTCTCGAGCAGACCGTCGATCTCGGGGTCGGTCACCTGCGAGGCGTTCTGGAATCCGTCGGTGTGCAGGTGCGAGCGCAGGAAGTCGGGGTCGACTCCCGAGAAGCCCCAGTCCGTGAGGTCGAAGGTCTTGGGCTCGTACTGCTCGTTGTACGCACCCGGCTCGAGAACCTCGCGTTCGACCTCGAACCCGATCTTCTTCAGGTCGGACTGGATCGCGTTCGCAAGGGCGGCCCGGTCGTCTGGAACCGGAGTCCAGGCGATCCAGCGCACGGAGAGCCGCTCGCCGTCCTTCATGCGGATGCCGTCGGCGTCGCGCTCGGTCCAGCCGGCCTCGTCGAGCAGTCGGTTCGCCTCGTCGGAGTCGAAGGCCCAGCTGCCCTCGACATCGGCGTCGTAGCCGGGAGTGGTCGAGCTGAGCACGCTCCACGCGCGGGGGAACTGGCCGAAGAAGATCTCCTCGACGGCGGCGTCGACGTCGATGCCGCGGGCGAACGCCTGGCGCACCTTCTCGTCGGAGAAGACGCCGTACTTCTCGTTGAGGTACAGCGAGTACGGCAGCCCCGGGTACTCGATCGAGTCGACCGTGATGCCGTCGCCGAGATCGCCGGCGAGGTTCGGCGGGATGTTGCTCGCGAGGTCGGCTTCGCCGCTCTTCACGACACCCGCGCGCACCGACGCCTCGGGCTGGATCTCGACGCGCAGGGTCTCGACGTCGGGAGCATCCTCGCCGTGCGGCCCCCAGGCGTAGTCGTCGTTGCGGGTGTACACGATCTCCTGGTCGGGGGTGTACTCGGTCAGCTCGTACGGGCCCGTGCCGACGGTGATGCCGGGGCCGCCGGCCTTGAGCTGATCGGCCGACTCCTTCAGCACCTTCGGCGAGTAGAAGCCGAGCTGCGGGGTGCTGGCCGCCTGCAGGAACGGGGCGTAGGGCTGGGTGAAGCGCACCGTCACCGTGTGGTCGTCGACGACCTCGGTACCAGCGTAGAAGTCGGCACCCATCATGCTGGCCGCCTGCGCCGAGGCGGTCTCGGGGTCGACGATGCGATCGAAGTTCGCCTTGACGGCCGCTGCGTCGAACGGCTCCCCATCCGTGAACGTCACGTCGTCACGGAGCGTGAACGTGTACGCGGTGCTGTCGTCAGAAACGGTCCACTCGGTGGCGAGCCAGGGCGAGAACGACCCGTCCTCCTCCTGGAACACCAGCGAGTCGAGCACCGCCCGCTGGACCATGCCCGACACATCGAGCTGGCTGACCTGCGGGTCCATGTGCCCGGCCGAGAGGTTCGCGCCCTCGATCGACCAGACCAGCTCTCCTCCCTCACCGCTGTCGCCGCTCGACGCGGAGCAGGCGCTGAGCACCAGGGCGGTGGCGGCGAAGAGGGCTGCCGCGGGCAGGAGACGGCGCACGGATGCTGCAGGCATGAGGGTTCCTCGAGACGATCGGGCGGGGGTCTCATTAGTCTACGGCGGTTTTTTGGACGCAGTCGATCTGTCCGGGCATCCGCCGATCCCTCGGGCACCGGGCCCCCTCGATAGACTGGTGCGCACACCCACACTCAGGCACGCTCACACAGTGCCGCATACATCGTTCGAGGAGACCTTCATGTCCGCGTCAGACACGTCGCAGAACCCGATTCCCGACAAGCCCGCACTCGAAGGCCTCGAAGCGAAGTGGGACACCGCCTGGGCGGAGCACGGCACCTACCTGTTCGACCGCCTGCGTGCCGCGCAGGCCGGACGCGAGGGCGTCTACTCGATCGACACGCCGCCGCCGACGGCATCCGGCAGCCTGCACATCGGTCACGTCTTCTCGTACACGCACACCGACGTCAAGGCGCGGTTCGAGCGCATGCGCGGCAAGACGGTCTTCTACCCGATGGGGTGGGACGACAACGGGCTCCCGACCGAGCGTCGGGTGCAGAACTACTACGGAGTCCGCTGCGACCCGTCGCTCCCCTACGAGGCCGACTTCACTCCCCCGTTCGAGGGCGGCGACAACAAGTCCAGCCGTGCGGCCGACCAGAAGCCCATCAGCCGCCGCAACTTCATCGAGCTCTGCGAGCGCCTCACCATCGAGGACGAGAAGCAGTTCGAGGCTCTGTTCCGTCAGCTCGGGCTGAGCGTCGACTGGACCCAGACCTACCGCACGATCTCCGACGACACGATCCGGCAGAGCCAGCTCGCCTTCCTGCGCAACCTCGAGCGCGGCGAGGCGTACCAGGCGCTGGCCCCGACGCTGTGGGACATCGACTTCCGGTCGGCCATCGCGCAGGCCGAGCTCGAGGACCGCGACCAGCAGGCCGCGTACCACACCATCGAGTTCCCCTTCGCCGACGGGTCGGGGTCGATCGCCATCGACACCACCCGTCCCGAGCTGCTGCCCGCGTGCATCGCGATCGTGACGCACCCCGAGGGTCCCCACAAGCACCTCATCGGCACGAAGGTGCGCACGCCGTTCTTCGGGGCCGAAATCGAGATCCACGGACACCACCTCGCGCAGCCCGACAAGGGCACGGGAGCTGCGATGGTCTGCACCTTCGGCGACGTGACCGACATCATCTGGTGGCGCGAGCTGCGCACGACCGGCGGCGACTCGCTGCCGAACATGACCACGATCGGCCTCGACGGCCGTTTCCTGCCGGAGGCCCCGTCGACGGTCGCCGATGGTGACGCCCGCGCCTGGTACGCCGCGGAGGTCGGCGGCAAGACCGTGTTCAGCGCCCGCAAGGCGATCGTCGAGAAGCTGCAGGAGACGGGCGACATGACCGCCGTCGGCAAGCCGTTCTCGCACGCCGTGAAGTTCTTCGAGAAGGGCGACCGGCCGCTCGAGATCGTGTCGACGCGTCAGTGGTACATCCGCAACGGTGCGCGCGACGGCGAGCTGCGCGAACAGCTCCTCGCGCACGGCGCCGAGCTGAACTGGCATCCGGACTTCATGCGCGTGCGCTACGAGAACTGGGTCGGCGGCCTCACCGGCGACTGGCTCGTCTCGCGCCAGCGCTTCTTCGGCGTGCCGATCCCGCTCTGGTACGGCCTCGACGAGAACGGCGAGCGCGACTACGACCGCGTCATCGTGCCCGATGTCGCGTCGCTGCCGATCGACCCGACGACCGACGTGCCTCCGGGGTACACCGAGGAGCAGCGCGGAGCGGCCGGCGGCTTCGACGCCGAGGCCGACATCTTCGATACGTGGGCGACCTCGTCGCTCACCCCGCAGCTCGCCGGTGGCTGGCAGCGCGACGAGGAGCTGTGGAACCTCACCGCCCCCTTCGACCTGCGCCCCCAGGGCCAGGACATCATCCGCACCTGGCTCTTCTCTACCATGCTGCGCTCGGTGCTGGAGGACGGCCGCTCCCCGTGGCGTCACGCCGCGATCAGCGGCTTCATCGTCGACCCCGACCGCAAGAAGATGTCCAAGTCGAAGGGCAACGTCGTCACGCCGGCCGACATCCTCGACACCCACGGGTCGGATGCCGTGCGCTACTGGTCGGCGTCGAGCCGCCTCGGGGCGGACGCCGCGTTCGATCCGCAGAACCCGACCCAGGTCAAGATCGGCCGGCGCCTGGCGATCAAGGTGCTCAATGCCGCGAAGTTCGTGCTGTCGTTCCCCGTGCCCGAAGGCGCACAGGTGACCCACGCGCTGGATGCCTCCATGCTCACCGCGCTCGACGGCGTCGTGTCCGAGGCGACCACGGCGTTCGAGAACTACGATCAGGCCCGCGCGCTCGAGGCGACCGAGGCGTTCTTCTGGACTTTCTGCGACGACTACCTCGAACTCGTCAAGGAACGCGCCTACAACCAGAACGACGTCGGACAGGCATCCGCCGCCCTGGCACTGCGCCTCGCCCTGTCGACTCTGCTCCGTCTGCTCGCGCCGGTGCTGTCATTCGCCACAGAGGAGGCGTGGTCGTGGTTCGAGGAGGGCTCGATCCACACGGCGGCCTGGCCGGAGCCGCGGGGCATCGACGGCGACACCGCGGTGCTCGCCGCAGCCAGCGAGGCGCTCATCGGCATCCGCCGCGCGAAGACCGAGGCGAAGGCCTCGCAGAAGACGCCGGTGAGCCGTGCCGAGATCGCGGCACCGGCTGCGAAGCTCGATGCACTGCGCGCCGCCGCCGACGATCTGCGGGCCGTCGGGCGTATCGCCGACCTGTCGTTCGTCGAGGGCGAGCAGTTCGCCGTCTCCGCGATCGAGCTCGCTCCGGTAGAGGCGTCGTGATGCAGCTGGGCACGCGCTGGGCGACGGGAACCGAGGCCCCGGCGTCGGTTCCTGCGTCGCTTCGCCCGGCGATCGCCGAGGTGGAGGCGCGCGGACTCACCGGCCACTGGACCCTCACCTGGCTCGAGGGTCGCGCGATCGCTGAACTCGACGCCGGGTGGGAGGTCCTCCAGACGCGCACCGGCGAGGTCGTCGCCCGTCCGTTCGAGGACTGACAACGAAAACGCAGGAGGCCCCGGCATCGTCGATGTCGGGGCCTCCTGCGTAGAGAAGGAACTCAGGCGCTCTTGCGCTTGCGCTCCATCACGATGGTGGGCGGGGCCCCCTCGTCGACGGCGGCGCGGGTGACGATGACCTTCGCGACGTCTTCGGCCGACGGGATCTCGAACATGATCGGGCCGAGCACGTCTTCGAGGATCGCGCGCAGACCGCGGGCCCCGGTCTTGCGCTCGACCGCGAGGTCGGCGATCGAACGCAGCGCGTCGTCATCGAACTCCAGCTCCACACCGTCGAGCTGGAACATGCGCTGATACTGCTTCACCAGGGCGTTGCGCGGCCCGGTGAGGATGTCGATGAGCGCTTCCTGGTCGAGCGGCGAGACCGAGGCGATCACGGGCAGGCGACCGATGAACTCGGGGATGAGGCCGAACTTGTGCAGGTCGTCCGGCAGCACCTCGCTGAAGAGGTCGATGTCCTTGCCCTTGTCGTGCAGCGGCGCACCGAATCCGATGCCGTGCTTGCCGACCCGGGCCGACACGATGTCTTCGAGCCCGGCGAACGCGCCGGCCACGATGAACAGCACGTTGGTCGTGTCGATCTGCAGGAATTCCTGATGCGGATGCTTGCGGCCGCCCTGCGGCGGGACCGAGGCGACCGTGCCCTCGAGGATCTTGAGCAGCGCCTGCTGCACGCCCTCTCCCGACACGTCGCGGGTGATCGACGGGTTCTCGGCCTTGCGGGCGACCTTGTCGATCTCGTCGATGTAGATGATGCCCTGTTCGGCGCGTTTCACGTCGTAGTCGGCGGCCTGAATGAGCTTGAGCAGGATGTTCTCGACATCCTCGCCCACGTAGCCGGCCTCGGTGAGCGCGGTGGCATCGGCGACGGCGAACGGTACGTTGAGCCGCTTGGCGAGGGTCTGCGCGAGGTAGGTCTTGCCGCAACCGGTCGGACCGATGAGCATGATGTTGCTCTTCGCGATCTCGATCTCATCCGCCTTCTGCTCGGCGGGCTGGAGCGTGCCGTGGGCGCGCACGCGCTTGTAGTGGTTGTAGACCGCGACGGCGAGGGCCTTCTTCGCGGGCTCCTGCCCGACGACGTACTCCTCGAGGAACGAGAAGATCTCTCGCGGCTTGGGCAGATCGAACTCCGCGACGCCCTCGGCGGACGACTCGGCCATCCGCTCCTCGATGATCTCGTTGCAGAGCTCGACGCACTCGTCGCAGATGTATACGCCGGGGCCGGCGATGAGCTGCTGCACCTGCTTCTGGCTCTTTCCGCAGAACGAGCACTTGAACAGGTCAGCGCTTTCACCGATACGGGCCATGCGCGTCCTCCTAGTGGGGGGATCAGAGATCGTCCTCCGAGCCTAACCTCTGCATCCGACACCGGGTCGCATTGGCGGCCGTCCGTGTCCGCCCGAACGTCGGGAGGGCCGACCCGCGCGGTGCGACGGGCCGACCCTCCTGGCGGATGCGGAGATCAGACCATGCTCTTGGTGTGCCACACGGTCTTGACCTCGGTGAACGCGGCGATGCGCTCGGGAGACGCGACGACGGCGCCGGGGGGCAGCACCCGCTTCAGCGTGTCAGCGGCGGCGATCTGCAGGTCCACCCAGTCGAGCGCTCCGGCGCCGGCGAGGTCGAGGGCGTTCACGTCCTGGTGGGATGCGAGCCACGGAGCGATCTCGGCCGGCGAGCCGGTGAGCACGTTCACCACGCCACCGGGGACGTCGCTCGTGGCGAGCACCTCGGCGAGGCTGATGGCCGACAGCGGGTACCGCTCGCTGGACACGACCACGACCGCGTTACCCGCGACGAGCGCGGGTGCGACGACCGAGACGAGCCCCAGCAGCGACGAGTCCTGCGGCGCGATGATCGCGACGACGCCCGTGGGCTCGGGCACCGTGATGTTGAAGTACGGCCCCGCCACGGGGTTCGCGTTGCCTGCGACCTGCGCGTACTTGTCGCACCAGCCCGCGTACCAGACCCACAGGTCGATCGCCTCGTCGACCTGGGCCGCGGCGGCCCGGTCGGAGACGCCCTCCTGCGCCATGATCTCGTCGATGAACTGCGCACGGCGGCCCTCGAGCACCTCCGCGACACGGTAGAGCACCTGCCCTCGGTTGTAGGCGGTCGCGCCCGACCACCCCTTCACCGCGGCGCGAGCGGCGACGACGGCGTCCCGTGCGTCCTTGCGCGATGCCTTCGCGGCGTTCGCCAGGAACGCGCCCTTCGTCGAGACCACCTCGTAGGTGCGCCCTGACTCGCTCCGCGGGAACGCTCCGCCGATGGCGAGCTTGTAGGTCTTCGGCACGGTCAGACGCTTGCTCATGCTGACGCTCCCTTCAGGTAGGCGGTGAGACCCTGGCGGCCGCCCTCACGGCCGTATCCGGACTCCTTGTAACCGCCGAACGGGCTCGACGGGTCGAAGCGGTTGAACGTGTTCGCCCACACCACTCCGGCGCGCAGCCGGTCGGCCACGGCGAGGATGCGCGACCCCTTGTCGGACCAGATTCCCGCCGAGAGGCCGTAGGGGGTGTTGTTGGCCTTGGCGATCGCCTCGGCCGGCGTACGGAAGGTCAGGACCGACAGCACCGGCCCGAACACCTCGTCGCGGGCGATGCGGTGCGAGGCCTCGACGCCGGTGAAGATGGTCGGCGCGAACCAGAAGCCCTTCTCGGGGATCGCACACTCGGCGGTCCACCTCTCGGCCCCCTCGGCCTCGCCGATGTCGCTGAGCTCGCGGATGCGGGCCAGCTGCGCAGCCGAGTTGATGGCACCGATGTCGGTGTTCTTGTCGAGCGGGTCACCGAGGCGCAGCGTCGAGAGCCGCACCTTGAGCCGATCGATGACCTCGTCGTGGATCGACTCCTGCACGAGCAGCCGGCTGCCGGCGCAGCACACGTGCCCTTGGTTGAAGAAGATTCCGTTCACGATGCCCTCGACGGCCTGGTCGATGGGCGCGTCGTCGAACACGATGTTCGCGGCCTTGCCGCCGAGTTCGAGCGTCAGCTTCTTGTCGGTCCCCGCGACCGCTCGCGCGATGTCGCGGCCGACGCCCGTCGACCCGGTGAAGGCGACCTTGTCGACGTCGGGGTGGCGGACGAGCGCGGCGCCGGTCGCACCGGCACCGGTGACGATGTTGACGACACCCGCCGGCAGATCGGCCTGCTGCAGGATCTCCGCGAAGATCAGCGCCGTGAGCGGCGTGGTCTCGGCGGGCTTCAGCACCACGGTATTGCCTGCGGCGAGAGCCGGGGCGACCTTCCACGCCAGCATGAGCAGCGGGAAGTTCCAAGGGATGACCTGCCCCGCGACGCCGAGCGCCTGCGGGTTCGCCCCGAGCCCCGCGTGGTCGAGCTTGTCGGCCCAGCCCGCGTAGTAGAAGAACCAGGCGGCGACCAGAGGCACGTCGACGTCACGACTCTCCTTGATCGGCTTGCCGTTGTCGAGGCTCTCGGCGACCGCGAGCTCGCGGGCGCGCTCCTGCACGAGGCGCGCGATGCGGAAGAGGTACTTCCCGCGATCGCGACCGCTCATACGCGACCAGGTCTTCTCGTAAGCCCGTCGCGCGGCGGCGACGGCACGGTCGACATCCGCGTCGGAGGCGGTCGCGATCTCGGCGATGCGCTGCTCGGTGGCCGGCGAGATGGTCGTGAAGCCGTCACCCGATCCATCGACGAACTGCCCGTCGATGAACAGGCCGTAGCTGTCCCTGAGGTTCAGCAGCGCCGTGGACTCCGGCGCGGGGGCGTATTCCAGAAATGACATGTGCGTTTTCCCGTCAGTCGATCGTGACGTAGTCGGAGCCGGAGTAGTGGCCGGTGGTGAGCTTCTGCCGCTGCAGGAGCACGTCGTTGAGCAGGCTCGAGGCACCGAAGCGGAACAGGTGGGGCTGAAGCCACTCCTCCCCCACCGTCTCGGCGACGGTCACGAGGTACTTGATGGCGTCCTTCGAGGAGCGGATGCCGCCGGCGGGCTTCACACCGATGCGCTGACCGGTGCCGCGGTGCCAGTCACGCACGGTCTCGAGCATGAGCAGCGTCGTCGGCAGGGTGGCCGCGGGCTGCACCTTTCCGGTCGACGTCTTGATGAAGTCGCCGCCCGCCAGGATGCCGAGCCATGACGCGCGCTTGATGTTGTCGTAGGTGTTGAGCTCGCCGGTCTCGAGGATCACCTTGAGCGAGGCGTAGCTCCCGTCCTCGCGGCGGCACGCCTCCTTGACCTGGGCGATCTGGTCGAAGACGAGGCCGTATCGTCCCGACAGGAAGGCCCCGCGGTCGATGACCATGTCGATCTCGTCCGCACCCGCGGCGACCGCCTCCGCGGTGTCGGCGAGCTTGATCGCGAGCGACGAGCGACCGCTGGGGAAGGCCGTCGCCACCGCGGCGACCGAGATCAGCCCGTCGTCGGGGTCGCCGTGCTGAGCGCCCAGCGCGTCGACGGCATCCGCGACCATGTCGCCGTACACGCAGACGGCGGCGACCTTCGGGGTGCTCGGGTCGGCGGCATCGGGGTTCTTCGCCTTCGCGACCAGGGAGCGCACCTTGCCAGGGGTGTCGGCGCCCTCCAGCGTCGTCAGGTCGATCAGACGGATGATCGTGTCGAGAGCCCAGGCCTTCGACGTGGTCTTGATAGACCGCGTGCCCAACCCGGCGGCGCGCTGTTCGAGCCCGACGGCGTCCACGCCCGGCAGTCCGTGCAGGAAGCGGCGGAGCGTCGCGTCGTCGGGGTCTCCGCCGAGCACGTCCACCGCCGTCCGGCGTGCGAGTTCCTTGGTCGTCATCGTTCCTCCAACAATGCTCGTGCTGTGGTCTCATCGGTCACCACGACCCCGCAGAGGCCGTTGGCCACCACGGTGCGGGCGACATCGTGCTTGGCGACGCCGGCGGTGACGAAGATCGCGCGCGGGGCGCCGCGCAGTCGGTCGAGGGCGACCCCGACCGTGCGCTCGTCGAGCTGAGCGTCGACGATGTTCCCCTCGGCGTCGACGTAGCGGCCGAGCACATCGCCGACCGCGCCTCGGCGGGCGAGCTCCTCGACGTCGGCGGCACTCAGATAGCCGTTCTCGACGTGGGCGGACGTGGCGTCGCAGGGGCCGGCGGTGAACAGGAATGCCTGCGCATCGGCCGCCTGCTCGAGAACGGCCGCCACGGTGCGATCCGCCTCGATCGCGCGCTTCGTCTCGACGCGTTCGAGGATCGCCGGGCTCGGCAGGAGCGACACCTGACCGTTGCCACGCTGGGCGATGGTCACGGCGAGGCCGGCGGCGCCCCCGGAGCGCCGGTTCAGGCTCACGCCGCCGTTGAGCTGCACGACCGAGACGCCGTGCGCCCAGTCCACGGGCAGCGCCTCGGCGACCGCGCGGAGCGTACGGCCCCAGCTCACGCCGAGCGTGCGCGGAACCGGGCGGAGCGCGGCGAGGAAGTCGGCGGCGGCCTGCGCCACGCGCTCGAGGGTGCCGTCATCGCCGTCCGGCGAGGGCACCACGACCGCGTCGGAGAGCCCGAAGCGCTCGACGAGCTCGCGCTCGAGGCCGAGGCGTCGCGCCCGCGGATGCACGATCTCGATGCGGACGATGCCGCGTTCGCGCGCCTGAGTGAGCAGCCGCCCGACCTTCCAGCGTGAGACTTTGAGGAGGCCGCCGATCTCGTCCTGCGTCTTATCCTCGTCGTAGTACAGCTCGGCGACCCGGACCATCAGCAGTTCGTCTTCCACGGCATCCTCCTCTCCTCACTCAGGGTACGCGGCTAGCCTCTTCGGTGCACGCGGATGCTCATATGAGCAGTTTCTCGCAGGTCGCCGCGCATCTGACGGGAACGACGACGGGGCGCCGGTCCGTAGACCGACGCCCCGTTCGAATCGAATGCTCAGGCGCGCTTGCGCGTGGTGAGCACCTGGTCGACGATGCCGTACTCCAGAGCCTGGGTGGCCGAGAGGATGTTGTCGCGATCGATGTCGCGGTTCACCTCTTCGACCGACTTCTTGGTGTGACCGGCGAGGGTCTGCTCGAGCCAGGTGCGCATGCGGAGGATCTCCGCCGCCTGGATCTCGATGTCCGACGCCTGACCGTGACCGGCCTCGCCCATCGCGGGCTGGTGGATCAACACGCGAGCGTTCGGCAGCGCCAGACGCTTCCCGGGCGCGCCGGCCGCCAGCAGCACCGCCGCAGCGGAGGCCGCCTGGCCGAGCACGACGGTCTGGATCTGCGGCGCGACGTACTGCATCGTGTCGTAGATCGCCGTCATCGCGGTGAACGATCCACCGGGCGAGTTGATGTACATGGTGATGTCGCGCTCGGAGTCCTGGCTCTCGAGAACCAGCAGCTGAGCCATGACGTCGTCGGCCGACGCGTCGTCGACCTGCACGCCGAGGAAGATGACGCGGTCCTCGAACAGCTTGTTGTACGGGTCCTGGCGCTTGAATCCGTAGGCCGTGCGCTCTTCGAACTGCGGGAGCACGTAGCGACTGGAGGGCAGGTTTCCGGCGGACTGGAACGTGGGTGTGTACATGCGTTGTCTCCTCGAATCCGTCACTCGGCGCCCGTGCCGCCGCCACCGGTCACATCGGTGGCGTGCTCGCGGATGTGGTCGACGAAGCCGTACTCGAGCGCCTCCTCGGCGGTGAACCAGCGGTCGCGGTCGCCGTCGGCGTTGATCTGCTCGACGCTCTTGCCCGTCTGGCCGGCGGTGATCTCGGCGAGACGGCTCTTCATCGACAGGATCAGCTGAGCCTGCGTCTGGATGTCGCTCGCGGTTCCGCCGAAGCCACCGTGCGGCTGGTGGAGCAGCACACGCGCGTTCGGGGTGATGTAGCGCTTGCCCTTGGTACCACTCGTGAGGAGCAGCTGACCCATCGAGGCGGCCATGCCGATGCCGACCGTCACGATGTCGTTCGGAACGAACTGCATCGTGTCGTAGATCGCCATTCCTGCGGTGATCGAGCCACCGGGCGAGTTGATGTAGAGGTAGATGTCCTTATCCGAGTCCTCTGCGGCGAGAAGAAGGATCTTCGCGCAGATCTCGTTGGCGTTCTCGTCACGCACCTCCGAGCCCAGCCAGATGATGCGATCTCTGAGCAGCCTGTCGAAGACGCTCGTCGCGACAAGGGGTTCTGCAGCCATGTCAGCTCCTGTTTCCGTGTTTCGGTGATTCGAATCTACCGGCGCGGACGGAGCCCTCCGCCCGTGTTCGCCGTCGGCATATCAGGTGTCGCGGCCGGCGATCTCGAGCGCGTAGGCCGTCATCGAGCGGTGATAGCGCGGCAGGTGCGGCACGAGGGCGAGCAGCGCGACGGACAAGCCGGCCGCGGGCCGCCCGGCACTGGCCAGCACGAGAGCGCGCACGGTGGCGATGGCGTCACCGTAGCGGCCGTCCGGCGCTCGATCCTGCTCATCGTCCAGCACTTCGAGCGCCGCGGAGTATTCCCCGAGATTGCGGAGCGAGCTCGCCAGCTGCACGACGCACTGCGGACGGTGCTCGTCGTCGAGGCCGAGCGCGAGAGCGCGCCGGTACAGGGCGACCGCTTCCGCCGGGCGGCCTGCGGAGTCGCGGGCACCCGCGCGCTCGAACTCCGCGCGTCCGTCGTCCACCCCCCGCTCGGCGGCCAGCGCGTCGATGCGCGCGATGGTCTCCGCGCCGACCTCCTCGCCGGAGGCGTCAGCCCAGACCTCGTCGACGCGTTCTTCCCAGCTCTTCATGCCCCGTCCTTCCCTCGATACGAAAAGGGGCGGATGCCGCAGCATCCGCCCCTCCGTGCGATCACGTGCTGACCGCGATGATCACTCGGCGCGATCACTCCGCCGTGTCGGCCGCCTTCTTGGCCGGGGCCTTCTTGGCGGCGGGCTTCTTCGCCGCCGGCTTCTTCGCGGGCTTCTCGTCGGAATCCGCCTTCTCGGCATCGTCCTTCTTGGCGGCGGGCTTCTTGGCCGGAGCCTTCTTCGCCGCCGGCTTCTTGGCGGGCTTGTCCTCGGCCGCAACCTCGGACTCCACGCCCTGCTCGTCCTCGTCGTCGGTCACGACGAAGTCCGACAGGTCGACGGCCTTGCCGTTGGTGTCGACGACCTTCACCTTGCCGAGCGCGATCGCGAGCGCCTTGTTGCGCGCGACCTCGCCGACGAGGGCGGGCAGCTGGTTCGACGACTGCAGCGCCTCCACGAACTCCTGCGGAGCCATGCCGTACTGGGCGGCCGACTGGATGAGGTACTGGCTCAGTTCCTCCTGCGACACCTGCACGTCGGCCTGCTCGGCGATCGTGTCGAGCAGCACCTGGGTGCGGAACTGCTTCTCGCTTGCCTCGGTCACCTCGGCGCGGTGCACCTCGTCCTCGAGGCGGCCTTCGCCCTCGAGGTGGTTGTGGACCTCGTCCTCGATGAGCTGCGGCGGCACGGGGATCTCGATCTGCTCGAGCAGCGTCTCGACGAGCTTGTCGCGCGCGGCGGACCCCTGCGTGAAGACACCCTGCTGAGCGACGCGCTCGGCGAGGCTGGCACGCAGCTCGGCGATCGTGTCGAACTCGCTGGCGATCTGGGCGAAGTCGTCGTCCGCCTCGGGCAGCTCGCGCTCCTTGACGGCCTTGACCGACACCGACACCTCGGCCTCGGAACCGGCGTGGTCGCCCCCGACGAGCTTCGAGCGGAACGTGGTGTCCTCGCCGGCCGTCAGCGACTCGATGGCGTCGTCGATGCCCTCGAGCAGCTCGCCGGAGCCGACCTCGTAGGACACGCCCTCGGCGCGGTCAATCTCCGCACCGTCGATCGTGGCGACGAGGTCGAGCTCGACGAAGTCACCCTTGGCGGCGGGACGGTCGACGGGCACCAGGGTGCCGAAGCGAGCGCGCATGTTCTCGAGCTCGGCGTCGAGCGCCGCGTCGTCGGCCTCGACCGCGTCGACGGTCAGGGTGATGCCGTCGTACGAGGGGAGCTCGATCTCGGGGCGGACGTCGACCTCGACGTCGACCAGCAGGTCGCCGGAGAAGTCCTTCTCGTTCGGCCACTGGGTGATCTCGGCCGACGGGCGGCCGACGATGCGCAGCTTGTGCTCGGCCGTCGCGTCGCGGAAGAACTTGTCGAGGCCCTCGTTCACGGCATGCTCGATGACGGCGCCGCGGCCGATGCGCTGGTCGATGATGGGGGCAGGCACCTTGCCCTTGCGGAAGCCGGGGATCTGGACGTCCTGCGCGATGTGCTCGTAGGCGTGCGCGATGCTGGGCTTGAGGTCGTCCGGGGTGACCGTGATGCTGAGCTTGACCCGGGTGGGGGTCAGCTTCTCGACGGTGCTGTTCGCCATGCTGGTGTGTTCTCCTTGTGATCTCCGCGGTGCACCCGCGGCTGCGAGACTTCGGGGGCCGTGTCGGGGCGACAGGAGTTGAACCTGCGACCTCCCGCTCCCAAAGCGGGCGCTCTACCAAACTGAGCTACGCCCCGGGGAATCCGCACGCAGATTCGGCCCCCACGAGTCTAACGGACAGGAGCACACCCGATCGTCCGCTATGATCGATGAGTCCCCACCGGCGCCCTGCGCCCGGGAATTCGGGGCTGTAGCTTAATGGTAAAGCCTTAGTCTTCCAAACTAATGACGCGGGTTCGATTCCCGTCAGCCCCTCTGCACGAGGCCCTCATCGAAAGATGGGGGCCTTCGTCGTGTCCTCTTCTAGACTCTGGGAATATCGCACGATGGCAGGACGAGGGGGAAGCCCGTGAGCGATGCGTTCCGATCCGAGATTGGCCCACCCCATCCGGCCGGCCACGGCATCCACCTGCTCCCGCCGCAGTTCGGCGGCGCGGCGCGCGAGACCGTGCGGCGACGTCGCCGAGTGCCACGCGGACTGATCATCGGTGCGATCGCGGCCGTGCTCGTGGGGGGCGCCTTCGGCGCCGTGCAGACGAGCGCCAACCTGCGATACGACGACACCGCCGCCGCATACGCCACAGCACGCGAGGAGGCGCAGAGCGCCCTCTCCGACCTCGAGGCCGCCGATGCGCAGCTCGCTGCCACCGCAGCCTCCGCCGACGCTCTTCTCGCAGGGAACACCGGCGCGCTGATGGATGCCGTTCCGCTGGACGCCATCGACACCGCCGTCGCCGACGCAGATGAGGTGGCGACCGCGACCGACGAGATCCTCGGCACCGAGCTGGCAGACGAGCCCACCAAACCCGGCTGGTTCTGGGAGCTTTTCGCCGGCGCGGACGAGCTCGAAGAGGCCCAGACGAGCGCCGCAGACGTCGAAGACGAGGCCGAGGCACAGGTCGCCGCGGTCGAGACGTCGGACGCGCAGCTCTCGGATGCCGGTGTGGCTGTCATCAGCGGCGCCTCAGCGGCGGCGGGTGCCTTCGAGACCGCTCACATCTCCGCCCGGAACGACGACGTCATCGCGCTGCGTAACGCCGCGTCGTCGACCACCGCGCCGACCGCATTGGACGACGACGCGGTCGCGCGCTTCGCCCAGCTGCAGGCTGAGGCCGCGAAGGTCGTGGAATCGGAAGCCGCGGAGCTCGCCGAGAAGGACGGCCCGCTGCGCGCCGCGCGGCTCGAGATCGAGGCGTTCGCACGCTCGCTCGCACCCGGCGTGCTGCTGGAGTTCGATTGGGCGCCGATCGTGAACGGCTACGGCGACCAGGGCAGCATGGGCGGTTACACGACGTGGTGGTGGGACGAGCCCGACCGGTCGGTCATGCTCCTGTCGAACTCGGTCGCCGAGCAGTGGCCGGCCGCGCGCAGCAAGGCGCTGGTGGCGCACGAGGTCGGTCACGCGATCAGCGTGAAGTGCGAGGACATGTACGACTCGTCGACGCAGGACAGCATCGAGAAGTGGGCGACGGCCTGGGCCATCGGCATGGGCTTCACCGACGACGCGAACGGTGTGTGGGCCTACGGGTACCCGCCCCAGAGCTACATCGACGCCGCATACGGATGCCGCTGACTCCCAGAGGCATATGAAGAAGCCCCCGGCCTCCCGGGGGCTTCTTCATATGTCAGACGGAGGTCACTGACCGCGACGCTCGCGCAGCTGGTTCAGTGCATCCTCGAGCAGCTGGACCGCCTCTTCGTCCGTACGGCGCTCCTTCACGTAGGCGAGGTGCGTCTTGTACGGCTCGGTCTTGGCGACCGCCGGCGGGTTCTCCTTGTCGCGACCGGCCGGGAGGCCGGACTGCGGGTGGTCGATGATCTCCGGGATCTCCTCTTCGGGCAGACCTGCCGCGAAGTAGCGCACCGTCTCGTTGCCGAGGCCGTCCCAGTAGGACACCGCGATGCGGTCGGCATGGTAGCCGTGGTCCTGCTCGCCCATCGGGCCGGAGCCCACGCGCGTGCCGCGAATGGCGTTTCCACCGGTGGCCATCAGATCACCTCGAACTTCGTGATGAGGCCCAGCGCGACGATCGCGACGAACCAGGTCAGCGCCAGCACCACCGTGAAACGGTTGAGGTTGCGCTCGGCGAGGCCGGACGAACCGACCGCCGAGGACATGCCCCCGCCGAACATGTCGGAGAGGCCGCCACCGCGACCCTTGTGCAAGAGGATGAGGAGGGTCAGCAGGACGCTGGTGATACCCAGCACGACCTGCAGGACGAACTCGAGAATTGCCACGAGGAAAGAGCCTTTCGCTGGGGCAGGACAGCCCCGGTAACGGTCAAGTATACGGTGCAGCGGGGCCGCAGCCCCGCCGCACTCACACTCCGACGTGCTTCTCGAAGCGGATGATCGCTGCGAACTCGTCGACGACCAGGCTCGCGCCGCCCACCAGGGCGCCGTCGACATCGGGCTCGCGCATGAAGCTGGCGATGTTCGCCGCCTTGACTGAACCGCCGTAGAGGATGCGCGTCCGCGCCGCCGCCTCGTCGCCCAGCGCCTTCGCCACCACTCCGCGGAGGGTTGCGCAGACGTCCTGCGCCTGCTGAGGCGTGGCGGCCTGGCCCGAACCGATCGCCCAGACCGGCTCGTACGCCACGACGATGTCCGCCGAGGCGGGAACGTTCGCGAGCGCCTTCTCGAGCTGCCCCACGGGCACGGCGCTGGCACCGAACTCCTCGAGGTCGGCCGCCGTCTCGCCCACGCAGATCACCGGCACGAGACCGTGCTTCAGCGAGGCCTGCACCTTGGCCGCGACGATGTCGTCGGACTCCGCGTGGTACTCGCGGCGCTCCGAGTGGCCGATGATGACGTACTTCGCGTCGAGCTTGGCGAGGAACGCACCGGACACCTCGCCGGTGTATGCACCGGAGTCGTGCGCCGAGACATCCTGCGCACCGAGGGCGAACGGGATCTTGTCGGCGTCGATCAGCGTCTGCACGCTGCGGATGTCGGTGAAGGGCGGGAACACCGCTACCTCGACCGAGCCCTCCTCGTGCTTCGCGTCCTTCAGGGTCCAGTGCAGCTTCTGCACGAAGGCGACCGCCTGCAGGTGGTCGAGGTTCATCTTCCAGTTGCCCGCGATGAGCGGGGTCCGGGTGTTCACTGCCATCCGAGCACCTCCAGGCCGGGTAGTTTCTTGCCCTCGAGGAACTCGAGGCTCGCGCCGCCACCGGTCGAGATGTGCCCGAACCGGTCGTCGGCGAATCCGAGCTGACGCACAGCCGCGGCGGAGTCTCCCCCGCCGACGACACTGAGTCCATCGACCTCGGTCAGCGCCTGGGCGACGGCCTTGGTACCTGCTGCGAACGCCTCGAACTCGAACACGCCCATCGGGCCGTTCCAGAACACCGTGCGCGACGAACGGATGACCTCGGCGAACCGCGCCGCAGTCTCCGGCCCGATGTCGAGCCCGATGCCCGATCCGCCGAAAGCGGTCGCACCGATCGCATCGGCCGCGGCGACCTCGTGGTCGGCATCGGCCGCGAACGACGACGCCACGACGACGTCGGTCGGCAGCACGAGCTCCACGCCCCGCTCCTCCGCGTCGCGCAAGTAGCCGCGGACGGTGTCGAGCTGGTCCTCCTCGAGCAGGCTGGAGGCCACGTCGTGCCCCTGCGCCTTGAGGAAGGTGAACAGCATCCCCCCGCCGACGAGAATGCGATCGACGCGCGGAAGGAGGTGCGAGATCACACCGAGCTTGTCGCTGACCTTCGAGCCGCCGAGGACGACCGCGTACGGACGCTCGGGGTTCTCCGTCAGACGGTCGAGCACGTCGAGCTCGGCCGCGATCAGCAGGCCCGCAGCCGACGGCAGCAGCTCGGCGAGGTCGTAGACGCTCGCCTGCTTGCGGTGCACGACGCCGAAGCCGTCCGAGACGAGCACGTCGCCCAGCTCGGCGAGCTCGCGCGCGAACGCCTCGCGGGTCTCGTCGTCCTTCGAGGTCTCCCCCGGGTTGAACCGCAGGTTCTCGACCACGACGACGTCGCCGTCGTGGAGAGCGGCGACGGCCTCCTGCGCCGACTCGCCGACGGTGTCGCGTGCGAACGCGACCGGCTTGCCGAGCAGCTCCGACAGCCGCTGGGCGACCGGGGCGAGGCTGTACTGGGGGTCGGGCGCGCCATCGGGGCGGCCGAGGTGCGAGCACACGACCACGCGGGCGCCCGCGTTGATGAGTGCGTTGAGGGTCGGCAACGAGGCGCGTACACGACCATCGTCCGTTATGACCCCGTCCCGCAGGGGGACATTGAGGTCACAACGGACGATGACGCGCTTGCCCTCGAGCGGACCCAACGAGTCCAGGGTGCGCAGAGTCATGGGCGCGGAGTCAGAGACGCTCGGCGACGTACTCGGTCAGGTCGACGAGACGGTTGGAGTAGCCCCACTCGTTGTCGTACCAGCTGGACAGCTTGACCTGGTTGCCGATGACGCGCAGCAGGCCGGCATCGAAGATCGACGAGTGCGGGTCGGTCGTGATGTCGCTCGAGACGATCTCGTCCTCGGTGTACTTGAGGATGCCCTTGAGGGGACCCTCGGCCGCAGCCTTGTACGCCGCCTTGATCTCGTCGACGGTCACCGGGTTCTTCGTGGTGATCGTGAGGTCGGTGATCGAGCCGGTCGGCACGGGCACGCGCAGCGCGAAGCCGTCGAGCTTGCCCTTGAGCTCGGGAAGGACCAGGCCGATCGCCTTCGCCGCACCGGTGGAGGTGGGGACGATGTTGATCGCGGCGGCGCGGGCGCGACGCAGGTCGCTGTGCGGGCCGTCCTGGAGGTTCTGGTCGGCCGTGTAGGCGTGGACCGTCGTCATCAGACCCGTCTCGATGCCGAAGGCGTCGTTGAAGACCTTGGCCAGCGGCGCGAGGCAGTTCGTCGTGCACGAGGCGTTCGAGATGATGTGGTCGGTCTCGGGGTTGTAGGTGTCCTCGTTCACGCCCATCACGATGGTCGCGTCGTCACCCGTCGCGGGAGCCGAGATGAGGACCTTCTTCGCACCGGCCTCGATGTGCTTCTTGGCGAGCTCGGCCTTGGTGAAGAAGCCGGTCGACTCGATGACGATGTCGACGCCCAGCTCGCCCCAGGGGAGGTTCGCGGGGTCGCGCTCGGCGAAGGCCTTGATGACGTTGCCGTTGACGGTGATGCTGTTCTCGTCGTAGGTGACGTCGGCGTCGAGGCGGCCCGTGATCGAGTCGTACTTCAGCAGGTGCGCCAGGGTCTTGTTGTCGGTGAGGTCGTTGACCGCGACGATTTCGATGTCCGCTCCCTGCGCGAGAGCCGCGCGGAAGTAGTTGCGTCCGATACGGCCGAAGCCGTTGATACCGATCTTGACAGACACTCAGGTCTCCTGATTTCTCGTGCGCGTGAGCGCGGTTTCTACTAGAGAAGCATGGACGACGGCGTCCCGACAGGCGTTGCGCCCGTCGGGACGCCTGTCATGTTTACGACAGTACCAGCAGGCCCGAGGTCTTCTCGCGGGCCACTTCGAAGCGCTGGGCGACGTTCTCCCAGTTGGCGATGTTCCACGCGGCCTTGACGTAGTCGGCCTTGACGTTGAGGTAGTCGAGGTAGAACGCGTGCTCCCACATGTCGAGCTGGAACAGCGGCACCGTGCCCTGCGCGGTGTTCGACTGCTGGTCGAAGAGCTGCTGGATGATGAGGCGCGCCCCGATCGGGTCCCAGCTCAGCACGGCCCAGCCGGAGCCCTGGATGCCGGTCGCGGCGGCGGTGAAGTGCGCCTGGAACTTCTCGAACGAACCGAAGTACTCGTCGATCGCCGCACGCAGCTCGCCCTCGGGCTGGCCGCCGCCGTTCGGCGAGAGGTTGGTCCAGAAGATGGAGTGGTTGACGTGACCGCCGAGGTTGAACGCGAGGTCCTTCTCGAGCTTGTTCACGTTGGCGAGGTTGCCGGTCTCGCGCGCCTCGGCGAGCTGCTCGAGCGCCGTGTTCGCACCAGTGACGTACGCCTGGTGGTGCTTGTCGTGGTGCAGTTCCATGATCTTGCCGCTGATGTGCGGCTCGAGGGCTGCGAAATCGTACGGGAGGTCGGGGAGCGTGTAGGTCGCCATGTCGCTTTCATCCAATCCGCGCCGCGCCGCGGCGCTTGCCGATCCTCCGCGCCACCGAAGTGCGGCGTGGAGCGGACGTCTCTCATCCTAGTGACGACAACGCCCGGCGGCCTCCGATCCTTCCGCCGGATGACGAAGAGAGCCGACCCCTTGACAGGGTCGGCTCTCGTGTGGAATCGATCGACTCAGACGTCCAAGCCGGCGGGGACCGCCGCTTCGGTGCCGGGCACGCCGTCGCTCTGGGCCTTCTTGTCGGCCATGGCGAGGAGGCGACGGATGCGTCCGGCGACGGCATCCTTCGTCATCGGCGGCTCCGCGTGGTGACCGAGCTCGTCGAGGCTCGCGTCGCGATGCGCGAGACGGAGCTCACCCGCGACCTTCAGGTGCGCGGGGACCTCGTCGCCGAGGATCTCGAGGGCACGCTCGACGCGCGCGCACGCGGCGACGGCGGCCTGGGCCGAGCGGCGGAGGTTCGCATCGTCGAAGTTCACCAGCCGGTTCACGCCGGCCCGCACCTCGCGGCGCTGCCGCAGTTCCTCCCACGCGACGGCCGTACGACGCGCACCCATCTCGTTGAGGATGCCGCGGATGGCCTCACCCTCGCGCACGACGACGCGCGGCATCCCCCGCACCTCGCGCGCCTTCGCGGCGACACCGAGGCGGTGGGCGGCGCCGACGAGCGCCATCGCCGCTTCGGACGTGGGGCAGACGACCTCGAGCATCGCCGAGCGGCCCGGCTCGCTCAGCGTGCCGGCAGCGAGGAACGCACCGCGCCAGAGTCCTGCGAGCTCGGAGCGCGAGCCGGTGGTGAGACGGTTCGGGAGGCCGCGTACGGGACGGCGACGCTGGTCGAGCAGTCCGGTCTGACGAGCGAGGGTCTCGCCGGATTCGATGACACGGACGGCCCACCGGGCGCCGTCGTTGGCGGTGCTCGACTGCACCTGAGCGATCTCCGGACGGACGCCGTAGATCTCGGCGAGATCGCGGGCGACGCGCCGCGCGAGAGTCTCGGCATCGACCTCTGCCTCGACAGCGACACGCCCGGCGATGGAGTGGAGTCCCCCCGCGAACCGGAGGATGGCGGTCACCTCGGAGACGCGCACCGTCGGGGGTGCGTTCCGAATGCTGACGAGCTCTGCTTTGACGTCGGTGGTGAGTGCCACGAGACTCCTTTTCCGTTCACGCGCCGGGTCGCGACGCAAACGTCCAGCTTACCGTCTGGTCGCTCTCCTACTCGCGCCCGAGGTCGCGGTGACGGACGCTGACGGCGACGCCGGGGATCGCTGCGAGCCGCCGCGCCAGCTCCTCCGACATCGCCACGGAGCGGTGCTTTCCGCCCGTGCATCCGATGGCGATGGTCGAGTGGCTCTTGTTCTCGCGCTGATAACCCTCCAGGACGGGAACGAGCGCCGTCGCGTACGCCTCGAGGAAGTCGCCCGCTCCCTCGCGCGACAGCACGTAGTCGCGCACCGCCTCGTCCTGGCCCGTCAGACCACGGAGCTCCTCGTTCCAGAACGGGTTCGGCAGGAATCGCATGTCCGCCACGAGGTCGACGTCGGTCGGCAGACCGTACTTGAAGCCGAAACTGAGCAGTGTGACGCGGTGCCTCGCCTGCCCCTCGGCGGAGAACAGTTCGGAGACCTGCGTGGCCAGCTGATGGATGTTCGAGCTGGAGGTGTCGATCACCATGTCGGCGGACTCGTGGATCGGGGCCAGGCGCGCCCGTTCCGTGCGGATGCCGTCGAGCAGCGTGCCGTCTCCCTGCAACGGGTGCGGACGGCGGACGGCCTCGAACCGGCGGACGAGCACATCGTCGGATGCCTCGAGGAACAGCACCCGCACCGATCCGCGCGAACGCAGGAGACGCGCGACCTCGGGGAAATCGTCGAAGAGACTGCCCCCGCGCACGTCGACCACGGCGGCGACCTTGGGCAGCGCATCGCCGCCCATGTCGGTCAGGTCGATCAACGGTCGCAGGATCTGCGGGGGGAGGTTGTCGACCACGTACCAGCCGAGGTCCTCCAGGGCGTTCGCGACGGTCGTCCGCCCGGCACCGGACATTCCCGTGACGATGAGGAATTCGCCCTGCTCGGACTCGGTCATCGCAGCATGCTCCTTCTCGCGTGGAACTCCAGCCTATCGACTGACGAGGTGCGTGTGGATGTTGCGCGCGAGCACCGGTCCGATGCCCGGCACCTCCTCGATCTGCTCCGGGGCGGCGCCTCGAAGGGCGGTCACCGAACCGAAGTGCTTGAGGAGCACCTTGATGCGCGACGCACCGAGCCCTGGCACCTCGGCCAGGACCGTCGTGATGTCGTTGCGCCGTCGTTTGCGCTGGTGGGTGATCGCGAACCGGTGCGCCTCGTCACGCAGCCGCTGGAGCAGGTAGAGCGCCTCGCTCGTTCGCGGGAGGATCACCGGGAAGTCGTCCGCGGGGAGCCACACTTCCTCGAGCCGTTTCGCGATGCCACAGACGGCGATCTCGGGATGCCCCGCGTCGCGCAGGGCCCTCGCCGCGGCCTCGACCTGCGGCTGCCCGCCGTCCACGAGCAGGAGCTGCGGACGGTAGGCGAACCGCGGCTTCTTCCGGGCCGGGGTCTCCACGACCTCGTCCGAGACACCTGCTGCCAGGGCTTCGGCGACGGCGGAGATGCCGGTCGTGGGATCGGCCAGCGCGCCGTCGACCTGCTCGCTCCGGGCGGCGTCGCCGGCGGAGTCGGCATCAGCATCGGCATCCGGACGGTCGAGGTACGCGAGACGACGGCGCAGCACCTGGTACATCGAATCGGTGTCGTCGGTCGTCTCTGCGATGTTGAACGACCGGTACTGGTCTTTGCGCGGGAGGCCGTCTTCGAAGACGACCATCGAGGCGACGACGTTCGTGCCCCCCAGATGCGAGATGTCGAAACACTCGATCCGCAGCGGCGCCTCGTCCATGCCGATCGCCTCCTGCAGATCCGTGAGGGCCTGCGTGCGGGCGACGTAGTCACTGGTGCGACGGGTCTTGTGGCGGATGAGAGCCTGCTGGGCGTTGACGGTCGCCGTACGCATGAGATCGGCGCGCTGGCCGCGTTGAGCGACCGCGATCTCGACCTTTCGACCGCGCCGCTCGCGCAGCCACTCCTCGAGCGCCGCGGCGTCTTCGGGCAGTACGGGTACGAGGATGCGGCGCGGGATGTCCGGTGCATCGCCGTACGCCCGCTGCAGCACCTGATCGACCAGTTCGGCGCCCGAGATGTCGAGCTCCTTCTCGATCATGGTCGCGCGCACCGCACGCACCCGGCCGCCGCGCACCACGAAGTGCTGCACGGAGGCGGCGAGCTCGTCCTCGGCGATACCGAACAGGTCGGCGTCTTCGTCGGAGGGCAGCACGAGAGCACTCTTGCCGAGCACCGCATCGATCGCGCCGAGCTTGTCGCGGTACTTCGCCGCGGCCTCGTAGTCCATCGCCGCCGACGCGTCGAGCATCCGCCGCCGCAGTTCCCGCGTGAAGCGCTCGTCTCCGCCGGCCATGAAGGCGACGAAATCGTTCACCATCGCCCGGTGCTCCTCGATGGTGACCGTCATCGAGCACGGCCCGCCGCACTTGCCGATCTGCCCCGGGAAGCAGGGGCGTCCCGTCTGCATCGCGCGCTTGTAGCTGGCGTCGCTGCAGGTGCGGATCGGGAACGCCTTGATCATCAGATCGATGGTCTCGTGCACGGCCCACACCTTCGGGTACGGACCGAAGTAGCGCGCCCCCGGAATCTTGCGGTTGCGGGTGACGATCACGCGAGGCGCCTCGTCGCCGAGCGTGACCGCCATGAAGGGGTAGGACTTGTCGTCCTTGTAGCGCACGTTGAAGGGCGGATCGAACTCCTTGATCCACATGTACTCGAGCTGCAGCGAGTCGATGTCGGTCGGGACGACGGTCCACTCGACCGACGCCGCAGTCGTCACCATACGGCGCGTGCGCTCGTGCAGCGTACGCAGCGGGGCGAAGTAGTTCGACAGTCGCTGCCGGAGGTTCTTCGCCTTGCCGACATACAGCACACGCCCGTCCGCGTCGCGGAACCGGTAGACGCCCGGGTCGGTCGGGATCTCCCCCGTCCGCGGCCGGTACGGAAGGACGTCGGCCATCAGCTGGCCTTGCGCGCCGTGCGGCCGTTCCCGAGGATCTCGGCGAGGAACTGCCCGGTGTGGCTCTCCTCGACCTGCGCGATCTGCTCCGGAGTACCGGTGGCGAGGATCTCGCCGCCGCCGGAACCGCCCTCGGGGCCGAGGTCGATGACCCAGTCGGCCGACTTGATCACGTCGAGGTTGTGCTCGATGACGATGACCGTGTTGCCCTTGTCGACGAGACCGTTCAAGACCTCGAGCAGCTTGCGCACGTCTTCGAAGTGCAGACCCGTCGTCGGCTCGTCGAGCACATAGATGCTGCGCCCGTTGCTGCGACGCTGGAGCTCTGTCGCGAGCTTCACACGCTGCGCCTCGCCGCCCGACAGCGTGGTGGCGGACTGTCCGAGCCGCACGTACCCGAGACCGACGTCGACCAGCGTCTTCATGTAGCGGTGGATCGCCTGGATCGGCTCGAAGAACTCGGCGGCCTCCTCGATCGGCATCTCGAGCACCTCGGCGATGTTCTTGCCCTTGTAGTGCACGGCGAGGGTGTCGCGGTTGTAACGCTTGCCGTGGCACACCTCGCAGTCGACGTAGACGTCGGGGAGGAAGTTCATCTCGATCTTGATCGTGCCGTCGCCCGAGCACGCCTCGCAGCGTCCGCCCTTGACGTTGAAGCTGAATCGGCCGGGCTGGTAGCCGCGGACCTTGGCTTCGGGGGTCTCGCTGAAGAGCGTGCGGATCCGGTCGAAGACACCCGTGTAGGTCGCGGGGTTCGACCGCGGGGTGCGCCCGATGGGCGCCTGATCGACGTGCACCACCTTGTCGAGGTTGTCGAGTCCGGTGACCCGGGTGTGCTTCCCGGGAACCGTGCGGGCGCCGTTGAGCCGCGAGGCGAGCACCTGGTAGAGGATGTCGTTGACGAGCGACGACTTGCCCGACCCGCTGACGCCGGTCACGGCGGTCAGTACGCCGAGCGGGAAGCTCGCGTCGACGTTCTTGAGGTTGTTCTCGCGCGCGCCGATGACGTTGAGCATCCGCTTGCGATCGAGCTTACGGCGCTTCGTGGGCGTAGCGATCTCGCGCCGACCGGAGAGGTACTCCCCCGTCATCGACGAGCGGTCGGCGAGCAGCGACTCGTACGGCCCGGAGTGCACCACTTCGCCGCCGTTCACTCCGGCCCCCGGTCCGATGTCGACGACCCAGTCGGCCGCCTCGATCGTCTCTTCGTCGTGCTCGACGACGATCAGGGTGTTGCCGAGGTCGCGCAGCTTGACGAGGGTGTTGATGAGACGTCGGTTGTCGCGCTGGTGCAGGCCGATCGACGGCTCGTCGAGCACGTAGAGCACACCGGTCAGTCCGGAGCCGATCTGCGTGGCGAGACGGATCCGCTGCGCTTCTCCGCCGGAGAGCGAGCCGGCGGACCGGCTCAGGTTGAGGTACGACAGCCCCACCTGCAGCAGGAAGTCGAGACGGAGGCGGATCTCACGGAGCACCTGCGCCGCGATCTTCGCCTCGCGGTCGGTCAGGGTGAGCGTCTCCATGAATGCTCGCGCATCGCTGAGGCTCAGGTGGGAGACCTCGGCGATCGAGCGACCGTGCACCTGCACGGCGAGCACCTCCGGCTTGAGCCGGTCACCGTCGCAGACCGGGCATGGAACCTCGCGGAGGTACTCACCCCAGCGCGCCCGCTGCGTGTCGGACTCGGCCTGCAGGTACTGACGCTCGATGTACGGCACGACGCCCTCGAAACCCGAGGCGTAGCGCATCTCACGTCCGTAGCGGTTCTTCCACTTGACCGTGACCTTGTAGTTCTCGCCGCGGAGCACCGCGTTCTGCACGTCGGAGTGCAGTTTGCGCCACGGCGTGTCGAGCGAGAAGTCGAGGTCGCGCGAGAGCCCCTCGAGAAGACGCTCGTAGTACTGGAAAAGGCCCTTGCCCTGCGTGGTCCACGGGATGATGACGCCCTCGCGGATCGAGAGGTCCTCATCGCCCAGCATCAGGTCGACGTCGACGGACATTCGGGTGCCGAGGCCCGAGCAGGCCGGGCATGCTCCGAACGGCGCGTTGAACGAGAAGGTCCGCGGTTCGATCTCCGTGAGCGTGAGTGCGTGGCCGTTCGGGCAGGCGAGCTTCTCCGAGAACGACTGCCATGCGGCGTCGCCGTCTTCGTCGACGAAGTTCACCTGCATCACGCCACCGGCCAGCCCGAGGGCGGTCTCGACGGAGTCGGTCACCCGGCCGAGGATGTCACCGGAAGCGACGAGCCGGTCGACCACCACGCTGATGTCGTGCTTGTAGCTCTTCTTGAGCGTGGGCGGCTCGGCGAGCTGGATCAGGTCGCCGTCGACGATGGCGCGCGAGTAGCCCTTCGCTCCCAGCTCGCGGAAGAGGTCGACGAACTCGCCCTTCTTCTGCGACACGATGGGCGCGACGATCTGGTACCGGGTGCGCTCGGGGAGTTCGATCAGCTGATCGGCGATCTGCTGCACGGTCTGGCGCTGGATCTTCTCACCGCACTCCGGGCAGTGGGGCACACCGATACGCGCCCACAGCAGACGCATGTAGTCGTAGATCTCGGTGATCGTGCCGACCGTCGACCGCGGGTTGCGGTTCGTCGACTTCTGGTCGATCGACACCGCGGGGCTGAGCCCTTCGATGAAGTCGACATCCGGGCGGTCGACCTGACCGAGGAACTGGCGCGCATAGGCGCTCAGCGACTCGACGTAACGGCGCTGCCCCTCGGCGAAGATCGTGTCGAACGCGAGGCTCGACTTGCCGGACCCCGACAGTCCCGTGAACACGACGAGGGAGTCGCGCGGGATGTCGATGTCGACGTTCTTGAGGTTGTGGACGCGAGAGCCGCGAACACTGAGTTTTCCGGCGGAGGCAACGGGGACGATGGGCACCGGACAAGTCTACGAGGGGCCACGGACATTGGCTCCGAGCGGGCTGGACGCTCAGCCGTCTCCGAGCCGGCGGCCCGCGAACGCCCCCAGGCCGTCTCGCAGCGCCGCGACCTCGTCGACGTCCATCCCCACCGCGGCCATCACTCGCGCCGGAACCTCGATCGCTCGTTCCCGCAGCGCCCGCCCCGTGTCGGTCAACGCAATCTCCAGCCGCCGCTCGTCCTCTGCGGCGCGCCTTCGCACGACGAGCCCGTCGGTCTCCAGACGCTTCACGAGCGGTGAGGCGGTAGCCGGCTCGAGGGCCAGGTCGCGCGCGAGATCGACGAGCGCACGGGGCGACCGCTCCCACAGGGCGAGCATGACCAGGTACTGCGGATGCGTGAGTCCGAGCGGCTCCAGGATCGGCCGGTAGATGGCGACGACGTTCCGCGCCGCCGTCACGACGGCGAAGCAGAGCTGATTCTCGAGGCGGAGGAGGTCGTCGGCGGTGGGCACGCGCTCACTATACACATGCCCTAATAGTTAGTACACTAATGAACATGGCACACGACCGGAAGCGCGCCCCGCTCCGCACACGCATCCGTGAGGCCGGCGGACTCTACGCCTGGGCCAACACGAACCTCATCCGGATCGCGGGTCCGGCCTCCGTCGGCCCTTATGAGAAGACACCCGCGCCCACCGCCGCCGAACGCGCAGAACGCGCATGCCCGCTGTGCGGTGCACCCATGACGGCGCACGAGATCGACCGCTCCGGCCCGAAGCCACTGATCCACTGCCCCTGACTCCGCGGAGCGGGTGACACGGCACCTGATCGGTGCGGCGCCACCCGGCACCCAAGAGCGGAACGGTCAGGCGTGACCGGCGCGCTCGATCGCGCGCAGCTCCTTCTTGAGATCCTGCACCTCGTCGCGCAGCCGTCCGGCCAACTCGAACTTCAACTCGGATGCGGCAGCGAGCATCTGGTTCGAGAGATCCTCGATCATCGCCTCCAGTTGGTTCGCACCCTCGGCGGCGATCCCTTCGCGGCGGAGGTTGGGAGTCGGAGACTTGCCCTTGCCCGCACCCTTCCCCCTACCCGAGAGCATCTCGGCAGTATCGGCACCCTCGCGCGCGAGCACCTCGGTGATGTCGGCGATCCGCTTGCGCAGCGGCTGCGGGTCGATGCCGTGCTCGGTGTTGTAGGCGACCTGCTTCTCGCGGCGCCGATCCGTCTCCTCGATCGCCTTCGCCATCGAGTCCGTGATCTTGTCGGCGTACATGTGCACCTGGCCCGACACGTTTCGTGCCGCACGGCCGATGGTCTGGATGAGTGAGGTGCCCGAGCGGAGGAAGCCCTCCTTGTCGGCATCGAGGATCGCCACGAGCGATACTTCGGGCAGGTCGAGCCCCTCACGCAGCAGGTTGATTCCAACGAGCACGTCGTACACACCGGCGCGCAACTCGCTGAGCAGCTCGACGCGCCGCAGGGTGTCGACGTCCGAGTGCAGGTACCGCACCCTTACGCCGTGCTCGCCGAGGAAGTCGGTGAGCTCCTCGGCCATCTTCTTCGTCAGAGTCGTCACGAGCACGCGCTCGTCGCGCTCCACGCGCAGACGGATCTCCTCGAGCAGATCGTCGATCTGCCCCTTCGAGGGCTTGACGATGATCTCGGGATCGACGAGACCGGTCGGACGGATGATCTGCTCGACCACTCCGTCGGCGATCCCCATCTCGTACTTGCCGGGAGTCGCCGAGAGGTAGACGGTCTGCCCGATGCGATTCTTGAACTCGTCCCATCGCAGCGGTCGGTTGTCCATCGCGCTGGGAAGGCGGAACCCGTGGTCCACGAGCGTGCGCTTGCGAGAAGCGTCGCCCTCGTACATCGCGCCGATCTGGGGAACGGTCACGTGCGACTCGTCGATGACGAGGAGGAAGTCATCGGGGAAGAAGTCCAGCAGCGTGTGCGGCGGCTCCCCCGGCATCCGCCCGTCCATGTGACGGGAGTAGTTCTCGATGCCGGAGCAGAAGCCGAGCTGCTGCAGCATCTCGAGGTCGAATGTGGTGCGCATCCGCAGTCGCTGGGCCTCGAGCAGCTTGCCCTGCCGCTCGAACTCGCCGAGCCGTTCCTCCAGCTCGTGCTCGATCGTGCCGATGGAGCGCTGGATCACGTCGGTACCCGCCACGTAGTGCGAGGCGGGGAAGATCGGTACGGAGTCGAGCTTCTCGATCACTTCTCCGGTGAGCGGGTGGAGCGAGTACAGCGCCTCGATCTCGTCA
The DNA here is from genome assembly GCA_029959905.1 of Microbacteriaceae bacterium PS02344. Classification (GTDB taxonomy): domain Bacteria; phylum Actinomycetota; class Actinomycetes; order Actinomycetales; family Microbacteriaceae; genus Microbacterium. The sequence goes on from JASCNZ010000001.1 coordinate 238,511, forward strand.
CCGAAGAGCTCGATGCGGATCGCGTGCTCCTCGTAGACCGGGATGATCTCGATCGTGTCGCCGCGCACCCGGAAGTTGCCGCGCGAGAAGTCGACGTCGTTGCGGTTGTACTGCATGGCGATGAACTGGCGGATGAGTGCGTCACGGTCGTACCGCTCCCCCACTTGCAGAGCCACCATCGCGCGGAGGTACTCCTCCGGTGCGCCGAGGCCGTAGATGCAGGACACGGTCGACACGACGACGACGTCGCGGCGGCTCAGCAGCGAGTTGGTCGTCGAGTGTCGGAGGCGCTCGACCTCGGCGTTGATCGATGAGTCCTTCTCGATGAACGTATCGGTCTGCGGGACGTATGCCTCGGGCTGGTAGTAGTCGTAGTACGACACGAAGTACTCGACGGCGTTGTTGGGCATGAGCTCGCGGAACTCGTTGGCGAGCTGCGCGGCCAGCGTCTTGTTGTGCGCGAGGACGAGCGTGGGGCGCTGCACCTGCTCGACGAGCCAGGCGGTGGTCGCAGACTTACCCGTGCCGGTCGCACCGAGCAGCACGATGTCCGTCTCGCCGGCATTGATGCGCGACGCGAGCTCGGCGATCGCCTGCGGCTGGTCACCTGCCGGGGCGTATTCGCTGATGACCTCGAAAGGACGGACGCTGCGAGTGGTCTGCATACCTCCAGCGTAGGCGTGGCCACCGACATCGGGGGCGTGCTTCCCTGCGAGCGAACGCGCACGCGATCAGCGGGCGGAGATGCGCTCCCACAGCGCATCGGTCTGCGCCTCGGTCTCGGTGAGGGAACCACCGGTGCGGATCACCTCATCGGCGATGGCGAGCCGCTGCTCGTCCGACACCTGCGCGTCGATACGGTCCTGCGCCGCACGTTCGTCCATCCCCCGCAGCTCGACCAGCCGTCGACGGCGTTCGGCGGCGGGAGCATGGGCGACGACGACGAGATCCCAGGGGTCGTCCACCCGCGCCTCGACGAGGAGCGGCACGTCGTAGACCACCACCGCGTCCGCATCCTGCGCGAACGCCTCGGAGAAACGCCGGGCCGACTCGGCCCGCACCGCCGGATGCACGATTGCGTTGAGCGCCGCGAGGCGCTCCGCATCGCCGAAGACGCGGCTGCCGAGCGCGGCCCGGTCGAGCGATCCGTCGTCGTTCAGCACCTCGGCACCGAAGGTGTGCGCAATCCGCTGCAGCACCGTAGACCCGGGCGTCTGCACGTCGCGCACGATCTGGTCGGCATCCACGATCACCGCTCCGTGGGACGCCAGGCGTCGCGCGATGGTGGACTTTCCGGAGGCGATGCCGCCGGTAAGGGCGATGAGAGGCATGCCGACCATCCTCGCACGGGCGGGTACGCGGAACGGGCCGCCACCCGGAGGTGACGACCCGTTCCTTCAGCGTCGGACGCTTACGCGTTGCCGCCCGAGAGCTTCTCGCGCAGCGCGGCGAGAGCCTCGTCGTCGGCGAGGGTGCCGGCACCGGCCGACTCGCTCGAGAACGACTGTCCACCGAAGTCGTCGCCGGCCGCGGCCTCGGCCTCGGCGGCCTTCGTGACCTGCGCCTTGTGGGCCTCCCAGCGAGCCTGGGCAGCGGCGTACTCCTGCTCCCATGCCTCGCGCTGGGCGTCGAAGCCCTCCTTCCAGGCACCCGTCTCGGCGTCGAAGCCCTCCGGGTACTTGTACTCGCCGTTCTCGTCGTACTCCGCGACCATGCCGTAGAGCGCCGGGTCGAACTCGGTGCCGTTGGGGTCGACCGACTCGTTGGCCTGCTTGAGCGAGAGCGAGATGCGACGACGCTCGAGGTCGATGTCGATGACCTTGACGAAGACCTCTTCGCCCACCGAGACGACCTGCTCGGCCAGCTCGACGTGCTTGCTGGAGAGCTCGGAGATGTGGACGAGGCCCTCGATGCCGTCTGCGACGCGCACGAACGCACCGAACGGAACGAGCTTCGTGACCTTACCCGGCGTGACCTGACCGATCGCGTGGGTGCGGGCGAAGACCTGCCACGGGTCCTCCTGCGTCGCCTTCAGCGACAGCGAGACGCGCTCGCGGTCGAGGTCGACCTCGAGGATCTCGACGGTGACCTCCTGGCCCACCTCGACGACCTCGGAGGCGTGCTCGATGTGCTTCCAGGACAGCTCGGAGACGTGCACGAGGCCGTCCACGCCGCCCAGGTCGACGAACGCGCCGAAGTTGACGATCGACGAGACGACACCCTTGCGGACCTGGCCCTTGTGCAGGTTGTTGAGGAACGTCGTGCGCGACTCCGACTGCGTCTGCTCGAGCAGCGCGCGGCGGCTCAGGACGACGTTGTTGCGGTTCTTGTCGAGCTCGAGGATCTTCGCCTCGATCTCCTGGCCGAGGTACGGCGTGAGGTCGCGGACGCGACGCAGCTCGATGAGCGACGCGGGAAGGAAGCCGCGGAGTCCGATGTCGACGATGAGGCCGCCCTTGACGACCTCGATGACGGTACCGGTGACGACGCCGTCGTTCTCCTTGATCTTCTCGACATCGCCCCAGGCACGCTCGTACTGCGCACGCTTCTTGGAGAGGATCAGGCGGCCTTCCTTGTCCTCCTTCTGGAGGACCAGGGCCTCGACCTGGTCGCCGACGGCGACGACCTCGTTGGGGTCGACGTCGTGCTTGATGGAGAGCTCGCGCGAGGGGATGACACCCTCGGTCTTGTAGCCCACGTCGAGGAGGACCTCGTCGCGGTCGATCTTGACGATCGTGCCCTCGATGATGTCGCCATCGTTGAAGAACTTCAGGGTCTTCTCGACCGCGGCCAGGAAGTCCTCAGCAGATCCGATGTCGTTGATGGCGACCTGCTTGGTGGCCGGGGCGGTCGTTGCGGTAGTCATGTAGTGGGTTGTCCTTGTGAATGGGAACTCGGGCCGCACGGGCGACCGGCATGGACCGGCGGATGCTCTGCGGCAAGTGGATTTGAGTGAGACGTCACGAGCGCATGCGGGTGCACGCCACGAGTGACACTTCAGATTATCAGAACGGCGAGTCCAGGGGAACCGGGGCACTGCGCACCGTCGGACGCCCGTGCGAGACTGTCCCCCGTGACCGGTCGCCTCATGCTCCTCGACACCGCCAGCCTCTACTTCCGTGCCTTCTACGGCGTCCCGGACAAGGTCACCGCCCCCGACGGCTCGCCGATCAATGCAGCCCGCGGACTCCTCGACATGATCGCGAAGCTCGTCTCGCTCTACGAACCCAGTCACGTCGTGGCGTGCTGGGACGATGACTGGCGCCCGCAGTGGCGTGTCGACCTCATCCCCAGCTACAAGCAGCATCGCGTCGTCGAGGCCGTGGCCGCGGGTCCGGATGTCGAAGAGGTCCCGGATCCCCTCGAGGCGCAGATCCCCCTCATCCGCGCGGAGCTCGCCGCGCTCGGCATCCCGATCATCGGGGTCGCCGAGCACGAGGCCGACGACGTCATCGGCACCCTCGCTACGCGGTCGCCCCTGCCCGTCGACATCGTCACGGGCGACCGCGACCTCTTCCAACTCGTCGACGATGCCCGCGCGGTGCGGGTCGTCTACACCGCACGGGGGATGAGCAACCTCGAGCTGGTCACGGATGCCACGGTCGTCGCGAAGTACGGCGTGCTCCCCGGGCAGTATGCCGACTTCGCCACGCTTCGCGGAGACGCGTCCGACGGTCTGCCCGGCGTGGCCGGCGTCGGAGAGAAGACGGCCGCCACCTTGCTGCAGGCGCACAGCGACCTGCAGGGCATCCGCTCCGCCGCCGACGCCGGCGACGGGATGAGTGCGGGTCTCCGAGCGAAGATCCTCGCCGCCGCCGCCTATCTCGACGTCGCACCCACCGTCGTCGCCGTCGCGACGGATCTCGACATCCGCGTTCCCGAGACCCCGCTGCGGTCCCTCGATGCGACCGCACGCACCGATGCGGCGGCGCTGGCCGAGCAGTGGAACCTCGGCTCGTCCATGGAGAGGGCGATCACGGCGATCGACGCCGCCGCCGCCGCGGCGCGCTGAGCGGCGTCACTCCGCCCAGGCGCGCAGCCGCTCCAGTCCCCAAGTGGTGACGATGCGCGCGGCGGGCACGCCCGCGCGCTCCGCCCGCTCCGCCCCGTGGTCGAGCAGCGACAGCTGCCCCGGCGCGTGCGCATCGGAGTCGATGGAGAACAGACAGCCCGCCTCCAGCGCGATCGCGATGAGTTCGTCCGGAGGATCCTGCCGCTCCGGCCGGGAGTTGATCTCCACCGCGACTCCGTTCTCGGCGCAGGCGGCGAACACCGCCGCCGCGTCGAACTCGGAGGGCGGCCGGGTGCCCCGCTCCCCCTGCACCAACCGGCCCGTGCAGTGGCCGAGCACGTCGACACGCGGATCGGCGACCGCGCGGAGCATCCGCTTCGTCATGGAGCGCGCATCCATCCGCAACTTCGAGTGCACCGACGCGACGACGATGTCGAGCTCCGCGAGGAGGCCGTCCTCCTGGTCGAGCGAGCCGTCCTCGAGGATGTCGACCTCGATGCCTGCGAGGAGCGTGAATCCGTCGCCGGATTCGGCGCGGACGAGCGGGATCTGCTCGCGCAGACGCTCCGGCGAGAGCCCGCGCGCGACACGCAGTCGCGGCGAGTGGTCCGTGATGGCCTGGTACTCGTGTCCCTGGGCCCGAGCGGCAGCGGCCATGTCGGCGATCGAGGTCGTGCCGTCTGACCAATCGGTGTGCGCGTGCAGGTCGCCGCGCAGGCGGGCGCGGAGAGCCGAGGCGCGGGGCGGTTCCACCTCACCGCGGAGCTCGGTGAGATACGCCGGAACCTCGCCCTTCTGGGCTTCCCGGATCACCGCGAACGTCGACTCGCCGATCCCGCGGCTCGCGCGCAGCGCGGCCGGATCGGTGCGCACATCGTCGGGCAAACCGGCGTAGGTCGCGGCGGCCTGACGGAAGGCCTTGGCCCGGTAGCGCGATGCCCGCTCCCGCTCGAGGAGGGAGGCGATCTCGAGGAGTGCGTCGACCGGGTCCATGTGCGCCTCAGGCCTCCGCGAGCTCCCGGCTGGCGCCGATCCAGGCGTCCAGCTTGGCGGAGGCGCGCCCGTCGTCCACCGCGGCCGCGGCACGATCGTAGCCGCTGCGCAGACGCTCGAGAATGGGGTACTGCACCTGGGATGCGTCCTGGCTCAGCTCGTACGCGACGATGCCCGCAGCCGCATTGAGGAGGACGATGTCCCGCACCGCCCCCATCTCTCCGGCCAGCGTGCGGCGCAGGATCTCGGCGTTGTGCTCGGGAGCGCCTCCGAGGAGGTCGTCCAGTTCGGCGAGGGGAATGCCCAGATCGCGCGGATCGAGGTCGTGCTCGTGCACATCGCCGCGCGTGACCTCCCAGATGCGGCTGTGACCGGTGGTCGTGAGCTCGTCGAGTCCGTCATCGCCGCGGAAGACGAGTGCGGTCGCCCCACGCGTCCGGAAGACGCCCGTGATGAGGGGAACGCGCTCGAGCTGCGCGACGCCCACGGCGTTCGCCTCGGCGCGAGCGGGATTGCAGAGCGGGCCCAGCATGTTGAACACCGTCGGCACCCCCAGCTGCGACCGTACGGCCCCGGCGTGCCGGAACCCCGGGTGGAACGCCCCGGCCCACGCGAAGGTGATGCCGGTGCGGTCGAGGATCGATGCCACCGCCGACGGGTCGAGCGCCAGCTCCAAGCCCAGGGCGCCGAGCACATCGGACGACCCGGAGGCCGAGCTGGCGGCACGGTTGCCGTGCTTCACCACGGGGATGCCGAGGGAGCCGATGATGACGGCCGCCGTCGTCGAGACGTTCACCGTACCGACGCGGTCCCCGCCCGTTCCGACGATGTCGAGCACGTTGGGCGAGACGGGCAGCGGGACGGCGGCCTCGAGGATCGCGTCGCGGAATCCGACGATCTCGTCGATGGTCTCGCCCTTGGCACGGAGGGCGACGAGGAAGCCGGCCAGCTGCGCTTCCGAGACCTCGCCCCGCATGATGCGGCGCATGGCCCAGGTCGACTCCCACACGCTCAGATCCCGCCGCTCGAGGAGCGTCGTGAGCAGGTCGGACCAGGTGAGCGTTTCAGCCATGTGTGCGATCCTATCGGCGCGAGAAAACGTGCACCGCGGCACTCCGTCGGACCAGAAGCCTTCCAATGTGCGGTTTCCTGCGGATTCACCGTCGATTCGCAGTGTTTTCTTAGGGTCCCCTAAGTGCAACACGGGCGGATCGGAGGCCGCCGGTGGGAGAATCACCCCCGCGGATCGGCCATAATGGAACGGTGACGACCTCAGCGACGTATGCCCCGGCGGCGAGAACCATCAAGCGGCCCAACCCGGTAGCTGTCGGCACCATTGTGTGGCTCGGCAGCGAGGTGATGTTCTTCGCGGGACTCTTCGCGATCTACTTCACCCTCCGCAGCACCTCACCCGAGCTGTGGGCCGACCGCACAGACCTGCTCAACGTTCCGTTCGCAGCGGTCAACACGGCTGTCCTCGTCCTCTCCTCCTTCACGTGCCAGATGGGCGTGTTCGCGGCAGAGGACCTGCAGCCCTACCGCATCGCCAAGGGGCAGAAGAACGCCGCTGGTCGCCGCCGCCTGTTCGGCTGGGGCATGGTCGAGTGGTTCTTCCTCACCTTCGCCCTGGGAGCCGTCTTCGTCTCCGGTCAGGTGTGGGAGTACGCGCAGCTCGTCGCGGAGGGCATGCCGATCCAGGCCGACGCCTACGCCTCGGCCTTCTACCTGACGACCGGCTTCCACGCCCTGCACGTCACTGGCGGACTCATCGCGTTCCTGCTCGTGATCGGCCGTGCGTACGCCGTCAAGAACTTCCGGCACAAGGAGGCGACCTCCTCGATCGTGGTGTCCTACTACTGGCACTTCGTCGACGTCGTCTGGATCGTGCTGTTCTTCGTTATCTACTTCCTGAAATAAGAGCGGAGCTGATCCCCGAGATGGCACGAGAGAAGAAGCGCCGTTCTGGCGGTCGTCGCAGCCCCCTGGCTGCTGCGGCCCTCATCGGAGCAGGACTCATGATCACCGGCGCCGTGTACGCCGGAGCATCCGCGGCCTTCGCCGCGACCGACGCGCCGACCGCGTCGACCGAGCTCACGGTAGAGGACGGCGAGAAGCTGTTCCAGGCGAACTGCGCCACCTGCCACGGTCTCGACCTCCAGGGAACGCCCAACGGCCCGAGCCTCTACGGCGTCGGCGAGCTCGCGGTCGAGTTCCAGGTCTCGACCGGCCGGATGCCGCTGCAGATGCAGGGCCCGCAGGCCCCGCAGAAGCACCCGCAGTTCACCGAGCCGCAGATTCTCGCGATGGCGAAGTACGTCCAGGCGGAGGCCCCCGGCCCCACGTTCCCGGAAGACGAGATCATCGACGGTGAGGGCGACGTCTCGCACGGCGCCGAACTGTTCCGCGTCAACTGCGCGATGTGCCACAACGTGGCCGCCGCCGGTGGCGCGCTCACCGAGGGCAAGTACGCTCCGCCGATCACCAGCACCAGCGCGCTGCACATCTACGCCGCGATGGTCACCGGTCCGCAGAACATGCCCGTCTTCGGCGACATGAACCTGTCGGACGAGGACAAGCGCGACATCATCTCCGCACTGCTGTACCAGCAGCAGTCCGTTCAGCCCGGCGGCTTCTCGCTCGGCTCCCTCGGCCCCGTCTCCGAGGGACTGTTCGCCTGGATCTTCGGCATCGGCGCTCTTGTCGCCGTGACCGTGTGGATCACGGCGAAGTCCAACTGACGCTTATTCATCGAAGAGGAACGTACGAGGAGCACCATGGCACACGACGACGACTCGAAGGCTCTGGACAGGGCCTACCAGCCCTCGCCGGGGCTGGGTGTCGCAGTCAGCGACCCCGTGGAGAACCCGGGGCTGCCGCCGCACCGGGAGCGGATGACCGATAAGGACCCGCGCGTCGAGAAGACGGCGGTCCGCACGGTCTACACCCTGTTCTACCTCTCGCTCGCGGGAAGCATCTGGGCCGTCGCGGCCTACATGCTGTTCCCGATCGAGAGCGGCGCGCTCATCGACATCCGACAGAACAACCTGTTCATCGGTCTCGGCATCGGCCTGGCTCTGCTGTCGCTCGGCCTCGGCGCGATCCACTGGGCGAAGGCGCTCATGGCCGACAAGGAGCACATCGAGCTCCGCCACCCCACCCGCGGCAAGGACACCACCCGCGACGGTGCGATCGCGGCATTCGCCGCTGCGAACGAGGAGTCCGGCTTCGGGCGCCGCACGATGATCCGCAACTCGCTCTTCGCAGCAGTCGTCGCGTCGATCATCCCGGGTGTCACGCTCTTCCGCGGCCTGGCGCCGCACGCCACCCCGGAGGACCCGCACGCCGGAGACCCGGTGCACCTGCTCAAGCACACGATGTGGGAAGAGGGCATGCGTCTCGTCCGCGACCCGGACGGCACCCCGATCCGCGCTGCCGAGGTCACCCTCGGCTCCGCCTTCCACGTCATCCCCGCCGACCTCGCCGAGCTCAGCCACCACGACGGCTACCTCGAGGAGAAGGCGAAGGCCATCGTGCTGATGATGCGCCTGCGCCCCGAGCAGCTGAAGGAGGCCGAGGACCGCAAGGACTGGTCGTACGACGGCATCGTCGCGTACTCGAAGGTCTGCACCCATGTGGGATGCCCCGTAGCCCTCTACGAGCAGCAGACGCACCACCTCCTCTGCCCCTGCCACCAGTCGCAGTTCGACGTCACGGATCACGCCAAGGTCATCTTCGGACCGGCCGCCCGTCCGCTGCCGCAGCTGCCCATCACCGTCGACGACGAGGGCTATCTCGTCGCGCGGAGTGACTTCACCGAGCCCGTCGGCCCGAGCTTCTGGGAGCGCCATTGAGCACCGCAACGCTGTCCAAAGAGGACAAGGACACCAAGGCGCCCCTGGGCGGACGATTCGTCGGCGCCGCATCGAACTACCTCGATGAGCGCACCAGCATGTCGGGCATCGTCAAGGAGCTCGGCCGCAAGATCTTCCCCGACCACTGGTCGTTCATGCTCGGTGAGATCGCGCTGTGGAGCTTCGTGGTCGTGTTCCTCTCGGGGACCTTCCTGACGTTCTTCTTCCAGGCATCGATGGTCGAGACGCACTACACGGGCGCATACGCACCCATGCGCGGTATCGAGATGTCGGCGGCGCTGGAGTCGACGCTGCACATCTCGTTCGACCTCCGCGGTGGCCTGCTGGTCCGCCAGATCCACCACTGGGCGGCGCTGGTCTTCATCGCCGGCATCGGCGTGCACATGCTCCGCGTGTTCTTCACCGGTGCGTTCCGCAAGCCGCGCGAGCTCAACTGGGTCATCGGCTTCGTCCTCTTCATCCTCGCGATGGCCGAGGGCTTCACCGGCTACTCCCTCCCCGACGACCTGCTCTCGGGCAACGGCCTCCGCATCATCGACGGAATGATCAAGGGTCTCCCCCTGATCGGCACGTGGACCTCGTTCCTCCTCTTCGGCGGCGAGTTCCCCGGCACCGACATCGTCGGACGCCTGTACACGCTGCACATCCTGCTGCTGCCGATGATGGTGATCGCCTTCATCGCGCTGCACCTGATGCTCATGATCATCAACAAGCACACGCAGTTCGCGGGCCCCGGTCGCACGAACGACAACGTCGTGGGCTACCCGATGATGCCCGTGTACATGTCGAAGATGGGCGGCTACCTGTTCATCGTCTTCGGCACGATCGTGCTGATCGCGACGTTCTTCCAGATCAACCCGATCTGGAACTACGGCCCCTACGACCCGTCCCCCGTCTCGGCTGGAACCCAGCCCGACTGGTACATCGGCTTCGCCGACGGTGCGCTGCGTCTGGCCCCGTCGAACCTCGACATCGTCTTCCTCGACCACACCTGGTCGTTCGGAATCCTGCTGCCGGTCGCCGTGCTCGGTCTCTTCATCGTCGTCGTCGCGATCTACCCGTTCCTCGAGGCGTGGATCACCGGTGACAAGCGCGAGCACCACATCGCTCAGCGCCCGCGCAACGCCGCGACGCGCACCGCGATCGGTGTCGCCGGCGTCGTGTTCTACGCCGTGCTGTGGGCGGCCGCATCGTCCGACCTCATCGCCACGCACTTCATGCTGACGATGGAGGGCGTGATCCACACCCTCCAGGCCCTGCTGTTCATCGGACCGATCCTCAGCTACTTCGTCACGAAGCGCATCTGCCTCGCCCTGCAGAAGAAGGACCGCGAGATCGTGCTCCACGGCTTCGAGTCGGGCCGTATCGTGCGCCTTCCCGGCGGCGAGTTCATCGAGGTCCACCAGCCGGTCGACAAGTACGACCGCTGGAAGCTGATCGACGTCGACGGATACGAGCCTCTGGTGGTGCGCCCCAACGCCAAGGGACGCATCCCCTGGACGGAGAACTTCCGCTCCTCGCTGTCGCGCTGGTTCTTCGAGGACCGTCTCGCCCCGCTCACGCAGGCCGAGGTCGCCGCGGCGGATGCTCACCAGCATCACGTCATCGAGCAGGAAGCCGCTGCCGAGACCGCCGAGATCCAGGGCGCTCACGAGCGCGCCGGGTTCCCGGATGCCCCGCTCGAGGCGACGGAGGACCACGTCGACGAGACGCCGAACACGCCCAGCACGGTGATCGCCACCGAGCCCGTGAAGAAGCCTCGCAAGAAGAAGGCGGACGACGACAAGTAAGTCGTCCCCGCGTCAGAGAGGGCCCTGTCCGCATCGGACAGGGCCCTCTCTGCATGCTCTGGAAGGATGGAGCACATGACATCTGTGGTCCGCTTGATCCGCTCGGATTCGCTCGCCTCCGCCCCCTATGCACACGCGGCGACAGCACCCGAGAATGCACGCCTGATCTTCCTGGCCGGCGCGTGTCCGCTCGAAGACGACGGCAGCACCACCGCGCCGGGCGATTACGCCGCCCAGGCGGCCCGATGCGTGCAGACCCTGGAGCAAGCGCTCCACGCCGCCGACGCGACCCTCACGGATGTCCTCAGTACACGCGTCCTCGTCGCATCGGGACGGCAGAAGGACCTGGTCGCGGCCTGGGATGTCGTACACGCCGCGTTCGGCTCGCACGACGTGCCCAGCACCTTGCTCGGGGTCGCCGCGCTCGGCTACGACCAGCAGTTGGTCGAGATCGAAGCCATCGCGGCAGTCGCTGCGGACCTGGAGGGCCGGGCGTGACCTTCTGCCTGCGCGCGGCACAGCCCTCCGACGCCGAGTACATCGAAGCGATCGAGAACGCCGCCGACGCCCTGCTGCGCGATGCCCTCGGAGCCACCGACTGGCCGCCGGCGGAGCAGGGAACGACACGTCTCTCCGCGCCCGGCTTCACGCTCGTCGCCGTCGACGACGACCACTCCCCTATCGGATTCGTGCAGGTCCTCGACGCGGACGGACACGCCCATCTGGAGCAGCTGTCGGTACTCCCGCGCCACGGACGTCGGGGCATCGGACGGGCTCTCGTCGAGGCGGCGATGGAAGAAGCACAGGCACGCGGTTACTCCCGCATCACGCTGCGCACCTATGCCGAGGTGCCGTGGAACGCCCCGTTCTATTCGGGCTGCGGCTTCTCGGAGAGCGTTCCCGAGGGAATCTTCCTGCGCTCTCTCCTCGACGTCGAGGGAGGACTGGGCCTCGAACGCTGGGGACGACGGGTGCAGATGACTGCGCTTCTCTGACGCCGACGCCCTGGCAGGATTTCGACGGCCGACGACCGGATCGCGAACGCGCATGCAGGCTTCGATCCCTAGGCTCGCATCATGATGGAACGTACAGACTACTTCGCGGCCAAGCTCGCGTACGAGACCGATCCGAGCGACCTGTTCGAGGATCGCGCGGGCGACGGGCGCCCGGTGATCGTCGACGTGCGGTCGCGCGAGGCGTGGACGCAGGGACGCCTCCCCGGAGCGCTGTCCATGCACCACAGTGAGATCGCCACCCGTGCGCCGGAGGAGATCCCCGCCGACGCCGATGTCGTCGTCTATTGCTGGAGCCCCGGCTGTAACGGTGGATCGCGAGGAGCGCTGGCCTTCGCGCAACTCGGGTACCGCGTACGGGAGATGATCGGCGGTTTCGAGTACTGGGCCCGTGAGGGTTACCCCATCGAAGATGCCGACGGTGTGCACCACCGGCCCGTCGATCCGCTCACGGGAGTACCGCGCATCCGCACACGCCCCTGACACCGCTACCCGCCAAAAGAGGAAGGCCCCGGGAGAGATCCCGGGGCCTTCCTCTATATCGGTGCTGATCAGCGGGCGAAGTTGCCGCGGTAGTACTCGTAGACCCAACCCACGATCGCGACCACGAAGATGGCGAGACCGATCGGCAGCAGGAACTGTCCGACGGCGAGACCGACGACGAAGACCGCCGCGGATGCCGCGAGGACGAGCGGCCACCAGGACCACGGGCTGAATTCGCCGAGCTCGGGGTCGCCGTCGTCGATGTCGGAGGTCAGGATGTCTTCCGGCAGCTCACCACCCTGCGCGTTGTGCGTGCGGTCGAGGTAGAACGCGATCATCGCGCCCATCGCGGCCGCGAAGAAGAGCGCGACGGTTCCGACCCACTCGATCTGATTGACGAGCGGCAGGGTGGGGTGGGCGAGGATGTTCCAGCCCGTGTAGACGACTCCGATGAGGGCGAAGAACGCCGTCAGGATCCACCAGAGGATGACATTGTCGCGCATGGATCAGTGGACCTCTCGCTCGCCGGGAGCCGTCGTGGCGAACTCCGCGGCCTCGGGGTGGTTCAAGTCGAAGGCCGGACGCTCGCTACGGATGCGCGGGATCGACGTGAAGTTGTGACGCGGCGGCGGGCAGGACGTCGCCCATTCGAGCGATGCACCGTAACCCCACGGGTCGTTGACGGTGACCTTCGGCGCCTTGCGGGCGGTGATCCAGACGTTCAGGAAGAACGGAAGCATGGATGCACCGAGGATGATCGCACCGATCGTGGAGACCTGGTTGCCCCACGTCCATCCGTCTGCCTCGGAGTAGTCGGCGTAGCGACGCACCATGCCGTCGACACCCAGCCAGTGCTGGATGAGGAACGTCATGTGGAATCCGATGAACAGAGTCCAGAAGTGCACGTAACCGAGACGCTCGTTGAGCATGCGGCCCGTCCACTTCGGCCACCAGAAGTAGAAGCCGGCGAACATCGCGAACACGACCGTGCCGAAGACGACGTAGTGGAAGTGGGCGACCACGAAGTACGAGTCGCTGAGGTGGAAGTCCAGCGGCGGGGCCGCGAGGATCACACCGGTCAGACCACCGAAGACGAACGAGACCAGGAACCCGAGCGAGAACACCATGGGCGTCTCGAAGGTCACGGATCCTCGCCACATCGTGCCGATCCAGTTGAAGATCTTCACACCCGTCGGTACGGCGATGAGCATCGTCATCAGGGCGAAGAACGGAAGCAGGACCGAACCCGTCACGTACATGTGGTGCGCCCACACGGCCACCGAGAGGGCGGCGATCGCGATGGTCGCGTACACGAGGGTCTTGTACCCGAAGATCGGCTTGCGGCTGAACACCGGGAAGATCTCCGACACGATGCCGAAGAAGGGCAGCGCGATGATGTAGACCTCGGGGTGGCCGAAGAACCAGAAGAGGTGCTGCCAGAGGAGCACTCCGCCGTTCTGCGGGTCGTAGATGTGGGCGCCGAGCACGCGGTCAGCGCCGGCTGCGAAGATCGCGGCGGCGAGCACCGGGAAGGCCATCAGGATGAGCAGGCTCGTGACCAGCGTGTTCCAGGAGAAGATCGGCATGCGCCACATCGTCATACCCGGGGCGCGCATCGTGATGATCGTGGTGATGAAGTTCACCGCGCCGAGGATGGTACCGAATCCGGAGATGCCGAGTCCGAGCATCCAGAGGTTTCCTCCCGCACCCGGCGAGAAGGATGCACTCGCCAGCGGCTGGTAGGCGAACCATCCGAAGGAGGCGGCACCCTGCGGGGTGAGGAAGCCGGCGACCGCGATGGTCGAGCCGAACAGGAACAGCCAGAAGGCGAAGGCGTTCAGACGCGGGAACGCCACATCGGGCGCGCCGATCTGCAGCGGCAGGATCGCGTTCGCGAATCCGGCGAACAGCGGGGTCGCGAACATCAGCAGCATGATCGTGCCGTGCATCGTGAACAGCTGGTTGTACTGCTCCTTCGTCGGCACGATCTGCATGCCCGGCGAGAAGAGCTCGGCGCGGATGACCAGCGCCATCACTCCACCCAGGAGGAAGAAGAGCACCGAGGCGATCAGGTACATGTAGCCGATCGTCTTGTGGTCGGTGGAGGTGATCCACTTGACCACGACGTTGCCCTTCTGCTCCACGCGGGTGGTGCTCATCAGAGCGGCCTGGCGCGGCGGCAGAGTGGTGGGGCGGGAGCGGTGCGCCTCGTCGGTGCGGGGTGCTTCAGTGGTCGACATGGCTTACTCCTCTCCTTCCTCGGAGTCGTTGTTTCCGGTGGTGCCGGGAAGGTTGCCCAGACGGTCGTAGGCGTCAGTGATGTCGCCCGTGTTGCCCTGGTCCTTGAGGTCGTTCAGGTAGGCGTCGTACTCGTCCTGCTCGACGACCTTGACGTTGAAGAGCATCATCGAGTGGTACTCGCCGCAGAGTTCGGCGCACTTGCCCTTGTACTCCCCCACTCGGGTGGGAATGAAGGACCACGAGTTGTCCTTGCCGATGTACATGTCCTTCTTGTACAGGAAGTCGATGATCCAGAAGGAGTGGATGACGTCGCGCGACTGCAGGTTGATCGTGACCTTCTGGTCGACCGGGAGCACGAGCGTCGGCAGCTGCTCCTGATCGATGTTGCCCGCGGCGTCGGGCTGCGCCTGGATGCCCATCGTCCAGACCGTGTCGTCGTCGGACTCGGCGTCGTACTGGAAGTCCCACGCCCACTGCTTGGCGATCGCGGTGATCTCGACGTCGGGGTCGTCCCACTTCGTCTCGATCGCGGCCTGGTCACGGGCGGTGAAGAAGAACATGCCGAGGACCAGCATGAGCGGCACGATCGTGTAGAAGATCTCGATCGGCATGTTGTAGCGCATCTGCACCGGCAGGCCGGTCTGGCCCTTGCGACGGCGGTAAGCGATAGCCGCCCAGGCCATGAGCGCCCAGGTGATGATGCCCACCGCGAGAAGGACGATCCACGAGTTGACCCAGAGCGAGGAGACGCGCTCCGTCTGGTTGGTGGTGGCCTCGGCACCCTCCTCGAAACCCGGGAGGTAGCCGTTCAGCTCGGCGGTGGTACATCCCGCCAGGACGACGGCTGCCACGACTCCCAGAGGGAGTGCGGCCCAACGAAGGCGGCGTTTCGGGGGCACGATGCACCTTTCAGATTGCGGATAGGGCACCCCCAAGTCTAGGGCAACCTCACACCCGATTCATGCCAACCACGCAGGTTGGCGGGGGTGGTACGGGTCAGTGGAAGCTGTCGCCGCAGGCGCAGCTTCCGGCTGCGTTCGGGTTGTCGATCGTGAAGCCCTGCTCGGAGATCGTGTCCTTGAAATCGATCGACGCGCCGTCGAGGTACGGCACGCTCATGTTGTCGACGATGACCTCCACGCCGTCGAAGTCGACGGTCTCGTCGCCGTCGAGGTAGCGCTCGTCGAAGTACAGCTGGTAGATGAGTCCGGAGCATCCTCCGGGCTGCACGGCGACGCGCAGACGCAGGTCGTCGCGGCCCTCCTGCTCGAGGAGGTTCTTCACCTTGGTGGCAGCGGCCGACGTCAGCGTGATGCCGTGCGCGCGGGTGGTCTCGGTGCTCAGGGTGGTGTCGCTCATGTCGCTCCTTGTGACGGGCCGCCATCGCGGCGTGCGCTCCCGATTCTACCGCCGCCCGCGCCGCGGGAGGCGGTGCGGGCGGATCGGCGGGGTACGGGGAGGCCGACGATCAACGGGGCGAGGTCAGCGCGTTCATCCTCGCGAGCAGCAGCGCCTCGGTCGAGACGGCGTGCCGGAACGTGTCGATATGCAGCGACTCGTTCGGGCTGTGAGCGCGGGAATGCGGGTCCTCGACCCCCGTCACCAGGATCTGGGCCTGCGGGAACTCGCGCACCAGGTCGGCGATGAAGGGAATCGATCCGCCGACGCCGAGGTCGACCGGCGCGACGCCGTATCCGTCGCGCATCGCGTCGCGAGCGAGTTCGACGGCCCACCCCGACGTGTCGACGAGGAAGCCGTCGCCGAGGTCGACATCGCTGAACTCGAGTTCGGCACCGTGGGGGGCGTGGGCGCGCAGGTGCGCCTCCAGCGCCGCGTAGGCGTCGGCACCGCTCTGCCCCGGTGCGACACGGGCGCTGATCACGACGGTGACCTCTGGCAGCAAGGTGTTCGACGCGGCCGCGACGCTCGTCGCATCGATGCCGATCACGGTGACCGACGGCTTGTTCCAGATCCGGCTCAGGATCGTGCCCGTGCCGACCGGGCGGGTCCCCGGCAGCAGTCCCGCCTCGTCGCGAAGCGTCTCCTCCGAGTACTCGGGCATTGCGGACTCCCGCTCCGCCATGCCTTCGACGGCGACGGAGCCGTCGTCGTTCCACAGCGTCGCGAGCAGCTGGACCGTGGCCATCATCGCGTCGGGCACCGCGCCCCCGAACATGCCGGAGTGCGATGCGTGATCGAGCGTGCGGACACGGAGCGTGAAACGCGCGTTGCCGCGAAGCGACACCGTCAGGCCGGGAGTCGTCGAGTCCCAGTTGCCTGAATCGGCGACGACGATGGCATCGGCGCGGAGAGCCTCCTTGTTGTCGGAGAGGAACTGTGCGAACGAACGCGACCCGTACTCCTCCTCTCCCTCGATGAACAGCGCGATGCCGAGATCGAGGTCATCGCCCAGCACCTCGGAGACCGCACGGATCGAGGCGATGTGCGCCATGATGCCCGCCTTGTCATCGGCGGCCCCGCGCCCGTAGAGGCGCCCGTCGCGGACGGTCGGCTCGAACGGCGGGGTCTCCCACAGGGCGTCGTCCCCGGGAGGCTGCACGTCGTGGTGGGCGTAGAGCAGGATGCTCGGGCGACCGTTGCGGGGAGCGCGCGTCGCGAGGACTGCAGGCTGACCGTGCTCGTCGGTGCCGGGTATCGCCGCACGCAGGACTCGGACCTCGTCGAAGACTCCGGTGTCCGTCGCGAGCGCGGCGACCGCCTCGGCGCTGCGCTCGAGCTGCGTCTGGTCGAACGCGGGCCACGCCATCCCGGGAATGCGGACGAGGGCACCGAGGTCGGCGAGCGCGGCGGGGTGTCCGGTCGCGACAGCCTCCAGCAGAGCGGACTCGGGCACAGGGGGGATCGCATCAGAGGTCATGCGAGTAATCTTAAGGCGAACCCCTTCTCCCCGAACCGAGGAACCCCGTGGCCACCACCCCCGCATCCCCTCCCACGAACGACGACGCCTCCGAGACGGCTGTCGGCAAGGGACGCCGCACGCCGACGCGCGCGGAGCAGGAGGCCGCCCGTCGCCGCCCTCTCGTCGCGAATACCAAGGAGGCGCGTGCGGCCGCTCGCGCCGAGATGAACGCGCGGCGCGCTCGGGCCCAGGCGGGCATGGCCGCCGGAGATGAGAAGTACCTGCCGGCCCGCGACAAGGGGCCGCAGCGCCGCTGGGTGCGCGACTACGTCGACGCCGGCTGGCACCCGGCCGAGTTCGTGATGGCCATCATGGTGCTCGTCATCATCGCCTCCCTCGTGCCGATCCCGGCGGTGTCGTTCTATGCGTACCTCGGCATGATGGCCTACATCGTCATCTCGATCGCGGGAATGGTGATCCTCGGCATCCGGGTCAAGCGCAAGGTCGCCGCCCGGTTCGGCGAGGAACGACGCGAACGCGGCCTCGCCTGGTACGCCGCGATGCGCTCGCTCCAGATGCGGTTCATGCGTCTACCGAAGCCTCAGGTCAAGCGCGGACAGTACCCTGCCTGATCGATCAGCGATTCGAGAAAGCGCCTCATCTCCCGTGGGAGGTGAGGCGCTTTCTCGTGCGGGTCGTCGGGTCAGCGGCCGACGAGACCCCGGTTGATCTGCCGCGCCCAGAAGGGTCCGCGATACAGGAAGGCCGTGTAGCCCTGCACGAGAGTCGCGCCTGCGGCGAGCCGCTCCTGCACATCGGCCGCGGTCTCCACTCCCCCGACCGCGATGACGCAGAAGTCCTCGGGTACGGCCCCGCGGACGACCCGCAGCACCTGCAGCGCCCGCTCCTTGAGTGGAGCGCCCGACAGCCCGCCCGCCCCCGCCGCCTCGACGACCGCGGGATCGGTGCGCAGCCCATCGCGCGAGATGGTGGTGTTGGTGGCGATGATTCCCGCCAATCCCTCCGCGACGGCGAGCCGAGCGATGGCGTCGATCTCGTCATCCAAGAGATCGGGGGCGATCTTGACCAGCAGCGGCGTGCGACCCGCGGCGTCGCGTACGGCGCGCAGCAACGGCGCCAGGGTCTCGACCGCCTGCAGTCCGCGAAGCCCCGGCGTGTTCGGAGACGAGACATTGACCGCCAGATAGTCGGCGAGCGGGGCGAGCCGTGTCGCGGAGGCGACGTAGTCGGCCGTGGCATCGTCGACGTCGACGATGCGGCTCTTCCCGATGTTCACGCCGACCACCGTGTCGGGAGCGCCCCGCCGCAGCCGCGCGAGGCGTCGAGCCGCGGCATCCGCGCCACGGTTGTTGAAGCCCATGCGGTTGACCACAGCGCGGTCGGGCACGAGCCGGAACAGTCGTGGCCGCGGGTTGCCCTCCTGCGGGACGGCGGTGATCGTCCCGACCTCGACATGCCCGAACCCCAGAGCTGCGAGTCCGCGCACCCCGATGGCGTTCTTGTCGAAGCCGGCTGCCATACCGAACGGCGACGGGAACGACAGCCCCAGCGCCTCGACGCGAAGAGCGGGGTCGGGCCGGGTGAGCCTGCTCGTGGCCCGGGCGAACGGCGCCGCGCCGAGCACGCGGATCACCGCCATGCCGGCGTGATGGGCGAACTCGGGATCGAAGCGCGAGAGAACGGCGCGGAAGAGCAGCGGATACATCCCTGCCAGATTACCGGTCGGCGGTCCCGGCTCCCGCGTGATCCGCACGCAGATCGGAGATCGCGGACTCGAAGTCCTCGAGCGAGTCGAACGCCTGGTACACGCTCGCGAACCGCAGGAAGGCCACCTCATCGAGTTCCCGGAGCGGACCGAGGATCGCCAGCCCGATCTCGTTCGCGTCGAGCTGCGAGACCCCGGTCTGGCGAACCGCCTCCTCGACCCGCTGCGCGAGGATCGCGAGGTCGGCCTCGGTCACCGGCCGTCCCTGGCAGGCTTTCCGCACGCCGGAGATGACCTTCTCGCGGCTGAACGGCTCCATGACACCGGAACGCTTGATCACGTTGAGGCTCGCCGTCTCGGTCGTGGTGAACCGCCCACCGCACTCGGGGCACTGGCGTCGGCGTCGGATCGAGAGGCCGTCGTCGCTGGTGCGGGAGTCGATCACGCGGGAGTCCGGATGACGGCAGAAGGGGCAGTGCATCCGTCCAACCTACTCCGTGAAACGGGCCTCGATCGCCTCGCCGTGGGCGGGGAGCACCTCGCTCTGAGCCAGGGCCACGACTCCGCGACGCACCTCGGCGAGGGCTTCGCGATCGTACGACACCACCTGTTGCGGGCGGAGGAAGGTGTAGGCGCCGAGGCCGGGGGCGTATCGCGCCTGACCCCCCGTCGGAAGAACGTGATTGCTGCCGGCCATGTAATCACCGAGGCTCACCGGCGTGTGATCCCCGACGAAGACGGCGCCCGCGCTGGTGAAGGCGGATGCTGCGTCGTCGGCATCCGAGAGGTGCAGCTCGAGGTGCTCCGGGGCGTAGGCGTTGCTGAACGCGACGGCCATCGCGCGGTCGTCCACCAGCACGATCGCCGACTGCGGACCGTCGAGGGCGGCGGCGACCCGCTCGCTGTGCCGCGTCTTGTTCTGCAGATCGCGGACGGCGCCGGCGACGCGATCCGCGAGCTCCTGGGAATCGGTCACCAGAACCGCGGAGGCCTGCTCGTCGTGTTCGGCCTGACTGATCAGGTCGGCCGCCACCAGACGCGGATCTGCGGTGGAATCCGCCACCACGAGGATTTCCGTCGCGCCCGCCTCGGAGTCGGTGCCGACCACGCCGGCCACCGCGCGTTTCGCCGAGGCGACGTAGTTGTTGCCGGGCCCGGAGACGACGTCGACCGGGTCGAGTCCGATCCCGTCGACGCCGAACGCGAACGCACCGATGGCGCCCGCGCCGCCCATGGCGTACACCTCATCGACCCCGAGCAGCGCGGCCGCCGCGAGGATCGTCGGGTGGATGCGACCGTCCTGATCGTGTTGCGGCGGCGATGCGAGCGCGATCTGCTGCACCCCGGCGACCTGGGCGGGGACGACGTTCATGACGACGCTCGACGGGTAGACGGCCTTGCCGCCCGGGATGTAGACGCCCACCCGGGTGACGGGCTGCCAACGCTGGAGGATGCGCGCGCCAGGGCCGATCTCGGTGAGGCGGTCGGCCGGCACCTGAGCGGCGGATGCCTGACGCACCCGCCGGATCGCCTCTTCGAGCGCCGCGCGGATCTCGGGGGCGAGGGAGTCGAGCGCCTCGCGGAGGTGCGGCGCCGGTACCCGCACGTCGTGGCCGGCGACCCGGTCGAATCGCTCGGCCTGGTCGCGCAGGGCCGTCTCCCCCTGGGTCCGCACGTCGTCGACGAGACGCGCGGCCGTGTCGAGCGCTTCGGCGCGTGCCTGGGTCGCCCGCGGCACGGCGGCGAGCATGTCGGCGGACGAGAGCTCGCGCCCTCGCAGATCGATCGTTCGCACCATCAGCCCTTCGTGATGTCCGAGATGTCGTGCAGGTAGCCGATGCGCCCATCGTCATGGCGAACGACGAACGCTCCGCCGCGGTCCTCGATGACGAGCGACCACGCCGAGGGTCCGATGAGGAACAGCGGCTCCCCGCGTTCGTCGTACACGGCGCGCTCGGTGGGGGCCAGGATCCAGAACGGCTGCGCGGACGCGTCGTCGATGGCATGGGAGGTTCGAGGCGCCGACGCGGGGGCGCCCGCGGCCTCGTCCACCGACGACGCCGCGGGGCGCTCGTCCGGGACGTCGATCGCGACCTCTTCCAGGAACGACTCGATCTCGCTGGTGGTCGAGTAGATCTCGTCGTTGCGTGAGCGCCGCGAGTAGGCAGGGACGTAGCCGTCGTCGGCTGTCGCGTCCTGACCGGCGTCCGGCGCTGTTCCGGTGCCACCGCCGGACGCGTGCGCTGCGAGCGGGACCTGCCCCGGGAGGTCGAGACGCGCGACCTCGTCTGTGGCGAACCGGGAGGTCGCGGCGTCATCGGTCGGCACGGCGCGCGTGGGGGTCTCCTCGACGGCATCCGCCTCGTTCGCGACCGGTTCCTCCGTCGCGTCGGCCTCTGCGTCGGCGGACCCCGTCGCGGCGACGTCCGTCGAGGCAAGGCGGTCGTTCCGTTCAGGTCGCGGGCGCGCCACCACAGGGCGGACGGGGTTCGCATTGCGATGCGCGAGAGTCACCAGACGCCCGTGGAAGTCCTCCCTGAGCCCGGGGATCAGAGGCGCGAACACGGTGAGCACCACCAGCGCGAGGCTCGCCAACAGCTCGATGATCCCGACCCAGTTCAACGTCCACACGTCGAACTCGATCGTGCTCGCGACCGCCGCCCACAACGCACTCAGCCAGGTCACCGCCGCGACGGAGAAGGCGACGGATGCGAACTGGTCGATGCCGAGGGAACCGACCCGTCGGATGCCGTCCGGCGAGAACCGACGGAGCACGATGAGGAACACCGCGGCCGTCGGCACGCCGATCGGCAGGATCCACTGGATGCCGAGACCCCAGACTGGTTCGCCGGCGGCGAGAGGGAAGAACGAGACGACGAACGCGACGAGCCAGACCGAGACGATCAGCAGCTCACGCAGGGTGAAACCGAGGATGCCCGGCTCGGGCGTCACCTCATCGTCGTAGAGGACGCCGTCGTCGTCGAGGAACTCGTCGTTCTCGGCGTCCGTGCTCTCCGGAAAGTCGGTGCTCATGGATGATCCTTTCGTCACGACGCGCAGAGGGGGATGCGCTTCCGACGCGTCCCGATCCTACCCGTTCACCCCAGACAGCTCGGTCCGAGCAGCGACTTCAGGTCGCCGAACAGGTCGGCCGAGACCTTCACCGGCATGGGCACCTCGAAGACCTTCGCGGTGCCGCCGCGATGGACCCGCAGCATGACCTCGGTCTCGCCGGCATGGCGGCGCAGCACCTCGGCGAGGTCGGTCATGACGCGCTCCGTCGCGCGCTGCTCCGGCAGCACCAGCGCCAACGGTCCCGCGGCGTCGAACGATCCGACGTCGGGCGCGAAAGCGGACTGCGCGTGCAGGTTCAGACCGTCATCGCGCCGCGAGACCCGCCCGCGCACGGCGAGGATCGAGTCCTGCTGCAGGATGTGCTGGAACTCGGTGTAGGTCTTGCCCATGAACATGACCGTCACCTCGCCGTTGAAGTCCTCGACGGTGATCATGCCGTACGGATTACCGCTGGCCTTGGCGACCCGGTGCTGCACGCTCGTCACCAGCCCCGCAACCGTGACCTGGTCGCCGTCCTGCAGGTCCTCGGAGTTGTTGAGGTCGTGGATCGAGATCGACGCGTGCTTGGCGAGCGGGACCTCGAGGCCGGCGAGCGGGTGGTCCGAGACGTAGAGGCCCAGCATCTCGCGCTCGAACGCGAGCTTGTCCTTCTTGATCCACTCGGGGCGCGCGGGCACCTTGGCGGGCGCGACCTCCTCCATGCCGTCGTAGAGGCTGTCGAAGTCGAACCCGATGGCCCCCTGCGCCTCGTTCCGTTTGCGGTCGACCGCCGCCTCGACCGCGTCTTCATGGATCTCGACGAGGGCGCGCCGGGTGTCGCCCATCGAGTCGAACGCGCCAGCCTTGATGAGCGACTCGACGGTGCGCTTGTTGGCGACGTGCAGCGGCACCTTGTCGAGGAAGTGGTGGAACGACGTGAAGCGCTCATCCTTGCGGGCCTGCACGATGCCGTCGACCACGTTGCTGCCGACGTTGCGCACCGCGCCGAGTCCGAAGCGGATGTCGTCGCCGACCGCGGCGAAGAAGTTGATCGATTCGGACACGTCGGGCGGAAGCACCTTAATGCCCATCCGCCGGCACTCGTTGAGGTACAGCGCCATCTTGTCCTTCGAGTCGCCGACGCTCGTGAGCAGCGCGGCCATGTACTCGGCGGGATAGTGCGCCTTGAGGTACGCCGTCCAGTAGGAGACGAGACCGTAGGCGGCGGAGTGCGCTTTGTTGAAGGCGTAGTCCGAGAATGGCAGCAGGATGTCCCACAGGGCCTTGACGGCCCCCTCGCCGAACCCGCGCTCCTTCATGCCCCCGGCGAAGCCCTCGTACTGCTTGTCGAGCTCGGACTTCTTCTTCTTGCCCATCGCGCGTCGCAGGATGTCGGCCTGGCCGAGGCTGAACCCCGCGACCTTCTGCGCGATCGCCATGACCTGCTCCTGGTAGATGATCAGGCCGTAGGTCGTATCGAGGATGTCGCGCAGCGGCTCCTCGAGCTCGGGGTGGATGGGGGTGATCGGCTGCTGTCCGTTCTTGCGCAGCGCGTAGTTCGTGTGCGAGTTCGCCCCCATGGGACCGGGACGGTACAGCGCGATGACGGCCGAGATGTCTTCGAAGTTGTCGGGCCGCATCAGACGCAGCAGCGAGCGCATGGGTCCGCCGTCGAGCTGGAAGACGCCCAGGGTGTCTCCGCGCGACAGCAGCTCGTACGCGCCGCGGTCGTCGAGCTCGAGGTGCTCGAGGTCGAGTTCCTCCCCCCGGTTCAGGCGGATGTTGTCGAGCGCGTCGGAGATGATCGTGAGGTTGCGCAGCCCCAGGAAGTCCATCTTGATCAGACCGAGCGTCTCGCACGACGGGTAGTCGAACTGCGTGACGATCTGGCCGTCCTGCTCGCGACGCATGATGGGGATGATGTCGAGCAGCGGCTCGGACGACATGATCACACCGGCGGCGTGCACGCCCCACTGGCGCTTCAGCCCCTCGAGGCCGAGTGCGCGGTCGAAGACGGTCTTGGCCTCGGGGTCGGTCTCGATGAGTGCCCGGAACTCGCTGGCCTCCTTGTACCGCGGGTGCGCGGAGTCGAACATGCCGTCGAGCGGCATGTCCTTGCCCATGACGGGGGGCGGCATCGCCTTGGTGAGGCGCTCGCCCATACTGAACGGGAAGCCCAGCACGCGCCCGGCGTCCTTGAGCGCCTGCTTCGACTTGATGGTGCCGTAGGTGACGATCTGAGCGACGCGCTCGGAGCCGTACTTCGCCGTGACGTAGTCGATGACCTCGCCGCGACGACGGTCGTCGAAGTCGACGTCGAAGTCGGGCATCGAGACACGGTCGGGGTTGAGGAAGCGCTCGAAGATCAGGCCGTGCTCGAGCGGGTCGAGGTCGGTGATCTTCATCGCATACGCGACCATGGAGCCGGCACCGGAACCACGGCCCGGACCGACGCGGATGCCGTTGTCCTTCGCCCAGTTGATGAAGTCGGCGACGACGAGGAAGTAGCCGGGGAACCCCATCTGGAGGATGATGCCGGTCTCGTACTCGGCCTGCTTGCGCACCTTGTCGGGGATGCCCTGGGGGTAGCGGTAGTGCAGGCCGTTCTCGACCTCTTTGATGAGCCAGCTGTCTTCGGTCTCACCGTCGGGCACCGGGAAGCGCGGCATGTAGTTGGCAGAGGTGTTGAACTCGACCTCGCACCGCTCGGCGATGAGAAGCGTGTTGTCGCAGGCCTCGGGGTGGTCTCGGAACATCTGCCGCATCTCGGCAGCGGTCTTGATGTAGTACCCGTCGCCGTCGAACTTGAACCGGTTGGGGTCGTCGAGCGTCGATCCTGACTGCACGCACAGCAGGGCGGCGTGCGCATCGGCCTCGTGCTGGTGCGTGTAGTGCGAGTCGTTGGTGGCGACGAGCGGGATGTTCAGGTCTTTCGCGAGACGGAGGAGATCGGTCATCACGCGGCGCTCGATAGACAAACCGTGGTCCATGATCTCGGCGAAGTAGTTCTCCTTGCCGAAGATGTCCTGGAACTCGGCCGCGGCCGCGCGCGCGGCCTCGTACTGCCCGAGGCGCAGGCGCGTCTGCACCTCGCCGGAAGGGCAGCCGGTGGTGGCGATGAGACCCTTGCCGTAGGTTTGCAGCAACTCGCGGTCCATACGCGGCTTGAAGTAGTAGCCCTCCATGCTCGACCGCGAACTCAGCCGGAACAGGTTGTGCATGCCCTCGGTGCTCTGGCTCCACATCGTCATGTGCGTGTAGGCGCCAGACCCCGACACGTCGTCGCTCTTCTGGTCGGCGGTGCCCCACTGCACGCGCGTCTTGTCGCTCCGGTGCGTGCCGGGCGTGACGTAGGCCTCGAGGCCGACGATCGGCTTGACGCCGGCGTTCTTGGCCGCGTTGTAGAACTCGAAGGCGGCGAAGGTGTTGCCGTGGTCGGTCACCGCAATGGCCGGCATGCCGTAGTCGGCGGCCGCCTGGGTCATCGCGTTGATCTTCGCCGCACCGTCGAGCATGGAGTACTCGCTGTGCACGTGCAGGTGGACGAAAGAGTCGGAAGCCATGGATTCGAGTCTACTTTCGGCATCCGACATCCGGGCTCCGTGGTCAGCGCAGGTCGAGCCTCATCAGCACCCGCGGAAAGCCGTCGAGAACCGACCCCGTGTCCGCCGCCTTCCGGAATCCCGCGGCCTCGAAGAGGCTGCGAATCCCGACGTAGGCCATGGTCTGATTGACCCGCGCGCCGCGATTATCCACCGGGTACGCCTCCACCGCGGGCGCGCCCCGCCCCCTCGCATAGTCCACCGCGCCCGCGACGAGCGCGTGCGAGATCCCTTGCTTCCGGTAGCCGGGTCGGATGCGGAAGCACCAGAGCGACCAGACATCGAGCTCGTCCACGTGCGGGATCAGTCGATTGCGCGCGAAGCTCGTGTCACGCCTCGGATGCAGGGCTGCCCATCCCACGGGTTCGCCGTCGAGGTACGCGATGACCCCCGGGGGCGGATCGTGACGGCACAGCTCCCGCACCCGGTCGGCGCGCGCGGGGCCGCGGAGCGAGACGTTCTCCTTGTTGCCCACCCGGTAGCTGAGGCAGAAGCACACGTTCGATGTCGGATTGCGAGGGCCGACCAGTGCGGCGACGTCGTCGAAGACCGTCGCCGGTCGAACTTCGATGTCCATGCCCTCAGTATCGCGCCGGCATCCGACATTCCTGCACGACGGAGGCCGTTCCGTGCTGCGTCGTCGTCACGCGTCGCCGCGGAGCACCGCGAGAGCGTGCTGGAAGTCGGCTGGGTAGGGCGACTCGAACTGGACCCACTCCCCCGTGCCCGGGTGCGAGAACGCGAGCTGGTGGGCGTGGAGCCACTGCCGGCCGAGGCCGAGCCGTGCCGAGAGGGTCGGGTCTGCGCCGTAGAGCGGGTCGCCGACGCACGGATGCCGGTGGGCGGCCATGTGCACGCGGATCTGATGCGTTCGCCCCGTCTCCAGGTGGATCTCCAGCAGAGACGCCCCGGGGAAGGCCTCGAGCGTCTCGTAGTGCGTCACGGAGGGCTTTCCGTCCGGGATTACTGCGAACTTCCACGAGTGATTCGGGTGGCGCCCGATCGGGGCGTCGATCGTCCCGACGAGGGGATCCGGATGCCCCTGCACCACCGCGTGGTAGATCTTCTCGACCGTGCGCTCCTTGAAGGCACGCTTCAGCGCGGTATAGGCCGTCTCGCTCTTGGCGACCACCATGAGCCCGCTGGTCCCCACGTCGAGGCGGTGCACCACGCCCTGGCGCTCCGGTGCCCCACTCGTCGCGATGCGGAATCCGGCCGCCGCAAGTGCGCCCACCACGGTCGGACCTTCCCACCCCAAGGAGGGATGCGCCGCCACGCCGGTCGGTTTGTCGACCACGACGATGTCATCGTCGTCGTGCACGATTCCCAGTTCCGGCACCGCAAGCGGGATGATCCGCGGGCCCTCCTTGGGCTGCCATTCGACCTCGAGCCAGCCTCCGCCGCGCAGACGGTCCGACTTGTCGAGCGCGACGCCGTCGAGTCGGACGCCGCCCGCAGCGGCGACGTCAGCCGCGAAGGTGCGGGAGAAGCCCAGCATCTTTGCGAGAGCGGCATCGACGCGTGCGCCATCGAGCCCGTCGGGAACCGGGAGTGAACGCGACTCCACCTCAGCGCTCGCCGTCCGCCGTCGCGCGCTCCGCGGCGAGGGCGTCGGCCTCGGCATCCGTCTCGACGGCCTCGTGGTCGCGTTCGCGGGAGCCGTCGAAGCGCAGGCCGAAGACCACGAGCAGGGCGACCGAGATCATCCCGGTCACGATGAAGATGTCGGCGACGTTGAAGATCGCGGGCATCATCCAGGGCATCGAGATCATGTCGACGACATGGCCGACCGGGAAGCCCGGCTCGCGGAAGAGACGGTCACCGAGGTTGCCGAGGACACCGCCGAGCAGGCACCCGAGGACGACGGCCCAGAGACGCGAACGCAGACCGAACGCCTTCCACACGATCACACCGGCCACGACGGCCAGCGCGATGGTGAAGAGCCAGGTGACGTCGGACCCGAGGGAGAACGCGGCTCCGGGGTTGCGCACGTAGTAGAGCTGGAGGAAGTCGCCGAGCACGGGGACCGGCTTCTGCTCCGGGAGGTTCTGCACCGTGAGGTGCTTCACAAACTGATCGGCGGGCCCCCCCCACCCGGGGGGGCTTGCCACCCGGGCGGCGGCCGCCCCCCCCCCCCGCCGGGGGCCG
>JASCNZ010000020.1 GCA_029959905.1 Microbacteriaceae bacterium PS02344
CCCGGCGCCGGGGGGGTGGCGGCCCGGGGCCCCCGGGGGGGGCCGGCCCCCCCCCCCCCCCCCCCGGCGCCTCAGCGAGCGGAGTCGTTCGCTGCTCGGACACTCTCGAGCACTTCCTCGGGGCTGGTGCTGCCGCTGATGACGGCCTCGCCACCGGCGAGCCACGCGTCGGCGACCTCGGGTGCGGTGACGGTGTCGAGCCAGCCGACGAGCTGCGACGCCTCGTTCACCTGGGTGATGCCCTCGAAGACGGCGCGGCTCGACGTCTGCTCGGTGACGGCGCCGACGACCGCGCTGGGCTGTCCGTACGGCAGGGCCGACAGCATCTCCGCGTGCGCGGGTTCGGTGGCGAACTTCATGAAGTCGACCGCGAGGGCCGCCTGGGGCGAGCGCGCGTTGATCAGGTAGCCCTCCGGGGCGCCTTCGATGGCTGCGGGGTCGCCCGCGGCGCCGTCGGGGACGGGCAGCGGGAAGATCCCGAAGTCGTCGGTCGTCAGCGTCGCTCCTTCGACGGTCACGGTGTCGAACTCGAGCACCTCCTGGTAGTACATCGCCGCACGTCCGCCGGCCAGAGCCTCCTGCGCCGTGGTGTAGAGCACGCCGTTGGTGCCGTTGCCGGTGTCTGTGCAGTCGTTCACGAGGGTCTGCAGCTGTTCGAGCGACTCGACGTAACCCGGGTCGGTCCACTCGGCGGTCTCGGGGTCGAAGTCGGCCTTCAGAACGTCGGCGGGCACGTTGTACGCGAACAGCTGCTGCAGGTAGTGCAGCGCCGGCCATCCGTCCTTGTTGCCGAAGGCGATGGGCTCGTAGCCCGCGGCCCGCAGAGGCTCGCACGAGGCGATGAGTTCGTCGAAGGTGGTCGGCACCTCGATGCCGGCGGCTGTGAAGGCGCTCTTGCTGTAGCCCATGAACTTGCCGTTGTTGTAGAGCGGGATGCCGTAGTACTTGCCCTCGCTCTGGAATGCCGAGAGCGAGGCCTCGCCGAAGCGGTCGCCCCATTCGGTGCCGGGGGCGATCACCTCGCTGAGGTCGGCCGCGAGCCCGCCGTCGATGAAGTTCTGCGCCCAGTCACCGGTCCAGGTGAAGTAGATGTCGGGGAGGGCGCCAGAGGCGGTCAGGGTCTTGGTCTTGTCCTTCACCGACTGGTCGGTCTCCTGGATGAGTTCGACCTCGACGTCGGGGTGCTCCTCCTCGTAGGCGGCGGCGAGTTCCTCGAAGTAGGCCTGGAGGGGTTCTCCGCCGAACTTCGTGAGGATCGACAGCTTGCCCTCGTAGACGGGGTCGGCGGTGATGTCCGCCGCCGGGGCGGGGGAACCTCCGGCGCAGCCCGCGAGCAGCACGGCGGATGCTGCGACCGCGGCGGCGGCGATCGGGAGGGGGCGTGTGGTGCGCATGGTCTGCCTCTCTGCAGGGCGGTGCGGTCCGCGGTGCCGCGGACACCGATCCGCCGTTGGAATGTCGGTGCGTGCCTTGTCGAGCGAGTGTAGCGAAAAGCTGGTACCGGTACCAGTATTGCCCCGGAAAATCTTCGCGCTTCCTCGTTGGGCCTGATTTTGCGGCGGTTGACCCGGCTACCGGGAGTGTGTCAGCATGTCGCCTACCTGATACCGGTACCACATTCCGTGGGTGCAACGACGCCCGCACGAAAGGATCGATGATGCTCAAGTTCGACGAGGACGCCTTCCGCACGCAGATCGCGAGCGCGGTGGCGTTGCGACCGCAGATCGAGGAGCTGGTCGATCAGCTGCTCGCGAAGGGGATCGACAACGTGCTCCTGGTCGGCGCCGGGGGCACGTACAGCCAGATGTGGCCCTACGAGCTCATGGCGCGCGAACGCTCCACCCTCCCGGTGCGCTCGGCGATCGCCGCCGAGCTCGTCGTCGCCGGCGACGCCCTGCTGGGCGAGCGCACCGCCGCGGTGTTCACGTCGGTGACGGGCACCACGGAAGACGTGATCCGGGCGATGGAGTACGTCACCGCCGCCGGCGCCACGACGATCTCGTTCACCGGCCACGCCGACTCGCCCATCGCGACCGGTGCCCACCACTCGTTGACCTCCGAGCCGAAGACGTGGCCGTTCGACATGCAGCTGCTGCTGCTGATCGGACGCCTGCTGCACGAGCGCGGTGAATTCGACGGCTACCCCTCGCTCGCCGACGAGCTCGTGCACCTGCCCGATGCCCTCGTCGCCGCCGCCGAGCAGGCCGAGCCCCTGGCTGCGGCGTTCGCCGACGCGCACAAGGACACCGACTACTACTTCCTCATCGGCGGCGGACCGCTCTGGTCGTTCACGTACCTGTACTCGATGTGCATCCTCGAGGAGATGCAGTGGCTGCGCACGACCCGCGTGCACAGCGCCGAGTTCTTCCACGGCTCGCTCGAGCTGCTCGAGAAGGACACCGCGGTCATCATCTTCCAGGGCGAAGACCGTACGCGTCCGCTCACCGACCGGGCGCAGGCGTTCGCCGAGCGCATCTCCGAAGACGTATCGGTCTTCGACACGCGGGAGTACGCGCTCGAGGGCTTCAGTGCCGAGAACCGCGCGCTCATCGCGCCGATCGTGCTCGACACGGTGATGGGACGGGTGAGCAAGCACCTCGAGCGCGTGCGCGACCACTCGCTCGACCTGCGCCGCTACTACCGCGTCATGGACTACTGAGACGAGAAGGATCCCGTGATGCGTGTGCTGGGCTTCGGCGACAACATCGTCGACCGCTTCCTCGACCGACGGATCGAATATCCGGGTGGGAACGCGGTGAACGTGGCCGTCTACGCCCGTCGTCTCGGCGCGCACGCCGAGTACCTCGGTGTGTTCGGCGACGACGAGCTCGGCGCGTTCCTGCGCGCATCGATCGAGGACGCCGGCGCCCCGACTCCCCGTGGCGGGGGGCGCGGCGGGGAGTCGGGGGTGTCGTCGCTGCGCGTGATCGAGGGCGACCGGGTGTTCCTCGGCTGGAACGGGGGAGGGGTGACCGTCGAGCATCCGATCGACCTGGCCGACGGACGCGACGCCTACGCCGCGTCGTTCGACGTCGTGCACACCAGCGTCTACTCCCGCACCGAGGACGAGCTGCCTCGGCTGCGGTCGCTCGGGGTGCTGGTGAGCTTCGACGCGTCGAGCGAGGACGAGTTCCGCGACGGCGCGTACCTCGACCGGGTGGCGCCCCACGCCGATCTCGTGCTGTTCTCGTGTTCGGGGATGGCGGATGCCGACGCGTTCGCCCTGCTCGACGACGCGGTGGCGCGCGGAGCGGGGCTGGCCGTCGCCACTCGCGGCACCGAGTCGGCGCTGGTCACCGACGGCACCCTGCGGTGCCTGGCTCCGGCCGAGCGTGTCGACGACGATGCGCTCATCGACACCATGGGATGCGGTGACGCCTTCCTCGCCGGGTTCCTCGTCGCGCTCCACGCGTCGGGATGGCGGCGGGATGCTCCGGCCTCCGAGGATGCTCTCCGCTCCGCGCTGCATGCGGGGGCCGTGTCGGCCCGCGAGCAGTGCTTCGTCGAAGGGGCCTTCGGGCGTGGACGCCCGGCGGGGGAAGTCGCCCCCGCTAACATGTGGTGAATCCGTGATGAGGAGAGGGTCGAGGGCGATGGCATCCGAACACTCCGTCCCCCCGACCATCTCCGAGGTCGCGGCGGCCGCAGGGGTGGGTCGCTCGACCGCGGCCCGCACGCTCGGCGGTTACGGCTACGTCAGCCCCGAACTGCGCGAGCGGGTGCTCGCCGCCGCCGAGCGGCTCGGGTATCGGGCCAACGCCCTGGCCCGCAGCATGTCGACGGGGGTCACGCAGACGCTGGGCGTGATCGTCGCCGACATCGCCAACCCGTTCTTCGGCGGCGTGGTGCGCGGCATCTCCGACGCTTCCCGAGCGCGCGGCGTCGAGACGCTGGTGCTCAGCACCCATGAAGACCTCGCCGAGGAGATCGCGGCGACCGACGTGCTCATCGACAAGCGGGTCGACGGCATCGTCGTGGCCTCCGCCGCGCTCGACGTCGGCTCGGCGGCGCACATCCAGCAGGCCCGCGACCGCGGCATCCCCGTCGTGCTCGTCGACCGCGCGGTGACGGGGCTGCTGCTCGACACGGTCGTCATCGACAACCGCGCTGCCGCCCGCGACGCGGTCGCGAAGCTGGTCGCCGCGGGCCACCGCCGGATCGGATTCGTGTGGGGTCCTCCGCTGGAGGATCGCCCGCAGCGTCGCCGCGAGCTCACCGACGTCGCGGCGCGCAACCTGTGGACCGATGCGCAGCGTCTGCAGGGCTACCTCGACGCCCTCGACGACGCAGGGATCCTCTTCGACGCCGACCTCGTGATGGTCGGGCGCAAGACCGAGGAGAACGCCGAGGTCGAGGTCACCCGCATGCTGGGCCTGGAGCATCCGCCCACCGCATTGTTCTGCACCGAGAACGACGCGGTCACGGGGTCGCTGCGCGCTCTGCGCGCGGCGGGGCTGCGTGTGGCCGACGACATCTCGCTGATCGGCTTCGACGACAGCTCGTGGGCCGCGGTGATGGAGCCGCCGCTGACGATGATCGAGCAGCCGACGCTCGCCCTCGGCACGCGCGCCGCCGAGGTGCTGTTCGCGGCGATCGACGGCGAGTCGCCGGCACCGCAGGTGCACACCCTGCGCACGCGCTTCGTCGAACGCGCATCGGTCGCGGCCCCGCGCGAGCGCTGAGCGGCTACTTCAGCAGGCGGGACAGACGGCGGTCGGCGAGCACCTTGCCGCCGGTCTGGCAGGTGGGGCAGTACTCGAGCGAGCGGTCGGCGAAGAACACGCTGCGCACGGTGTCGCCGCAGACGGGGCACGTCTCGCCACGACGCGCGTGCACCTGCATGCCGCGGCGCTTGGCGTCTTTCAGATCGGCCGGCGGTTTGCCGGATGCTGCGGACACGGCCTCGCGCAAGGTGGATTGCGTCGCGGCGAACAGGCGGTCCACCTCGTCGTCGCCGAGCGTCGCGGCGATCGCGTACGGCGACATGCGCGCGGCGTGCAGGATCTCGTCGGAATAGGCGTTGCCGATGCCCGCGACGACGGCCTGATCGCGCAGCAGCCCCTTGATCTGGGTGCGTTTGCCGGCGAGCAGTCCCGCGAAGGTCTCCCTCGTGAACGCCTCATCGAGTGGATCGGGGCCGAGCCGGGCGATGCCGGGGACCTCGTCGGGGTCGCGTACCACGTACACGGCGAGCGACTTCTTCGACCCCGCCTCGGTCAGGTCGAACCCGCTGTCGTCGTCGAGCGCGACCCGCACGGCGATCGGGGTCTTGCCCGGCTTGATGATCGTGGTGGGGAGGGTCTCGTACCAGCGCAGCCAGCCCGCCTTCGCCAAATGGAACACGAGGTGCAGTTCGGCACCGCACGACAGCACCACGAACTTGCCTCGCCGCGTCGCGGCCGTGATCTCGGCGCCGTGCAACGCCGTGTTCGGCGGGTCGTACGTCTTCAGCGCGGCGATCGCCGCGACGGTCGTTCGAACGATCGAGCGTCCGACCGCGCGCTCGCCGAGGAAGTCGACGAGCCCCTGTACCTCCGGCATCTCGGGCATGCGAACATCCTGCCACCCGCATCCGACGCCGTCACGCGCGGGAGCGTCAGAGAACGGGCCAGGCGACCGGCGAGCGGTCGTCGGTGGCGAGCAGACCGGCCACCCAGCCGTCGTCGCGTCCGCGGGGGCTCGTCAACGCCTGGCGCATCAGCCCTTCGTAGCGGAACCCGAGCGCACGGGCGGCCCGGGCCGACGCGGCGTTGCCCACCACAGCGCGCCACGTGAGGCGCGCGAGCCCGCGCTCGGCGAAGCCCCAGTCGATCACCGCGCGTGCCGCCTCGACGACGTAGCCCCGGCCTCGTGCGGGAGCGGCGACCCAGAAGCCCAGCTCGGCATGACCGCCCGCCGGATGCTCGGTGATGTGGTGCAGCCCGATCGATCCGACCAGCTCGTCCCCCGCGTGGGCGAGCCACGTGGCGTGGGAGCCGTCGGCCCACCGCTCGGCGGTCTGCCGTACATAGGCCGTCGCGTCGTCGCGGGTGTACGGACTGGGCACGGTCGTCCATCGCGGGATCTCCGGGTCCTGGCACGCCGCCTCGATCGCGTCGATGTCGTCGTCGGTGGGCGCCGCCAGCACGAGCCGCCCCGTCTCCAGTCGCACAGCATCCATCCCGCCACCGTATCGCCCCCCACCCCCCCCGGGTCCTCCCGGCTGCGGGATCGAAATCGCACGGGAAAGAGCCCGCGGGCGTGCCATTTCGATCCCGCACAGGGGGAAGGGGCGCGGAGCCGGTGTCGGAGGGGGCAAGTAGGCTGGTCCGGTGACTGTTCCGGGGATTCTGCGCGCCTTGGAAGAGGCGTCTCTGTACCGCGATGCGCTGGGCTGGGCGCACACCGACGCCGATCTGGGCATGGTCGACGGGCTCGACGCCCCGACGCTCGCCGGTCTCCTCGAGAAGAGGCATGCGGCCGGGCATCCGCGCGCCCTCCTCGCGGTCGTCCCCACGGGGCGCCGCGCCGAGAGCCTCGGTCAAGCGCTGCACGCCTACATCCCCGACGCCGAGGTGCTCACCTTCCCCGCGTGGGAGACGCTGCCCCACGAGCGGCTCAGCCCGAGCCCCGACACCGTCGGCGTCCGGCTGCAGACCCTCCGCCGCATCCGGGAGTGGTCGGGCGAGCATCCTCTGGTCGTCGTCGCGTCGGTGCGGGCCGCGCTGCAGCCGATCGCCGGCAACCTCGGCGAGATCGATCCGCTCGAACTCGCCGTCGGAGGCCGAGGGCACGAGCTCGACGCCGTCGCCGCCCTGCTCGTCGAGCGCGCCTACTCACGGGTCGACATGGTGTCGCGCCGCGGTGAGTTCGCCGTGCGCGGTGGCATCCTCGACGTCTTCCCGCCCACCTCCGATCACCCGTTCCGCGTCGAGTTCTTCGGCGACGAGGTCGATCAGATCCGGGCGTTCTCCGTCGCCGATCAGCGCTCGCTGCCCGGCGACATCCCGTCGGTCGACCTGCCGCCCAGCCGTGAGCTGCTGCTCACCGACGAGGTGCGCGACCGTGCGCGGGCTCTCATCGGCCAGTTCCCCGCGATCGCCGGGATGCTCGAGAAGATGGCCGAAGGCATCCCCGTCGAGGGCATGGAATCGCTGCTGCCGGCCGTCTCCGGACCGCTCGTCACGCTCGCCGAGTACCTCCCCGCGGGGAGCGCCACCGCCGTCGTCGACCCCGAGCGATCGAGCGCCCGCGCCATCACTCTCGGTGAGACGAACCGCGAGTTCCTCGACGCCGCGTGGAGCGCCGCGACGTCGGGAGCATCCGCCCCGATCGATCTCGGTGCGGGCGACTTCCTGACGATCGCCCGGCTGCGCGAGGTCGTGCGCGACCGCGGAGGCGTGTGGTGGCGGCTGAGCCCGTTCGGCGCCGGTCTCGGGGAGGACGACGCCGAGGCCGCCAACCTCGATGCGGCCGTCATCCCGTCGTTCCACGGCAACGTCGACGGCGCCATCTCGTTCGTCGGCCAGCGGGTGTCGGAGGGCTGGCGCGTCGTCGTGCTGGCGGCGGGCTCCGGCCTCGTCGACCGTGCACGAGATGTGCTCGCCGACCGCGGCATCGCCGCCCGGGTGCTGCCCGAACTGAACGACGCCCCCGAGCCGGGCATCGCCACGCTCGTCACGGGATCGGTCGAGGCCGGGTTCCAGATCGCCGAGGCGAAGCTCGCCGTCCTCACCGACAACGAGTTCTACGGGCGCACGATCGGCGGCGACCAGCGGGTGGTCAAGAAGCTCGCGTCGCGACGCAAGAACGTCGTCGATCCGCTGCAGCTCAAGCCGGGTGACTTCGTCGTGCACAACACGCACGGCATCGGGCGATTCGTCGAGATGACGAAGCGCGAGGTGTCGACCGGCGGTCGCAACGCCACGAAGTCGACCCGCGACTACCTCGTGCTCGAATACGCCCCGTCGAAGCGCGGCTATCCCGGCGACAAGCTGTTCGTACCCACCGACCAGCTCGACCTGCTGTCGAAGTACGTCGGCGGCGAAGGGCCGACGCTGTCGAAGATGGGCGGCAGCGACTGGGCGCAGGCGAAGGGCAAGGCGCGCAAGGCCGTTCGCGACATCGCCGTCGAGCTCGTCAAGCTCTACTCGGCCCGTATGAGCGCGAAAGGCCACGCGTTCGGCCCCGACACCCCATGGCAGCGCGAGCTGGAAGAGGCGTTCCCGTTCGCCGAGACCGCCGACCAGCTGCAGACGATCGACGAGATCAAAGCCGACATGGAGCGGCCGATCCCGATGGACCGGCTGCTGTCGGGCGATGTGGGCTTCGGCAAGACCGAGGTGGCCGTGCGCGCCGCGTTCAAGGCGATTCAAGACGGCAAGCAGGTCGCGATGCTCGTGCCGACGACCCTGCTCGTCAAGCAGCACCTCGAGACGTTCACGGAGCGCTTCGCCGGGTTCCCGGTGAAGGTGCGACCGCTCTCGCGCTTCCAGTCCGACAAGGAGGCGAAGCTCACGCTGCAGGGACTTCTCGACGGCACCGTCGACATGGTCATCGGCACGCACCGCATCCTCACTGATCAGGTCATGTTCAAGGACCTCGGTCTCCTCATCATCGACGAGGAGCAGCGCTTCGGCGTGGAGCACAAGGATGCGCTGAAGAAGCTCAAGACGAACGTCGACATCCTCGCCATGAGTGCCACGCCCATCCCACGCACGCTCGAGATGGCGGTCACCGGCATCCGCGAGATGTCGACCCTGGCGACCCCGCCCGAGGACCGGCATCCGATCCTCTCGTTCGTCGGCCCGCGCAGCGACAAGCAGATCGCCGCCGCCATCCGCCGTGAGATCCTTCGCGAGGGTCAGGTGTTCTTCGTGCACAACCGCGTGCAGTCGATCCAGCGTGTCGCCGCTCAGCTCGCCGAGCTCGTGCCCGAGGCGCGCATCGCGGTCGCACACGGGCAGATGGGCGAGCACGCGCTGGAGCAGGTCGTCGACGACTTCTGGGAGCGCAAGTTCGACGTGCTCGTGTCGACCACGATCATCGAGACGGGTCTCGACATCTCGAACGCGAACACGATCATCATCGACCGCGCCGACAAGTACGGCCTCAGCCAGCTGCACCAGCTGCGCGGGCGCGTGGGCCGTGGCCGCGAGCGCGCGTACGCGTACTTCCTCTACGACGACCTCAAGCCGTTGAGCGAGACCGCCGCCGACCGCTTGCAGACCATCGCCGTGAACAACGACCTGGGGTCGGGCATGCAGGTCGCCCTCAAGGACCTCGAGCTGCGCGGCGCCGGCAACCTGCTCGGCGGCGAGCAGGCCGGGCACATCGCGGGCGTGGGGTTCGACCTGTATCTGCGCATGATCGGCGAGGCCGTCGCGACGTTCCGCGGAGAGGAAGTCGACGCGGGACAGGAGCTGCGGCTCGAGCTGCCGCTCGACGCGCGCATCCCCGAGCACTACATCGACAGCGAGCGGCTGCGCCTCGAGGCGTACCAGAAGCTGTCGGCCGCCTCGGTCGCGACCGCGAAGGACGAGGCGATCGATCTCGTCATCGATGAGCTGACCGACCGCTACGGCACCCCACCCGAAGAGGTCGAGGGGCTGATCGCGATCGCGCGCCTGCGCCGTCGCGCGGCCCGCGCGGGTCTCGCCGACGTCGTCGTCATGGGGTCGAACCTGCGGATCGCCCCCGCGCGTCTCGAGGACTCGATCAAGGTGCGTCTGCAGCGGCTCTACCCGAAGGCGAAGCTGGTGGCCGGGGGCGAGGCGCTCGTCGTGCCGATGCCCACCGTCCCGGCCGCGGTCGGTGTGGGGCTCGAACCGCTGCCCGACGCCGAGCTGCTCGCCTGGGTCGAGCAGCTGTTCACCGCGATCTTCCCCGAGCCCGTTCCGGTCGTCGCGGAGTGAACCGCATCGGTCCGTCCCGGTAGCGGCCGGATCGGATGCCGTCAACCCGGGTGCGGGGCGGACGGGAGCGGGGGATGCTGGGGGACATGTGGATCCTCCTCATCATCCTGCTCATCGTCTGGGCCGGCCTCGCCGTCTTCGGCTTCGTGGTCAAGGGCCTGATCTGGCTCGCCGTGCTGGGGATCGTTCTGTTCCTCGCGACCCTGGTGATCGGGTGGTTGCGCCGGACCGCGCAGAACAAGGATTGAGCTCGAGACTCCCGGAGACGCGATAGCGGACTCGGTGACGGACGAGGGGCGTCCTCCAGTGACGGAGGGCGCCCCTCGTGGCGTTTGCGGCCCTCGATTGCCGTCACGTCGAGCGTCGGAGGGCCGGCCGCGGTCGGTATCCCTTCCCGACCATCGTCGGCGCACGATTGACTGGATCGCATGGAAGATCGAGAGCTGAGCCAGGCGATCGTCGCGTTCCTCGGGGACGGGCGCACCGCTGTCCCGGCGAACGACGAGGCAGCCGTCGTCGCCTGCGCAGGGGAAACGGATCCGACCGTGCTGCTGGGAAAGGTGAGGGCGATCGTCGGTGAGTGCCTGAGCGTTCCCATCGAGTGGTCGGGCATCAGTCTCGGCGAGGGCGGAGACCTCGCTCGAAGGGCGATGTCTCGTCGACATCCCGAGTTGACCGCCGAGGCGCTCGACGAGTTGCGGTGGATGTTCACCTACAACTGGAGGTGACCGGGCGCCGCGATCGGAAGGGCCGCCTCCCACCGATCGGGGAGGCGGCCTGTCGTCGAGCCGCAGCGGATCGCACGACATCGGGATCGTCGTCGTGCAGGGCGCGTTGCGCAGCGGTCAGATGACGCCCTGGGCGAGCATCGCCGCGGCGACACGCTCGAAGCCGGCGATATTGGCGCCCGCGACGTAGTCTCCGGCGACGCCGTAGCGCTCGGCCGCGTCGAACGAGGCGCGGTGGATGTCGCCCATGATCTCGCGCAGCTTGTTCTCGCTGTCGCCGAACGTCCACCGCTGCCGCGACGCGTTCTGGCTCATCTCGAGCGCCGAGGTCGCGACGCCGCCGGCGTTCGCGGCCTTGCCGGGGGCGAACAGCACGCCCGCCTTCTGGAAGGCCTCGACCGCCTCGGGCACGCAGGGCATGTTCGCGCCCTCCGACACGGCACGAACGCCGTTCGCGATGAGAGCTTCGGCGTCGGCGAGAGTCACCTCGTTCTGCGTCGCGGAGGGCACGGCGATGTCGACCGGCACCTCCCACACGCGGCCGCCCTCGACGAAGCGCGCGCCCGGACGCCGATTGGCGTACTCGACGATGCGGCCCCGCTCGACCTCTTTGATCTGGCGCAGCAGGTCGACGTCGATGCCGGCGTCGTCGACGACGTACCCCGACGAGTCGGAGGCCGTCACGGGCCGCGCGCCCAGCTGGGTGGCCTTCTGGATCGCGTAGATCGCGACATTGCCGGAGCCCGAGATGCCGACGCGCTTGCCGTCGAACGAGTCGTTCTTCACCGCGAGCATCTCCTGCGCGAAGAAGACCGCGCCGTACCCGGTGGCCTCGGTGCGCACCTCGGCGCCGCCCCAGCCGGTTCCCTTGCCGGTGAACATGCCCGACTCGTGGCGGTTGGTGACCTTGCGGTACTGGCCGAACAGGTACCCGATCTCACGGCCGCCCACGCCGATGTCGCCCGCGGGCACGTCGGTGTGCTCTCCGAGGTGGCGGTACAGCTCGTTCATGAACGACTGGCAGAACCGCATCACCTCGGCGTTCGAGCGGCCGTGCGGGTCGAAGTCCGATCCGCCCTTGCCGCCGCCGATGCCCTGGCCGGTGAGGGCGTTCTTGAAGATCTGCTCGAACCCCAGGAACTTGATGATCGAGAGGTTCACCGACGGGTGGAAACGGAGTCCGCCCTTGTACGGGCCGAGCACCGAAGAGAACTGGATGCGGTAGCCGCGGTTGACGTGCAGCTTTCCCGCGTCGTCGATCCACGGCACGCGGAAGAGGATCTGACGCTCGGGCTCGACGAGCCGCTCGAGGATGCCGCCGTCGACGTACTCGGGGTGGGCGTCGAGCACGGGTGCGATGGAGTGCAGCACCTCGTGAACGGCCTGGTGGAACTCGGGCTCGTGCGGGCTGCGGGAGAGCACGGTGTCGAAGACCGGCTGCACTGCGGCGTCGAGGGGGTGGAAGGATGCGGAGGACGTTGCGGTCACGCGGAAGAACTCTCTGGGTGGGGAATTGTGGTGCGGCGATCGTGTCGCGTGAGGCTGCGCCGGATCAGGCGGAAGATCTCACTCTAGCGGCCGGGTTCGCGCCGCCCGGGCCGAGTGTGGACCCCGGTCGGCGCCGGAGCCGGACGTGTTCACCCGGTGTTCTGCAGGCCGGCGGCGACGCCGCTGACCGACAGCAGCAGCAGGCGCTGCTGCTCGGCATCGACGCCCGATCCCGTCGCCTGCGCGTCGCCCGCGCGCAGCGCGCGGAGCGCCCGCAGCTGCAGCAGCGAGAGGGCGTCGACGTACGGGCTGCGCAGCTGCACCGCGCGCTGCAGCACGGGTTTGTTCTCGAGCAGCCCCTCGCCACCGGTGAGGCGCACCACCCATTCGCGGGTGAGGGCGAGTTCGTCGAGCACGAGTGCGGCGAGGTCGTCGCGGTCGCCGAGCGCCAGGTATTCGCGGGCGATGCGCTCATCGGTCTTCGCGAGGCTCATGGCGACGTTGTCGATCATCGTGCGCAGCAGCGGCCACTCGCGGTAGGCCTCGATGAGCAGCGCCTCGTCGCCGACGGCGTCGAGCGCGGTTCCGAGACCGAACCAGCCGGCGAGGTTGATGCGGGCTTGGGTCCAGGCGAACACCCACGGGATGGCACGCAGATCTTCGAGCGACTCGACCGACAGGCCGCGGCGCGCGGGGCGTGATCCGAGAGCGAGGAGGCCGATCTCCTCCATGGGGGTGACCGTCGCGAACCACGGCGCGAAACCCTCGGCCTTCACGAGTGAGAAGAAGCGGTCGCGCGATGCGCGATCCATGATCGCGGCCACCTCGGCGTATCGTCGGGCGGCGCTGCTCGTGCGCTCCTCGACCGTCGGCGACGACGCGAGCAGCGTCGCGGCCGCCACCTGGTCGATGTGGCGCATCGCGATCGCGGGCTCGCCGTACCGGGCGAAGATGACCTCGCCCTGCTCGGTGAGCTTGAAGCGGCCGTCGACCGAGTGCGGCGGCTGGGCGAGGATCGCGGAGTTCGCGGGCCCGCCGCCGCGCCCGAGCGCGCCGCCGCGGCCGTGGAAGAGGGTCAGCTCGATGCCGGCGTCCTTCGCCCACTGCGCGATCTTCTCCTGCGCCTCGTAGAGCGCGAGGTTCGCGGCCACCGGTCCGACGTCCTTCGACGAGTCGGAGTAGCCGAGCATGACCTCGAGACGGTTGCCGGTCGCGGCCAGGCGGGCCCGGAACTCGGGGAACGTCACGACCTCCGCGAGGATGCCCGGCGCGGCCTGCAGGTCGGCGAACGTCTCGAACAGCGGCACGACGTCGAGTACGGGGGCGTCGTCGCCGAGGGCGTGCCGGGCGAGCGCGTAGACGTTGGCGAGGTCGGTGGCCGACTGCGTGAACGACACGACGTAGCGGCCCGCGGCGCGCAGGCCCCGGTCGCGCTGGATGTCGGCGACGGCGCGGAAGACCTCGAGCACCTCCTCGGTCTGCGCGCTCAGAGCGCCGCCGGCCTCGAGTTCGGCGAGCGCCTTCGCGTGCACCTGCGAGTGCTGGCGCACCTCGAGCTCGGTGAGGTGGAACCCGTACGTCTCGACCTGCCAGATGAGGTGCTGCACCCCGCCGAAGGCGTGGCGCCGGGCGCCGGCGGCGAGCAACGACTCCTGCACGGCCCGAAGGTCGGCGAGCAGGTCCTCGGGGCGCGCGTAGCCCTGCTCATCGCCCCGGCGGGTGGCGGCGACGCGGTGCGAGAGCAGCAGCAGCACGCGGCGGTGCGGTTCGTCCGGAGAGCGGGTGGCAAGCTCCGACGCGGCGTGCGGGTCGGAACTCGCGAACGCGTCCCAGAGGGCGCGCACCTCGACACTCGGCGGGGTGCTGTCGGCGTCGAGGGTCAGCGTGCGGCCGATGCGGTCGAGGGCGCGCTCCAGACCACGGAGCACGTGGTCGGCGGCGATCTGCGAGGCCTCGCGCGTGACGGCGGCGGTGACGAACGGGTTGCCGTCGCGGTCACCGCCCACCCAGGACCCGACGCGCACGAACGCGGGCACGACCGGGGCGCTCGCCCCCGACTCCTCTCCCCGCAGGGCGTCGTCGATGCGGCGGTACACGTGCGGCACGGTGGTGAACAGGGTCTCGTCGAAGATGCCCATCACCGTGCGCACCTCGTCGGTGGGCGAGGGCTTCTCGGCGCGCAGCGGCGCCGTGCGCCACAGGGTGTCGATCTCTTCGAGCATGCGGCGGCGGGCACGTCGCTGCTCGGCGCCGTCGGCGCTGGCGGCGTCGTGCTGCGTCAGCAGGTCGGACAGGCGACGGATGCTCGACGAGACGGCGCGCCGGCGCGCCTCGGTCGGGTGCGCGGTGAAGACCGGATGGAACCGCAGACCCTGGAGTCGGCGGAGGGCCTCGTCGTCGCCCACCTCGCCGCGCAGGCGCGCGTAGGCGCTCGCGACCGTGTCGGCGGCGTCCTCGCGACCGGGCTGGCCGGCGCGCTCGCGCAGCACCCGGACGCGCTGGTGCTCCTCGGCGAGGTTCACCAGGTGGAAGTAGCAGGTGAACGCGCGGGCGACCTCGTCGGCGCGCGCGATGGTGAACGACTCGGCGATCGCGGTGGCGCGGACGAAAGCGTCGGAGGTCGAATCCTCGTACGCCTGGATCGTCGCGAGCCGCAGGCGCTCGACATCGTCGAACAGGTCGTCGCCGCCCGCCTCGCGCAGGACCTGACCGAGCAGCGCCCCGAGCATCCGCACGTCCGATCGCATCGCGTCGGGTATGCCCTGCCCCGCCTCGAAGCGTCCGATGACGCGGATGGCTTCGGTGTTCGTGGGCTCGATGAAGGCGCTTTCGGGAGTCACCCGTCGAGAGTATCCCGCTCGGCGGGGGTGCTCCGAACGCATGACGACGCACGACGGCGCGTGCACCGACGCGCCTACCATGAGAGCGATGCGCATCTCGACGAATCCCCTCCGCGGCCAGCAGTTCCCGGCGGTGCTGCTGCTCCTGGCCGCGGCCCTCGGGCTGCTGCTGGCGAACCTGCCGACGCACGACGCGATCGCCGCCGCCCTCGATGTGCACCTGGCGATCCCCGGCACGGGGCTCGATCTCTCGATCGAGCACTGGGTGTCTGACGGTCTGCTCGCCGTGTTCTTCTTCGTGGTCGCGATCGAGCTGCGTCACGAGCTCACGCACGGTGAACTCGATTCGTTCCGCAAGGCCGTGCAGCCGGCGATCGCCGCGGCGGGCGGCGTGCTCGTGCCGATCGTCGTGTACCTGCTCATCGCCGGTCGAGGCGAGACCGCTTCCGGGTGGCCGATCCCGACGGCCACCGACATCGCCTTCGCCCTGGGCGTGCTCGCGATGTTCGGGCGGGGGCTCCCGTCGGCCGTCCGCGTCTTCCTCCTCGCCCTCGCGATCCTCGACGACATCATCGGCATCGTCTTCATCGCCGTGCTCTTCGCCGGCGAACTGCAGTGGGGGATGCTCGCCGGCGCCGTCGTCGCGGTCGCTCTGTTCTGGTTCCTCTCGCGACGCCTGGGCGCCCGCGGCCACCTCGCGATCGCGGTTGCCATGGTCGTCGTCGGCGCGGCGTGCTGGGGTCTCGTCGCCCTGTCCGGCATCCATGCCACGATCGCCGGTGTGGCGCTCGGCCTCGTGATGGCGCCGACGCCGGCCGAGCGGTCGCGGCACGCTCTGGAGCCGGTGGTGAACGGGGGCATCCTCCCGCTGTTCGCCTTCGTGGCCGCGTTCGTCGTCATCCCCGCGGTCTCGCCGACCGCACTCTCACCGGCCTTCTGGGGCATCGTGGTCGCACTGCCGGTGGGCAAGATCATCGGCATCTCCCTCTTCGGGTGGCTCGCCCTGCGCATCCGACCCCGGGGCACCGCCCCTGCGATGCCGTTCGCCGACCTGCTCGCTGCCGGCGCGCTCGGCGGCATCGGGTTCACCGTCTCGCT
The DNA here is from genome assembly GCA_029959905.1 of Microbacteriaceae bacterium PS02344. Lineage (GTDB taxonomy): Bacteria > Actinomycetota > Actinomycetes > Actinomycetales > Microbacteriaceae > Microbacterium. The sequence goes on from JASCNZ010000020.1 coordinate 16,048, forward strand.
GCTGCTCGCGAACCTCGCGTTCGCCGACACCGCGGCCTTGCGCGACCAGGCCATCCTCGGCGTGCTCGTCGGCTCGCTCGTCTCGCTCGTGGTCGCCGGTGCCGTGGTGTCGTCACGTGCGCGGGCGTACCGCCGACGCGCAGGATCCGTACCCGCCGACCCCGCCCTCCGCCCTTCCCCCTCCGAGGAGCCCGCATGAGCATCCCTCCCGAGCGCATCGAGCCGCCGGCGTCGTCCGTCCCCTCCGAGGTCGATCCGCACACGATCGACGATCCGCTGCGCGCCGCCGCCGAGACGATGCGCCAGGTGCGGGAGCGCTGCGTGTGGTCTCAGCGCATCACCCATCGAGATCTCGTGCCGTACCTCATCGAGGAGTCCCACGAGGTCATCGATGCGGTCGAGGCGGGAACGCGAGCCGACCTGCGCGAGGAGCTGGGCGATCTGCTCTGGCAGGTGCTGTTCCACGCGGCGATCGCCGCGCAGGACCCGGAAGACCCGTTCGACATCGACGACGTCGCGGCGACCCTCACCGAGAAGATGGTGCGACGGCATCCGCACGTGTTCGCGGGGGAGACCGCCGCCACGCCCGAGGAGGTGCTCGTGCACTGGAACGCGGCGAAAGCGGCCGAGAAGCGCGCGCGCACGAGTGCGCTCGACGGCATCCCGCGGGGCATGCCCGCGCTCGCCCTCGCGCAGAAGGTCGCCGGCCGCGCCGCCGGGGTCGGGGTGGCGACCCCGGCCGCGATGGGGCCGAGGTCCGAGGAGGAGCTCGGTGACGCCCTTCTCGCCCTGGTCGGCCGCGCCCGCGCGGAGGGGTGGGACGCGGAGCGCGCACTCCGCACGCGACTCCGGCTGCTCGAGGCGGAGGTGCGCGCCGCCGAGGGCTGACCTGCACGGGGCCACGCGGCCGACCTGGGAAGATGGAGGGGTGGCTACCGTGAACCCGCCGCGCGGAATGCGCGACATCCTCCCCGCCGACAAGGCCCGCCGTGAGCGCGTGCTCTCCGTCATCCGCGACCGCTACCGCGCGCACGGCTTCGACGAGATCGAGACGCCGGTGCTCGAGGAGTACGCGCGTCTGCACGCCGGGATCGGCGGCGACAACGAGAAGCTGGCTTACAACGTGCTGCGCCGCGGACTCGACGCCGATGCCATCCGCGAGGCCGCCGACGACCCGGCCGCGCTGTCCGACCTCGGCTTGCGCTACGACCTCACCGTGCCCCTGGCCCGCTTCTACGCGAGCAACCGCGCGCAGCTGCCGACGGTCTTCCGTGCGATCCAGATCGGTGCCGTCTGGCGGGCCGAGCGGCCGCAGAAGGGGCGATACCGCCAGTTCGTGCAGTGCGACATCGACATCATGGGCGACGACTCGTCGCGCGCCGAGGCCGAGCTGCTGGTGGCCTCGCTCGACGCCGTCGACGCGCTCGGGCTCGACGACGTGACGGTGCGCATCAACGACCGTCGCGTGCTGGACTGGATGCTCGGCAGCTTCGGATTCTCCGATGAGGAGCGCCCCGGCGTTCTCATCACGATCGACAAGCTCGACAAGATCGGCCCGGACGGCGTCGTCGCCGAGCTGCGCGACCGGTCTGCGACACCGGCCGCCGTCGACGCCTTCGAGGCGTTCCTTCGTCGCGATGCATCCACCGACGCGCTGCCGTTCGGTGAGGAGCAGGTGCGTTCGGCCCTCCCCGACGGCGCACCGGATGACATCGTCGCGCACCTCGTCGGCATCGGTGCGGCCGTCGCGGTGGGCCGCGGCTCCGAGGCGGTGCCGCTCGAGTTCGATCCGTTCCTCGTGCGCGGGATGGGGTACTACACCGGCACGATCTTCGAGCTCGCCCACCCCTCGGTCGGTTACTCGCTGGGTGGCGGGGGGCGGTACGACGGCATGATCGGGCGGTTCCTCGGTCAGCAGGTGCCGGCGGTCGGGTTCTCGCTCGGTTTCGAGCGGTTGGTCGACCTGGTCACCGCGGGCGACGACGAGGGCGCCGAGGCGGTCGTTCTCGTGCACGATGCCGATGTGCCCGTCGACGAACTGCTCGCGCACAAGACCGCTCTCATCGCGGGTGGGTCGCGGGTGCGGCTTGAACGACGCACCAAGAACCTGAAGGCGCTGCTCGAGCGGGCGACCGCCGACGGGTTCACCTCGTTCGCGACGGTCTCGGCCGGTGCCACCGAGCTGGAGCGCAAGCCGCTGTCCTGAGCCGACGCGTCCTCCGGCGCGAGGTGAGCGTGCCGCCCTCCGGTGCACGTTCACGTCGCGTTCACGTCGGAGCGCTCGAATCGAGGCATGCGTGGCTCGCGGATCTCGCTCCTCGTCGGTATCCCGGTCGCTGGGGGTGCCGCCGTATGGGCGCTCCGTGCGGTGCTGGCGCGCCAGGCGGCGATCGCCCGGCAGCGCATCGGCAAGCCGCTGGGGGAGCAGTCGATCGACGCCGACCGCGTCTGGCGGCGATCGCAGGCCGGAGACCCGGTCGACCTCGTTCTTCTCGGTGACTCGCTCGCGGCGGGCCTCGGGGCGGCGCGCCGCAAGGAGACCCTGGGCGGGCGGATCGCCAAGGGCACGGCGCTGCGCACCGGGCGTCCGGTGCGGCTGCGCACGGTCGCGGTGGTCGGATCGGAGTCGCCGGACCTCGATGCGCAGCTGCGGCGCCTGCCTGCGGAGTATCGCCCCGACGTCGCGGTGATCGTCGTGGGCGGTAACGACGTCACGCATCGGTTGCCGGTGACGACGTCGGTGCGGCACCTCGATTCCGCGATCCGTGATCTCCGCTCGCGCGGTGCGGAGGTGGTGGTCGGCACCTGCCCCGATCTCGGTGCGCTCCGGCCCGTGCCGCAGCCGCTGCGGCGGATCGTCTCGGGACTCTCGCGCCGACTCGCCGACGCGCAGCGCGTCGCGGCGATCTCGGCGGGTGCCGCGCCCGTCGACCTTCGACGCACGGTGGGCCCGATGTTCTCCGACGAGCCCGACCGCATGTTCAGTCGCGACCGGTTCCACCCCAGCGCGCTCGGTTACCGCCGCACGGCCGAGGCGCTGCTCCCGGCGGTCTGCGCTGCCGTGACCGGTGCGAGCGACCGGTGGGACGCTCAGCCCGAGACGGGGGAGCGACCGCGTCGCGATCGCCGCAGCACCAGCCGGTAGCCGACGCCGACGAGCAGCACCCCCGTGCCCACAAGAGACGCCATCACCGGGAGGGTGTTCACCAGCACGAGACAACCGAGGGCGCCGATCACCTGCAGCGCGCGCGGGTACCGTCGGGCGCTGGCGACCTGACGGAACGCCGCGGCGTTCGCGATGAGGTAGTAGATGAGCACCCCGAACGACGAGAATCCGATCGCGTCGCGCAGGTCGGCGACGAGCACGATCGCGATGACGACGGCTCCGATCACGATCTCGGCGCGACGGGGCACCTGCCACCGCTCGTCGACGCGGGCGAGGAAGCCAGGGAGGTCGTGTTCGCGCGCCATCGCCAGCGTCGTGCGGCCGATCCCGGTGAGCAGGGCGAGCAGCGCACCGAGGGATGCCGTTGCGGCCGCGATCCGCACGAGAGGAGCCAGCGGTTCCCATCCGACCGCCACCACCACGTCGGCGAGAGGCGCGGAGCTGCCCACGGCATCCGCTCCGCGCACGAGGAGCACGGTGACGGCGACCGCGGTGTACACCGCGACCGCCCCGCCGAGCGCGAGCGCGATCGCGCGGGGGATCGTGCGGGCCGGGTCGACGACCTCCTCGCCCATCGTGGCGATGCGGGCATAGCCGGCGAAGGCGAAGAACAGCAGACCGGCGCCCTGCAGCACCCCGTAGGCGGTGGCGTCCGGAAGGGGCGGAGGGGATGCCGACGGCGCTCCGCCGAGGCCGACCCCCACGACCGCCGCGAGGCCCAGCAGCGAGACCGTCACCAAGATGCGGGTGACCAGCGCCGTACGGGTGACCCCGAAGCAGTTGATGGCGACGAGTGCGACGACGGCTGCGACGGCCACGGGAGTCGTCCATCCGTCCGGGGCGGCATAGGCGGCGAAGGTCATCGCCATGGCCGCGCAGCTCGCGATCTTGCCGATCACGAAACCCCAGCCGGCCACGAAACCCCACCACGGCCCGATCTCCGCCCGGGCATAGGCGTAGGTGCCGCCGGCCACGGGATGCACAGCGGCCAGCTGCGCCGACGCGGTGGCGTTGCAGTAGGCGACGACGGCTGCGATCGCCAGCGCGACGAGCAGCCCGCTCCCCGCGACATCGAGGGCGGGACCCCACACCGAGAAGACGCCGGCCCCGACCATCGAGCCGAGACCGATCGAGACGGCATCGGCGAGGCGCAGACGGCGGGCGAGCGGCATCCGCCCATCGTCGCACCAGCGGGTGAACGGGGGGTAGCGGGAGCGCGAGACAGCGATTTGTTCGAATTGTTCTATTTGACATAGAATTAATGCAACAAGGAGGTCCCATGCTCATCCGCATAGACATGGCGAGCGGTACGCCGCTGTTCGAACAGGTCGCCGCGTCGGTCCGCACCGACATCGTCGCGGGCGCTCTCGCCCCCGGTGATCGGCTCCCGTCGGCGCGCGAGGTCGCCGAGACCCTCGACATCAACCTGCACACGGTGCTGCACGCCTACCAGCGCCTGCGCGACGAAGGCCTGATCGACCTGCGACGCGGTCGCGGCGCGGTCGTCTCGGCCTCCGCCGGTCCGCTCAGCGACCTCGCGCACGACATCCGGGCGCTCGTCGCCCGCGCCGACGCCCTCGGCGTCACCCCCGCCACACTCGCCGCCCTCGTCAAGGAGATGACACCATGACCCCCGCCGTCCGCCGAGCCCGCACCGCCTTCGTCTGGATCGGACTCGTGATCCCGCTCGCCGCGATCGCCGCGGCGATGGTCATCGTCGCGCTCTGGCTGCCCGAAATACCCGAACCCTCCGCCATCCACTGGAGCGGAGACACGCCCGACGGCTTCGGGCCGCGCTGGACGCCCCTCGCGATCCTCGCCGGCATCGCCGCGATGATCGTGGCGTTCGCCGCGCTCGCGTGGTTCGCGCACCGTCTGCCGTCGAGCAGTCGTACCGCCCCGCCGGCGAACGGCAGGGCCGCGGAATGGTCGTCGACGTCTCGCGCTCTGGGAGCGACGAACCTCGGCCTCGCGGCGCTGATCGTCACCACCACGCTCGCGATGGTCGGCTCGCAGCGAGGTCTGGGCGATGCGGCAGATGCCCCGGGTATCGGCGGCGCCACGATCCTCGGCCTCGCACTCCTCGTCGTCGGCGCGGTCGTCGGCTGGTTCCTGCAGCCCCGCGCCCCTCGCAGCGAAGAGACCCGCACGGCTGATGCGACGCCGCTGCCGAGCACCGACTCCGAACGAGTGGTGTGGATCGGCCGCGCGACGATCGCCCGGTCGGGACTGGCCGTTCTCGGCGGGTCCGCTGTGGTGGTGAGCGCGCTCGCCGCGGTCATGGCCGCGAGCGGTGTGTCGGTCGTCGCCGTGGTGACGATGCTCGCGTGTGTCGTGCTCGTGCTCGCCGCACTGCTGCTCACCACCTCGTTCCGCGTGCGCATCGGACCGTGGGGGTTGCGGGTGCGATCGAGCGCCGGATGGCCGCGGATCGAAATTCCCGCGTCGGACATCGCCGCGGTGCGCCGCATCGAGGTCGACCCGTTCGCGGAGTTCGGCGGATGGGGGATGCGGTACGCCGCGGGTGGCCGATCGGGGGTCGTGCTCCGCGCGGGCGAAGGCTTCGAGGTGTCACGGGTCGGCGGGCGGCGTTTCGTGGTGACCGTCGACGACGCCGAGACCGCGGCGGCCGCGCTCGCAGTCGCGGTGGGGCGGTCGAAGGCGGGCCGTCGACCCTCTTGACGGCCACGTGCGGCGGCGGCTTGGCTGAACGCATGCAATCGACACCTGCCGCCTGGGCCGCCGCCGACGCCTTCCTCGCCGACACGCTCGTGGGCTCGGACCCCGATCTCGAGCGGGCTCTCGACGCTCAGCGCCGGGCGGGCCTGCCCGAGATCGAGGTCGCGCCGGTGGGAGGCAAGCTGCTGAACCTGCTCGTGCGGCTGAGCGGCGCACGGCGGGTGCTCGAGATCGGCACCCTCGGCGGGTACTCGACCATCTGGCTCGCCCGTGCGGTCGGCCCGGAGGGGCGGGTCGTCACGATCGAGGCCGAGGCCGAGAACGCCGCGGTGGCCCGTGAGAGCATCGACGCCGCCGGGGTGGGGGAGCGCGTCGAGATCCGCATCGGACGCGGCGCCGATGTGCTGCCGACGCTGGTGGGCGGGTTCGACCTCGTGTTCATCGACGCCGACAAGGAGTCGAACACGATCTATCTCGACTGGGCGGCGCGGCTCGGGCACCCGGGCACCGTCGTGGTCGTCGACAACATCGGCCGCGATGGCGAGATCGTGCGCGACGACTCGACCGATCCCAAGGTGGTCGGCACGCGCGCCGGGCTGCGGATGCTCGGCGAGGACCCCCGTTTCGACGCCACCGCCCTGCAGACCGTCGGCGCGAAAGGGTGGGACGGGATCGCCGTCGCCCTCGTCGTCTGAGGCCGGACCGGCCAGGGGCGCGGCATCGTCCGGACCCTGGCGGCGGGGGAGCGGCGGGCTAGACTGGGCGACGGATCGACGACGCTCCACACACTTTTCCCCCTGAGCAAGGAGCACATCAGTGGCACTGATCGAGGCTGTAGGCGCACGCGAGATTCTCGACTCGCGCGGAAACCCGACCGTCGAGGTGGAGGTCCTCCTCGACGACGGAATCGTGCAGCGCGCGGCCGTCCCGTCCGGGGCGTCCACGGGTGCGTTCGAGGCGTACGAGCTCCGCGACGGCGACAAGGCCCGCTACGGCGGCAAGGGCGTGCTCAAGGCCGTCGAGGCCGTCATCGACGAGTTGGGCCCGGCGCTCGAGGGTGTCGAGGCGAGCGAGCAGCGCATCGTCGACGAGATCCTCATCGAGGTCGACGGCACCGAGAACAAGAAGCGCGTCGGCGCCAACGCCATCCTCGGCGTGAGCCTGGCGGTCGCGAAGGCGGCGGCGGACTCGTCCGACCTGCCGCTCTTCCGCTACCTCGGCGGCCCGAACGCGCACGTGCTGCCCGTCCCGCTGTTCAACGTCATCAACGGCGGTGAGCACGCCGACAACGGCATCGACATGCAGGAGTTCTTCCTCGCGCCGATCGGCGCCGAGTCGTACTCCGAGTCCCTGCGCTGGGGTGTCGAGACCTACCACGTGCTGCGCAGCGAGTTGAAGGCCGCCGGCTACGCCACGGGTCTCGGCGACGAGGGCGGCTTCGCTCCCGACCTCCCCAGCAACCGCGAGGGCCTCGACTTCCTCGTCAAGGCGATCGAGAAGGCCGGGTTCACGCCGGGTCGCGACATCGCCCTCGGCCTCGACGTCGCCGCGACCGAGTTCTTCAACGACGGCGTCTACCGCCTCGACAACAAGGACTGGGACGCCGAGGCGCTCACCGAGTACTACGTCGGCCTGGTGAACGACTTCCCGATCGTCACGATCGAGGATGCTCTCGCCGAGGACGACTGGGACAACTGGAAGCACCTCACCGAGGCGCTCGGCTCGAAGGTGCAGCTCGTCGGTGACGACCTGTTCGTGACGAACCCCGCCCGTCTGGCCGACGGCATCCGTCGCGGTGTCGCGAACTCGCTGCTGGTGAAGGTGAACCAGATCGGCACGCTCACCGAGACGTTCGACGCGGTCAGCCTCGCACAGCGCTCGGGCTACACCGCCATGCTGTCGCACCGCTCGGGCGAGACCGAGGACACCACGATCGCCGACCTCGTCGTCGCGACGAACGCGGGCCAGATCAAGGCGGGTGCGCCTGCGCGCAGCGAGCGCGTCGCGAAGTACAATCAGCTTCTGCGCATCGAAGAGGAGCTGGGCGACGCGGCGGTCTTCGCCGGGCGCTCCGCGTTCCCGCGTTACCAGGGCTGAGCCCCGCAGAGACATCGACGAAGGAGGAGCCGTGGCACGACGACCGGCTCCTCCTTCGGCGTCTGCGGGTACCGCGAAGCCGACCCCGGCCTCTCGCCGGCCGCGGCCGCCTCGTGCACCGCGCGGCACCCGCTCGCAGCCCCGCGTCGACGTGCGGGAGTGGGCCTCCGGCATCCGGCTGTCGGCGTTCTCGGTCATCATGCTGTCGCTGGTCGTGCTCGGTGCCTGGGTTCTGGTGCCGACGATCGGCACGTTCATCGATCAGCGGCAGAAGATCGCCGCCCTCGAGGCGTCCGTGCAGGTGGGCGAGGACCGGATCGACGAGCTCGAACGCGAGCGCGATCGCTGGCAGGACCCGGCGTACATCACCACGCAGGCCCGCGAACGTCTCTACTACGTCAAGCCCGGAGAGGTCGTCTACCTCGTCGACGACGATCTCGACCCCGTGGCTCTGCCGCGCGAGCAGGAACCGGTCAGCGACACGCTCGAGGAGCGCGCCGCCGACTGGATGCCGCAGTTGCTGCGCACGCTGGTTTCCAGCGGCCTCAGCGACACGGTCGCCGTCGCTCCCTGACCGCGCGCTCGACGCATTCTCCCGGCGCCCTCCCGTTACGCTGGACGGGTGACCACCCCGCCGTTCCCCGCCCCCACCGACGCCGAGCTCGCCGTCGTCTCCGCGCAGCTCGGACGGCCCGTCCGCGGCGTCGTCGGCATCGCCGCCCGGTGCGCATGCGGAAACCCGACCGTGATCTCGACGACTCCGCGCCTGCCGGACGGGACGCCGTTCCCGACCTTCTACTACCTGACGCATCCCGCCGCGACCGCCGCGATGTCGACGCTCGAGGCGACGCACGTCATGCCCGAGCTCGCCGCGATGCTCGCCGACGAAGACGTCGCTCTCGCCTACCGCGCGGCGCACGAGGCGTACCTCGCCGACCGCGGCCAGTTCGGAGCGGTCGACGAGATCGATGGCATCTCGGCCGGAGGCATGCCGACCCGCGTCAAGTGCCTGCACGCGCTCGCCGGGCACGCTCTCGCCGCCGGCCCGGGGATCAACCCGATCGGTGACGAGGCCCTCGCGCGCTCGACGTGGTCGCCGGACGTGTGCCGCTGCGACGACCCCGGTGCCGCCCTGCGCGGGGAGACGGATTCGTCGGCGTGACCCGCCGCCGGACGCTGCGCAGCGCCGCCGCCATCGCGGTGGTCGCAGTGTCCGTGCTGCTGATGGGCGCGACCGCGACGCCGGCACCCGATCCGAGCACGGGCCCCGTGCCCGACGACCCCAGCGACCCGGTGCGCGCGTCGGAGTACTGGCTCGACGGTGCCCGCGTGCGCGAGGCCTGGCAGACCACCCGCGGCGAGGGGGTGCGCATCGCCATCATCGACACCGGGATCGGCGACGTCCCGCAGACCTTCGGCGACGCCGTCGTGGGCGGCACCGACGTATCGGGGGCCGGTTCGCCGGACGGTCGCACCCCGCTGGGCGCGGTCGACGGCAATCACGGATCGTGGGTGGCCTCGCTCGCCGCAGGGCGCGGCGCGGCCGACGGCACCGGCATGATTGGTGTCGCCCCCGAGGCCGATCTGCTCTCGATCTCGGTGGGCTTCGGGGCCGCCGCGGCGGTGCCGTTCACCGAGCAGGTCGCCGAGGCCATGCGCTGGGCGGTCGACCACGGCGCCGACGTCATCAACCTCTCCTTCACCACGAACACCCTCGACTGGGACCCGAGCTGGGACGATGCGTTCCTCTACGCCTTCGAGCACGACGTCGTCGTGGTCGTCGCCGCCGGCAACCGGGGCAGCGGCACGAGCATCATCGGCGCCCCGGCGACCATCCCCGGCGTGCTGACCGTGGGCGGCGTCGACCAGACCGGTACCGCGAGCGTCGAGGCGTCGACCCAGGGCATCACGATCGGCATCTCGGCGCCGAGCGAAGGTCTGCTCGGGGTCTCGGCCGACGGCAAGCTCGCCTCGTGGAGCGGAACGAGCGGGGCGGCCCCCATCGTCGCCGGCATCGCCGCGCTCATCCGCTCCGCGCACCCCGACATCACGGCGAACGACGTCATCAATCGCATCATCAAGACCGCCATCCCGGTGCCGGGGGTGCAGCGCACGCCCGATCCGCTCTACGGCTACGGACTCATCGACGCGCAGGCCGCGGTGTCGGCGAACCTGCTCCCGGTGTCCGAGAACCCGATGGGCGACCTCGAGGAGTGGGTGCGCCTCTACCGTCGCGCCGACCCGGGACAGCCGGAGCCCGAGCCGACCAGCGCGCCGGTCGAGGTGCCGCCGCTCCCCGACGCGGACGCACCGACCGAGGCTGGTTCCCCGCTGCTTCCCAGCGCCGATTCACTGCGCTACGGTACCCTGCCGCTCGTCGCCCTCACGGTCCCTGGTATCCTGGTAGCGCTTGGCGTCACCGCAGCTGCCCGGCGCATCCGATCGGCGCGCGTTCGACGTACGCCACATTCCTGACTCCCGAGGAGTTTCCCCCTGTGCCTCAGAACAGCACTGTGCCCAAGATTCTGATCGTCGGTGGAGGCTATGCAGGCTTCTACACCGCGTGGAAGCTCGAGAAGCACCTGCGTAAGGGCGAGGCCGAGGTCACGATGGTCGACCCGCTGCCCTACATGACGTACCAGCCCTTCCTTCCGGAGGTGGCCGCCGGCTCGATCGAGGCCCGCCACTCGGTGGTCGCGCACCGCCGCCACCTCAAGCGCACGAACATCATCCCGGCGAAGGTCACGAACATCGACCACGCGCGCAAGGTCGCGACGATCACCCCGCCGTCCGGCGACGCGTACGAGTTCGCGTACGACCAGATCGTCGTCACCGCCGGCGCCGTCTCGCGCACGTTCCCGATCCCGGGCATCGCCGACAACGCGATCGGCCTCAAGACGATCGAGGAGGCCGTCGCGATCCGCGACCGCCTGATGTCGAACTTCGACAAGGCCGCCACGCTTCCCGCCGGCCCCGCCCGCGACCGTCTCCTCACGGTCGTCGTGGTCGGCGGTGGCTTCGCCGGCATCGAGGTGTTCGCCGAGCTGCGCTCGCTCGCCTCCTCGCTGGTCTCCAAGTACCCGACGCTGACGTTCGATGACACGCACTTCCACCTCATCGAGGCGATGGGCCGCATCATGCCCGAGGTGTCGCTGCCGACGAGCGAGTGGGTGCTGAAGGACCTCGCCAAGCGCGGCGCGAACGTGCACCTCGAGACGCAGCTCACCGGAGCGATCGACGGCAACGTCGAACTCTCGACCGGCGAGGTCATCCCGACCGATCTCATCGTCTGGACCGCCGGCGTCATGGCGAACCCGACCGTGGTCCGCGGTGGCGACCTGCCCGTCGAGGAGCGCGGTCGCATCCAGACCCGCGCCGACCTGCGCGTCGGCACGGCGGAGGACATCGTCGAGGGCGCCTGGGCGGCCGGCGACGTCTCGGCCGTCCCCGACCTGTCGGGAGGTGGCGTCGGCGGCTACTGCGTGCCGAACGCCCAGCACGCCGTGCGTCAGGCGAAGCTGCTCGCGAAGAACCTCGTGGCGGTCCTCCGCGGCGAGGAGCCGCGCGACTACTTCCACAAGAACCTCGGTGCGGTCGCCGGTCTCGGTCTCTACAACGGCGTCTTCCAGTCGGGCAAGATCGCGCTCAAGGGCTTCATCGCGTGGGTCGCCCACCGCGGTTACCACGGTCTGGCGATGCCGACGTGGGAGCGCAAGTGGCGCGTGCTGTGGGGCTGGTGGAACAACCTGTGGCTGGGTCGCGACCTGGTCAACCTGCAGACGGTGCAGAACCCGCGTTACGTCTTCGAAGAGTTCGCGGCGCGCCCGCGTCCGGCCGTCGACGCATCGCCGGCCGCTGCCCCGGCCGCGAAGGACCCGGCGAAGTCCGCTCCGGCGAAGAAGGCGGATGCTCCGGCCGAGAAGGCCGCCGAGCCCGCCGCCGCGAAGTAATCGGTTCTTCGAACGCCCCCGCCTCTTCGGAGCCGGGGGCGTTCGTCGTCTCCGCCTCGCCTCGCGCCCGAGAGCATGCGCATGCTCGCGCAGCCGATTCATAGACGCGCTCGATAGCGTCGGTGGTGCAAGGGGAGTACTCCCGTCTGCGATGGCGTCGTCATGACGGACACCTCCGGTGTCCCGGCCCATCGGCCCACGAGGGTGGAGGAGACCTGGCGCCCGCATTCGCGGACGACCGTGGCCCCCTCGCACCCGTGACGGATCCCGGTCGTCGTGAACGACACGAAGGAACGACCACCATGGGAAAGCTCACCCGCCTCCTCGGCATGGCCGCTCAGGCCCTCGACCTCGACGGCTCCGACCGCGATCGACGCCCCGTTGGGTCACCGCCCGTCGAGCATCGCTCGCCCTCGCCGGCCCCGGGCGCACACCCGCGCGACCCGTACGCGCCGCCGCCCGCCGCAGGGGCCGGTGAAGGCCGCCGCCGCGGGGCGACGGGAGGGAGCGCCCCCGGTACGGATGCCGACCGAGCGGCGATCGCCCGCTACGACTACCTCCTGCGCACCGCGGAGCCGCATCAGGTGGAGCAGATCCATCGAGAGGCCTTCGAGCGGCTGACGCCCGCCCAGCGCGCCCAGGTCGAGGAGCGGATGCGCGCCGAACTACCGCCGCACGAGCGGCCCGTCTCGGCCTCCCCGGCGCACCTGGCCCGGTCCGCCGGGCGCGCAGAGGCCGCGGCCCCCGGCCGCATGCGCGGACTGCTCTCGCGAGTGCGCCCTGGTCGCGGGGGTGCGGCCGGACTCGCCGGGGGAGCGGCAATGGGCGTGCTGGGAGCCGTGGCCGGCGGTGCCGTGCTGAGCTCCGTCGGTGGAACGCTTCTCGAGCAGGCGGCCGGTATGGGCGTGGACTTCACGGCCCTGGCCGAGGGGATCGATCTGGAGGCGCTGGCGGGCGGTTTCGACGTCGAGGGCATCGCGGGATCCGCGGAGGGTGTGCTCGGTTCCGCCGGTGAGGCGGTGAGCGGCCTCGGTGAGACGGCGAGCGGATGGGGGGAGAAGCTGGGCGACCTCGGTCTCCCCGACATCCGCGACCTCTTCGGTCGCTGATCGCCCGCGGGGCGGAAGCACACGACGGAGGCGGGCGGGGGGAGTGCCCCCGCTGGGACTCGAACCCAGACTGAAGCGATTTTAAGTCGCCTGCCTCTGCCATTGGGCTACGGGGGCCGTTGGCCCAGCCTAATGGTGCGCGACGCGTGCGATCGGGTGTCGGCACCCGTGACCCCGGGTGTCCGACGCCGTAGGGTGGGGGAGTGCTCGACCTCACAGCCGATCTGAGCCCGCGCGCGGCGTCCGTCGCCCCCGAATGGGATGACCCCGCGCGGTACTGGTCGCGGCTGTCGGCGGCGACAGGCGATCTGCCGGCTCCCGTCGGGGTGATCGACCGCGAGGCACTGCGGCACAACGCCCTCGATCTGCTGGTGCGTGCAGGCGGCCTTCCCATCCGGGTGGCGTCGAAGTCGGTGCGCGTGCGGGGAGTGCTCGATGCGGTGCTGGCGCTCCCCGGCTTCCGCGGCATCCTGGCGTTCACGCTGCGAGAGGCGCTGTGGCTCGCCGAGACTCACGACGACATCGTGCTCGGTTACCCGACCGTCGATCGTGCGGCGCTCGCCGACCTGGTCGCCGACGATCGTGCGGCACGACGCATCACGCTCATGGTCGACGACCCCGCACACCTCGACCTCATCGACAGCGTCGCCGGTCCCGGTCGGCGTCCCGAGCTCCGGATCGCGATCGACGTCGACGCCTCGTGGCGCTCGGCGCTCCTCGGGCACATCGGGGTTCGCCGCTCCGCGCTCTTTACCGCGGGCGAGGTCGCCGCCTTCGCTCGCGACGTAGTCGCGCGCCAGGGTTTCCGACTCGTCGGCCTCCAGATGTACGACGCGCAGATCGCCGGGCAGGGTGACGCCGCGGGTCCGGATGCTCCGCTCATCCGCCTCGTGCAGGCGCGATCACGCGAGGAGCTGCGGGAGCGGCGTGCCCTCGTCGTGGCGGCGGTCACCGCCGTGGCACCGCTCGAGTTCCTCAACGGCGGCGGCACCGGGTCGCTCGAATTCACCGCGACCGACGAGTCGCTGACCGAGGCGAGCGCCGGCAGCGGCCTGCTCGGCGGACACCTCTTCGACGGATACCGATCGTTCCGGCCCGCGCCGGCGGCCGCGTTCGCCTTCGACGTGGTGCGGCGCCCGGCTGCCGACATCGTGACGGTGCTCGGCGGCGGGTGGATCGCCTCCGGGCCCTCCGTCGCGTCACGACAACCCCGGCCGGTCTGGCCGGAAGGACTGCGCACGCTGCCCCGCGAAGCCGCGGGAGAGGTGCAGACGCCGTTGCAGGGCCCAGGTGCCGTGCGCGTGGGGGTGGGTGACCGCGTCTGGTTCCGGCACGCGAAGAGCGGGGAGCCCGCCGAACGCATCGACCGGTACCACGTCGTCTCGGGTCACGAGGTCGTCGACGAGCTGCCGACGTACCGCGGCGAGGGGAAGGCGTTCCTGTGACGCGCATCGGGGGAAGCTGGCAGAACTGGGCACGGTCGGCGTCGGTGCGTCCGTTGCGGGTCGAGCGGCCGCGCACACGCGAGGGCGTGCAGCGCGCGGTGCAGGCGGCCGCGGCGCGGGGCCTGCCCCTGAAGGCGGTCGGCGCCGGGCACAGTTTCACCGGCATCGCGATCGCCCCCGGCGTGCTCCTCGAACTCGACGACCTGCAGGGGGTGGTCGACGCCGATGCGGGGAACGGCCGCGTGACCCTGTTGGCAGGTACCCGGCTCCATCGCATCCCGGCCCTGCTCGCCCCGTACGGCCTCGCGATGGAGAACCTCGGCGATATCGACCGGCAGTCCATCGCCGGGGCGATCTCCACCGGCACCCACGGCACGGGGGCACGGTTCGGAGGCCTCGCGACGCAGGTGGTGGGCGTGACTCTGGTGACCGCATCGGGGGAGATGCTGCGGATCGACGAACAACACGACGCCGAGCTGCTGCCCGCGGTGGCCCTCGGCCTCGGCGCCCTCGGCATCCTGGTGGACGTGACCCTGCAGTGCGTTCCCTCCTTCGTGCTCGATGCCGTCGACCAGCCCCTCCCTCTCGACGAGGTGCTCGACACGCTCGACGTCCGGGTGTCGGACAACGACCACTTCGAGTTCTACTGGTTCCCGCACACCGACGTCGCCCTCACCAAGCAGCAGACGCGCCTCCCGGAATCCGCCCCCCGCTCGCCGCTGCCGGCTGTGGGGCGGTGGATCGACGAGTCGCTGCTGTCGAACGGGGTCTACCGGGCGGTCTGCGCGGCGGGACGGATCGCACCCGCGGTCACCCCGCCGTTCAGCCGCCTCGCGGTGAAACTCACGGGTGACCGCGCGTACACCGATCTCTCGCATCGGGTGCTCACGCAGCGTCGCACCGTGCGCTTCCGCGAGATGGAGTACGCGTTGCCGGCCGGCGAAGTCGTCTCGGCGTTCCGTGAGGTGCAGGACCTGATCCGACGTCGCGGGTGGCGCATCGAGTTCCCGATCGAGGTGCGCTTCACGGCCGCCGATGACCGTTGGCTCTCGACCGCGCACGACCGCGACACCGGGTACATCGCGGTGCATCGGTACTGGCGTGCCGACCCGACCGAGTACTTCGGGGCAGTGGAGCGCATCATGCGGTCGCACGGCGGCAGGCCCCACTGGGGCAAGCTGCACACCCTGGACGCTGCGGAGCTGCGCGAGGTGTATCCGCGGTTCGACGACTTCCTCGCGGTGCGCGAGAGGCTCGATCCCTCGCGGATGTTCCGCAATGCGTATCTCGATCGCGTGCTCGGTGCGTGACGATGCCTCCGGCTGCGCTCCTGCACGCCCAGTCGGCGTGCAGGAGCGGTGGATAGGATGAGAAAAACACGAGGAAGGGTGGGCCTCTGATGGAATGGCTCGTGCCGGTACTGATCATCGTCGGTGTGATCCTGCTTCTCGGGATCTACCTGTGGGCGACCTACAACTCCCTCGTGCAGTTGAACGTCCGCGTCGATGAGGCATGGAGCGGCATCACGGTCCAGCTCAAGCGGCGTGCCGACCTCATCCCGAACCTCATCGAGACGGTCAAGGGATACGCGTCGCATGAGAAGGCGGTGTTCGAGAACGTCACCCGTGCCCGTGCGGAGACGCTTTCTGCGGGCGGCCCCGGTGCGGCCGGGATCGCCGAGGGGCACCTGCAGCAGGCCCTGCGAAGCCTTTTCGCGGTCGCGGAGGCGTACCCGCAGCTGCAGGCTTCGACGAACTTCCTGCAGCTGCAGCAGTCGCTGGTCGACACCGAGGACAAGATCCAGGCCGCCCGCCGGTTCTACAACGGCGGCGTGCGCGAGCTCAACACCAAGATCAAGGTGTTCCCCAACAATCTCTTCGCGAAGGGCCTCGGGTTCACCGAGCGCGAGTTCTTCGAGGTCGCCGACAGCGGCGCCATCTCCGAGCCCCCGCGCGTCCAGTTCTGAGGCAGCCCGTCCGGCGGCCGGGCGCCCTCGCGTCAGTGAGATAGTTCGCGTGGATGCACGTGCCGAAGCACTGTGCGCCCGCCGGCTCCGAGAGCGCCGCGCACGGCATCGGAGGCGTCGCCCCACCCCGAGACCGAGACGTGCTCGAGCCCCTGCCAGGTCGCCGCGCGGACGATCTCGATCGCGATGCTCTCGGCGTCGTCACGGTGCCCCTGCGGCTCCCACCACGCCGACTGCACCTGCAGGGTCGATGAGGCGCGATCGGCCCGTAGGTCGATGCGCGCGGCGATGCGGTCGCCCACGAGCACGGGCAGGGAGTAGTAGCCGTACCGTCGCTTGTGCGCGGGCACGTAGATCTCGATGCGGTAGTCGAGGTCGAACGCCCGCAGCGCGCGGTCGCGGAACCACACCACGGGATCGAACGGCGTCAGCAGTGCGGCGGTGCGCACCGATCTCGGCACGACAGCGTCGCGGTGCCGCCACGCGGCGAGCGGACGCCCCCCGCGCTCCCAGCCGCGCACGTGCGCGGGAACGATCTCGCCGGTGTCGACCAGGTCGGCCAGTGCCGCGGTGATCGACGGCCGATCGCGGATGCGGTAGTAGTCGGCGAGATCCGAGGCCGTGGCGATGCCCGAGGAGCGAGCCGCGCGACGGATCAGCTCCCGGATCGCGTCCTGCCGGGGCACCACCCGCTCGCGCAGCGCTGCAGGAATCACCTGCTCGGCGAGCGCGTAGATGCGCTCGAAACCGCGGCGGCCGCTGATCGCCACGTCGCCCGTGCGCCAGAGATGTTCGAGCGCGAGCTTCGCGTCGTCCCAGTCCCACCACGAGCCCCTTTCCCGTGGCGCGTCGTCGCGCAGATCGACGGGGCGGAGAGGGCCGCGGGCAGCGAGTTCGTCGCGTATCCAGTCGAGCGTGCGCCGGTTCGCCGTCGCCCACGAGTCGGGCTTCTCCCACCGGCGTCGGTAGTCGTCCATGCGGAAGCGCCACAGGGGCCAGTCGTCGACCGGGACGAACGTCGCCTCGTGGGCGAGGTACTCGATGTAGTGCGTCGTGCGGGTGTGGAACATCCGGTCGAGCAACGCGGGGTCGTAGGCGCCCAGCCGTGAGAACAGCGGCATGTAGTGCGATCGCGCGAAGACGTTGACCGAGTCGATCTGCAGCACGCCCAGGCGGTCCATCACCCGGTGCACGTGGCGGGGCGCGACCGCGGCGGGTCGTGCGCGAGTGAAGCCCTGGGCCGCGAGGGCCATCCGGCGGGCCTGCGCGGCGCTGTACGTCTCGGTCACGGGGGCCAGCGTAGCGGGGGCCGCCGACATCGCCGTCGGCGGAAAGATGCACGTGGCGGCATACGGGTGCGCCGTAGACTTGGGCGATGAGCGACGACCAGCGACCGCGGTGGAGAGATCTGCTCCGCCCGCGCCCGGTGAGTACCGATCGCACGGTGACCACTGAGGCCGATGACCGCATCCCGCTGCCGCTGCGCGTGACGGCCGGGTACGCCTGGCGTCTGCTGCTGATCGCCGCCGTGGTGGCCGGGTTCATCTGGGTCGTCATCGAGCTCAAGCTGCTCGTGATCCCCCTGCTCGTCGGCATCCTCATCACCGCGCTGCTCTGGCCCGCGTTCGGGTGGATGATCCGCCACCGCGTGCCCCGCTGGCTCGCCGTCGCCGTCTCGATCCTCGGCACGATCGCGATCGTCACCACGCTGCTCTGGCTCGTCGTCTGGCAGATCCGCGCGCAGCTCCCCGACGTGCAGGAGCGCACCGGGGCGGCGGTCGAGCAGTTCCGCCAGTTCCTCCTCGACGGTCCGCTGCACCTCTCCGAGGCGCAGATCCAGGGCTACATCGACCAGGGCTTCGCACTCGTCAACGAGCAGGCGCAGCTCGTGCTCAACGGCGCCCTCGCGGTCGGCACCACCGCGGCGCATGTCGTCACCGGAGCCGTGCTGTCGCTCTTCATCCTCATCTGCCTCCTGGCCGACGGCGCCGGGATCTGGCGATGGACTCTGCGACTCTTCCCGAAGGCGGCCCGCCCGGCGGCCGACGGCGCGGCCCGTAACGGCTGGGCGACGATCGTGAACTATGCGCGCACCCAGTTGCTCGTCGCGGCGATCGACGCCGTGGGCATCGGCGTCGGCGCGGCTCTGCTCGGTGTACCTCTCGCCCTCCCGGTCGCGGTCCTGGTCTTCCTCGGCTCATTCGTGCCGATCGTCGGTGCCGTGGTCACCGGCGCGATCGCCGTGCTGCTCGCCCTGGTCTACAACGGCCCGTGGATCGCGTTGGCCATGCTCGCGGTCGTGCTCGGCGTCCAGCAGCTCGAGGGCCACGTCCTGCAGCCGATCCTCATGGGCTCCGCCGTCAAGGTGCATCCACTCGCGGTCGTGCTCGTCGTGGCCGGCGGATCGATGATCGGCGGCATCCCGGGCGCACTGTTCGCCGTGCCGCTCGCGGCGTTCGTGAACGTCGTGGCCGTGACCATCAGCTCGGGTTCGTGGCGCACCGGCGCGCCCCCCGACGCCGACTTGATCTGGAGCACCGTACCGCGCCAGCCCCGACGGAGGAATCGATGACCGCAGTCCCCAGCCTGACCGAGTTCGAGCACGCTGCTCAGAGTCTGGCTGAGGTGATCTCGCACACGCCGACGCTGCCGTCGCGGGCGCTCTCCGACATCCTGGGCGCGCCCGTGCTGCTGAAGATGGAGAACCTGCAGCGCACCGGATCGTTCAAGATCCGCGGCGCCGCCTATCGCCTGTCGAAACTCAGCGCCTCCGAGCGTGCGCGCGGAGTCGTCGCGGCCTCCGCCGGCAACCACGCGCAGGGCGTCGCCCTCGCCGCGCAGTCGCTCGGCATCCCGGCGACGATCTTCATGCCCCTCGGCGTGCCGGTGCCCAAGCTCCTGGCCACCCGCGGCTACGGCGCCGAGGTCGTGCTCGAGGGGGAGACGGTCGCCACCTCGCTGCGTCTCGCCGCCGAGTTCGCGGAGCGCACCGGAGCGGTGCTCATCCCGCCGTTCGACCATCGCGACGTCGTGATCGGTCAGGGCACCCTCGGGCTCGAACTGCTCGACGACGCCCCCGACGTCGAGACCATCGTGCTGAGCATCGGCGGGGGAGGCCTGATCGCCGGCGTCGCCGCCGCCGTCAAGGCCCGCGCCGCCGAGCGCGGTCGAAATGTGCGGATCGTCGGGGTGCAGGCCGAGAACGCCGCCGCCGTGCCGCCGTCGCTCGTCGCGGGGAGCCCGGTCGACATCGAGACGCGGCCGACCATCGCCGACGGCATCCTCGTGGCCCGTCCGGGCGCGATCCCGTTCGACATCATCAAGGATCTCGTCGACGAGGTCGTCACCGTGTCGGACGACGACCTCGCGCGCGCCATGCTGATCCTGCTCGAGCAGGCGAAGGTCGTCGTCGAACCGGCCGGCGCGGCCGGGGTCGCGGCCATCCTGGCGGGCAAGATCCAGGCGACGGGTACGACTATGGCCGTGCTGTCCGGCGGCAACATCGACCCCCTGCTCCTGCAGCGCGTCGTCTCGCACGGGCTCGCCGCGTCCGGGCGCTACCTCACGGTGCGCATCCCCCTGCCCGACCGCCCGGGGCAGCTCGCCCGAGTGTCCGAGCTCATCGCCGAGGCGGGCGCGAACGTCATCGAGGCCATGCACACGCGCCACGGGCACGGCCTGCAGATCAGCGACGTCATCCTCGAGCTCAGCGTCGAGACACGGGGTCCCGAGCACTCCGCGCTCACGCTCGACACGCTGCGCCGCGAGGGCTTCGCCCCCATCGTGGTCGCGGACTGAGCCGCGCATACGACAGCGCCCCTCCGCCGGACGGTGGAGGGGCGCTGTCGTGCGGGCGACGTCAGCCCGTATAGGTCTCGACCTTGACGATCTCGACCGAGATCGAGCGGCCGTTGGGAGCCTCGTATGCAGCCTTCTCGCCCACCTTCAGGCCGAGGATCGCGGTACCGAGCGGGCTGGCCTCGCTGTAGACGTCGAGGTCGCTGCCCACGGCGATCTCGCGGCTGCCGAGCAGGAAGACCTCCTCGCCGCCGGCGACGATGGCGGTGACGACCGTTCCGGGCTCGACGACGCCGCGGCTCGCGGGGGCCTCGCCGACCTTGGCGGTCTTCAGCAGGCTCTCGAGCGTGCGGATGCGCGCCTCCTGCTTGCCCTGCTCGTCCTTCGCGGCGTGGTAGCCGCCGTTCTCCTTGAGGTCTCCCTCTTCGCGGGCGGCTTCGATGCGCTTCGCGATCTCGTCGCGACCCGTCGTGGAGAGGTGCTCGAGCTCGGCGACCAGCCGGTCGTACGCCTCCTGCGTGAGGAAGGGGACCTGAGCATCCGTGGACATGACGAAGCTCCTTCGTTCGGTATCGGCCGCACGCGGCGGGGATATGCCAAGACGCCCCGGCACTCTGCCAGGGCGTCGTCTGTCGGGGTCGAGTCTAGGCGACCCAGCAGCTGTTGACCAAACCTGTCGTCGCCTCGCCGACGGTCGGCACCCTGGTCGCGTGCGCCTGCGTGTGCGCCTCGCCCGCCGGCAACTCGACGACCTTCCAGCCGACGACGCCGAACTCCTCGTCGAGGGCCTCCACGACGCAGACGACGTCCTTGCCCTGCACTCCGGTGAGCTGGAACCGCACGTCGACGCTGTGCTCGTCGACGAGTGTGAAGCCCAGATCGTCGGCGTCGACGGAGTTCATCGACTGCGCCACGATGCCCCACGCGTAGACGGCGACGAGCACGAATGCGACGGCCGCGGCGATGATCCAGGGCGTCCGCCGCGTGCGGGTGCGGCCGTAGCGGTCGGCGAGCTGCTCGGGGGTCGTCACGGTGCGGGTCTTCCGATCGTTAGGCTGGTCATACCAGGTTATGCGACCTGCGTACGAAAGGCCGATTCATGTTCGCTCTCTCCGCGACCCCGATGCCGACCCCCTCGATGACCGTCGACCCCGAGGCCGTGACCCCCGGTTTCGTGGGATTCGCCGCGATCGTGGTGGTGCTGATCGCCGTGATCCTCCTGATCTGGGACATGAACCGCCGCATCCGCCGCGTCCGTTACCGCGAAGAGGTGCGCGACGAGCTCGACGCCGAAGAAGCCGCCCGGGCCGCCGACGAGGCCACGGAGACCGACGCCGACCTGCCGGTCGCCGACGAGGGCGACGACGACCCGCGCGCCCGCTGACGCGGAGCGTCGAGGCGCGCCCCCGCGCTGCGGGGTCAGCGGGGGATGCCGAGCGACGGCGCCAGGGGCTCGAGCGCGATGATCAAGCACGCCGCCCAGTGGCACAGGAACGCCAGCACCGTGCACACATGGAAGATCTCGTGGAAGCCGAAGTGCCCCGGCCACGGATTGGGACGCTTGAGCGCGTAGACGATCGCCCCGCCGGTGTAGAGAAGGCCGCCGACGATCACCAGCACCATCATTGCGACGCTGGCCTGCAGCAGGTCGCCGAGGTACATGACCGCGGCCCAGCCCAGCAGCAGGTACAGGGCGACGTAGAGCCAGCGGGGGGCATGGATCCAGAACACCCGGAAGAGGATGCCCAGGATCGCGCCGCCCCACACCAGGCAGAGCAGGAGCACACCCTTCTCGGGCGGCAGGGCGAGCGTGGCGATCGGGGTGTAGGTGCCGGCGATGAGGAGCAGGATGTTCGCGTGGTCGATGCGCTTGAGTACGACCTTCACCCGCGGGCTCCAGTCGAAGCGGTGGTAGACCGCGGAGTTGCCGAACAGCAGCAGAGAACTCGCCATGAACACGGCCGAGGCCCACTTCGCGGGTGCACCCTGGGCGAGCGCGATCAGGACGATCCCGGCCGCGATCGCGACGGGGAACGTGCCGGCGTGGATCCATCCGCGCCAGGTCGGCTTGACCTCGACGACGGCGGCGTCGACGGCTGCGGCCTCGAGCAGCGGCAGCTGGGGCAGGTCGGGGGCGGAGTCATCGGGAGTGCTCACCTGTTCACTCTAAGCGCGGGGGCATTCCACGAGCCGTACATATCCCCGGCGTCCCACCTCTCGCTCCGGCGGCGGAGAGGGTAGCGTAGGACGGTGATGTCACGGGAGAACCAGGGGCGGGGGCCGCTGTACCGGCTCTACAGCAACCGGCTGCGCCGCCGTCTCGACCCGGCGTCCGTGCCGCACCACATCGCCATGATGATCGACGGCAACCGCCGCTGGGCACGTCAGCTCGGCTTCGCCACCGCGGCCCACGGGCACCGGGCGGGCGCCGTCAAGATGCGCGAGTTCCTCGGGTGGTGCGACGAACTCGGAGTCGGGGTCGTCTCGCTCTACCTGCTCTCCAGCGACAACCTGCGCAAACGGGATGCCGCCGAGCTGTCCGACCTGATCGAGATCATCGCCGACCTCGCCGACGGACTCTCCCGCGAGGGCAACTGGCGTGTGAAGCACGTCGGCCGGGCCGACCTCCTCCCTCCGGAACTGGCGCGCGTGCTCGCCGACGCCGAGGAGCGCACCCGCGACCACACGGGCCTGCATGTGAACCTCGCCGTCGCCTACGGCGGGCGCAACGAGATCGTCGACGCCGTTCGCAGCATCCTGGTCAAGCACGAGGCGTCGGGGGGGACCATGGAGGATCTGGCCGCCCACCTCACGCCCGAGATGATCGGCGAGCACCTGTACACCGGCGGGCAGCCCGACCCGGATCTCGTGATCCGTACGAGCGGCGAGCAGCGTCTCAGCGACTTCCTGCTGTGGCAGAGCGCCCACAGCGAGTTCTACTTCGTCGAGGCTCTGGGGCCCGATCTGCGCGAAGTCGACTTCCTCCGGGCGGTGCGCGACTACGCCGACCGCGATCGCCGCTTCGGTCGCTGACACGACGGCGCAACGCCGCGTTCATCGATTCGTCACGAAACGCTGGCGTGTCGAAGGGGCCGGATGTCGGCGGGGAGTCGTACCTTCAACTCATCGGGCATGGCGCCCGGTCGGGTCGGCCACAGGCACACGACTCGTGACCCCCTGGTCGACTCGTTCGCATAGCCGGGATTTCCCGGGTCGGGAGTGGGTCGTGACCACACGTACAGCGCACCAGCAGTCCACCCGTCAGACGACGAGGCGGGCCAGTTCAGCAGATCCCGCACAGGATCTCCGCACCTACGTGCTCGACACGTCGGTGCTGCTGAGCGATCCGCAGGCGTTCTTCCGATTCGCGGAGCATTCGGTCGTGCTCCCGGTCGTCGTCATCACCGAGCTCGAGGGCAAGCGTCACGACCCCGAGATCGGCTACTTCGCGCGCCAGGCGCTCCGCCACCTCGACGATCTGCGCGTCGAGCACGGACGCCTCGACTTCCCCGTGCAGGTGGGGGAGGGCGGCACGCTCCGAGTCGAGCTGGCGAACACCGACATGTCGGTGCTGCCGGCGGGCATCCGTCTCAGTGACAACGACAGCCGCATCCTCTCCGTCGCCATGCACCTCGCGCAGGACGGGCAGGACGTGACGATCGTGTCGAAGGACCTGCCCATGCGCGTGAAGGCGGCGTCGCTGGGCCTGCGGGCCGAGGAGTACCTGGCCGAGCAGGCCGTCGACTCGGGGTGGAACGGCATCGCGGTGCTCGACCTCTCCGGCGACGACATGAGCGACCTGTACGAGAGCGAGGTCGGCATCAGCGAGGAAGCGCGCGGCCTTCCGGTGAACACCGGCCTCATCATCCACTCCGAGCGCGGGTCGGCGCTGGGCAGGGTGACCGGCGACGGCGAGTACCGCCTGGTGCGCGGCGACCGCGACGTGTTCGGCCTGCACGGTCGCTCGGCGGAGCAGCGCATCGCGATCGACCTGCTCACCGATCCCGACGTCGGCATCGTGTCGCTCGGCGGGCGCGCGGGCACCGGGAAGTCGGCCCTGGCGCTGTGCGCCGGTCTCGAGGCCGTGCTCGAGCGCCAGCAGCAGAAGAAGATCATCGTGTTCCGCCCGCTGTTCGCGGTGGGTGGCCAGGAGCTCGGCTACCTGCCCGGCGACCAGGGCGAGAAGATGGGCCCCTGGGGGCAGGCGGTCTTCGACACCCTGGGCTCGGTGGTCTCGGGCAACGTCATGGAGGAGGTCGTCGAGCGGGGTCTGCTCGAGGTGCTCCCTCTCACGCACATCCGCGGCCGTTCGTTGCACGACGCCTTCGTGATCGTCGACGAGGCGCAGTCGCTCGAACGCAACGTGCTGCTCACGGTGCTGAGTCGCATGGGGCAGAACTCGCGCGTGGTGCTCACGCACGACGTCGGTCAGCGCGACAACCTGCGGGTCGGGCGGCACGACGGCATCGCGAGCGTCATCGAGACGCTCAAGGGCCACGGCCTGTTCGGGCACGTGACCCTGACGCGCTCCGAGCGCTCCGCGATCGCCGCACTCGTGACCGAGCTGCTCGAGGGCGGCGAGCTCAGCTAGCCTGCTTCACGCGAAAACGGAGACCGATCCGGGCCGTGTCGGGGTGTCGAGGTGCGACACGCCGACGAACGGCCGGACGGTCTCCGTTCTCGCGAGCGACGGGGGCTCAGCCCGGGTGCGTCATCGAGAGCAGATCGAGCTTCTCGTCGAGCTGTTCGAGCGTCAGGTCGCCGCGCTCGACGTAGCCGAGGTCGATCACCGCGTCGCGGACCGTGATGCCCTTCGCGACGGCGTGCTTGGCGATCTTCGCGGCCGCCTCGTAGCCGATCAGCTTGTTCAGCGGCGTGACGATCGAGGGGCTCATGCCCGCGAACGCGGCCGCGCGGTCGAGGTTCGCCTGCAGGCCGTCGATGGTCTTGTCGGCGAGCACGCGCGACGCGTTCGAGAGCAGGCGGATCGACTCGAGCAGGGCGGTGCCCATGACCGGGATGGCGACGTTCAGCTCGAACGAACCGGATGCACCGGCCCAGGCGACCGTGGCGTCGTTGCCGATGACCCGCGCGCACACCATGAGCACGGCCTCGGGGACGACCGGGTTCACCTTGCCGGGCATGATCGACGATCCCGGCTGCAGGTCGGGGATGTGCAGTTCGCCGAGCCCGGTGTTGGGACCGGAACCCATCCAGCGCAGATCGTTGTTGATCTTCGTGAGCGAGACCGCGATCGTGCGGAGCGCTCCGGACGCCTCGACGAGGCCGTCGCGGTTGGCCTGGGCCTCGAAGTGGTCCTTGGCCTCGGTGATGGGCAGCTCGGTCTCGGCCGCGAGCAGCGCGATGACCTTCTGCGGGAAGCCGAGCGGGGTGTTGATGCCGGTGCCGGTGGCGGTTCCGCCGAGCGGGACCTCGGCGACGCGGGGGAGCGCCGACTGCACGCGCTCGATGCCGAGGCGCACCTGGCGGGCGTAGCCGCCGAACTCCTGGCCGAGGGTGACGGGCGTGGCGTCCATGAGGTGGGTGCGGCCCGACTTGACGGCGTCCTTCCACAGCTCCGCCTTGGCCTCGAGCGCGACCGCGAGGTGGTCGAGCGCGGGGATGAGGGTGTCGATCAGAGCCTGGGTCACAGCGATGTGCACCGACGTGGGGAAGACGTCGTTCGACGACTGCGAGGCGTTGACGTGGTCGTTGGGGTGCACGTTCGCGCCGAGGATGCGGGTCGCGAGCGTTGCGAGCACCTCGTTCATGTTCATGTTCGACGAGGTGCCCGAGCCGGTCTGGTAGGTGTCCACCGGGAACTCGCCGTCGTGGGCGCCGGACGCGACCTGGTCGGCGGCCTGCGCGATGGCGTCGGCGATCGCGCCGTCGAGCGTGCCCAGGTCCTTGTTCGCGAGCGCGGCGGCCTTCTTGATGCGCGCGAGGGCTGCGATCTGCGTCGACTCCAGCCCCTTGCCCGAGATCGGGAAGTTCTCGACGGCGCGCTGGGTCTGCGCCCCGTACAGCGCGTTCACGGGCACGCGCACCTCGCCCATGGTGTCGTGCTCGATGCGGTACTCGGTGTCGGTCATTCCGATGCCTCCTGCGTTTCGGGGTCGATCCCCACGGTGATGACGGGCACGGCCGTGCCCTCGGCCAGACGGTAGTTGGCGCCGACGATGCCGAGTCGGCCCTCGGCGACGGCGTTGCTGATGATCTCGGACGACTGCAGCAGGTCGGCGACGGTGTTGCGCAGGTGCTCGCGCCCGACCAGCTCGGCGTCGATCTCGGCGACCGTGGTGCCGCCGGACTCGGCGAGCACCTTGCGGGCAGCGGGGACGATCGGTGCGATCAGCTTCCAGATGTGCGGCGGGACGGGGGCGGCGTCGATGGCGGTGCCGTCGATCGCGGCCCGCACGGCTCCGCACGAGTCGTGGGCGAGCACGACGATGAGCGGCACGTTCAGCACGGCCACCGCGTATTCGAGGCTCGCCACGATCGACTCGCCGATGACCTGCCCGGCGTTGCGCACCACGAACAGGTCGCCAAGACCGAGGTCGAAGATGATCTCGGCGGCGAGACGCGAGTCGGAGCATCCGAACAGCGTCGCGACGGGGTTCTGCGCAGCCTCGAGGTCTCTGCGTCGAGCCACGTCCTGATTGGGATGGCGCGGCTCGTCGGCGACGAAGCGGCGATTGCCGTCCTGCATCTGCTTCCAGGCGCCGGCGGGGGTCAGCGTGGTCGTCATGGGGCCTCCGAGAGTTCGCGGATCTGAGGGACGAGGGAAGCGGCGAGGTCGGCAGTCGAGTCCGCCGACCGCGAGCCGTACAGCAGCACGTAGTCGTCGCCGGCCTGGGTGCCGAGCGCGTACGAGATGTTCTGGTCGGCGGTGGTCGATCCGGGCGTGAAGACGTCCCACTCGATGCCGTCGATGGTCGTGGTGTCGGTCGGCGCGCTGCCGCCGAGGCGCTGCGGGGCCCAGCCGGCATCCGCATCGAAGGCCTGCGCGACGCGGATGAATCCGCGCTCGTCCTGTGCGTCAGGGGCCAGCGTGATGTCCCACACCACCGGCGCTCCGCTCTCGAGAGCGGCGGCGTTCACGCGCCAGAAGTCGCCGAGCTCGGGCACGATCACGGGGCTCTGCATGGTCGATTCCACGTCGGCGGCGATGGCCGGCAGATCGACGGTCTTCTCGGATGCCGGCTCGCCGCGCGGCACCGCGAAGATGATGACCGCCACGATCGCGAGGGTCGCGAGCAGCGCCGCGACGAGACCGCGCACGGTCTGGCTGGAGCGGTACGCCTTGCTCGACGCCGCCTTGCGTTCGGCGGTCTCGGCCGGGGTCTCGGGTCGTCCGAGTTCGGCGACGATCGGGGCCGGCTTCGGCGCCTTGCTCACGACGCGTCCCCGGAGTCGGCGGCGGCGCGGGCGGCGTCGAGGCGGCGCTTCGCGCCCAGGAGCCACTCCTCGCAGCGGGCGGCCAGGGCCTCGCCGCGCTCCCAGAGGGCCAGCGACTGCTCGAGGGTCGGAGCGCCCTGCTCGAGCTCGGCGACGACCGTCACGAGCTCATCGCGGGCGGCCTCGAACGACAGCGTCTCGACAGGGGTATCGTTCAGCGCGCTCACTCCTTCATCCTACGTCGTGCCCTCCTGTTCGGTGCGCGGCGGTGACAGGGCGCGGAGGGCTCAGTCGGCCTCAGAGACCTCGCCGTCTGAGTGGGCCGCGACCGAGCCGCGGTCGACCGTGATCGTCAGCGCGGTGCCGGCCGGGGCGTCCGCGGCATCGCGGAGGATCACTCCGCCGTCGAGGTGCGCGATGGCGTAGCCGCGGGCGAGGGTGGCCGCGGGCGACAGGGCGCGCAGCGACGCTCGCAGCTCGCCGGTGCGCCGATGCGCCTCGTCCAGTCGACGGTTGAGGGTGTCGCGGCCGCGCGACTGCAGCAGCCACAGCTCCTGGGTGCGGGCGTCGACGATGTGGTCGGGCGACCGCAGCACGGGCCGGGAGCGGAGCTGCTCCAGCTGAGCGATGTCGTGCGAGAGTCGCTGCGTCAGGCGCGACATCGCCCGGGAGCGGAGCTGGCCGATCAGGGCGCGCTGTTCGCCGACGTCGGGCACGATGCGTTTGGCGGCGTCGGTGGGGGTCGAGGCGCGCAGGTCGGCGACGTCGTCGAGCAGGGGATGGTCGTTCTCGTGGCCGATCGCGCTCACCACGGGGGTGGATGCCGCGGCCACGGCGCGCACCAGGCGCTCGTCACTGAAGCCGAGCAGCGTCTGCGGGTCGCCGCCGCCGCGGGCGATGACGATGACGTCGACCTCGGGGTCGGCATCGAGGCGTGCGAGCGCGGCGAGCGTCTCGGGTACGCACCGGTCGCCCTGCACCGCCGCATACTCGGTGCGGAAGCGCACCTGCGGCCAGCGCAGCTCGGCGTTGCGGTGCACGTCCTTCTCGGCGTCCGAGCGCTCGCCCGTGATGAGTCCGATCACGTGGGGGAGGAAGGGCAGGCGCTTCTTGCGTGCGGCGTCGAACAGGCCCTCGCGCCGCAGCTGGATGCGGAGCTTCTCGAGTCGTTCGAGCTGGTCGCCGAGTCCGACGTGCTTCATGGTGGAGACGGCGAAGCTGAAATCGCCGGACTTGACGAAGTAGTCCGCCTTGACGGCGGCGACGACGTGGTCGCCGACACCGAGATCCGCGGGGATGCGACCGCGCACGCTCGACCAGATGCGCAGGGAGATCTGCGCATCGGACTGCACGTCCTTGAGCCGTGCGAAGACGTTGCCCGCCCGGACGTTCCACGACGTGATCTCGCCCTCCACCCATACGGTGTTCCATCGCGCGACGAAGTCACGGATGGTGGCGTTGAGACGGGCGACGGAGGTCGGGGCATCCGCCGTCGAGTCGCGCGGGGCGACGGCATCCGCGGGCGGCGTCTCGCCTGCCGCGGTCGTGGCCTGGAAGACCGTCATGCGTTCTCGTTCCCTGGTCGTCGATCGGAAGCCCATTCCCGGCCTTCCCAGGGTGGACGCCGGTAGAATCGAGGGGTGACCTCGACTGCCGTTCATCTCCCCGTTCCCCGCCTCCCGCGAGTCCGCGCGGCGGCAGGGCGGCTTCAGGATAACCCGGTGGCCGGACCCAAGCGCGTGCTGCTGGCCGCGCCGCGCGGATACTGCGCCGGGGTGGACCGCGCCGTCGTGGCCGTCGAGAAGGCGCTCGAGCGCTACGGCGCCCCCGTGTACGTGCGCAAGCAGATCGTGCACAACATCCACGTCGTCACCGAGCTCGAAGACAAGGGTGCGATCTTCGTCGAGGAGGTCGACGAGGTGCCCGAGGGGGCCCACGTCGTCTTCAGCGCCCACGGCGTGTCGCCGGCCGTCGTCGATGCGGCCGCCGACCGGGGTCTGCACGCCATCGACGCGACCTGCCCCCTCGTGACCAAGGTGCACCGCGAGGCCGTGCGCTTCGCCCGCGATGACTTCGAGATCCTGCTCATCGGGCACGAGGGTCACGAAGAGGTCGAGGGCACCGCCGGCGAAGCACCCGAGCACGTCACCGTCGTGAACTCTCCCGACGAGGCCGACACGGTGGTCGTGAAAGACCCGAGCAAGGTCGTGTGGCTCTCGCAGACCACGCTCTCGGTCGACGAGACGATGGAGACCGTCAACCGGCTGCGCACCCGCTTCCCCGAGCTGCACAACCCGCCGTCCGACGACATCTGCTACGCGACGCAGAACCGCCAGGTCGCGATCAAGAAGGTCGCTCGCGATGCGGATCTCGTGATCGTGGTCGGGTCGGCGAACTCGTCGAACAGCGTCCGCCTCGTCGAGGTCGCGCTCGAATACGGTGCGAAGGCCGCATACCGCGTCGACTACGCCGAGGAGATCCAGCAGGAGTGGCTCGACGGCGTGGAGACGGTCGGTGTGACCAGCGGCGCGTCGGTGCCGGAGGTACTCGTGCGCGAGGTGCTCGAGCGCATCGGCGACGCGGGGTACCGCGACGTCGAAGAGGTCAAGACGGCCGAGGAGGACCTCATGTTCTCGCTGCCGAAGGAACTGCGTCAGGATGCTGCGGGGCAGCGCGACGCGCGAGCTCTCGGCGGACGCGCCTCCGGCGCCTGAGCGCCGACGACCTCGCCTCACCGGGCTCCGACGGCCCCTCTTCCGCTGGGAATGCCCCGGAGGTGCGGCGGATAGCATGACGGAATGACCGATCAGCGCCCGCGTTACGGCGAACTCGCCACCCCCGAGGAGCAGCGACGCGCTGCCGGACTCCCGCCTCTCGACCAGGTCGTCATCGACGCCGTCCCCGCCGGAGCGCATCCCGTGGTCGCCCCGGCGGTCGGGCACCCGGCGCGCGGAGAGCGGGTGCCGACCGACGAGGTGCCGGCGCGACGGCATCCCGTCGATCGGCTGGTGACGATCGCGCTCCTCGCCTACGGTCTCGTCAACGTCGTGATCACGGCGATCAGCTACCTCGATCTCACCGCCGTCATGAACCAGGCGATGTCGGTGCTCGGCATCGAGGGCGAGTTCACGAACTACGCCCAGGGCCGACTCTGGGGCACCATCGCCGCGGTCGTGCTCGTCGTCGGCTGGGTGCTCACGGCTGTGCTCGCCGTGCGACGGCTGCGTCAGGGCCGAATCGCCTGGTGGATCCCCGTCGTCGGCGCTCTGGTCACCGGAGCGATCGTGTCGATGTGCCTCGCGGTGCCGATGATGGGGGATCCGGCCTTCGTGGCGTTCCTCGACGCCACCCGCTGACCGGCTCCATCTGAGACACGAGAAGGGGGGGGGGGGGGGGGGGGGGGGGGGGGGGGGGGGGGGGGGGGGGGGGGGGGGGTGGGGTGGGGGGGGGGCGCCCCGCGCGCCGGGGGGGGG
>JASCNZ010000021.1 GCA_029959905.1 Microbacteriaceae bacterium PS02344
CCCCCCCCCCCGCACCCGGGGCCGCCGCCCCCGGCCCCGGGGGACCCCCGGGGCCCCTTCTCCGTGGCTGCTGCGTTCAGGCGGCGACGTGCGACACGAGGAACCAGCGGTCCTTCTCGAGTCCGCGCATGATCTCGATCGCGACGTCCTGGCTGGTGAGGTCGACCTCATCGAGCCCGTCGATGGCCGCCTTGGTGTCGGCGAGGATCGCGTCGATGTCGGCGATCACGGCGCGCACCAGCTCGTCGGACTGCGTGAAGCCCGCGGGAACCCCGGTGTTGCCGGCCTTCGCGGCGACCGCGGTGACACGGGCGTCGATCGGCAGGCCCAGGGCCACGATGCGCTCCGCGGCGGTGTCGGCGAAGTCGCCCGCGTGCTCGACGATGGTGTCGAGGAGTTCGTGGACGCCGACGAAGTTCGCGCCGCGAACGTGCCAGTGGGCCTGCTTGCCATTGATCGTGAGGGCCTGCAGTCCGAGGACGACGGGCGAGAGGAACTGCGCGGCCGCCGCTGCCACGGTCGGGTCGCTGGCGGTGGTGGTGATGTTCTGAACCTTGCTCATCTTCTGCTCCTCCGAGGTGCTCATGCGTGCCTGTTGAAGACAACGCTACTCAGCCCGGAACATTCCGCAAGCAAGCTGAGGCAACGCTTACCGGCCCGTTCTGCCGCATGATTCCGCGGATCTGAGGGTAGTCTCACCTTATGAGCATCGCTGCTGGAGCATCCGTTCTCACCCTTCCGGCCCGCACCCCCCGTATCGACGGCAGCGCCTTCGTCGCCGACGGCGCCCGCATCGTCGGCGACGTGACGATCGAGGCGGGAGCGAGCGTCTGGTACAACGCCGTTCTGCGCGCGGACTCGGCGCACATCGTCGTCGGAGCGCAGAGCAACGTGCAGGACAACGTGTCGGTGCATGTCGACGAGTCGCATCCTGCGGTGATCGGGCGACGGGTCTCGATCGGTCACAACGCCGTGGTGCACGGATGCACGATCGGGGACGACTCGCTGATCGGCATGGGCGCGGTGATCCTGAGTGGTGCCGTGATCGGCGAGGGGTGCCTTGTCGCCGGTGGAGCCGTCGTGCTGGGCGGCTCGGACATCCCGCCGGGGTCTCTGGTGGCGGGCGTCCCGGCGAAGGTCCGTCGGCCTCTCACCCCGGAGGAGCGTGACGGACTCATCGCCAACGCGGAGATCTATCTGCGGCATCAGCGCACGCACGCCGACGCGACTCCGGCGTGATCGGCAGCACCGCTAGGCTGGGTGCACACGGGGCGGTGGCCAAGCTGGTCAAGGCAGCGGGCTCATAACCCGACGATCGTGGGTTCAAGTCCCACCCGCCCTACTCATCGCTCATTCCCGGCGTGGGTCTGACGCGTGATCCGGGAGCGGGATAGCGTTCGATGGTGACCGTCGAGCAGGATCTGGCCGCCGTAGCGCGGGAGCTCTACGCCCAACCGCTCCGCAGCTTCGTGGGCGAGCGGGATGCGCGAGCGCGCGCGGCGGAGAACCGTTCGCTCGCGGCGGCGATCCGTGCGCTGCGCAAGCCGTCGATCGCCGCGCACGTGGTGAACGTCTTCGCGCAGGAAAGCTCCCCGGCTTTGGCGGAGGCTCTCGACCTGGCGCGCGAACTGCGCGAGGCGCAGGCCGAGCTGGATGCCGCCGCCCTCGCGGGCCTGGGACGCCAGCGCCGTGCCCTGACACGTCGTCTCGCCGAGCAGGCGGCGGAGCTGGCGCGGGAGCGCGGCGAGAAGGTGACCGCCGGCACTCTGGACGCCGTGCAGCAGACCATCAGTGCGGCCTTCTTCGACGCCCAGGCGGCGCGCGCCGTGGCGTCGGGCCGGTTGGTGCGCGAACTGGAGCCCGCAACCGGTCTCGGCATCGAGCTCGAGGACGCGGTGGGCGGAGGAACGCTCGACGACGAGGAGCCGCTTCCGGCTCCGATCGACGAGCTCGCGCAACGGCGGAAGCGCCGAGAGGCCGAGCGACGGGTGCAGCAGGCCGAGCACGCGCGAGCAGCGAGGCAGCGCGAGCAGCGTCAGGCGGAAGCGGACGCGCAGGATGCGCGGCACCGGGTCGACGAATGCGCGACGGATGTGGCCGAGGCGGAGCGCCGCCTCGCGCATGCGCGGCAGGAACTGGTGCGGGCCGAGCGCGATGCTGAGCAGGAACGGGCGAAGGTCGTGCGGGCGGAGGAGCGCGCCGCGGAAGCGGAGAACGCCTGGGAGAAGGCGAAGTCTGCTCTGAAGGGCGAGTAGCGCTCCCCGGGCGGTCGCGCCCTTATATTTCATGCGGACGAATCGAGTCTGATATCGGTATTCCGGTGGCGCCGGGCTTGTCTCGTCCCCTAGATTGAGATCGCTGCGGATCCGCAGACGCCGCCAGAACGGCGCCCCCACCCTCAAGGAATCTCGTGACTCGTACGCGCCTCGCCGCGGCCGCGCTCAGCGCTGCCGTCGTCGGCCTCACCCTCTCGCTCGCTCCGGCCGTCTCCATGGCCGCCCCCGACACCGGCGTGCGTCCTGCCACGCCGACCGTCGAGTGGGCCGACTCCGGAGCGGACTTCGCCACGATCGATCAGACCGATGGCGAGGGCATCATCGTGCCTCAGGGCTGGTCCTGGGCGGCCTTCGGCTCTGCCGAGGGCACCGCGCTCGAGGACGTGGTCGATTTCACCGCCGAGGGTGTCGCGAACAACGGCACCAGCCCGCAGGTCGTGCTGCTGCACGGGCTCGACGAGTCCCTCGCGCCCGAGGCCCTTCCGGCACTGGTCGAGGACGCGGCTGTCGAGATCGGAGAGGGTACCTCCTTCGGTCTCCTGATCGCACCGGTGGATGACCCCGACGGCACGACGGTGCCGGTGGTTGCCATCGGTGGCGTGAACGGCTCTGCCACCCTGTGGGAGGGCCCGGAGGGCGAGCCCGTCGACACGGCCACGCTGGTGCAGGAGATGGAGGGCCGCGGCTACGACGTCGTGGGCTACGTCCTCGTCCTCGGCGACCGTCCGCTCCCCGTCGAGCCGGGCGAGCCTGAGGTGCCCGTCGACCCGCAGGACCCGCCGGTGTTGCTCCTGTCGGAACTCGGCGAGGTCTCCGCCCTTGCTGATGACGCTGCGTCCTCCTCAGCCGCAGTGGCAGTCGCTGCAGCCCCCGCCGAGGGCGCCGCGAGCGTTCGGTTCGCCGACCTCACCACGTACTTCACGCCCCAGCCGTCCGCGGTTCTGACGCTGGGCACCACGTCGGTCACCACCGCGCAGGCCACCAGCGTTGGCATCCCGTTCTCGGCGAGCGGGTTCGCTCCTGGTGAGACCGCGACCGTCGGACTGAGCGCCGGACAGTCCGGGAACGAGGTTCCGGGCGTCAGCTTCGTGGCCGATGCCGCGGGCGCCGTCTCCGGAACGGTCGTGCTCCCCGCCGACCTCGCCACGGTCGGTTCGTTCTCGCTCGTCCTGATCGGATCGTCGTCCGGACAGGCTGCTTTCGCGGCGTTCGAGATCACGTCGGGCGCGGCCCCGGTTGCGGTGCCCGTGCCGGCGCCGGCGACCTTCGCCGGCTGAGGTCGTGCCGGGCCTCCCCACGGATCGGCGGCGGTCGACCGTCCTGATCGTCGCCGCCGTGGCGGTCTGCGCTCTCGTCGCGGCGGCGCTGCTGCTCCTCCGTCCCGCCGACACGCCCCCGGCCGGGGAGCCGGCCGCCACCGCGACAGGCTCCCCGGCGCCCACCGGTGATACGGCGACGACCGCGTCTCCGACCGCTGAGGCCCCGGCCGAGGTCTTCGCCCCCGCGGAATCGACGGTGGCCGCCGTGATCGGCGACACCGTCACCGTGAGCGACCGTCCGGGGGGAACGGCGACGCAGACGCTGACCAACCCGCAGGAGTCCGGCGCGCCCCTCGTGTTCCGCGTCGAGGAGATCGAGGGGGAATGGCTGCGGGTGCTGCTCACGCAACGACCCAACGGCAGCACGGGCTGGATCCCGGCGGCAGCGGTGCGCCTTTCGACCACTCCGTACGCCCTGGTCGTCACGACGAGCACCAACACGCTGGACCTGTACGAGGGTGGGGTGAAGACCGGGAGCTTCCCCGTGGCGACCGGGACCGGAGGCACGCCGACCCCGGTCGGCCATTTCGCGCTCACCGAACTGCTCGCGCCGACCAACGGCGGCTACGGCCCCTTCGCCTACGGTGTCAGCGCGTTCTCCGAGGCGCTCACCTCGTTCGGAGGAGGTCCGGGCCAGATCGGGCTGCACGGTACCGATGACGAGGGCAGCATCGGATCGGATGCCTCCCATGGGTGCATCCGCATGCGGAACGACGACATCGTCGAACTCGCGGGCATCCTGCCGCTGGGCACGCCGATTCAGGTGCGTTGAGTTCGGCGGAGGCGGGTGTCCCGCCGACGGGCCGCGGTCGTCGCGGCCCGATGGTCACTCGCTGATCGCGCTCTCGGGCAGGGCGAGGTTCTCCTCGACGAGGGTGATGCCACCGCTCGAATTCGCGGAATGCGCGAGGTTCTCGATCCACTCGCGGCTCAACTGCGGGGTCTCCGGCGACGCGAAGACGAAGCGCAGGGGGATCGACGGGTGCAGCCAGATTGTCGAGCGCCCGGTCGGCTCCCCGTCGGGGTGCCGCCACGACAGCGTGAAGCTCTCGTTGCGCCGCAACTTGGTGGCGATGACGATCTTGAGATGCGCGAGTGCACGGTCCTCGATTTGGATCGGTTCCGCGTTATCGCCGTAGAAGAGACTACCCACAGTCGGACTCTATTCGGGGAAGGGGGCGGCGCTCGACCGACACCCGCGACGCGCCGCTGAGGCGAACAGGGCGTGCGCCCGGTGTCATCGCATCGACCGGTTGGCGGTGGCCGACGGGTTGACGCCGTACTCCGCCCGATAGGCCGCGGCGAAGCGCGATGGGTGGCTGAATCCCCAGCGACGCGCGATCGCGGCCACCGAGGAGCCGTCGCTGCGTCGCAGGTCGCGGTGCGCTCCGGCGAGACGAGCCCGGCGGAGGTGCTCGGCCGGAGTGGAGTCGAGCGCGCGGCGGAACGCGTACTGGAGTCCGCGCGTGGAGATGTAGGCCGCCGCCGCCACGTCGTCGACCGTGATCGGCCGGTGGGCGTTCTCGTCGATGAAGGCCAGCGCTCGGCGTACCGACGACGGCGCCGCACCGCGCTGTGTCGGGCGCGACAGGGAGTCCTCGATCGTCGACGGGAAGGTCGCGAGTGTCACCGCGAGCGCGTGCCGTTCGAGTTCGGCGACGAGCACCTCTTCGTCGGCCGCATCGAGAAGACTCGCCTCGAGGTAGCGGAACGTGTTCTCCCACCGACGCCCGGCGGCGGGAGAGTGCGGGGACAGACCGTTCGCGCGAAGGGTCAGACGATCGTCGCCGGTGATCTGGCGGACGCGAGCCTGTGCCGCGGCACGATCGATCACGAGGGCGCGCACCTCTGCCTGCTCGCGCCACCGTGCCTGCACCCGGGCGCCGTCGGTCAGCCAGGGCTGCGAGGGGTCGAGCGGCTCCCGCCCGCTCCCGAGTTCGACGTCGGCGGCGTCGACGCGGCACACCAGCAATTGGTTGTCGGGCTGCGCGATCGACTGCACCTCCGCCGCGAGCGTGTAGCGCACCAGCGTGACACTGCCGGCCTCGGCCGACGACCACTCGAAGCGGAAGCGCTTCGGGTCGACGCGCTGAAGCGACGCGGAGGGCACGAACTGCTTCCAGGTCTCCTCGACGCGTTCGATGTCGTGTGATGTGAACTGCACCGTTTTTCTCCCGAATCCGACGGGTCCGGATACCGTCGCTCCAGGGATCGTACCCGACGGCGCCGACAGTCGACCGAATCGGTTCGATACCGCCCGCGGCTAGCCCGGGGCCGCGCACCCCGTCAAGGGTCTGTAGATCCCCGGCGGCGTTCGGGAGAGTGGGACTCATGCCGGAGAACGACGACTCCCACCGTGCCCGGGCGAGTTCGCCGCACGCCGGACCGACCGACCTCGATGCGCGCTCCTGGCGCTTCGTCGCGCGCAGCACCGTGCGGAAGTTCGCCGACGACGGTGCCGGTGACATCGCGGCCGCTCTCACCTTCCACGCCGTCCTCGCGCTGATCCCGTCGATGCTCGTGGCCGTGTCGATCATCGCGCTGCTCGGGCGGGAGTCGACACCCGTGTCGTTCGTGCTGGAGGTCGTGCGCGCCGTCGCCCCGGAGGATGCGGCCGAACGGCTCGGTGAGATCGTCGACGATCTGACGGAGTCGGCCATCGGTGGGCTGCCGCTGCTCCTGGGTCTCGGGCTGACCGTCTGGGCCATCGCGCGGTACATCGCGGTGCTGGGGCGCGGCATGAACCGCGCCTACGAGGTCGAGGAGGGGCGGGCGCCGTGGAGTATCAAGATCGCCCAGCTGCTCTCCGCAGTGGTCGTCATCGTGGCGACTGCGGCGGCCGTCCTCGTCCTCGCAGCGAGTGGATCGGTGGCGAAGGCCGCGGGGGAGGTTCTCGGGTTGGGGGAGGCGGGGGTCGTCGTCTGGCGCATCCTGCGTTGGCCGGTACTCCTCGCGATCGTGATCGCGACCATCGCGTTCCTCTCGGACAGAGCGCCCAACGTTCGGCATCCGCGGTTCCGATGGTTGAGTTGGGGAGCGACGCTGACGGTGGTCGTTCTGGTCGTGGCATCTGTGCTGTACGGGCTCTACGCGACGACCATCGTCGACTACGAGCGTGTCTACGGCATCTTCGCCGGTGTGATCATCTCGCTGCTGTGGCTCTGGATCGCGAATCTGGCGCTCGTCCTCGGGGTGGAGTTCGACGCGGCATTGGAACGCGCTCGCGAGTTGCATGCGGGTCTGCCCGCCGACAAGAGCCCGCGCCTTCCCCCGCGCGATCGTTCGCGCATCGCGCGCAAGCAAGCCCGTCGCACCGCGGAGATCATCGAGGCGCGGCGGCTGCGCGGTCGCTGACCGGCGTCGACTCAGTCGCGTACGGGCCAGGTTCCGTCGAGCGCCTCGCGCGCGTCGAGTCGCCCGATGCGGACGAAGTACTCGGTCAGACTCGCGGCTTGCGATCGTGCCCACCCGATCTGGTGCGTGTGCAGCTCGTGCACTTCCGGCGGCAGCGCGAAGCGCCGCGCGAGTGCCTGCGCCACGCGTCCGGCTGCGATCGCATCGGCCGCCGCCTCGTGCGCGTCGTCGAGGGCCACCGCGTAGTGCGCGGCCACCACCGCGAGGGTGCGTTTACCCGGCCGGTAGCGGTCGAAGGCGCGATCGATGACGAAGGGATCGATGATGGGAGCGGGAGAGGCCAACGGGTCGAGCCCGTGGCGGCGCGCCTCGTGCGCGAGCAGCGAGAAGTCGTAGGCCGCGTTGTACGCCACGATCGGCACGCCCTGGCCGAGCAGGGATCCCAGCGCGTCGAGGACCTGCGAGATCACCTCGCGCGCGGGGCGACCTTCTTCGCGTGCGCGCGCCGTCGTGATGCCGTGCACCGCCGTGGCGCCGGGTGGGATCTCCATCCCGGGGTCGGCGAGCCACGATCGCGCGACGAGCTGACGCCCCGTGGCGTCGAGAACGCCGACGTGCGCGGTGACGATGCGGTCCGTTGCAACGTCCACCCCGGTCGTCTCGAGATCGAAGACTCCGACACGGTGTACCCAGGGTGGGAGGGGGCGATCGGACGACATGTCGTCACGATACGTTCGGCCGCCGACATCCCGGGAGAGGCGCTCTGAGGTCCGTAGACTCGGAGCATGACCGTGCACTCCCCGTACGCCGACCGTCTCGAGCGCCTGCCCGTCGAGCGGCACGAGACGACGGTTCTGGGGGGAACGACCGCGTACTGGGTATACGGCCCCGCCGATGCGCAGACGACGATCGTCGCGGTGCACGGATTCCGCGGAGACCACCACGGCCTCGAACCGGTGCTCGCCTTCCTCCCGGAGGCGCGCATCGTCGCTCCCGACCTCCCGGGGTTCGGAGAAACCGAGCCCCTCCCTGGACGCGCGCACGACCTCGCCGCCTACCGCGAGTGGCTGACGGAATTCGTGGCCGCGACGGCGCCCGGCGCCGTCATCCTCGGGCACTCCTTCGGTTCGATCGTCGTCTCCGCGGCCGTGGCCGGTGGACTGCGCACACCCCGTGTCGTGCTGGTCAATCCGATCGGCGCGCCGGCCCTCGAAGGACCGAAGGCGATGCTCACCAAACTCGCCATCCTGTACTACGCGCTGGGTGCTCGCCTTCCCGAGCGGCTGGGCACCGGTCTGCTCCGCCACCCGCTCATCGTGCGCGTCATGAGCATCGCGATGGCGAAGACGCGCGACCGCGGACTCCGGCGGTTCATCCACGATCAGCACGATCGTTACTTCTCGCGCTTCGCCGATCGTGACGTGCTGCGCGACGCGTTCGTCACGAGCGTCTCGCACGACGTGCGCGAGTTCGCTCCGACCATCGCGGTTCCCACCCTGCTCATCGCCGCCCAGCGCGACGACATCACCCCGATCGAGGCCGAACGCCGACTGGCGACGCTGTTCGCCGATGCGACCCTGGTCGAGATCGCGGACGTCGGACATCTCATCCACTACGAGACCCCCGCGGAGGCCGCGGGAGCGATCAGGCGTTTCCTCCGGATTCCCGTCTCGCGAGGCCGATGAGCCCGGCCACCCGGAACGGGATCACCTCGCCCATCGCGAGGGCGGTCTCGGTGCGTTCGACCCCTTCGATCGACAGGATGCGAGCGTCGGTGTCGAACAGATGACGCGCGTCGCGGCAGGCGACGCGCGCGAGCACGTCGATCGAGCCGCTCAGTCCGTGCGCCTGGACGATCTCGGGGATGCGGGAGAGTTCGCCGATGATGCGCGGCAGCTCCGTCTGACGCACCCCGATGCTGACGAAGGCATGCAGCGGGAATCCGAGGACGTCAGGGGAGAAGGACCTCTCGTAGGGGAGGAAGATGCCCGTCTGCTCCAACCGCGCCATGCGGGCCTGGATGGTGTTGCGGGAGAGACCCAGGCTCTCCGCGAGCGACACGATCGTGGTCCGCGGATCGTCGGAGAGCGCGGCGAGGATTTCGAGATCAGTGCGGTCGAGTCCGGGCATACTGCCAAACCCTAGCAGGGCGCGGGTGGAAGAAATTGAGCAACATGCTCAACAGGGCGCCGAATGCTTGAGCGAGGTGTGCAGTAGACGTACGCTCAGGCATGTCGGCATCGTCGCCGGCAACCGCGGTGCCACGAGCGCCGCGCAGACCGAGGAGGACGATGATGTCACCGCAGATCACTCCCATCGCCGACACCGAGCAGGATCTGTCGCTCGTCGAGCGGCTGCTGACCCCGGAGGGGCGGCGCATCGCGAATCCACGGCTCGACCCCTTCGTGCAGGATATCGACGCAGCCGCGTTGCGCGGGCTGCTGCGCGACATGGTCGTGCTGCGACGGATCGACGCGGAGGGCGTGGCGTTGCAGCGCCAGGGCCAGCTCGGGCTGTGGGCCCCGTGCCAGGGGCAGGAGGCGACGCAGATCGGCACGGCCCGCGCGCTGGAGCAGCGCGACTTCGTCTTCCCCAGCTACCGCGAGACCGGCGTGATCTACGCCCGCGGTGCTCGTCCGGGCGACTACGTGCGGATGTGGCGCGGCGAGGAGGGGGCCGGACACGACCCCGCGGCGTTGGGCGTGGCCCCGCTGCAGATCATCATCGGCGCGCAGACCCTGCATGCGGTGGGCTACGCCATGGGTATCCGCCACGACGGCGCGGACGAGGTCGCCGTCACCTACTTCGGTGACGGGGCGACGAGCCAGGGCGATGTCAACGAAGCGATGGTCTTCGCCGCGTCGTACAACGCGCCGGTCGTGTTCGTCTGCCAGAACAACCACTGGGCGATCTCCGAGCCGGTCGCTGTGCAGTCGCAGTTCCCGATCGCGGGGCGGGCCCCGGGGTTCGGCATCCCGAGCATGCGCGTCGACGGCAACGACGTGCTCGCCTGCTTCGCCGCGATGCGCTGGGCGCTCGCCCACGCCAGGGCGGGCAAGGGGCCCGCCTTCATCGAGGCCGTGACCTACCGCATGGGGCCGCACACCACCGCGGACGACCCCACTCGCTACCGCCCGGAAGGCGAGCTCGAGGCGTGGCGGCAGCGCGACCCGATCGCGCGGCTCGAGAAGCACCTCGACGAGCTCGGCGAGCGCTCGGCTGAGCATGCCGCCGAGACGCAGACCGAGGCGGATCGGGTCGCCCGCGAGATGCGCGCCGAATGCCTCGGAATGGTCACGCGGCCGCCGCTCGCGGTGTTCGACGCCGTCTACGCCGAGCCCCACACCGGACTCGAGCGCCAGCGCGCCGACTACGCGGCGTACCTCGCCGGCTTCGACGAGGAGGTCGTGGCATGACCGAGCTCACTCTCGGCAAGGCGCTCGGCGCCGGGCTGCGCCGCGCGATGCGGGACGACGACCGCGTGGTGCTGCTGGGCGAGGACATCGGGCGCCTCGGGGGAGTCTTCCGCATCACCGACGGTCTTCTCGACGAATTCGGCCCGACGCGCGTGATCGACACGCCGTTGGCGGAGTCCGGCATCGTCGGCACCGCGGTCGGCCTGGCGTTCCGCGGCTACCGGCCCGTCGTCGAGATCCAGTTCGACGGCTTCGTCTACCCGGCGTTCGATCAGATCGTCGCGCAGGTCGCGAAACTGCACTACCGCACCCAGGGTCGAGTGCGGATGCCGATCACGATCCGCATCCCGTGGGCGGGCGGGATCGGCGCCGCCGAGCACCATTCCGAGTCGCCCGAGGCGTACTTCGTCCACACCGCGGGACTCCGGGTCGTCGCCGTGTCGAACCCGGCCGACGCATACCGCGCGCTGCGCCAGGCGATCGCTTCGGACGACCCGGTGGTGTTCTTCGAGCCCAAGCGGCTGTACCACCACAAGGGGGAGGTCGACCTCGACGCCCCGCTGGCGGATGCTCTGCCCATGGGGCTGGCGCAGGTCGTGCGACCGGGGACCGATGCGACCGTCATCAGCTACGGTGCGATGATCTCGACAGCGCTGCAGGCGGCGGACGCGGCGGCCGACGAGGGCGTGTCCCTCGAGGTGATCGATCTGCGCTCGCTGTCGCCCGTCGACTACGACACTGTCGCGGCATCGGTGCGTCGCACGGGTCGGGTCGTCGTCGCGCACGAGGCCTCGCGCGAGGCGGGCGTCGCTGCCGAGGTGATCGCGAGCATCACCGAGCAGTGCTTCGAATACCTCGAGGCGGCGCCGCTGCGGGTCACCGGACACGACATCCCGTATCCGCCCGCGAAGCTCGAGAAGCACCACCTGCCGGATCTCGACCGGATCCTCGACGCGGTCGACCGTGTGCTCGACCGCCGCAACCTGACGGGGGCAGAGGCATGAACGCGGAGTTCCGCCTGCCCGACCTCGGCGAAGGACTCACCGAGGCGGAGGTCGTGCAATGGCTCGTCTCGCCGGGCGACCCCGTCGCTCTCAATCAGACGCTCGCGGAGGTCGAGACCGCCAAGGCCGTCGTCGAGCTGCCGTCGCCCTACGAGGGAACGGTGACGGTCTTGCACGCCGACGCCGGTGAGACGGTGGCGGTCGGCGCCCCGCTGATCGCGTTCGACGTGGCGAGCGACGACTCCGCACCGGTCGACGCCCCGGACGCGCCGGGGACCGCGCCGTCGGACGGCGCTCAGCCCAACCTCGTCGGTTACGGTGCCGCCCCCGCGACAGCGGGGCGGCCCGCCCGTCGTCACCGTCGCACGGCCCCCGCCCTCGCCCGTGACACGGCCGTGCTCGAGGCGGCCCCCCACGACGCGTCGCCATCGATCGAACCGGCGTCGCCCGTGCCTACGGAACGCCCGCGCTCGACACCGCCGGTGCGCGCGTACGCCAAGCGGCTCGGCGTCGATCTCGAGATGCTCGCAGCGATCGTCGGCGATCGAGTGATCCGCCGCGATGACGTGGACGCCTTCCTGGGCGGCGGCGCGGGCAGGGAAGCCGGCGCGCTGCCCGCCTCGAGCGGGGTGCACTCCCAACCTTCGGCCGCTCGCGACGCGGGTCCGCGCGAGGTGCGCATCCCCATTCGCGGCGTCCGGAAGCACACCGCGGCCGCCATGGTGCAGAGCGCCTTCACGGCGCCGCATGTCACGGTCTTCCACACGGTCGATGTCACGGCGTCCATGGAGCTGATCGCGTCGCTCAAGGACGACAGGGCGCTGGCCGCCCATCGCATCGGGCCGCTCGCCGTCATCGCGAAGGTCGTGTGCCTCGCTCTGCCGCGCACCCCCGGGCTGAACGCTCGATGGGACGAGGAAGCGGGCGAGATCGTGCAGTACTCCTACGTCGACCTCGGCATCGCTGCCGCAACCGATCGCGGACTCATCGTGCCGAACATCCGCGATGCCGGCGACCTCGGCCTGGTCGCGATGAGCGACGCCATCCGGGATCTCGCGGAGACGGCGCGCGCGGGGAGGACCTCGCCCTCCGAGTTGCTCGGCGGGACGTTCTCGATCTCGAACATCGGCGTCTTCGGCGTCGATGCGGGTACGCCGATCCTGCCGCCCGGTCAATCGGGCATCCTGGCGGTCGGCGCCGTGCGGCGTCAGCCGTGGGAGCACCGCGGCGAGATCGCGCTTCGCCAGGTCATGACGTTGAGCCTGTCCTTCGATCACCGACTGGTCGATGGCGCTGAAGGGGCGAAGTTCCTCAAGGATGTCGCCGATGTGTTGGAGGACCCGGGGCGGGCACTGCTGCTCAGGTAGCCGCGCGAAGGGCGGCCGAGGCCATCGCGGCGAGCACCTCGGCCGTCGACGTGTGCCCTCGCGCGGCGGACCGCGTGCTGTGCGGGGTGGAGTTGATCAGCCCGAAACAGGCCTGCACCCGCAGCCGCAACTCGTCGGTGCCGGCGGAGCGGAGCGGGGCGAGGCAATCGATCCAGAGGTCCACGTAGCTGCGCTGCAGCCGTCGCACCTGCGCGCGGTCGCTATCGCTCAGGTGCGCGACGTCGCGGTCCTGCACCTGGATGACCGGCGCATTCGCGAGGGCGAAACCGACGTGGAACCGCACGAGCGCGTCCATGCGGGCATCGTCGTCGTGGTCGGAGTCGGCCACGGCGCGGCCGCCCGACAGTAGGTCGTGGCTGACCTGCACGAGTATCGCGCCCAGCAGAGCCTGCTTGCCGGCGAAGTGCCGGTAGACGGCGGGGCCCGACACCCCCACGGCTGCTCCGATGTCCTCGAGGCTCACGCCGGTGTACCCGCGGTCGGCGAAGAGGAGGGCTGCGTGGTGGAGGATCGCGTCTGTGCGCTCCAGCTTCGCGCGATCGCGAGCGGTGACGGGGGTTGTCATCTCAGTTAATCCTCGCTAACCTGCAGAAATGGGTTAGTGCACACTAACCGAAGAAGCGTGAGCTGCGC
The DNA here is from genome assembly GCA_029959905.1 of Microbacteriaceae bacterium PS02344. Classification (GTDB taxonomy): domain Bacteria; phylum Actinomycetota; class Actinomycetes; order Actinomycetales; family Microbacteriaceae; genus Microbacterium. The sequence goes on from JASCNZ010000021.1 coordinate 13,391, forward strand.
TACCGCGCGAGCTCCCACCGTCGCGATGTCGAGGAGGACACCACGATGCCCACCACGCAGGAATCGCTCGCGCAGCAACTGCGGGAACGCCTCGAGACGGCCGCTCTGGGCGGACCGGAGAGCTCCCGCCAGCGCCACATCGCCCGCGGCAAGCTGCTGCCGCGAGAGCGTGTCGACCGGCTGCTCGACGAGGGGAGCCCCTTCCTGGAGGTCGCCCCTCTCGCCGCGCACGGGTTGTACGGCGGTGAGGCTCCGGGCGCCGGGGTCATCGCCGGGATCGGCCTCGTGCACGGACGTCACGTCATGGTGGTGTGCAATGACGCCACGGTCAAGGGCGGCACGTACCTGCCGATGACCGTCAAGAAGCACCTCCGCGCTCAGGAGATCGCGCTCGAGAACCGATTGCCCTGCCTCTACCTCGTCGACTCAGGGGGAGCGTTCCTGCCGAAACAGGACGAGGTGTTCCCCGATCGCGAGCACTTCGGCCGCATCTTCTACAACCAGGCGCGCCTGTCGGCCCAGGGCATCCCTCAGCTCGCTGCCGTGCTCGGCTCGTGCACCGCCGGTGGCGCCTACGTGCCGGCGATGAGCGATGAGACCGTGATCGTGCGCAACCAGGGCACCATCTTCCTCGGCGGGCCGCCGTTGGTGAAAGCGGCCATCGGCGAGGTGGTGACGGCTGAGGAACTCGGCGGCGGTGAGCTGCACGCTCGACGCAGCGGTGTGGTCGACCACCTCGCCGAAAGCGACGAGCACGCGCTCGAGATCCTTCGCGACATCGTGCGCACGCTCCCCGCGCCCGCGGAGCCGGCGTGGCCGGTCGCGCCTCCGCGGGAGCCCGCCGAGACCGGGTCCCTTTACGACGTCGTCCCGGTCGACGTGAACGCGGCGTACGACGTGCGGGAGGTCATCCACCGTCTCGTCGACGCCGACAGCGTGCGGGAGTTCAAGTCCGAGTACGGCACGACCCTCGTCACCGCCTTCGCTCGACTGCACGGACATCCGATCGGCATCGTGGCGAACAACGGAGTGCTGTTCAGCGAATCGGCGTCCAAGGGAGCGCACTTCATCGAACTGTGCGATCAGCGAGGCATCCCCCTTCTGTTCCTGCAGAACATCACCGGCTTCATGGTCGGCTCGGACGCCGAGGCCGGCGGCATCGCGAAGGACGGCGCGAAGATGGTCACCGCCGTGGCGAGCACCCGCGTACCGAAGCTCACCGTGATCATCGGAGGATCCTTCGGTGCCGGCAACTACTCGATGTGCGGGCGGGCCTACTCGCCCCGCTTTCTCTGGACGTGGCCCGCCAGTCGCATCTCGGTGATGGGCGGCAACCAGGCCGCCGCCGTGCTGGCGACGGTGAAGGAGGACCAGCTCTCAGGGCGGGGCGAATCGTGGTCGGCGGAGGAACGCGCGTCGTTCGAGGAGCCGATCCGCGCCCAGTACGAGGAGCAGGGCGAGCCGTACTACGCCACCGCGCGTCTCTGGGACGACGGCATCATCGACCCGCAGCAGACGCGCGACGTGCTGGGCCTGGCTCTCGACGTCGTCTCCCGCGTCCCGCTGCCCGAACCGCGCTTCGGCGTCTTCCGGATGTGATCCCATGAAAAACGACCACCAGCCCCTGTTCGACACCGTGCTCGTCGCCAACCGCGGCGAGATCGCCCGCCGCGTCATCCGCACGCTCCGAGCCCTCGGCATCCGCAGCGTCGCCGTGTACAGCGACGCAGACGTCCACGCCCCGCACGTGCGAGAGGCGGATGCGGCCGTGCGCATCGGGCCCGCCCCCGCCGCCGAGTCGTACCTCCGGGTCGATGCCGTGATCGAGGCGGCGCAGCAGACCGGGGCGCAGGCGATCCACCCCGGTTACGGGTTCCTGTCGGAGAGCGTCGACCTCGCCGCCGCCTGCGCGGACACCGGCATCACGTTCATCGGTCCGGGCACCGCCGCACTCGAGATCATGGGCGACAAGGCGCGGGCCAGGCAGCACGTCGCCGCGCACGGCGTGCCGGTGGTGCCCGGCTTCGATGCCGCGGGTCTCACCGACGAGCAGATCGCGAACGAGGCGGCGCGCATCGGCTTCCCCGTGTTGGTCAAGCCCAGCGCGGGCGGCGGCGGCAAGGGCATGGAGGTCGTGACCGACCCCGCCGACCTGCCGCGCGCGCTGTCGTCGGCGCGTCGGATCGCCATCGCCGCGTTCTCGGACGACGCCCTCGTGATCGAGCGACTCATCTCGCGTCCGCGACACATCGAGGTGCAGGTCTTCGGCGACACCCGTGGACGGGTCATCGAACTCGGCGAACGCGAATGCACCCTTCAACGCCGTCACCAGAAGGTGATCGAAGAGGCCCCGTCCGCGGGGATCCCCGACGACACGCGTCGGCGACTACTCGACGCCGCAGTGCGGGCCGCCGAGAGCGTCTCGTACGTCGGCGCCGGCACCGTGGAGTTTCTCATCGATGCCGATTCCCCCGACGACGTCTTCTTCATCGAGATGAACACGCGGCTCCAGGTCGAGCATCCGGTCACCGAGGAGGTCACCGGCCTCGACCTCGTGGCCCTCCAGGTGCGCGTCGCGGCGGGAGAACCCCTCGAGGCGGCCCCGCGCCTGCACGGGCACGCGGTCGAGGCGCGCGTGTACGCCGAGTCTCCGGAACGCGGCTTCCTGCCCTCGACGGGGAGGGTGCTGCTCTTCGAGCCGCCCGCCGGCGTACGTGTGGACGCAGCGGTCGAGACGGGGAGCGAGATCACCGGCCACTACGACCCCCTCATCGCGAAGATCGTGGCGGTCGCCGATGACCGCCGCACCGCGCTGGCCCGTCTCGACGACGCTCTGTCGCGCACCGTCGTGCTGGGGGTCGAGACCAACATCGCCTTCCTCCGCCTGCTGTGCCGCGACGCCCGCATGCGAGCGGGGGATCTCGACACGGGACTCATCGAGACCCTGCTTCCGTTCCCCGCCGCACCGCCCGGTGACGCGATGCTCGCCGCGGCGAGCGCCGCCCTGCCGCCCCACGACGTGCGCGCCGGCTCGCCGTGGGACCGGGCGAACGGGTGGCGGCTCGGTCGGCCCGCGCCCGCTGAGCGCGACGCCGTCACGTTCCTGACCGACGACGACGAGGAGGTGACGGCCCCGGTCATGTCGCCGCGCGCGTCCAGAGCCACGGCTCGCCGCGACACGGACGGTGCGATCTGGGTCGGAGAGGACGGCCGATCGGTGCGGCTCCGCGTGCTCGACCGCCGCGATCGCGCGCTGCGGCGACTGGCCGTGCGTGATGCGGAGTCGGCGGCCACGGAGCCCGAGGGCCGCGCCCCGATGCCCGGCACCGTCGTGGCGATCCACGTCCAGGACGGCAGCCGAGTGACAGCGGGCGACCCGCTCGTATCGATCGAGGCGATGAAGATGGAGCACCCGGTGAGTGCGCCGACCGACGGGGTCGTGCACGTGCTCGTGGCGCTCGGAGACCAGGTGCGGCGGGGACAGCCCGTCGTGCGCGTGACCATGCAGGAGGAGCGATGATGCACGAGATGAGCGACGAGGAACGCGAGCTGGCGGGGATGGTGCGGGAGTTCGCCGACACGGTGGTGGCGCCCCGGTCATACGAGGCGGACCGCACCCACACCCTGCCGATGGATGTCGTGTCGGCGATGGGGGAGCTGGGGCTGTTCGGCCTGCCGTTCCCCGAGCAGTACGGCGGCCAAGGCGGTGATTATTTCGCCCTGGGTCTTGCGATCGAGGCGCTCGCCCGCGTCGATCAGTCCATCGCCATCACCCTCGAGGCCGGAGTCAGCCTGGGCGCGATGCCGGTCTTCCGCTTCGGCGACGACCGGCAGAAGGAGGAGCTGCTTCCCGACCTCCTCGCGGGACGTGCTCTCGCCGGATTCGGACTGACCGAGCCGGAGGCCGGCAGCGACGCCGGAGCCACCCGCACCACGGCGCGTCTCGACGGCGACGAGTGGGTCATCGACGGCGCGAAGCAGTTCATCACGAACTCCGGCACCCCGATCACGCGGTTCGTCACGGTCACGGCGGTCACCGGCAACGACAACGGTCGCAAGGAGATCTCGACCATCATCGTGCCGAACGGCACGGCGGGGTTCACGGTCGAGGCCCCGTACGACAAGGTGGGATGGAACGCCTCCGACACGCATCCGCTGACCTTCACGGGCGCGCGGGTGCCCGCAGGGAACCTGCTGGGGGCGCGCGGCGCCGGCTTCCGCGGGTTCCTCAGCATCCTCGACGAGGGGCGGATCGCGATCGCAGCTCTCGCGACCGGGGCGGCGGAAGGATGCCTCGAAGCGGCCGTCGAGTACGCGAAGAGCCGTACGGTGTTCGGCAGCGCCCTCGCCACGCGGCAGAACGCGCAGTTCACGCTCGCGCGTATGCGGGCCCGGGTGCACACCGCGCGGCTCGCCTGGCATCACGCGGCACGGCTGCGGGACGCCGGCCGCCCGTTCGCCGAGCAGGCGGCGATCGCGAAGCTGGTGTCGGGCGAGGCTGCGATGGACAATGCCCGCGACGCGACGCAGATCTTCGGCGGGAACGGCTTCATGAACGAGTTCCCCGTCGCGCGTCACTACCGCGACTCGAAGATCCTCGAGATCGGCGAGGGCACGACCGAGGTGCAGCTGCTGGTGATCGCGCGGTCGCTGGGCCTGGCCGGGTAGCGTGAGGGCATGACCGAGCGGGAGATCGTGCAGCGCGGGCTGTACTTCGAGGAGTTCGAGGTCGGAGCCAGGTATCTGCACCGACCGGGGCGCACGGCGACCGAGGCGGACAACGTGCTGTTCACGACCCTGACGATGAACACGCAGGCCCTGCACCTCGATGCGGCGTTCTCGGCGACGCAGGAGCCGTTCCGGGAACGGCTCATGAACTCGATGTGGACGCTGTCGACCATGGTGGGGGCATCCGTCGCCCAGCTCACGCAGGGCACGCTCGTCGCGCAGCTCGGTCTGGGGGACATCGCCTTCCCGAAGCCTCTGTTCGCCGGTGACACGCTGTACACCGAGAGTGTGGTGACCGCGAAGCGCCCCTCCGGTTCGCGCCCGGGGCAGGGGATCGTGGAGATCGCGCACACCGGCCGCAATCAGGACGGGGTGGTGGTGGCGACCGCGTCGCGCTCGGTGCTCGTCCACCGACACCCCGAGGAGAGTGCGTCGTGACCTTCACCCTGGGACCTGCTCTGCTGTTCTGCCCCGCCGACCGACCCGAGCGCTTCGCGAAGGCGGCCGCGCGCGCCGACGCGGTGATCCTCGACCTCGAGGACGCGGTGCGACCGGAGGGGAAAGCCCTCGCTCGCACGCATGTCATCCAGGCGGAACTCGATCCCGCGCGCGTCGTCGTGCGAGTGAATGCTCCGGGCAGCGCGGAGTTCGCAGCCGACCTGGCCGCGGTCGCCGCCTCGCCGTTCCGCACCGTGATGGTCGCGAAGGCCGAGGACCCGGCGGCGCTCGACGTGTTCGACACGGACTATGCGGTGATCGGCTTGTGCGAGACCGCCCGCGGTGTGCAGGCCGCCGACGCCCTCGCCGCGCACCCTCGGGTGACGGCGCTCATGTGGGGCGCGGAGGACCTCGTGGCGTCCCTGGGCGGAACGTCCAGCCGGCGCCCCGACGGCGCGTACCGGGACGTCGCTCGTTACGCGCGATCGCGTGTTCTCATCGCGGCCGGGGCCCACGGCCGGGCAGCGATCGACGCGGTGCATCTCGACATCGACGATTCCGCCGTTTTGGAGGAGGAGGCCGCGGATGCCGCCGCTTCGGGGTTCCGTGCGACCGCATGCATCCATCCGGGCCAGGTCGAGGCGATCCGTGCCGCCTACCGGCCCGACGCGGCACTCGTCGCCTGGGCGCGCGGGGTGCTCTCCGCCGCGGAGGGGGAGCGCGGCGTCTTCCGGTACGAGGGCCGCATGGTCGACGAGCCCGTGCTGCGTCATGCCCGATCGGTGGTCGAGCGCGCGAGGTGAGCGGGCGACTCAGAGCAGGACGTTCTGCTCCAGCAGGCGCAGGGAACCCGGCGACGCCTCGAAACGCGTCGCGGACCCGTTGCGGATGACGTCGCCGACACGCGGCAGCGTGCCACCGGACACGTGATCGATGAGCGCGCGGATCACACCGCCGTGCGCGACGACGATGACGGACTCGGCCATCGGCGCGGAGCGCCGGCGGGCGTCACGGGCGATGCCGTCGAGCGCACGCAGCGCGCGCTCCGCAACGTCGCCCAGCGTCTCGGCACCCGGCACGGCCGCATCCCAGTCGCCGTAGGTGCGCAGGTAGTCCTCGACGAGCATCCCCTCGCCGTTGCCGAACTCCCGCTCTCGCAGGTCGGGCACGAGCACCGGGCCGTCGAGCCCGATCCCTTCCGCGATGATCTCGGCCGTCTCCCGGGCGCGCGCGAGGGGGCTGGCGTAGACGGCGTGGTGCGTCGAGCCCTCGAGCTGACCCGCCGCCCATCGGGCGTCGGCGCGACCGGTGTCATTGAGCGGGATGTCGGTCGACCCCTGGATGCGACGAGCGAGGTTCCAGTCGGTCTGGCCGTGGCGGACGAGGGTGAGAAGGGTCACGTGAGAAGCTCCTGCAGCGCCGGGAGCACGTCGCTCGTGCCGGCCGCGATGGTGACATGGGCCCACGCATCGGCGCGCGTGGGCTCGTGATTGACGATGATCAGGGGGATGCCGCGACGACGGGCGCGCTCGACGAGTCGCACTCCCGAGTTCACGACGAGCGACGAGCCGGCCACGATCAGCGCGGTGCTGGAGCGCAGCAGCGACTCGGCGGCGCGGAAGCGGTCGAGCGGCACGTACTCCCCGAAGAACACCACGTCCGGCTTGAGCATCCCCTCGCACACCGTGCACCGGGGGATCACGAAGCCGTCGACCGTCTCGGGGAGGACGTCGCCGTCGGGGTTGAGCTTCACGTTCTCCGGCACCGTGATCCACGGGTTGAGCTCTTCGATCTGCACGGCGACGTCGCGGCGGTCGAAGACCTGACCGCAGTGCAGGCAGAGGACCCGGCGCATGGTGCCGTGCACTTCGATCACATGCGAGCTGCCGGCGCGCAGGTGCAGCCCGTCGACGTTCTGGGTGATCACCCCGCTCACGACTCCGGATGCCTCCATCTCGGCGAGTGCGGAATGACCGCGGTTCGGTTCTGCACGGGCGAAGGACCGCCATCCCAGGTGCCCGCCGACCCAGTAGCGTCGTCGGGCGGCCTCGTCGCCGAGGTACGTCTGGATGGTCATGGGATTGCTGCGCGGGGGAGCACCCTCGCCGCGATACGCGGGAATGCCCGAGTCGGTCGAGACGCCTGCGCCGGTGAGGAGCGCGATCCGGGTTCCGCGGAGCAGACCGGCCGCCTGTTCGATACGACGCCGGATCTCCTCGTCTGCGATCGTGGTCACGGAGCCTCCTCTGCGATTCTACGGGCCGGGTCGAACGGGTGGCGTCGAAGCCACGGGGCGACGTGCGACAGTGGAGGTCTATGGAGATCGTGCACATCGACGCGGCGGATGACGCGCGTCTCGACGACTACCGCTCGCTCACGGACACCGCCCTGCGCATGCGCGTGGAGCCCGCAGGCGGGTTGTACATCGCCGAATCGGCGACGGTCGTCGAACGGGCCATCGCCGCGGGCCATCGACCGCGCTCGGCGATGGTGCAGCAGCGTCGGCTCGAGGCGGTGGCCGCGATGCTCCAGACCGTCGACGTTCCGGTGTACGTCGTGCCGGATGCCGTCGCCGAAGCCGTCACCGGGTACGACGTCCATCGGGGCGCCCTCGCCGCGATGCACCGCCCCGTGCTCCCCGGCGTGCGGGAGACCGTCGCCGGAGGACGCCTCGTCGTGATCCTCGAGGGCATCGGCGATCACGCGAACATCGGCGCAGCCTTCCGGGCCGCCGCGGGGTTGGGCGCCGACGCCGTGCTGGTCGCGCCGCACTGCGCCGACCCCCTGTACCGCCGCAGCGTGCGGGTGAGCATGGGGACCGTATTCCAGGTGCCCTGGACGCGGATCGACGACTGGGACGGCGCGATGGCGGACCTCCACTCCGAAGGGTTCTCCCTCGCGGCGCTCGCTCTCGACGACCGCGCGGTCACCCTCGACGCCTACGTCGCGCAGCGTCCGGACCGTGTCGCCCTGTTGCTGGGCTCCGAGGGTGAGGGCCTCTCGCCGACGGCGCTGGCGAGCGCCGACCACACGGTCACCATCCCGATGTCCGGGGGAGTGGACTCGCTCAACGTCGCGTCGGCGGCCGCGGTCGCCCTCTGGGCGCTCTCCCGCTGAGGCGGCAGCGGTCGACTCGCGCCGGCGAGCGCGGCTCGATCAGCGGTTCTCGGGGAAGACGATCGGCGAGGGCTCCGGACGTTTCGCGGCGACGTGGTCGCCCGAGGACTGATGGCGCAGCCGGCGGAGCACCCACGGCACCAGGTGCTCACGTGCCCAGCCGAAGTCTCCGGCGCGGGCCTCGCGCCAGGTGCGCACGGGCAACGGCTCGGGCTGCATGGCCTCGAGGTCGTTCGGCACGTTCAGGGCGCGCAGCACCATGCGAGCGACCTCGTGGTGGCCCAGCGTGTTGTAGTGCAGGCGGTCGTCATCGAAGAACCGCGGGTCCTGCACCACTTTCAACGCCCATTGGTCGGCGACGATGCAGTCGTGGCGCTCGGCGATCGCCCGCACGTTCTCGTTGTAGATGGCGACCTTGCCGCGGAACGGTCGGAACACGGGCGTGAACGCCGTGTCGATGCCGGTGAACAGCAGCACGGCGGCCCCGGTCGAGGCGAGTCGCGACACCGCATCCTCCAGCTGCGCGGCGATCGCGTCGGGGTCGGTACCGGGCCGGATGACGTCGTTGCCGCCCGCGGAGATCGAGACGAGGTCGGGGTGGAGGGCCACGGCCGGTTCGATCTGGTCGCGCACGATCTGCGCGACCAGCTTTCCGCGCACCGCGAGGTTCGCATAGGCGAAATCGTCGACCTGCTGGGCCAGCACCTCCGCGACCCGGTCCGCCCAGCCGCGGTGCCCGCCCGGGACCGCGGGGTCCGGATCGCCGATGCCCTCGGTGAACGAGTCGCCGATGGCCACGAATCGACGCCAGGGGTGCGGGGCGTCATTGGGGACGTAGGGGGTCCGGGTCGAATCCTGGTCTGTCATCCAGCTCTCCTTCGCGAACGCGCGCCGAAGCGACGGAGGTCGCGGCGCACGCCCGAGCCTACTCCGACGACCTGTTCGATGCCGGGCGCGCGCCGATGTCGGAGGGGAGCGATTATCGTTGATCCGATGCTCTCTCCGTCCTTCCCCCAGCGTGCTTCGTGGGGAACCGCCAACAAGCTGCGCGCCTGGCAGCAGGAGGCCCTGGAGCAGTATTTCGCCGCCGACCAGCGCGACTTCCTGGTCGCCGCCACGCCGGGCGCCGGCAAGACGACCTTCGCCCTCACCCTCGCGGTCGAGCTGATGCGCTCGGGTGAGGTCAACCGCATCATCGTCGTGGCCCCCACCGAGCATCTCAAGACGCAGTGGGCCGACGCGGCGGCCCGCGTGCACATCCGACTGGACCCGTACTTCAAGAACAGCCATTGGGCGCCCGCTCGTCATTACCACGGGGTCGTGGTGACCTACGCGCAGGTCGCGGCCAAGTCGTCGGTGCACCGCCACCTCACCGAAGACGCGAAAACCCTCGTCATCCTCGACGAGGTGCATCACGGCGGCGACGCGCTCAGCTGGGGCGACGCGATCCGCGACGCCTACGGGCCGGCCACGCGGCGACTGCTGCTCTCGGGCACGCCGTTCCGCAGCGACACCGCGCCCATCCCGTTCGTCGAGTACCACCCCGACGAGTCCGGCGCCCGCATCTCTCGCACCGACTACAACTACGGGTACGGACGCGCGCTCGCCGACGGCGTCGTGCGCCCCGTGCTCTTCCACATGTACGCAGGCAAGATGCGGTGGCGCACGACCTCGGGCGACGAACTCGAGACACACCTCGGGCAGGACAACACGAAGGACGTGACCTCGCAGGCGTGGCGCACCGCGCTCGACCCCGAGGGCGAATGGATGCCCGCGGTGCTCTCGGCGGCCGACCGACGCCTCACCGAGATCCGCCATCATGTGCCGGACGCCGGGGGGCTCGTGCTCGCGACCGACCAGACCGTGGCGCGCGCCTACGCCAAGATCCTCCACAGCATCACGCGGCAGCAGCCGACCATCGTTCTGTCCGACGACGCGACCGCCTCCGAGCGCATCGAGAAGTTCAGCGCGAGCGACGACCGCTGGATGGTGGCGGTGCGCATGGTGTCGGAGGGGGTCGACGTCCCCCGGCTGGCCGTGGGTGTGTACGCCACGTCGTCGTCGACGCCCCTGTTCTTCGCTCAGGCCATCGGGCGTTTCGTGCGAGCACGTCGGCGCGGCGAGGCGGCGAGCGTCTTCCTTCCGCAGGTGCCGGTGCTCATGGGTCTGGCGAACGAGATGGACAAGCAGCGCGACCACGCGTTGGACCGCCAGTCGAAAGACGACGACGGCCTCGAGGACTCGCTCCTCGAGAGCGCCAACCGCGAGGACGAGACGTCGGATGCTCTGACTCAAGAGTTCAGCTACCAGGCGCTGTCGTCGGTCGCGCACTTCGATCGTGTGGTGTTCGAAGGTCAGGAGTTCGGTCAGCTCGCCGAGCCGGGCACGCCCGAGGAGGAGGAGTTCATCGGCTTCCCCGGCCTGCTCGAGCCCGAGCACGTGCACGATCTGCTCATGCAGCGTCAAGCCCGCCAGTCGCGGCTGCGGGAGGCGCGAGAGGCCAAGGCCGGGCCCGAGCAGACGACGACGCTCCCCGCCCCCCTGCACCGCACGCTGAAAGAGCAGCGCCAGTTGTTGAACAGCCTCGTGGGTCTCTACGCACGGCAGAAGGGCGAGCCGCATGGAGCGGTGCACGCCGAGCTGCGGCGCATCTGCGGAGGACCGGCCGTCGCCCAGGCCACGGTGACGCAGCTGCAGGCCCGCATCGACGTGCTGCGCAAGCGCGTCCGCTCCTGACGGGACCTGTGATCGAGCGGGCTTCGGAAGCCCGAAATGCTGTCAATCGTCGGCTCCACGCCGGTCGCAGCCGGTCGCGCGGCTAGCGTGGAACGGTTGCCCGATCGTCCAGGAGGATGCATGACCGCCCCGCTCGCCGAGCCCACCGCCGCAGACCGTCGACGCTGGGCGCGCTACCTCGTCGAGGAGCGTGCCGAGGGCCGGGTCTACCAGCGGCTCGCCGACAGCAGGACAGGGGAGGAGCGCGACATCCTGCTCCGCCTCGCCGACGCCGAGCGTCGACACGAACAGCACTGGATCGACCTCCTCGGCGGCACGCCGGAGCGACTGCCGCGCGCCGGCATCCGCTCCCGTCTGCTCGGCTGGATGGCCGGCCGCTTCGGGTCGATCTTCGTGCTGGCGCTCGCGCAGGTCGCGGAGGCGCGATCGCCGTACGACGCAGAGCAGTACGCGACGCCCGCCATGCGCGCCGACGAGAAGGTGCACTACGAGGTCGTCCGGGGTCTGGCGGCGCGGGGGCGACGGCGGTTGTCGGGGTCGTTCCGCGCGGCGGTCTTCGGGGCGAACGACGGCCTGGTCAGCAACCTCGCGCTCGTGCTGGGCATCGGTGCGACGGGGGTCAGCTCGTCGTTCGTGCTCTTCAGCGGCGTGGCGGGTCTGCTCGCGGGTGCGCTGTCGATGGGGGCGGGCGAGTTCGTCTCGGTACGTTCCCAGCGCGAGCTGCTCGCGGCGACCGAGGCCAACGAGGACGCCGCCGCATCGGCGCACGACCTCGACATCGATGAGAACGAGCTCGCCCTCGTCTACCGGGCGCGCGGTGTTGCGCCCGACGAGGCCTTGGCGAAGGCGCGACGCATCGTCGCCGCGGCGCAGGAGGGTGTGCGCCGCACCACGACGGGGCCGATCGGCACGCACGCCGCCGACGAGCACGAGATCGTCGGCAGCGACTGGATGGCCGCTCTCACGAGCTTCCTGCTCTTCGCCTCGGGGGCGATCATCCCCGTGCTGCCCTGGATCTTCGGTCTCACGGGAACGGCCGCGGTGGTGCTGGCGCTCGTGCTCGTCGGGATCGCCCTGCTCAGCACCGGGGCCATGGTCGGCATCCTCTCCGGCGGTCCGCCCCTGCGCCGCGCGCTGCGTCAACTGGCGATCGGTTTCGGCGCCGCGGCGATCACGTACCTGCTGGGACTGCTCTTCGGCGTCGGCGCCGTCTGACGCGCTTTGACCGGTGTGCGGGTGTGTCGCGACGCATCCGCACACCGGTCGGCGACCGAAGTGGGGAGACGAACGCAGAAGAGGCCGGGAGTCATCGACTCCCGGCCTCTTGCCTGTGCGCGGAGGGGGACTTGAACCCCCACGCCCTATCGGGCACTAGCACCTCAAGCTAGCGCGTCTACCATTCCGCCACCCGCGCAGGTGTTGGATCAGCCGTTCCCGGCCGAGAAATGACATTACCACGTTCGCGAGCCGCGCTCGAACCGAGCGCGACGCCCGGGCGTGGCACGCCTCTTCGATAGCCTGGGGCCATGACCCCCTCGTCGCTTCCCGAGGTCGTGCGCGTCGCGGCCGATCTGATCCGCTTCGACACCTCGAACTACGGTGGCGGCCGCGCAGAGGGCGAGCGCGAGGCCGCCGAGTACGTCACCGCCTATCTTCAGGAACTCGGCCTCGAGGTCGAGACCTACGAACCGATTCCGCGTCGGACCAACGTCATGGCGCGGGTTCCGGGCCGTGATCGTTCCCTTCCGGCTCTCGTCGTGCATGGCCACCTCGATGTCGTTCCCGCGGTGGCGGAGGACTGGACGGTCGATCCCTTCGCCGGCATCGTGCAGGACGGAATGCTCTGGGGCCGCGGCGCCGTCGACATGAAGAACATGAACGCGATGATCCTCACCGCCGTCGCCGACATCCTGCGCGCGGGGGAGCGCCCCGCGCGCGACCTCGTGCTCGCGTTCTTCGCCGACGAGGAGAACGGCGGCGTGGAGGGGTCGGCGCTCGTGGTGCGCGATCGACCCGAATGGTTCGCGGGCGCGGAGACCGCGATCAGCGAGGTCGGCGGATACTCGATCACCGTCGACGATCGACGCGCCTACCTGCTGCAGGTGGGGGAGAAGGCGCTGATCTGGATCCGACTGGTGGCGCGCGGGCGCGCCGGCCACGGCAGCCGTCTGCACGACGACAACGCCGTGACGGCCCTCGCCGAGGCGGTGGCGAAGATCGGGCGCACGCGCTGGCCGCTGCGGCTCACTCCGACCACCTCGGCGCTGATCGCGGGGCTGGGCGAGCTCACCGGGCGCGGGACGGACGACCCCGACGCCCTCGCGGCCGCTGCGGGACCCGCCGAGGCGTTCCTGCGCTCGACGTTCCGCACCACGACCAACCCCACTGCACTCAGTGCCGGGTACAAGCACAACGTGATCCCCGAGCGCGCCGAGGCGCTGATCGACGTGCGGGTGCTGCCCGGCACGGAAGACGCGGTGATCGCCGAGCTGCAGCAGATCGTCGGCGACGGGATCGAGATCGAGACGGTCGTGCGTGACATCGGCATGGAGACCCCGTTCGAGGGCGAGCTCGTCGAGGCGATGGTGGCGAGCCTCGACCGACACGACCCCGGTGTGCCGGTGATCCCCTATCTGCTCGGCGCGGGCACCGATAACAAGGCGCTGTCGACGCTCGGTATCACCGGGTACGGCTTCGCGCCGCTCCGTCTCCCCGCCGATCTCGACTTCACGGGGATGTTCCACGGAGTCGACGAGCGTGTGCCCGTAGACTCGCTTGTCTTCGGCCAGCGGGTGCTGGCCGATCTGCTGCGCTCGTTCTGAGCGCCCCGCGCACCCGCGCCCCTCGACCCTCAGAAGGCAACATGCATCTCCTCGAAGCGCTCATCCTCGGCATCGTGCAGGGGCTCACCGAGTTCCTGCCGATCTCGTCCAGCGCGCATCTGCGCATCCTCGGCACGTTCCTGCCCTCGGGCGAGGACCCGGGAGCCGCGTTCACCGCGATCACCCAGATCGGCACCGAGGCCGCGGTGGTCGTCTTCTTCTGGCGCGACATCGTGCGCATCATCACGCAGTGGTTCCGCTCGCTCGCGGGCAAGGCGCCGCGCAACGACCCCGATGCGCGCATGGGCTGGCTCATCATCCTCGGCAGCATCCCGATCGTCGTGCTCGGTCTTCTCTTCCAGGACCAGATCGAGACCGTGTTCCGCTCGCTCTGGATCGTGGCGATCATGCTCATCGTGTTCGGCGTGCTGCTCGGCATCGCCGATCACGTCGGCGCGAAGAAGCGCGCACTGAATCAGCTGACCTACCCCCACGGCGTCGCGTTCGGAGTCGCGCAGGCTCTGTCGCTCGTACCGGGCGTCTCGCGCTCCGGCGGCACCATCACGATGGGCCTGTTCCTCGGGTACGAGCGCGCAGCGGCTGCCCGATACGCATTCCTGCTCGCAATCCCCGCGGTGTTCGGCAGCGGGTTCTACCAGCTCGCCAAGAGCTGGGGAGAGCCGTCGTTCTTCTCACTCGGCGACACCCTCGCGGCCACCGGTATCGCGTTCGTCGTGGCCCTCGGCGTGATCGCGTTCTTCATGAGTTGGATCTCGAAGCGCAGTTTCCTGCCGTTCGTGATCTACCGCATTGTTCTGGGCTCGGTCATCCTGGTCCTGCTCGGCACCGGCGTCATCGCCGCCTGAGGCCGAGGCCCGCCTCAGCGCTTGTGGTCTCCGGGCCCGTCGCCGCGGCGGCGCAGGTACCGTTCGAACTCCTGCGCGATGGCGTCGCCGGAGGCTTCCGGCGAGTCCCACGTGTCGCGGGTCTTCTCGAGCTGACGGATGTACTCGCTCATCTCCTCGTCGTCGGCCGCGGCAGCGTCGATCGACGCCTCCCAGGCGGCAGCCTCGGTGCGGAGGGAGGTGCGCGGCACGTCGACGCCGGTGAGCTCGTCGAGGCGATCGAGCAGCGCCAGGGTCACCTTGGGTGAGGGCGTCGAGTTGGCGACGTAGTGCGGCACGCTGGCCCAGAGAGTCGCCGTGGGAATGCCGGCGGACTCGGCGAAGTGCTCGAGCACGCTCAGGATGCCGACGGGGCCCTCGTACAGCGACTTCTCGAGACCGAGCTGTTCGCGCACCTGGTCGTTCTGACTCGCCGCGAAGATCGAGATGGGGCGGGAGTGCGGCACATCGGCGAGCATGGCGCCGAGGAACACGAACCCGGTCACGGCGTCGCGCAGGGCGACATCGACGAACTCGGAGGCGAACGCCTGCCAGGTGCGTGCGGGCTCGACACCGGTCAGGAGCCAGAACTCGGTGCCGGGACCGGGGTCGCGGGGGCGCCAGAGCGTGGCTTCCGGCCACGTGAGGCGCCGACGTCCGTCGGAATCGAGGCGAGACGATGGGCGGGTGTACTGGTAGTCGAAGTAGAGCTCTGGGTCGACGGAGTGCACGAGGTCGTAGGCGGCGTCGCCGCGCATCGCGGCGACGGCGCTGCTCGCGGCTTCCCCCGCGTCGTTCCAGCCGTCGAAGGCCACGATCACGATGCGCGAACCGAGAACATCCATCGTGATCCCCTTCCGTTCCGGTGCCGATGCGATCACCCCAGGCTAGTCGCGCGCGGCGGAGGTCGGGCGCGACAGGCGGATAACATGGCTCGGTGAGCACACAGCCCCGCGTCGTCCTCTGGGACATGGATGGAACCGTCGTCGATACCGAGCCGTACTGGATGGCGGCGGAGACCCGCCTCGTCGAATCGTTCGGCGGAACCTGGACCCATGAGGACGGCCTCCAGCTCGTCGGGAGCGGACTCATCGACAGCGCGATCATCCTCCAGAACGCGGGTGTGCGCCTCGAGCCGCAGGCGATCGTCGACCATCTCACCGACGAGGTGCAGCGGATGCTCCGCACCGACGGCGTGCCCTTCCGCCCGGGCGCGCGCGAGCTCCTGCTCGACCTCCATGACGCGGGCGTCCCCACCGCGCTCGTGACGATGTCTCTGCGCCGCATGGCGCTCAGCGTGGTCGAGCTCATCGAGTTCCCCGCCTTTCAGCTCGTCGTGGCCGGCGACGACGTCGAGAACCCCAAACCCCATCCCGAGCCGTACCTGCAGGCCGCGGCGCTGCTCGGCGTCGACATCGCAGACGCGATCGTCATCGAGGACTCGCCGACGGGTGTGCGCGCCGGCGTCGCCTCGGGCGCCGTGACGCTCGGTGTGCCGCACATCGTGCCGCTCGACGACGCAGGCGCGCATGAACTCTGGCCGACCCTCGAGGGTCGTCGAGCGGCCGATCTCCTCGACCTGCACGACCGCCGCACGACCACGGCAGGAGCCGCACGATGACCGAGACCCGCAGCCAACAGCCCAGCGGTCCCTTCCGCGAGGGCGACCGTGTGCAGCTCACGGGCCCCAAGGGGCGCCTGCACACGGTGACCCTGCGCCAGGACGGGGAGCTCCACACACACCACGGCGTGCTCCGCCACCGCGACCTCATCGGCCTCCCCGACGGTTCGGTGGTCGCCAACAGCTCCGGGCACGACTACCTGGCGCTACGTCCCCTCCTGCGGGACTTCGCGATGTCGATGCCGCGCGGCGCGGCCATCGTCTACCCCAAGGACGCCGCCCAGATCGTCATGCAGGCCGACGTCTTCCCGGGTGCGACCGTGGTCGAAGCGGGGGTCGGATCCGGCGCGCTCTCGCTCTCCCTCCTGCGGGCGGTCGGCCCGGCGGGCCGGCTGGTCTCGTTCGAGCGTCGCGACGACTTCGCCGAGGTGGCTCGCGGCAACGTCGAGACCTTCTTCGGTGCGACGCCGTCGACGTGGGAGGTCGTCGTCGGCGATCTCGTCGAGGCGCTGCCGTCGACGCTTCCCGCGGGCACGGTCGATCGAGTGGTCCTCGACATGCTCGCACCGTGGGAGTGCATCGACGTCGTCGCCGACGCGCTGACGCCCGGAGGTGTCGTGCTCTGCTACATCGCGACGGCGACCCAGCTCTCCCGGGTGGCGGAGTACATCCGCAGCACCGGCCTGTTCACCGACCCCGACGCATCCGAGACCATGGTGCGCGGCTGGCACGTCGAGGGGCTCGCGGTCCGCCCGGACCACCGCATGGTCGCCCACACGGGCTTCCTGCTGACGGCGCGTCGCCTCGCTCCGGGGGCCGTCGCGCCGCCGGTCAAGCGCCGGGCGTCGAAGTCGAGCTACGGCGACGAGGACGTCGAGATGTGGACCCCTGGGGCGGTGGGCGACCGCGAGATCAGCGACAAGAACCTGCGCAAGCGGGCTCGCGAAGCCGCCAGGGCGGCCGAGGGCGCGCGCATCGCCGCCACCGCGCGCGAATCGGAGCAGGACACCGAATAGACTGGAGAGCGTGCGTAAAACGTCCGCCGCTCTGGCCACCCTCAGCCTCGCCGTCCTCGCTCTGACCGGGTGCACGGCAGCGCCGACCTCCGGCGACGCCGCGTGCGAGCGCATGGGCGGCAACACCGACCTGCGCGACGCGGTCTCCGTCGAGGGCGACATCGGCGGTCGTACCGACGTCGACCTGTTCACGCCGCTGTCGACGCCGAAGAGCTCGTTCGCCGACCTCGTCGTCGGTGATGGCCGTGCACTGGCCGACGACGGCCAGGCGATGCTGCTGCAGCTGTCGATCTACGACGGCAGCACCGGCGAGAAGATCTACGACGAGCCCTTCGACGAGGCGACCAGCGCGCCGATCACCATCGACCAGTGGGCCCAGCGTGTGCCGGGCCTCGCGCCCGCGCTCGAGTGCGCGACGGCCGGCTCCCGGGTCGTCGCCGCGCTCACCCCCGAGGACTTCGGCGCGCAGAACGCCACGAACTTCGGCATCGATGACGACGGTGCCGCCGTCTTCGTGCTCGACGTCGTCGACGTGTACATGTCGAAGGCAGAGGGAGCGCTGCGCTTCAACGACGCCCGCAACATGCCCACCGTCGTGCGGGCCCCCGACGGCACCCCCGGTGTGATCATCCCCGACGTCGACGCGCCCGACGAGCAGACCGTGCAGACGCTCATCGAGGGTGACGGCGAGAAGCTGACGGCCGACCAGTTGCCGCTCGTGCACTTCACCGCCGTGGGCTGGGACGACAAGCAGGTGCTGCGCACCACGTGGGGCGACGCACCCATCATCGACTTCGCCCAGCTCGCGCCGCCGATCGCCGAGGCGCTCGTCGGCCACACCGTGGGGTCGCAGGTGCTCATCGTGGCACCGAAGACCGAAGGATCCGCGGCCATGGCCTTCGTCGTCGACATCCTGGGCGCCGTCCCCGTCCCCTCGCCGTGATGGCCGCCCGGATTCCCGCGGAGGAGCGCCTCACGAACCTCGTGGTGGCGCTGATGGCCACGGAGATCGGGCTCACGAAGCAGCAGATCCTCGAGAACGTCTCCGGGTACCGGCAGCGCGCCGGTGCCGGTACCCGCACGGATGCGCTCGAGAAGATGTTCGAGCGCGATAAGGATGAGTTGCGCGCGCTCGGCATTCCCGTCGAGACGATCGGCGACGCCGCCGATCCGAACGATCTCCGCGAGGCCCGCTACCGGATCCCGCAGGCGGAGTACGACCTGCCGGAGGACATCGCGTTCACCCCGGCCGAGCTCGCCGTGCTTCAGCTGGCGGGGAGCGTCTGGAGTGCGGAGTCGGTCTCGGGCGACGCGCAATCCGGGGTGCGTAAGATCCGCGCGCTCGGCATCGACGGCGATGAGCCGATCATCGGTTTCGCGCCGCGGATCACGGCGCGAGACGCCGCCTTCGCGCCGCTCCAGGAGGCGATCGAGAAGACGCGCGTGGTGGTGTTCGATTACCTGAAACCCGGTGAGGATGCCGCACGGCGTCGGCGTGTGCGCCCGCTCGCACTCGTGGACTACGAGGCGCGCTGGCACGTCTTCGGAGTCGACGTCGACCTCGGCGAGGACCGCACGTTCCTCCTGAGCCGCATCGTCGGCGCCGTCTCGATCACTGCTGAACCGTTCGACCCGGCGCTGCGCGAGAGCGCGGGGGAGCGGGCGCTGTCCGGACTGGAGGCGGTCGCCGCCGCCCATTCGGCGCTGCTCGAGGTCACTCCGGGCACCGAGGCGGCATTGCGTCTGGGACGCCGCGCGACCCCGGCCGTCCAGGGCATCCGCGTGCCCTTCGTTGACCTGCACATCCTCGCCGACGAACTCGCGTCGTACGGCCCGGAGGTCCGTGTGGTCGAACCGGACGCGCTGCGGGACGCGGTCGTCCTCCGTCTGACTGCGGTCGCCCGGGTTCACGCCGATGGAGAGGAGGAACGACGATGAGTGCTGCGGCATCGCGTCCCCTGCTCGCCTCCGATCGCGTGCGGCTGTACCTGACTCTCGTTCCCTACGTGCTCGAACACGGCCAGGTCTCCGTCGCCGAGGCCGCCGAGGAGTTCGGGGTCTCGCCGCGGGAGATGCGCGCGATGATCGAGAAGCTCACCGTGATCGGTCTTCCCGGCGAGTCGGGGTTCTGGCAGCAGCCGCAGGAGATGTTCGACATCAACTGGGACCTGCTCGAACAGGAAGACGTGATCGAGATCACGAACGACGTCGCCCTCCGACGCGTGCCGCGATTCACCGCTCGTGAGGCGGCTGCGCTGCTGGCCGGTCTTCAGATGGTCGCCGCGGTGCCGGCGGTCTCGGACTCGGGTCTCGTCGCCGGTCTCATCTCGAAGCTGTCGCGCGGCGCCGCCGACGCCCCCGCTGAGGTCGTCGTCGCACCGAGCGCGGTCGACGAGGTGCGCGAGGCGGTCGCCCGCGGTCTGCACGAGGGACGGGCTCTCTCGTTCCGTTATCAGGCGCCGGATGCTCCCCCCACCACACGCACCGTCGACCCGGTCCAGATCCTGATCACGAACGGCCAGTGGTATCTGCAGGGGTGGTGCCACATGCGGCAGGCCATGCGCACCTTCCACCTCGATCGCGTGAGCGCGCCGACCCTGACCGACATCCCCATCACGCACGGCGGCGACCAGGTGCCCGAGGCCTTCTCGGAGGGCGTGGAGGATCGCCAGGTCGAGGTGCGGCTCCCGGACCGGCTGGCGCCGCTCCTCGGCGGGCTGTTGTCGGCCGATGACGTGGAGTCGCACGACGGCGTCGTCACCGCGCACCTGCATCTCGCCGATCCACGGGGCATCAAACGCATCGCCGCCCGGTTCGGGGGAGCGCTCGAGGTGCTCGAACCCGGGATCGCACGCGCGGCGACGCGAGAATGGGCCGCGGCAGGACTCGCCCTCTACCATCAGCCCACGTCCACCGACGCCGGGTAGACTGGCACCAAACTACGAGGAGACTCTCATGGGCAATCTATTCGCGGGTCCGCACCTGTGGATCATCCTCATCATCATCCTGCTCCTCTTCGGTGCGGCGAAACTGCCGGCACTGGCGAAGAGCATGGGACAGTCTGCACGTGTGTTCCGCGGTGAGATGAAGGCGATGAAGGCCGAGGACGCGGCCGAGAACACTGATGGCACCGCCCCGGCCCCGGCCGACGGCACGGTGAAGAACCAGGCGGCCACGACCGACACCGCCAAGCCGGAAACGCCACCGCAGACGTCGTAGGCGTGACCGAGATCCCTCTCGCGTCGCCCGAGAAGCCGCCCCGCGAGCGTCGGATGACGCTGGCGGCGCATCTCGTCGAGCTGCGCAAACGCCTCATCATCGCCGTGGCCGGCCTCGCGGTCGGCATGGTGGTGGCCTTCCTCGTCACCGACCCGATCATCTGGTTCATCACCGAACCGATCCGCATCCTCGACGAGCAGCGTGCGACCGAGACCCCGTTCGCGCAGCTCGTCTTCTCGGCGGTCTCCTCCGGATTCGACTTGCGCATGCGCATCGCGCTGGCGATCGGATTCCTGCTGTCCGCGCCGATCTGGCTGTGGCAGGTGTGGGCGTTCATCATGCCGGGCCTCACCCGCAAGGAGATCCGGTACACCCTGAGTTTCGTGGGCGCGGCAATCCCGCTCTTCTTCGCGGGCTGCTACGTGGCCGTGCTCGTCGCTCCGCACGTGATCGAGATCATGTCGACG
Source organism: Microbacteriaceae bacterium PS02344 (assembly GCA_029959905.1). GTDB lineage: Bacteria > Actinomycetota > Actinomycetes > Actinomycetales > Microbacteriaceae > Microbacterium. Next base: position 34,439 of record JASCNZ010000021.1, read on the forward strand.
TTCGTGCCCGAAGGCGGCGTGAACTACTTCGACGCGAAGCAGTACTACGACTTCATCTTCAAGTTCGTGCTCGTCGTCGGCATCTCGTTCGTGCTGCCGGTGTTCCTCGTCGCGCTCAACGTCGCCGGGGTGATGACCGGCCGCGCCATCCTCCGGGGGTGGCGCGTCGCGATCCTCATCGCCTGCCTGTTCGCCGCGATCACCACGCCGGCCGCCGATATCTTCTCGATGCTGCTGCTCGCCGGCATCCTGGTCGTGCTGTACTTCGCCGCCGCGGGGCTGTCGATCCTCTTCGACCGCCGCCGCCACAAGAGGGAGGCCGCCGAGGGGCTGCTTCCGGGAGCCGTATGAGTTCACCGTCCGAGCGCTACGCCGCCGCACGTCGCGCTTCCGAGCATCCCGAGACCGCGGCGTTCGCCGCGCGTCAGCGTTTCGACCTCGATCCTTTCCAGGTCGCCGGTTGCCATGCCCTCGAGAACGGGCACAGCGTTCTCGTGGCCGCCCCGACGGGCGCGGGAAAGACGATCGTCGGCGAGTTCGCGATCCACCTCGCGATGCAGACGCCGCGCGACAAGGCGTTCTACACCACGCCCATGAAGGCTCTCTCGAACCAGAAGTTCCGCGAGCTGGTCGACGTGTACGGCGCCGACGATGTGGGGCTGCTCACCGGAGACACCAACATCAACGGCAACGCCCGCATCGTCGTGATGACTACCGAGGTGCTGCGCAACATGATCTACGCCGACTCGGCGGCGCTACGCGATCTGCGCTACGTGGTCATGGACGAGGTGCACTACCTCGCCGACCGGTTCCGCGGTGCCGTCTGGGAAGAGGTCATCATCCATCTCCCGGCCCCGGTGCGGCTCGTATCGCTGAGCGCGACGGTGTCGAACGCCGAGGAGTTCGGCGACTGGCTCGACACCGTGCGCGGCGACACCGAGGTCATCGTCTCCGAGATCCGCCCGGTGCCGCTCGAGCAGCACGTGCTCGTCCGCGACGACCTCCTCCCGCTTTTCGACGACCGCGCAGGAGTTGCGACGGCTCAGGTCAACCAGGAGCTCATGCGCATCCGATCGTTCACGGGGTCGCACTACGAGAACAACCGTCGAGCGCAGTCGTACGCGAGCAACCGGCACGCCGGGCGTCAGGCGAAGCGGCCACCGCGCGGCGGTCAGCGACCGGTGCGCCCCTCGAACACCCGTCGCATCGAGAGGATGGACCGTCCCGACGTCGTGGCTCTGCTGGAGCGTTCGAACCTGCTCCCCGCGATCTTCTTCATCTTCAGCCGCGTGGGCTGCGATGCGGCCGTGCAGCAGGTGCGACGCTCCGGCGTGCGGCTGACGACGGTCGACGAACGCAACGAGATCCGGGCGATCGTCGAGGAGCGCACCCGCACCCTCCAGGAAGAGGACCTAGGCATTCTGGGCTACTGGGAGTGGCTCGACAACCTCGAGCGCGGGGTCGCCTCGCACCACGCGGGGCTGCTTCCGGCGTTCAAAGAGGTCGTCGAGGAGCTGTTCCAGCGCAAGCTCGTTAAGGTGGTCTTCGCGACCGAGACCCTCGCGCTGGGCATCAACATGCCGGCCCGCACGGTCGTGCTCGAGAAGATGGAGAAGTTCAACGGCGAGGCCAGGGTTGCGATCACGTCGGGCGAGTACACGCAGCTCACCGGTCGTGCAGGTCGTCGGGGCATCGACGTCGAGGGACATGCGGTCGTGCAGTGGACCGAGGGCATGGACCCGCAGGCCGTGGCCGCGCTGGCTTCGCGGCGTACGTATCCGCTGAACTCCAGCTTCCGCCCCACGTACAACATGGCGGTCAACCTGATCGACCTCTTCGGCAAGGCACGAGCGCGCGAGGTGCTGGAGTCGTCCTTTGCGCAGTTCCAGGCCGACCGCGCCGTCGTCGGTCTCGCGCGCCAGGTGCGCGAGGCGGAGGCGTCTCTCGACGGCTACCGGGCGTCCATGACCTGCGAGCACGGCGACTTCGTCGAGTACTCGACGATCCGTCGGGAGTTGAGCGACCTCGAGAAGAAGAACCGCCAGGATGCCCAGGCGCCGCGCAGTGCGCGCGACAAGCGGATGAAACGCATCCAGCAGCTGCGCACGTCGATGCAGCGCCATCCCTGCCATCGCTGCCCGGATCGGGAGGCCCACGCCCGGTGGGCGGAGCGCTACTGGAAGCTCAAGCGTCAGACCGACCGCATCCGCCGTCAGATCGAGACGCGCACGGGAACCGTGGCGCGTGTCTTCGACCGCGTGGTGGAGGTGCTCGAGACGCTCGACTACCTGCGCCGCGACGACGCGGAGATGACGCTCACCGAGTCGGGTCGCACGATGCGTCGCATCTACGGCGAACGAGATCTGCTCGTCGCCGAGTCCCTGCGGCAGGGGCTGTGGGCGGGTCTCGATGCACCGTCGCTCGCCGCGATGGCCTGCTGTCTCGTGTACGAGCCGCGTCGCGACGAAGCGAATTCGGGGGAGCGGGGCCTGCCGCGCGGCGCCTTCCGCTCCGCGTACGAGAAGACGTCGACGCTCTGGGCCGAGCTCGACGACCTCGAACAGGACCACCATCTGCCGGGAAGCGAGCCGCTGGCTGCCGGACTCGCCGGTGCCATGTACTCGTGGGCGCGCGGCGGCATGCTCGATCGTGTTCTCGTCGAGGCCGACATGGCGGCCGGTGACTTCGTCCGTTGGGCGAAGCAGACCATCGACCTGCTCGATCAGTTGTCGATCGTCGCCGAGGACGGAGCCCTCGCTCGCACCGCGCGTGCGGCCCTCGACGGAGTACGCCGCGGCATCGTCGCGTACTCGTCGATGTGACGATGACGACGAAGGAAGCCGGCGTCCGTCGCCGTGCGCTGCTCCCTCTCTCGCTGGCCCTCCCCGCGGCGGCGGCGGCGGCGCTGCTCATGGACCTCTCGTACCCGGAGGCGGGCGTCTGGATCCTCGCGTTCCCGGCCGTCGCCCTGCTCCTGCTGTCGCTCATCGGGCGACGGGCGGGCGGAGCGCTCCTCGTCGGGCTCGTGTACGGCCTCGTGTTCTACGCCCTTCTGGTGTCGTGGACGTCGCGCTACCTCGGGCCCGTGCCCTGGGCCGCTCTCAGCGTCGTCGAGGGCGGACTGACGGCGCTCGGCCTCGTTCCGTTGACCCTGGCGTACCGATGGATCCCGCGTGCATGGTCCGGAGTCTGGGGGCGGATGCTCCTGCTCCCGGCCGTGGTCTCGGCGCTCTGGATCGGGCGCGAGATGTTCGTCGGGTCCTGGCCGTACGGCGGGTTCCCGTGGGCTCGCATCGGCATGACGCAGGCGATGAGTCCGCTCGCCCCGGTGACGTCCTGGGTGGGCGTCGGCGGTCTCGGGTTCCTGATGGTGCTGGTGGTCGCCATGCTGGTCGAAGCGGCGCGGTCAGGTCTGTGGCGTCGTCCTGCTCCACTTCTCGTCCCCGCGGCGATCACCGTGCTGCTGGTCGCGACGCCGATCTTCCCGACCGCAGCAGCCGGATCGATGCGGATCGCGGCCGTGCAGGGCAACGGGCCGACCGGTTACTTCGACGAGCGGTCCCCGTTCGCGGTGGTACGCGCGCAGACCGAGGCCACGCAGCCGCTCTATGGGGAGGACGTCGATCTGCTCGTCTGGCCGGAGGGCGGACTCGACACCGACCCGTTCCAGAACGAGACGCTCGCGCGGCAGATGACGCTGGTCACGACGCGGATCGGCGCGCCACTGCTGGCGAATGCGGCGACGGCGCGCGATGAGCGGTACTGGAACACGTCGATGCTGTGGACGCAGGACGGGGGAGCGGAGCAGACCCACGACAAGCGACACCCCGTGCCGTTCGGCGAGTACGTACCCGATCGCGACTTCTTCTACGCACTGGCCCCCGATCTGATCGGCTTGATCGGCCGAGAGTACACCCCCGGGACGAACCCGCCGGTGGTGAACGTCGACGGGGTTCCGATCGGGCTCGCCATCTGCTTCGACGTCATCTACGACGACGTCGTTCATGAGGGCATCGGTGATGGTGCGCAGGTGCTCGTGTTCCAAACGAACAACGCCGACTTCCGTGGCACCGACGAGAACCTCCAGCAGCTGGCCTTCGCCCGCATGCGCGCCATCGAGACGGGCCGCAGCGTCGTGAACGTGTCGACGGTGGGCACGAGTCAGATCATCCGCCCGGACGGCACGACCGTGACGAGCCTGGACGCAGATGAGGCCGGGGCGATGCTCGAGGATGTCGAACTCCGCTCCGGCCTCACGGCGGGTGTGCTGCTGGGCCCCTGGGTGCAGCAGGTACTGCTCTGGGGCGGTCTGGGCGCGCTGGTCATCGGGTGGTGGCGCGCCCGGCGCCGCTAGGCGCCGATCTTCTCCCGCGTCGGGTCTTCGCCCGCGCCGCGGCGGGCGCGGATGAAGGCGAGTCGCTCTTCGAGCAGCTCCTCGAGCTCGGCGCGCGTGCGGCGCTCCATCAGCATGTCCCAGTGCGTGCGGGCGGCCTTCTCGTCGGTCGCCTCGAGCGTGACGGCCTGGCCGTCGACGTTGAGTCGGGCCTCGGCGCCGCACGAGCGGCACTCCCAGGTCTGCGGCGGCTCGGCGTCTGCCGCGAACATCAGGTTCGTGACGTGGCCGCAGGTGTCACAGGTGTAGGTGGTTTCACGGCGCTCCATGAAAACGACGCCCTCTTCGCTCTGTAGGCTCTGGGCGCCGAGTCGGATGCCGCGCAGGCTGCGATCTGCCATTGTGTGGTCCTCTCGTCGCTGTCAGGTATAACGCTCCAGCCTGTGCGCTTCATCCACGCAACCGGTGTCCTGGCGCGATTCACAGCGGAATCCCAGCGCCCGCGACTATTCGCGCGCGAGAACCGCGAGAGCCTCGTCCGCGCGGTCGGTCACGATGCCGTCCACTCCGCCGGCGACGAGGCGCCGCATCTCCGACGGACCGTTCACGGTCCAGACGTGCACCTCGACGCCGTGGGACCGGGCGGTGCGCAGCAGTGCGGGGGTGAGGACGGTGAGGGCACCTCGTCGCTCGGGGATCTGCAGGGCGTCGATGCCGCGGAGAATGCGCGTGGCGGAGAGGTGCATCGAACTCGCCGCCCGCACCGCGGCGATGGTGCGGAGTCCCGCGGAGGTGGCCGGCCGCATCCCGGCACCGGCTCGCAGCACGGCCTCGATGGTCGCGCGCCGGTTGCGATCCGCGAAGCTCGTCACGAGCGTGCGGTGCGTATGCTCGGCCAGCACGGGCCCCAGGGGAGCGGCTGCGGCCAGCGTCTTGACGTCGATGTTGAACCGCGTCGATGGGAACAGGTCGAGGGCCTCGGCGACGGTGAGGATGCCGCCGTGCGCCTCGAAGATACGGCTCAGCTCTCGGGTGCGGATGGAATGGACCGGACGTGCCTCGCCGGTCAGACGCTGCAGAGTCTCGTCGTGGAACAGGACGACGTCGCCGTCGGCGGTGACGCGGCAGTCGGTCTCGATGTACTCGACACCCGCCGCCTGCGCCGCCGCGAACGCCGCCGCGGTGTTCTCCCAGACGCCGGAGTCCCCGCCCGCCGCCGTGACGAGACCGCGGTGGGCGAGGACTCGGGGATGCCGCGTCTTCTCGAGGTACGGGTGGGTCACACGCCGGGGGGAGGAGTCGACCCGGGCTGACCGGGCTTCGGCGTGAACGCGCTGCCGATGCCCTTGAGCGCCTCGGTGAGCTCGCTCGGGATGATCCACAGCTTGTTCGACTGCCCCTCGCTGATCTTGGGCAGCATCTGCAGGTACTGGTAGGCGAGCAGCTTCTCGTCCGGCGCGCCCTGGTGGATGGCGCTGAAGACGTTCTGGATGGCCTCGGCCTCACCCTGAGCGCGGAGCACGGCGGCCTGCTTGTCGCCCTCGGCGCGGAGGATCTCCGCCTGCCGCAGACCCTCGGCCTCGAGGATGGCGGACTGCTTGGTTCCCTCGGCGGTGAGGATGGCGGCGCGGCGATCACGCTCGGCGCGCATCTGCTTCTCCATCGAGTCCTGGATCGAGACGGGCGGGTCGATCGCCTTGAGCTCGACGCGGCCCACGCGGATGCCCCACTTGCCGGTCGCCTCGTCGAGGACGACGCGCAGCTGGCCGTTGATGTTGTCGCGGCTCGTGAGCGCCTCTTCGAGGTTGAGCCCACCCACGACATTGCGAAGCGTCGTGGTCGTGAGCTGCTCGACGGCACCCAGATAGTTGGCGATCTCGTAGGTGGCCGCGCGCGCATCGGTCACCTGGAAGTAGACCACCGTGTCGATGGACACGACGAGGTTGTCCTCCGTGATGACCGGCTGCGGCGGGAAGGAGACGACCTGCTCGCGCATGTCGATCAGCGGCCGCAGTCGGTCGATGAACGGTACGAGGATGTTCAGACCCGGCGTGAGGGTCTTGTGATAGCGCCCGAGGCGCTCTACGACCCCGGCCGTGGCCTGGGGGATGATCCGGATCGAGCGTGCGACGGTCACCACCACGAAGATGATGACGGCGATCGCGAGGATCCAGAGGATCGCGGTCGGGATGAACGAGGAGTCGTTCACAGATGTCTCCTAGTCGTTGACGGGACGGACGATGGCGGTGGCTCCGTTGATCGCGCTGACGGCGACGGGCGCCCCCTGCGGGATGGCGACCGGCGTGGAGGTGCGCGCGGTCCAGGTGTCGCCGTTGCTCAGCTTGACCTGCCCGGAGATCTGGGTGATGTCGTGCAGGGCGATGCCGCGCAGATCGAGGAGCGCGTCGACGTTCGATTTCGTCGGGTCCTCCCCACGGCGCAGACGCCGGAGGAGCGGCGGACGGAGGAAGAGGATGAAGAGGGCCGCTGCGGCCGCGGCGACGATCACCTGCGCCCAGAAGGGGATTCCAACGAGGTCGGTGAGGAGTCCGACCGCGCTGCCGAAGCTGAGCATCAGGAAGGTGAAGTCGAGAGTGAGCATCTCGATCACCAGGAAGAGGGCGATCAGGACCAGCCATCCGATCCAGGCCCACTGGTCGATGAACTGTACGAATGTCGACATGGTGTCCATGCGGCCTCCTTTCGGTCAACCTACCACGCGGGTGCTGCGGCCCGAGGGCCGCCGCGGCGCCCTTGCTAGGCTGGAACACCGCGCCATCGCGGCGCGCCACGCATCTTGAGGAGTCACCGTGTCCGACGTTCTTCCCGCAGGTTCCCTCGACGGCAAGGTCGCCCTTGTCACCGGTTCGTCGCGGGGGATCGGAGCCGACACCGTCCGCTATCTGGCGCAGGCCGGTGCCGACGTCGTCATCAACTTCCGCAACAAGGCACCGCGCGCGGAGAAGCTCGCGACCGAGCTGCGCGAACTCGGTCGCCGTGCGCTCGTCGTGGGTGCGGACCTCACCGACCCGGCGTCCGTGGCGGAGATGTTCGAGGCCGTCCGGGCCGAGTACGGCCGGCTCGACGTGCTCGTGCTGAATGCGTCCGGCGGCATGGAGTCGGGGATGGCCGAGGACTACGCCCTCACGCTCAACCGAGATGCGCAGTTGTCGGTGCTCGAGGCCGCGCGTCCGCTGCTCTCCGACGGCGCTCGCGTGGTCTTCGTCACGAGCCACCAGGCACACTTCATCCGTACGACTCCGACGATGCCCGAGTACGAGCCCGTCGCCCTCTCGAAGCGTGCGGGCGAGGACGCCCTGCGTGAGCTGATCCCCGGTCTCGCCGAGCAGGGGGTGGGCTTCACGGTGGTCTCGGGCGACATGATCGAGGGCACCATCACCGCCACGCTGCTCGAGCGCGCCAATCCCGGCGCGATCGCGGAGCGACGCGAGTCCGCGGGCAAGCTCTACAACGTGTCGGAGTTCGCGGCCGAGGTCGCCCGCGCCGCGGTCGACCCGGTGCCGGCCGACAACACGCGCCTGGTGGGCGACGTCAGCGCTTTCGCCGCCGAGTGACCTCGAGACGACGGCCCCGCCTCCTCCGGGAGAGCGGGGCCGTCGTGCGTCTCGGGGGTGTCAGCG
>JASCNZ010000022.1 GCA_029959905.1 Microbacteriaceae bacterium PS02344
TCCCCCCCCGAAACTCTGGCGTGGGGGGGGCCCCCTCTCATCGGCGCGGGGGGGGCGGCCGGCGCCCCCCCCCCCCCCCGGGGTCTGTGTCAGCCGTCGGTGCCGCGCTGGGCGCGCACCATCTCGACGACCTCTTCATACTTCGGGGAGTTCATGAAGTTGTCCACCGAGACATGCACCGAGGCCGGCGACTGCGCCTTCGCGCGATCGGTCAGCTGCTGCTGCGTGATCACCAGGTCGGCCGAGCCGTCGAGGTTGGCGATCGCCTGGTTGGTGACCGTGACGCCCTCGATGCCCGCCTTCTTGAACTTGTTGCGGAGGACGCTCGCGCCCATCGCCGACGAGCCCATGCCGGCGTCGCAGGCGAACACGACGTTCTCGATGCGGCGGTCGGTCGCGACCGGGGCGACGGCGCTCGTCGCGGCCTGGGCGGCGAGGCCGCTCAGCGCGTCGGACGACTTGCCCTTGTTCGCCTCGGTCTGCGCGACGGCGGCGGCGAAGGCGTCTTCCTTCGCGAGGTCCTTCTTGCGGCTGGCCCGCAGGATGAGGGTCGAGATGAGGAACGTCACCGCGGCCGACAGCACCACCGAGAGGATCACCCCGATGTAGTCGGTGCGATACGTCTGCCCGAGCACCGCGATGATGCTTCCCGGAGCCGCCGGGGCGATCAGCCCGGTACCAAGCAGCATGTTCGTCGTGACACCGGTCATGCCACCGGCGATGAGGGCGAGGATCAGCACGGGCTTCATCAGCGCGAACGGGAAGTACACCTCGTGGATGCCGCCGAAGAACTGGATGACGGCGGCGCCGGGGGCCGATGCGCGAGCCGCACCGATGCCGAACAGCGTGAACGCCAGGAGCAGACCGACGCCGGGGCCGGGGTTCGCCTCGAGCAGGAAGAGGATCGACTTGCCGCTCTCGGCGGCCTGCTGGGTGCCGAGGGGGGTGAGCACGCCGTGGTTGATGGCGTTGTTGAGGAAGAAGACCTTCGCCGGCTCGATGAGGATGCTCGTCAGCGGCAGCAGGTTCGTCTCGACGAGCCAGTTCACCGCGGTGGAGAGCAGGTTCATCAGACCGTTCACGAGCCAGGCCACCGGGTAGAAGCCGACGACGACCATGACGAAGCCCCAGATGCCCGCCGAGAACATGTTCACGAGCATCTCGAAGCCGGCCTTGATCTTGCCCTCCCACAGGGAGTCGAGCCACTTCATGGTGTACGCCGCCAGCGGGGCCATGATCATCGCGCCGATGAACATGTGGATCTGTCCGAGCTGGTTGTCGGCGGGCAGGGTCTCGTTGACCTGGGCGATGAGGTAGTCGGAACCGGCGATCGCGCCCATGACGGCGATCGCGGCGACCACGCCGCCGCGGGTGCGGTAGACGAGCGTTCCACCCGTGTACGCGATCACGATCGGCAGCAGGTAGTGGATGATCGGGCCCACGAGGGTCGCGAGCTGTTCATTCGGCGTCCAGCCCACGGGGATGAAGAACGCTGTGATGATGCCCCACGCGATCAGCGCGGGGATGTTGGGCATGATCATGCCCGAGAGGAACGTGCCGAACCGCTGCACGCCCAGCCGGACACCGCCCTGCTTCTGGGCGGCTGGTGACGTCGTCGTCATGATGTCGTCTCTTTCTGGTGAGGAGGGAGTGCCGCGGCGGCTTCGACCGCGGCGGTGCGCGCACCCGCGGCGTCATCGGCCGCAAGTGCCTGCTCTGCGAGGTGTCGGGCCTCGTCGAGCGTGCGTTCGGAGAGCGCGTGGCGGACGTCCGCCAGCGCTGCGGGGGCCATCGAGAGGCTCGTGGCACCGAGGCCCACGAGCACGACGGCGAGGAGCGGGTCGGCGGCGGCCTCGCCGCAGATGCCGACCGGCTTGCCGAGGCGCGCCCCGGCGGCGCCGACCTCGCGCACGAGCCGGAGCACGGCCGGATGCCATGGATCCTGGAATGCCGAGACCGACCCGAGCAGGCGGTCCGCGGCCATCGTGTACTGCGTGAGGTCGTTCGTGCCGATCGACGCGAAGTCCGCATGTGCCAGCACGCGGTCGGCGAGCAGAGCGCTCGACGGCACCTCCACCATCACACCGGCCGTCTTCAGCCCATACTCGCGTGCGAGCGAGGTGAAGTAGGCGGTCTCCTCGACGGTCGCCACCATCGGCGCCATGACCCACAGGTCGGCCTCGGTCGCGGCATCCGCCTCGGCGAGCGCCGTCAGCTGCTCGCGCAGGATGTCCTCGCTGGCGCGCAGCGCCCGCAGGCCGCGCAGACCGAGCGCCGGGTTCTCCTCGTGCGCGTCGTTGAGGAACGCCAGGGGCTTGTCGGCGCCGGCGTCGAGCATGCGCACGACGACCTTCTGCCCGGGGAACGCCGCCAGCAGCTCGCGGTACGACTCGCGCTGCTGCGCGACGGTCGGCGCCTGCGACGACGACAGGAACAGGAACTCGGTGCGGAACAGCCCCACACCCTCGGCGCCGCGGGCCACGGCATCCGCCGCATCGGCCGGCTTGCCGAGGTTCGCCAGCAGCGGGATCGCCGTGCCGTCGGCGAGGGCGCCGGGCGTGAGCGGTGCGGCGTCGGCCGATGCGCGGTCGGCGGCGCGCTGGGCGGCGCGATCCTGCTCGTCCTCGGTCGGGTCGACGGTCACGAGCCCGGCCGCGGCGTCGACGATCACCGTCGTGCCGGTGGCCAGATCGGCCGCCTCGGCGGCGCCGACGATCGCGACGATGCCCTTCTCGCGGGCGAGGATCGCCGTGTGCGAGGTCGGACCGCCGTCGCTCGTGACGAGCGCGAGTACCTGATCGAGGTTGAGCAGAGCCGTGTCGGCCGGGGCGAGATCACGGGCGACCAGCACGAACGGATGCCCGGGGTCCGGCACACCCGGGGCGTCGAGGCCCTGCAGTCGGGCGAGCACCCGCTGGGCGATGTCGTCGAGGTCCGCGGCGCGCTCGCCGAGATATCCGCCGACGGCTTCCAGCGTGGCCTTGAAGCCCGCGAAGGCGTCGTGCACGGCCCACTCGGCGGTCGAGCCGCCGTCGATGCGCTCGTCCACCTCGTCGAGCAGCGTCGGATCCTCGGCGATCATCGCCTGCGCCTCGAGCACCTCCTGCGCCGACCCGCCTGCGGCCTCGCCGCGGGCGGTCAATTCCTGCGCGACGTGCGAGATCGCCTCGCGCACGCGGGCGCGCTCGGCCTCGGCACCCGCCGCGCTCGGCGTCTGCGCGGGCGACGGCAGCGCCTCGGTCATGCGGACCACCGGGCCATGGGCGATGCCCAGCCCGATCCCGACTCCTCGCAGCTCGCTCATCCGGCGGCTTCCTGGTCGTGGTCGGTGGTGAGCAGCTCGGTGAGCGAATCGAGCACCTGCTCGGCGCCTTCGCCCTCCGCGGTCAGGGTGACGTAGTCGCCGTGCTCGACGGCGAGGGCGATGACCCCGAGGATGCTTGCAGCGTTGACGGGCTTACCCGAGTCCTTCGCGATCGTGACGGGGATGCCCGCCTCCTTGGCGGCCTGTGCGAACAGCTTCGCAGGGCGGGCGTGCAGCCCGTGGGAGGAGCCGATCCGAACGGTGCGGGAGGCGGTCATGATGTTCCTTTCGGGGTGGTCTCCGCGGGGAGCAGGGCGCGCACGAGGGCGAGCGTCCGTTCTCCGTCGCGGTCGGCGAAGATGTCGGCGGGGAGGAGCGAGACCGGGGTGCCGGCGCGCGCGGACAGATCGTCGAGCCGGTCCGCGAGGTGCGGTCCGACGAGGACGAGGTCCTGGGCGCCGGGAACGAGGGAGGCCTCGGTGCCGGCGGCCGCGTCCCACTCGAGACCGGCGTCGGCTGCGGCGCGGCGCAGGCGCTGCGCGACGAACGTGCTCGACGCACCGGCGCCGCACACTACGAGGATCCTCATCGATTCCACCTTCCTGAGAACAGTCTGGGAACAGAGGAGGGGGTCGTTCCAACAGGAAGATTTCCGCCCCCGCGGAACCCGGCTTCCGCCCCCTGCCCCCGCAAGACCCTGACATCATGGGAAAGGCGGCGTACAGCGAGGTCGCCCCGGGAGAAGAGGGAGGACCATGTCGCGTCAGCGCCAGGACCAGATCCTCACCGCTCTGCTGCGACGGGACAGCTGGATGACCGCCGCGAGCCTCGCCGATCTCGTCGGTGTGACGCCGCGCAGCATCCGTTCGTACGTCTCGGCTCTCAACGCCCGCGTGGGCGGGGACGCCGTCGAGTCGGGCCCCGCTGGCTACCGTGCGGGTGGGGCCGCCCGCGACGCGCTCCGCGCGCGCTCGGGCGGCGAGTCGACGCCTCGCGATCGCCTGCATGCCCTCGTGCGGATGCTCCTCGACCGGGCGGACGGCCTCGATGTCTACGCGACCGCGGATGGGCTGCACGTCAGCGAGGCGACGCTGGAAGCCGACCTCGTGCGCGTACGCGGATTGCTGGAGGGCACCGATCTCGTGCTCGAGCGGGAGCGGGAGCGGGTGCGCCTGCGCGGCAGCGAGGAGGACCAGCGTCGTCTCATCTCGCGCCTCGCGCACGACGAGATGGATGCGGCGTCGTTCCACCCCGAGACCTTCCGACGCGCGCTCGGCGCGACGGGCGTGTCGACCGACGCCGTCGGGCCGTTCAAATCGGCGCTGGTGCGCGAACTCGGCGCGCTCGGCTACTTCGTGAACGAACTGGCGATCGCCGACGTGCTGCTGCACATCACCATCGCGGCCGATCGTGTCGCCGCCGGCTATGCGATTCCCGGTGAGGCCGCCGGCCCCCGCGACGAGATCGCCCGCGTCGGGGAGGTCGTCGCGCGTCTCGCGCAGGAGGCCTTCGGAGTGGAACTCGGCGTCGGCGACCGCCGCCACCTCGCGTCGCTCGTGCTGACGCGTGTCGTCGCCCCGGGCGAGGAGGCGACCCGGGAGGTGGCGCGCAGCGGGGTGGAGGAGCGCGTCGAGGAGGCGGTGCGCCTGGAGCTGGCCCGCGCCTCCGCCGAGTACGACGTCGACCTCGTCGAGGACTCGTTCGTGCTGCGCCTCGCCCTGCACGTGCAGAACCTGCTGCGCCGCGCCGAGGGTCAGGCGCTCGCCCGCAACCCGCTGACGCGCTCGCTGAAGACCTCGTATCCGATGATCTTCGAGGTCGCGGTGTCGATCGCCAGCGGCCTGCACGACCGCCTCGGCACGCCCATCCACGACGACGAGATCGCGTACATCGCCATGCATGTCGGCGGACGCCTCGAACGCAGCCGGAAGGCCGCGTCGATCCTCAGTGCGACGATCGTCTGCCCCGGGTACCACGAGCTGCGCGAGCTGCTGCGCGCCAGCGTCGACCGGTCGCTCGGCTCCGCGATCGAGGTCACCAGCGTGGTGACGGCCGTCGACCCGGACTGGGCATCGTTCGGCACCGACCTCGTGCTCAGCACCATCGAACCCGGAGCGACCGGTGACCGCTTCGTGCGCATCCATCCGTTCTTCACCGACTCCGACGTCGATCGCGTGCAGCAGGCGGCCGGACGGGTGCGCCGCGCGCGCCGCCTCGCCCGGCTGCGCGACGAGCTGTCGCAGTACTTCGCGCCCGAGGCCTTCGTGCACCCCCTTCCGGACGAGGGGGAGGAGGCGATCATCCGTCGACTCGGGGGTCTGCTCGTCGGCACCGGCGTCATCGACGAGGAGTACGTCGAGAACACCATCCTGCGGGAGCGCATGTCGTCGACCGCGTTCACGGATGCCCTCGCGGTGCCCCACGCGCTGCAGATGACGGCCGCGCGCACGGCGATCGCGATCGGCGTCGCCGACGGTTCGGCCGCGTGGGCGGACGGACGGGTGCAGGTCGTCGTGCTCGCGGCATTCAGCGAAGGCGACCGTGCGGCGTTCCAGACCGTGTTCGAGCAGCTGGTCGAGGTGTTCAGCGAGCGCGAGAGCGTGCAGCGCATCGTGCGCCGGGGGACGACGTTCGAGGCGTTCCTCGACGAGCTCGTCGCCGTGATCGACGGCTGACCGCTCGGACGGGGCGGGGCAGCCGGCTCAGGCCTCGGGCGCGAGCACCGCGGCGAGCTCGTCGAGCAGAGCGTCGGCGCCGGGGGAGTCCGGGGTACGTAGCTCGACCGCGTCGCCGGTGCCCAGCGCCAGGTCCATGACCGCGAGCACGCTGCGCAGGTCGACGGTGGTGCCGTCGGATGCCCGCAGGGTGACGGGTGCGCCGTGCGCCTGCACCAGACGCACGATCTCGGCGACCGGGCGCGCATGCACGCCGTTGTGGGCGCGGATGATGACGTGTCGGGTCGGCATGGATCCGATCGTAACGGTCGGGGATGTCCGGCGCGCCGGATGGGGGCGCGCCGGACGTCCGATCAGGATCGCTCGGCGAGCAGGGCGCGCACGCCCGCCTCGATCTCGGCGACGGCGTCGCGTGCGGCATCGGCCGCCTCGGCGCGGGCGTCGATGTACACCTTCAGCTTGGGCTCGGTGCCGCTCGGCCGCACGATCACGCGCGAGCCGTCGGACAGCCGGTAGCGCAGCACGTCGCCCGACGGCTGACCCGGCGCCGCCTGCAGCAGGTCGTCGGCCGTCGTGACGGCGCGCTCGCCGATGTGCGACGGCGGAGTCGCGCGCAGCGACGCCATCACGGTGCCGATGAGCGAGAGATCATCGACGCGGATCGACACCTGGCCGCTCGAGAAGTGCCCGTAGGTGTCGCCGAGCTCGCGCAGCAGATCGGCGAGCGTCGCGCCGCGCTCCCGCGCCTCGGCGGCGAGACCGAGTACGGCGACGGCCGCCGAGATGCCGTCCTTGTCGCGCACGGTGCCGGGGTTCACGAGGTAGCCGAGCGCCTCTTCGAAGCCGAAGACGATCCCCGGGGCGCGCGAGATCCACTTGAAGCCCGTGAGCGTCTCGTGGAAGTCGAGGCCATGGTGGGCCGCCACGGCGCCGAGCCCGGGCGACGACACCAGGGAGCACGCCAGCGACGCGCCGGAGGTGCCTTCGGCCGCGCGTGCCGCGCGCGCACCCAGCAGCAGGCCGACCTCGTTGCCCGAGAGCCGGCGCCAGCCGCCCTCGACGGTGTCGTCGGGGATCGCGACCGCGAGGCGGTCGGCATCCGGGTCGTTGGCGAGGATGAAATCGGCGTTCGCGCGGCGCGCGCGGGCGAACGCGAGGTCCATCGCGCCCGGCTCCTCGGGGTTGGGGAACGCGACCGTGCGGAACGTGGCATCCGGCTGCAGCTGCTCGCCGACCACGGTCGGACGGGGGTAGCCGGCGGCGTCCACGATCCGCGCGAACGTCTCCCATCCGACGCCGTGCATGGCGGTGTACACCCAGCGCAGCCCCTGCGCGCCCGCCGGGGCGGGGGCGACGGCGGCGGTCGCGGCGACGTACGCCTCGACGACCTCCTCACCGGCGGTCTCGTATTCGCCGGATCGCGGGAGCGCGGCGATCGTGCCTGCCTCGGCCACCTGCCGGATCGCGGCCGCGATCTCGGCGTCGGCCGGGGCGACGATCTGCGAGCCCGCGTCGGCGCCGCCGAGGTACACCTTGTATCCGTTGTCGTTCGGCGGGTTGTGGCTCGCGGTCACCATCACGCCCGCGTCGGCGCCGAAGTGGCGCACCGCGAACGCGAGCACGGGTGTCGGGAGCAGGCGGGGGAGCAGGATGGCCCGCAGCCCGGCCCCGGCGAAGATCTCGGCCGAGTCGATCGCGAAGACGCGCGAGTTGCGGCGCCCGTCGTAGCCGATGACCACCGTCGGGGTCGCCCCGTCGTGGGCGCGGTCGCGGAGGTACGCGGCGAAGCCCGCCGCCGCCTGCGTCACAAGCACGCGGTTCATGCGGTTGCTTCCTGCGCCCAGCGCGCCGCGCAGTCCGGCGGTGCCGAACGCGAGACGGCTGCCGAAGCGGTCGTCGAGGTCGGCGAGAGCGACGGCGTCGCCGGCCGACGCGCGCGTGATGATCCCGGCGAGCTCGTCGCGGGTCTCGTGATCGGGATCCTGTCGCAGCCAGGCGCGTGCCTGTGCGAGCCGCTCCTCGCTCACAGGGCCTCGACCACCCGCGCCAGCAGCTTCGAGATGACCGGCTCGGCCTCGCGTCCGGCCTCGATGACCTCGGCGTGGCTGAGCGGGGTCTTCTGGATGCCCGCGGCGAGGTTCGTGATCAGCGAGAAGCCGAGCACCTCCATGCCGGCCTCGCGGGCGGCGATGGCCTCGAGCGCGGTCGACATGCCGACGATGTGGCCGCCGATGGCCTTCGCCATCTGCACCTCGGCGGGCGTCTCGTAGTGCGGCCCGCGGAACTGCGTGTAGACGCCCTCGTCGAGGGTGGGGTCGACCGTGCGGGCGATGTCGCGCAGGCGCTGCGCGTAGAGGTCGGTGAGGTCGATGAACGTCGCGCCCTCGAGCGGTGAGTCGGCCGTGAGGTTGATGTGGTCGCTGATGAGCACCGGCTGGCCGGGCTTCCAGGTCTCGCGCACGCCGCCGGCGCCGTTGGTGAGCACCATGATCTTCGCGCCGGTCGCAGCGGCGGTCCGCACGCTGTGCACGACCCGGCGCACGCCGTGGTCCTCGTAGTAGTGGGTGCGCGCCCCGATGACGAGCACGTTCTTGCCGTCGGGGGTGCGGATGCTTCGCAGGGTGCCGACGTGCCCCTCGAGGGCGGGCTTCGAGAAGCCGGTCACCTCGGTCGCGGGAACGGTCGCCACGGTCTCGCCGATGATGTCGGCGGCCTTGCCCCAGCCGCTTCCGAGAGTGAGCGCGATGTCGTGCTTCTCGACGCCGGTCAGCCGGGCGATGTCGGCGGCGGCGGTGGCGGCGACCTCGAACGGGTTGGCGTTCGGGTCGTCCAGGGGGTTGCTGTGAGTCTCGGACATAGGCTCCACTCTAGGAAGGTGACGGCTCGGCTGCCAAGATTGCGGAAGAATGGGGAGCATGGCTTCCACCCCTTTCGAGCGCACTCAGCGCGTTGCCGTCCTCGGCGGCGGTCCCGGCGGATACGAGGCGGCCCTCGCGGCCGCCCAGCTCGGAGCGGAGGTGACCCTCGTCGAGCGCGTGGGCGTGGGCGGCGCGGCGGTGCTCACCGACGTCGTGCCCTCGAAGAGCCTCATCGCCACCGCCGATGCCGCGGTCGCGATCTCCGAGGCGAGCGACCTCGGCGTGCAGTTCTACGCCAAGGGTGAGAAGGGCAAGCCGCTCAAGCCCGAGATCGCCATCAACCTGGCCGCGGTCAACAAGCGGCTCATGGCTCTCGCCGGACAGCAGTCCGAAGACATGCGCACGACCCTCCTCGAGGCCGGCGTGCGCATCCTCTCCGGGCACGGTCGGCTGGAGGGACGCGACGCGATCGTCGTCTCGACGGGACAGGGCGGTACCGACTTCGACCGCGTCGAGGCCGATACGATCATCGTCGCGGTGGGCGCCTCGCCGCGCGAGCTCGACTCCGCGAAGCCCGACGGCCGCCGCATCCTCACCTGGACGCAGCTGTACGACATGAAAGCACTGCCCGAGCACCTCATCGTGGTGGGATCGGGCGTCACCGGCGCCGAGTTCGCCTCGGCGTACATGAACCTCGGCGCGAAGGTCACGCTCGTCTCCAGCCGCGACCAGGTGCTCCCGGGCGAGGATCAGGACGCCGCGCGCGTCCTGGAGCAGGTCTTCACCCGCGGCGGCATGACCGTGCTCTCCAAGGCCCGCGCCGAGAAGGTCGAGGCCACGAAGGACGGCGTCACCGTCACCCTCGCCGACGGGCGCACGGTCGACGGCAGCCACTGCCTGATGGCGGTCGGCTCCATTCCCAACACCGCCGACATCGGCCTGGCCGAGGCCGGGGTCGAGCTCACCGAGCAGGGGCACATCCGCGTCAACCGCGTCGCCCGCACCTCGGTGCCGAACATCTACGCCGTCGGCGACTGCACGAACTTCTTCCCGTTGGCGTCCGTCGCGTCGATGCAGGGGCGCACGGCCGTGTTCCACGCCCTCGGCGACATCGTCATCCCGTTGGAGCTCATCAAGATCACCTCGAACATCTTCACCGCGCCCGAGATCGCGACGGTCGGCTACGGCGTGAAGGACGTCGAAGACGGCAAGGCCGACGGCATGGTCTACAAGCTGCCGCTCGCGGCGAACCCGCGGGCGAAGATGATGGGCATCAAGGACGGCTTCGTGAAGCTCATCGCCCGCAAGGGGTCGGGCACCGTGATCGGGGGAGTGATCGTCGCCCCGAAGGCCTCCGAACTGATCTACCCGATCGCGATCGCGGTCGAGCGTCGCCTGACGGTCGATCAGGTGTCGCGGGTGTTCGCGGCATACCCCTCGCTGTCGAGCAGCATCACCGACGCGAGCCGGGCGATGCACCTCTTCAACATCTCCTGAGGTTGCGGCAGGCCCCGCCCGGGGAACACGAAGGGCGCCCCCCCCCGGGGGGGGGGGGGCCCGCCCCCCCGGGGCAACCCCCCGGGCCCCCCCCCGGGGGGGGGGCCCCCTTCGTTCGTACCGAGTGTCAGCTGATGGTGAGCAGCTGGTGACCCGCCGAGACGGTGGCTCCGGCATCCGCGGCGATGTTGCCGACCACGCCGTCCTTGTGCGCCTGCAGCGGCTGCTCCATCTTCATCGCCTCGAGCACCACGACCAGGTCGCCCTTGACGACCTGCTGGCCCTCCTCGACGGCCACCTTGACGACCGTCGCCTGCATGGGCGACTTCACCGCGTCGCCCGACGCGCCGGCGTTCGCGGTGGTGGCGTGGCTGCGGCGGGAGGGGGGAACGGCGGCCGGACGCCCCGTGGTGGTCGGCGCAGCGGCGACGCGGTCGGGCAGACTGACCTCGAGGCGCTTGCCGCCGACCTCGACGACCACGGTGTGGCGGCCGGTCCCGGGCGCGGGCGCTTCGAGCTCGCCGTCCCAGGCGGGGATGTCGTTGACGAACTCGGTCTCGATCCACCGGGTGAATACCCCGAACCGGCCGTCCTCCGCCGTGAAGGCGGGGTCGCGCACGACCTTGCGGTGGAACGGGAGCACGGTGGGCAGACCGGCGACTTCGAACTCGTCGAGCGCCCGGCGCGAACGCTCGAGCGCCTCGGCGCGGTCCTTGCCGGTGACGATGATCTTGGCGAGCAGCGAGTCGAACGCGCCCGAGACCTCGTCGCCGGCGGTCACGCCCGAGTCGAGACGGATGCCGGGGCCGCCGAAGGTCTTGAACACGTGCACGGGTCCGGGCTGGGGCAGGAAGCCGCGACCCGGGTCCTCGCCGTTGATGCGGAACTCGATCGAGTGGCCCTGCGGTGCAGGGTCGGAGTAGTCGAGGGTGCCGCCGGCGGCGATGCGGAACTGCTCGCGCACCAGGTCGATGCCGGTGACCTCCTCGGAGACCGGGTGCTCGACCTGCAGGCGCGTGTTCACCTCGAGGAAGGAGACCGTGCCGTCGGCGCCGATGAGGAACTCGCACGTTCCGGCTCCCACGTAGCCGACCTCGCGGAGGATCGCCTTCGACGCCGCGTAGAGCTGTGCGTTCTGCTCGTCCGTGAGGAACGGCGCGGGCGCCTCCTCGACGAGCTTCTGGTGGCGGCGCTGCAGCGAGCAGTCGCGCGTCGAGACGATGACGACGTTGCCCTCGGCATCCGCCAGGCACTGGGTCTCGACGTGGCGGGGCTTGTCGAGGTACTTCTCGACGAAGCACTCGCCGCGCCCGAAGGCCGCGACGGCCTCGCGCGTGGCGGAGTCGAACAGCTCCGCGACCTCGTCGAGTTCGCGGGCGACCTTGAGACCGCGTCCGCCGCCGCCGTAGGCCGCCTTGATGGCGATGGGCAGGCCGTGCTCCTTCGCGAAGGCGACGACCTCGTCGGCGTTCGCGACCGGACCGGGCGTGCCGGGGGCGAGCGGTGCGCCCACCTTCTCGGCGACGTGGCGGGCGGTGACCTTGTCTCCGAGCGCCTCGATGGCCTCGGGCGACGGGCCGATCCACGTCATCCCCGCGCCGATGACGGCGCGAGCGAACTCGGCGTTCTCGGCGAGGAATCCGTAGCCGGGGTGCACGGCGTCGGCGCCGGCGCGGCGGGCGACCGAGAGGATCTTCTCGATCTGCAGGTAGGTCTCGGCGCTGGTGGCGCCCCCGAGGGCGTAGGCCTCGTCGGCGAGTCGCGTGTGCAGCGCGTCGCGGTCCTGGTCGGCGTAGACGGCGACCGAGGAGATCCCGGAGTCCCGGGCGGCGCGGATGATGCGGACGGCGATCTCGCCGCGGTTGGCGATGAGCACCTTGGCGATAGCAGGCATGAATGCCAGCCTAGCGAGTAGAGCCGTCGGGCATTTGACGACTCTCCACAAGAAAGCCCGACGAACGTGGCGGGAAGTCTACGACTCGGCGCCGGCGTTCCAGAGGTCGGTCCACACGACGCCCAGCTCGGCGGCGAGGCGGCGCACGGTCGACAGCGACATGCCGACCACCGTGGAGGGGTCGCCGTCGACACGGGTGATGAACGCTCCGCCCAGGCTGTCGACGGTGAAGGCCCCGGCGACCAGCAGCGGTTCGCCGGAGGCGACGTAGGCCGCGATCTCGGCGTCGGTCACGTCGTCGGCGAAGGTGACGGATGCGGCCGCGGTCGCGGTGGCCTCCACGGGTTCGCGGCCGGGCGAGACGCGGAACACCGAGTGCCCGGAGTGCAGGATGCCGGTCGCGCCGCGCATCTCCGTCCATCGCCGCGTGGCCTCCTCGGGGGTGTACGGCTTGCCGTAGACGCGCCCGCCGAGCGCGAACATCGAGTCGCCGCCGATCACGATGCCGTCGAAGCCCGGGTCGTCGATGGCGACGCGGCGTGCGACGTCGGCGGCCTTCGCCCGCCCCAGCATCAGTACGAGCTCCTCCGGAGCGAGCGCGGAGCCTCGCTCGGTCGCGGCCGCCGCGGCGACCGCATCCTCGTCGACATCGGGAGCGAGCGTGAGGGGTTCGATGCCGGCCTGCCGCAGCAGCATGAGGCGGGCGGGAGAGGTCGAGGCGAGGCAGACGCGCATGTGCCCACCGTATCCTCGAAGGATGACCTCTTCCGCCCCCGACCTGCTCGACCTCGACATCACCGGGATCGCGCACGGCGGTACCGCCGTCGCCCGCCACGAGGGGCGCGTCGTCTTCGTCTCGGACGCGATCCCCGGCGAGCGGGTGCGCGCCAGGGTCGTCCTTCCCGAGGGCGGCGCCGATGCCGAGACGCGCAGCTTCTGGCGGGCCGAGACCGTCGAGGTGCTCGACGCCTCGCCGCACCGACGCCCGCATCTCTGGACGGAGGCCGACGTCGAGAACGACCCGGCCGCGCGCCCCGGCGGGGCGGACTTCGGCCATATCGCCCTCGACCACCAGCGGGTGCTCAAGCGGCAGGTGCTGTCGGAGGCGCTCGACCGCTTCGCGGGCGGCGGACTGGACGCGCCCGAGATCGAGGCCGTCGAGTCGGGCGACGGCGCCGGGTGGCGCACCCGCCTGACTCTGCACGTCGACGACGAGGGCCGCGTTGGTCCATTCGCGGCACGCAGCCACCGCGTCATCCCGGTCGGCTCGCATCCGCTGGCACGCCCCGCGATCGCCGAGGCCGCCCTCGCGCTGCGCGGCGAGGCCCCGGGCCGGGTCGAACTCGTCGAGCCCGCCGACGGCCGGGTGCGCGTGCTGCGGCGCCCGGACGAGGCGCCTCGGCCGGCGCGTGGTGCGCGGCGTCCGGCGCCCGAGGTGGTGCACGAGGTCGTCGGCGACAGGCGGTTCCAGGTGGATGCCGGCGGCTTCTGGCAGGTGCATCCGCGAGCGGCATCGGTGCTCGACGCCGCCGTCTACGGCCTGCTCGACGGGCATGTCGACGAGCAGTCCTCCCACCTCGACCTGTACGGAGGCGTCGGCCTGTTCGCGGCGACGCTGGCCGACCTCGGCGGCACGCGCATCTCGACGGTCGAGTCGAGTCGCCGTGCCACCGAGCACGCGCAGGCGAACGTCGGCGCCCTCGGGGTCACCGCCGTGACGGCGCGGGTCGATCGCTTCCTGGCGGGCCGACCCGATGCCGGGCGCACCGGAGCGGTCGTGCTCGATCCGCCGCGCGCCGGCGCCGGACGCCGGGTCGTCGAGGCCATCGACGCCCTGCGACCCGACGCCGTCGCGTACGTCGCGTGCGACCCGGTCGCGCTGGCCCGCGACCTGGGCACGTTCCGCGACCTGGGATGGAACGTCGATCGGATGCGCGGATTCGACCTGTTCCCGCACTCGCACCACTTCGAGGTCGTCGCGCTGCTCACCCGGTGACATCGCCCGGCTATCGCCGCGCGACTCAGTAGGCTGTGGGCATGAGCACGGTCGCCCTCATCGATGATCACGAGTCGGTCCGTCTGGGTCTCGAGGCGGCCTGCGGTCGCGACGGGCAGACGGTCGTATTCTCGGGCAGCACCGTGGCGTCCTACCTCGACTGGCGCGGCTCGACCGGGGCCGCCTCCGCCGACGTCGTCGTCCTCGACCTCACGCTCGGCGACGGCACCACTGTCACCGAGAACGTCTCGTCGCTCGTGGCCGACGGGGCGAGCGTCGTGATCCACAGCGTCGCCGACCGCCCTGCGGCGGTGCGCGAGGCGTTGGCGGCCGGCGCGGCCGGCGTCGTCAGCAAGTCCTCCGCCCTCGACGACGTGCTCGACGCGATCCGCACGGTCGCGAACGGCGAGGCGCTCAACAACGTCGAGTGGGCGAGCGCGGTCGACGGCGACCGCGAGTTCGCCGACGCACAGCTCTCTACGCGCGAGCGGGAGGTGCTCCGTCTCTATGCGACCGGTCTGCCCCTCAAAGCCGTCGCCGATCGGCTCGGGGTCGCCTATTCCACCGCGAAGGAGAACATCACCCGCATCCGGGTGAAGTACGTCGAGGTCGGCCGACCGGCCCCGACCAAGGTCGATCTGCTGCGGCGGGCCATGGAGGACGGCATCGTCGGTGCGGACGGGACCGCGGGTGGCCGCTGAGTCGCGGAGCATCCGGGAGGCCTGGAGCCAGATCCCGTCGCCCGGTGCCGCTGGGGGTGAGTTCGAGCGCTTCACCGGCAAGCGCATGGAGCGCATCCTGGGGATCGTCGTCGCGATCGGCTCGGGGTTCCTCGGCGTGCAGGGGATCGCCAGCGCGTGGAAGACCCTGCCGGCCGGAGACGTGCCGCACCTCGTGGTCGTTCTCGTGGTCTTCGTGACCCTCGC
Organism: Microbacteriaceae bacterium PS02344; assembly: GCA_029959905.1. Taxonomy (GTDB): domain Bacteria; phylum Actinomycetota; class Actinomycetes; order Actinomycetales; family Microbacteriaceae; genus Microbacterium. The sequence continues at coordinate 15,151 of JASCNZ010000022.1, forward strand.
AGCCATGCTGCTCTGCTGCCTGATCGGTCGCGGCGTTCGTGTCGCGTCGGGCGCGTTCGCTCTCGTCTACGTGCTCGCGCTCGCCGCCTGGCCGGGCGTCGTCGATGCCGGGGCGGCCGTGACCAGTTCCGACGAACGATCGTGGTACTTCTTCCTTGTGAACGTCGCGGTGGTCGCCGCGATGCTCGCCTTCCCGCTGCGCGTGCAGTACGCCTGGGCGGTCGCCGTGCCGATCGTCTACGGATACGTCAGCCTGGTCGGGGGAGGGTTCGCCGTCGAGTTCTGGCTGCGCGTCGGCTTCGACGTGTCGTTCATGGTCATCCTCGGGCTCATCATCCTCTCACTGGGGTGGATGCTGCGATCCGTCGCCGCGGGGGTCGACGACGCCCGCGGGCGCGCCGTCGCCGCCTACGCCGGCGCGGCGGCCGCCGCGGCGGCGGAAGAGGAGCGGATGGCGATGTCGGCGCTCATGCACGACAGCGTGCTGGCGGCGCTCATCGCGGCGGAACGTGCCGACGGCGAGCGGGCCAGGGAGCTCGCGGTCGCCATGGCGCGAGAGGCGCTCACACGACTCGCGAACACCGAGGCCGCGGTCGCTCAGGAGGGCAGTGACGAGCCGGTCACCCCCGGGCAGGTGGTCGTGGAGCTGCGACGGGCGCTGTCCGAGCTCGGTGTCGACGCCGTGGTCGAGGAGACGGGGACGGGGCCGACCATTCCTGGGAGGGTGGCGCGCGCGATCGTGCTGGCGGCGCGGCAGGCGATCGGCAACGCGGTCGCGCACGCCCGGGGGCGCGGACTGCACGTGCTGGTCGCTTCCACGGATGGCGGGGGCATCCGCGTCGTCGTCAGTGACACCGGACCCGGGTTCGACCTCGCGTCGATCGGCGAGGACCGTCTCGGTATCCGCGCGTCGATCCTGGCACGTATGGCCGGGGTGGCCGGCACGGCAGACATCTCGTCGGATGCGTCTGGAACGACCGTCGAGCTGGGATGGGACGCCGAATGAACCGCACCGTGCGCGGGGTCGCGACGTCGCTCGCGATCGGCTTCGGCATGTACTTCGCGGCGACGGCGATGGTGTGGAATCCCCGCCCCGACGCGCCGGTGCTCACGGTGATCGCCGTCGCCGTCTATCTCGCCGTGCTCAGCACGGCGATCCTCGGTGCACCGTCGGCGGTGCGCATGCCGCTCTGGTCGGCGCTGCTCGCTCTCCTCGCCGCCGTGGCGGTTCCCGTCATGGTGAACCTCTCATTCCCCGAGTCGGCGCGCACGGCGACCGTGGTGACCTGGTACATCGGCGGAATCGGGCTGCTCGGCATCGTGCTGGTCGTGCGTCGGCGGTTCGTCCTCGCGTGGCTGCTGCTCGTCGCGCTGGCGGGAGTGTCGCTGGTGTTTCTCGGACTCGAGAAGGCACTCGCCTCCGGCCTCGTCGGCTCGACGATGTGGATTCTGGTGGCGCAGCTGCTCGTCCTGTTCTGGGACCGCGCGGTGAACGACACCGAGCGGCTCGCCGAGATCCAGCAGGCCGTCTCGGCATGGCACGCGACGCAGCTGGTGCGGCAGCGGGAGCGACGACTGCGCACGCAGTTCGCCCTCGCGGTCGCCGGCCCCGTGCTGAGCCGCACGGTCGCGTCGCACGGGGTGCTGACCGACGAGGAGCGTCTCGAGGCGCGCCTGGCGGAGGGGCGCCTGCGCGACGAGTTGCGGGGAGCCGACCTGCTCAACGACGCCGTCCGCGATGCCATCGAGGCCGCGCGACGGCGGGGCGCGAGTGTGACCGTCTTCGACGAGGGCGGACTCGACGGCATCGACGAGGCTCGTCGCGCGGAGATCCGCGACGAGCTGGCCGGAGTGGTCGCGGGAGCGCACGCGGGAAGGCTCATCATCCGCTCGGCGCGGGACGACCGCACGGCGGTGACGGTCGTGGGACGCGTCGGCTCCGGCTCGTCGCGCGATGACGACGCGGTCGACGTCTGGCACGAGATCCCGCGCGAGGCCTAGAGCGCCTGAGGCGGTCCCCTGCGCCCGAGCGTTCTGAGGCCTGCATGCCGACGGCTCCGATCGGGGGAGGGGACCGGAGCCGAAGGAAGAGAATGGGCGAGGGGCGGCGAAGCCGCCCGCCCCTCGCCATGCGGCCCAGTTACCCGAAAACCGGCCGCGGGTGACCGGTCATCGTCTGTCTACCCTGGGACAGAGAGCCGGTCGAACGCGAAGCGTCTCTCTAACTATCGCCGTTCGCCCCCGCGGTGTCTGTAGGTATTTTGGGGGACATCTGGACGAGGCCGCCCTGCCCGTGCGGATCAGCCCGAGAAACGGCCCCACGGGATGTCGCGCCGCAGCGGACGCCGCAGCGGCCGCTGCGTGCGCATCCACGCCGAGACGCGAGGCTCTTGCACGACAGCAGCCGATGCCTCCTGCACGTACGCGTCGCTGACCACGGCGATGAGGGCGGCGAGTTCCTCCTCCGTCGCGGTACCGCGGGTGATCTCGAGGTCGGGCCTCTCGTCGCTCGCGCCACTCACAGCGGGATGTTCCCGTGCTTCTTGGGCGGCAGTTCGGCCCGCTTGCCGCGCAGCGCACGAAGCGACTTCGCGATCGAGACGCGCGTGTTCGCCGGCTCGATGATGCCGTCGAGCTCTCCGCGTTCGGCGGCGAGGAAGGGCGAGGCCACGTTGTACGTGTACTCGTTCGCCAGGCGCGTGCGCACGGCGGCGACGTCCTCCCCAGCCTCCTCGGCCTTCTTGATCTCACCCCGGTACAGGATGTTCACGGCGCCCTGGCCGCCCATGACCGCGATCTCCGCCGTCGGCCACGCGAGGTTGACGTCGGCACCGAGCTGCTTCGACCCCATGACGATGTACGCGCCGCCATAGGCCTTGCGCAGGATGACGGTCACCAGCGGCACGGTCGCTTCGGCGTAGGCGTAGAGCAGCTTGGCGCCGCGGCGGATGACGCCCGTCCACTCCTGGTCGGTGCCGGGCAGGTAGCCGGGGACGTCGACGAGGGTCACGATCGGGATCGAGAAGGCGTCGCAGAACCGCACGAAGCGGCTGGCCTTCTCGCCGGCCTCGATGTTCAAGGTTCCGGCCATCTGCGAGGGCTGATTGGCGATGATGCCGACCGACCGGCCCTCGATGCGTCCGAAGCCGATCACGATGTTCGGAGCGAAGAGCGGCTGCACCTCGAGGAAGTCGCCGTCGTCCACGACGTGCTCGATCACCGTATGGATGTCGTACGGCTGGTTCGGCGAGTCGGGGATGATCGTGTTCAGCTCGCGATCGGCATCCGTCGTCTCGAACTCGAAGACGCCCTCGTACGACGGAAGCTCGGCCATGTTGTTGTCGGGGAGGAAACCCAGCAGCGTGCGCGCGTAGTCGATCGCGTCGTCCTCGTCCTCGGCGAGGTAGTGGGCGACGCCGGAGCGAGTGTTGTGCGTGTACGCGCCGCCGAGCTCCTCCATGCCGACGTCCTCGCCCGTGACGGTCTTGATCACGTCGGGGCCGGTCACGAACATCTGGCTGGTCTTGTCGACCATGATGACGAAGTCGGTGAGCGCGGGGGAGTAGACGGCACCGCCCGCGGCCGGGCCCATGATGATCGAGATCTGCGGGATGACACCCGAGGCGCGGGTGTTCAGGCGGAAGATCTCGCCGTACTTGCCGAGCGCGACGACGCCCTCCTGGATGCGGGCTCCGCCCGAGTCGAGGATGCCGATGCAGGGCATGCCCCCGGCCAGAGCGAACTCCATGACCTTGATGATCTTCTCGCCGGCGACCTCGCCGAGCGAGCCGCCGAAGGTCGAGAAGTCCTGCGAATAGACGGCGACGGTGCGGCCATGGATCGTGCCGACGCCGGTCACCACCGAATCGCCGTACGGGCGCGAGCGGTCCATGCCGAACGCGGTGGTGCGGTGGCGGACGTACTCGTCGAACTCGACGAAGCTGCCCGGGTCGACGAGCAGCTCGATGCGCTCGCGGGCGGTCATCTTGCCCTTCGCGTGCTGCTTCTCCTTCGCCTTCGCTTCCGCGTCGACGACGGCTTCGCTGTAGCGGGCCCGCAGGTCCGCGATCTTGCCGGCAGTGGTAAAGAGGTCGGGCTGTTCCGTCACGGATTCCACCCTAGCGTCGGGTCGGCGCCGACCGTTGGATGCTCGGCACAACGGCTCGCGTGATCCTTTGGCGGCGTGCTCCTGTCGTCAGGAGGCGGGTGCGCCCGCCGAGTCCGGGAGGCGGTGGTCGCCGGAGGCCTCGTCGAGTGCCTCGATGTCGGAGCCGGTGTCTCGCCGGGAGCGGCGCGGACCGAGCTCGCCGACGCGGTGCCCCGCGCGGCCCACGCCGCGCACGATGGTGCCGGCCGCCCCGGCGACCGCGGAGCCCGCGGCCCGCACGCCGTGCAGCATCCGCAGCTCGGTCTTCTGCGCACCGGCGACGGGTTCGAGCTCGACGGGGAACTCGAGGGGAGCGTGCCCGAACGCCCGTCGCGACGTGGTGAGCACGCGGCGACCGAGGATGTGGTTGCCCGCGCCGCCGATCGCCGCGCCGACGCCGAACGGGAGGGCCTTGCCGATGAACGACGCACCGCCACGCGCCGCGAACTGCCGCACGAACGTACTCTTGAGCCGGTCGACGAGCGGGCCGACGGCAGCGCGCGGCAGCGACTTCGTGACCAGTTCGCCCCAGTAGGAGGAGCGGTTACCGCCCTTGCCGACGACCTGGCCCGCGAGCTGACGCACGAGGTCGACCCCCTCCTTGCCCAGCATGAGGGTCATCACGAGGGCGCGGGCGCGGTCGGGGTCGGCCACCGCGATCCCGTGCACCTCAGCCACCGACTGCGCGAACAGCGCAGTCGACTCGACGAACCCGACCGTCTCGACGCCCGAGAGGGCCAGCGTGATGCCGGTGCCGATGCCCGGCACGACCGCGGTGGCACCCACCGCGGCTCCGCCGGCGGTGACGGCGGCGAGGTAACGGCGCTCGAGGATCTGAATGATCTCGTCGGGCGTCGCGCGGGGATTGCGCAGGCGGATGCTGCGAATGTGTGCGAGCACGAGCGGGCGTTGGATCGATAGCACCCGGTCGAGCCCGCGCACCACGAGCGGATGCTCGGTCGAGCCCGTCGGCGGGAGACCCGTGTCCCAGGGCGCGTCGTCCGGGAGCGAGTGGATCTTGTGCACCTTGCGAGCCATGGTCCGATCCTAGGAAGAGTCGCCGCGAGAAAGCAGAGAGCCGCAGCCTCGGCGAAGGCTGCGGCTCTCGGGAACGGGTCAGACGAAGAGGTTCGCCCGCTCGAGGTCTTCGGCGAAGTCGATCTCGACCGCGTACAGGTCGGAGACGTCCATCGGCTCGAGCAGGAGGCCGTCTTCGGCGATCGCGAGCTCGAGACCGCGCTCGAAGTAGTCCTGGTCGTCGACGCGCTGCAGCTGACGCATGAACGCCCGCTTGTCGGCCGACGAGATGTAGTTGATGCCGACGGCTTCGCCGAGGCCGCCCTGGACGGTCTTCGACAGCTTGTGGATGAAGCCTTCGGAGGTCACGGTGTACTTGACCTCCTCGTCGCTGACCTTGGACGTGTTCACCGTGACGAACGACTGGTCGCGCTCGATGTACGCCGCCGCGCGGCCGAGGATCATCGGATCGAAGACGACGTCGCCGTTCATCCAGAGCACACCGCTGCGACCGGTCGCGCCGAGGGCGCGGAGGAGGCTCTTCGAGGTGTTGGTCTCGTCGTAGCGCTCGTTGTGCACGTAGTTGGCCGAGGGGAATGCCTCGATGATCGTCTCGGCGCGGTAGCCGACGACGGTGGTGATGCGGGCATCCGAGCCGAAGGCCGCGCGGATGTTGTCGTGCTGCTGGCGCATGATCGTGCGGCCGTCGCTGAGTTCGGTCAGCGGCTTGGGCAGGGCGCGACCCAGGCGCGAGCCCATACCCGCGGCGAGGATGACGGTCTGAAGAGTCACGAGTGCTCCTTAAAAAGGTGTGTTCAGGGCCGGTTCACCGGCCGGACACTTCTTCGTGCCGCATTCATGCTAGCGAGAGACCCTGGGAAGACAGGGCGGGGGTTGACGACGTTGCCATTTCGTGATCCGTTTGCCACGGAACGCTCAGGGTTGCCGCGGAGCGAGGCGATGACTCGATTCTCCACAGTTTCTCCGACTCATGCCAGGCCTTTCGATGCGCCTTGGTACCGTAGGACGGTGACTGCTTCCTCTGACGACCGCACCGAAGAAGCCGACGCCTCCCGGGCCCGATCAGGGGCCGACGCATCGACGCGGCCGACGGGCGAGGCGACCGGCTCGTCCTCGGCGAGGGCCGACGCCGAGTCGTCCGACGCGCCCGCGGCGAAGACGGGGGCAGCGAAGAAGTCCACGGCCCCGGCTGCCGCGCGCCAGACGGCGGCGTCGAAGACCGCGGCGTCCACGTCGTCGGCGGCGCAGCCGCGCGCCACGAAGAAGAAAGCAGCGCCGAAGTCCACGACCGGTACGCCGGCAGCGACGAAGAAGACGCCCGCGCGCACGCCCGTCAAGACGGCTGCAGAGAAGGCGGCCGTCGCGGCCGACGTCGTCATCGAGCCCCTGCGCGCCCCGAGCGCGAGCGGCACGGGTGCGACCTCCGACGGTCGGACGCCCGCTGCATCGAGGATGTCGAACGACTCCGCGGCGCCGACGTCGTCGGGCAAGAAGCCGGCCGAGACCGCGGGTTCGTCGACCACGGGCGCGTCCGTCGAGCCCACCGCGGCGAAAGCGACCACAGCCAAGACCACTGCGGCGAAGACGACTGCGGCGAAGACGGCGGCGGCGAAGACGGCGGCGGCGAAGACGGCGGCTTCGAAGACCACCGCGGCGAAGACGGCTGCTTCGAAGACCACGGCGACGAAGGCTGCTGCATCGAAGGCGGCGGCGACGAAGACCACCGCGGCGAAGACGGCGGCGGCGAAGACGGCGGCGGCGAAAACGACGGCGGCGCGCTCGACCACATCGGCGGACGCCACGGGCACCGCACGCACGGCGGCGGCGAAAGCTGCCGCAGCGAAGGCATCCGCCTCGAAGACGGCCGCGCGCACCGCGGCTTCTCGGGCGTCCTCGGCGAAGACCGCGGCCGCGCGCACGGCAGCGGCCAAGACCGCGGCTGCGAAAGCAGCGGCCAAGGCAGCAGCGGAGTCTCCGGTGGAGGAGGCTCCCGTGGTCGAGACTGCTCCCGCGCAGGCCCCCGCTGTGAACGCGCCCGCTGTGGGCGCTCCCGTCGCGGATGCTCCCGCTGTGGACGCTCCCGTCGCGGGTGCTCCCACTGAGGAGGCTCCCGTCGCGGATGCTCCCGTCGCGGACGCTCCCGTCGCCGAGGCGGCGCCCGTCGATGCGTCGGCGAGTGCCACTCCCGCTGAAGCCGTAGCCTCCGCAAACGCGCCCTCAGGCACCCCCATTGCCGAAGCGACCAGCTCGGAGACGCGCGACGACGACTCCTCGAGCGTCGCTGTCACCTCCGCGCCGGCCGAGCCGGACGACCCCGAGGACCCCGCGGCCTCCGAGCCGTCGGCCGAGGCCAGCGGCGAGGCGATCAGCATCCGCGGTCTGGTCAAGCACTTCGGCGACAACCACGCCGTCGACGGCATCAGCCTCTCGGTGCCCGCCGGCACCTTCTACGGCGTCGTCGGCCCCAACGGCGCGGGCAAGACGACCACCCTCTCGATCGTGGCCGGGCTTCTGCGCGCCGACGCCGGGTCGGTCACGATCTGCGGCATCGACCAGGCCGCCGACCCGCTCGCAGCCAAGCGAGTGATGGGCGTGCTGCCCGACCGGCTGCGCACGTTCGACCGCCTCACCGGTCGCCAGCTGCTCCACTACTACGGTCTGCTGCGCGGGCTCGCCTCCGACGTGATCGAGAAGCGCGTCGCCGATCTCGCGCGCGCCTTCGACCTCGGTGATGCGCTCGGCCGGGTCGTCTCGGACTACTCGGCCGGCATGACGAAGAAGGTCATGCTCGCGGGCGCCATGATCCACTCGCCGCGGGTGCTCGTGCTCGACGAGCCGTTCGAATCCGTCGACCCCGTGTCGTCGGCCGTGATTCTCGACATCCTCCGCGCCTACGTGGCACACGGTGGCACCGTGATCCTCTCCAGCCATGGGATGGATCTCGTCGAGCGGGTCTGCTCGCGGGTCGCGATCATCGTCGGGGGAGAGGTGCTCGCCGAGGGCACCGTCGACGAGGTGCGTGCCGGTCAGACGCTGGAGGCGCGATTCGTCGAGCTGTCCGGCGGTATCGGCGAGGTGGAGGGTCTCGAGTGGTTGCACACGTTCTCCGACTGAGGCTCGCGTTGGTCCTCGGATCGCTGCGCGGTGAACGCCGGATCCGCTCGATCGCGGGCTTCGTGTTCGTCGTCGCCCTGGCGGCCGTGGTCTGCACCTCGCTGCTCTCGCTCGCCGAGGCGCCGCTGGCCGTCGCTCGCACCGTCACGGTGCTCGGCGGCGCGGCGATCACCCTGGGGTTCCTCGTCGGACCCATCCTCGTCGGGGCCACCGATCAGCTCGACCCGCGTCGCTTCGCGGTGTTCGGGGTCGACGAGCGGCGGATGCCGTGGGTGCTCGCCGTCGCCGCGCTGGTCAGCGTGCCCAGCCTCGCCCTCCTCGCCGTTCACGTCACGGCATGCATCGTGGCGATCCGCCTCGGAACGCCGCCCCTGTTCGCGATCTCGATGGCCGTCGTCGGCATGCTCACGACCGTTCTCGTCGCCCGGATCGGCATGGCGCTGAACGCCGTGCTGCTGCCGGAGCGTCGGCCGCGCGAGCTCACCGCGCTCTTCGTGCTCGCCCTGCTCGTGGTCGCTTTCCCCGTCGCGGTCTTCCTCGCCTCGTTCCGGTGGGACGGGCGTGTGCCGCAGGGCCTCATCTCGCTCACCGGTGCGGTCGCATCGAGCCCCCTCGGTGCCGCTCCCGGCGCCCTGCTCGACGACCCGGGCGCGGCGTGGCTCAGCGCGGTCGTCGCCGTGCTCACGCTCGCGGTGCTGCTCGCGGTCTGGGCCTGGCTCGTGCGTCGTCTGCTGACCACGACGGCGCGCCCGGTGACATCGCGGGAACGCACGGGGCTCGGGTGGTTCTCGATCCTGCCCTCGTCGGCGTTCGGCGCGATCGCCGCCCGCAGCCTGGTCTATTGGCTGCGCGACCGCCGCTACATCGTCAACATCATCGTCGTGCCCGTCGCGGGGGTGCTCACCGTGCTGCCGCTCCTGGTCGCCGGCGTGCCTCTCGAGATCGCGGCCCTCGTGCCCGTGCCGGTCATGGCGCTGTTCTTCGGTTGGCTGCCCCACAACGACGTCGCCTACGACTCGACGGCGCTGTGGACCCACGTGGCGAGCGGGGTACGCGGACTTCCCGACCGCCTCGGCCGTCTGCTGCCCGTGCTGCTCGTGTCGGTGCCCGTGCTCGCCGTCGCGGTGCCGGTGACGTTGCTCATCACGGGGGACTGGTACCTGCTCCTGCCGTTCACCGGCGTCGCGGCCAGCCTGCTGTTCAGCGCGCTGGGTGTGTCGAGCGTGATGTCGGTCGTGGCGCCGTACCCGGTGTCGCGCCCCGGCGACAGTCCCTTCCAGCAGCCACAACGCGCCAGCGCGCGGAGCGCCTATGGTCCCGCGCTCGCGTTCATCGCGGCGATCGCCGTGAGCACACCGACACTCTGGCTCTTCGCGTCGACGCTCTCCGAGGGGTCCACGTTCGCCATGACGACGTTCTGGACCGGCATCGCCACCGGGGTCGTCGCCCTCGCCCTCGGTGCGGTCATCGGCGGCCTCGTGTTCGAACGCAGCGGCACGCGCCTCATGGAGTTCGTCGAGACGGCGTGAGCTCGACCCCCGGCGTCGTCTCGCACGATTAGACTCTCGGGATGAGCACTCCCCTGGACAGCCCCGATCAGGGCGGCGTGGCAACGCTGGATCGCGAACTCGAAGAGCTTCTCAAAGAAGAGAACATCGAACCGGGTGACCACGAGCGTTTCTCGCACTACGTCAAAAAGGACAAGATCCTCGAGTCGGCGATGACCGGCAAGCCGGTGCGTGCGCTGTGCGGCAAGAAGTGGACGCCGGGGCGCGACCCCGAGAAGTTCCCCATCTGCCCCACGTGCAAGGAGATCTACGAGTCGATGACCCGCTGAGTGCGGATCACGCCACCTCGACGTAGACGGTGGGGATCGCCGGGTCGGACTTGCTGAGGGCGAGTGCGCGCACCGGCAGCTCCTCGCGGACCCGGGCATGGTGTGCCCGCGCGGATGCGGTGCCCTCGGGTCCCTCGTGAGCGGTGTCGATGTCGCCGTTGTCGATCAGCGTGACCTGCAGGGCCCGGCCCTCGGCATCCGATGCCGGAGCGTCGAGTCGCTCGAAGCCATCGGCGACGAGGATGCGCTCGCTGCTGGCGACTCCGTCGTCGATGGTGCGGAAGGCCGCCTTGCGGCCGCCGTGCGATGCCTTGTCCGCCGATGCCTTGGCCACGCCGATCCAGGCACCCGCGGCATCCTGCCGTGCCACGAGCTTGTAGACCATGCTGGCGGTGGGATAGCCGGAACCGGTGACCACCGAGGTGCCCACGCCGTACGCATCGACGGGGGAGGCGGCAAGGGCGGCGATCGCGTACTCGTCGAGGTCGCTGGTGACGGTGATCCGGGTCGAGGTGGCACCGAGGGCATCCAGCTGCTCGCGCACCTCGGCGGCGACGATGGGCAGGTCGCCAGAGTCGATGCGTACGCCGCCCAGCTCGGTGCCCGCGACCCGGATCGCAGTCTCGACCCCGGTGCGGATGTCGTAGGTGTCGACGAGCAGCGTCGTTCCGGTGCCGAGGCTGTCGACCTGCGAGCGGAAGGCTTCTTCTTCGCTGTCGTGCAGGAGGGTCCAGGAGTGGGCCGCGGTGCCCATGGTGGGGATGCCCCAGGTGCGGCCGGCCTCGAGGTTGCTCGTCGAACGGAACCCGGCGATGTAGGCGGCGCGGGCGGCGGCGACGGCCGAGCGGTCGGCGGCTCGGCGGGAACCCATCTCGGCGAGCGGGCGCTCACCCGCCGCGATGCTCATGCGCGAGGCGGCGGTCGCCACGGCCGAGTCGTGGTTGAGCACGCTGAGGGCGAGGGTCTCGAGCACCACGGCGTCGGCGAAGCTGCCCTCGACCGTGAGGATCGGCGACCCGGGGAAGTACAGCTCGCCCTCGCGGTAGCCACGGATCGTGCCGGTGAAGCGGTAGTCCTCGAGGTAGCGCAGCGAGTCGGCGTCGACCACGTCGTTGTCGCGCAGGAAGCGCAGCTCGTCGTCGCCGAAGCGGAAGTCGCGGATGAGGCTCAGCAGCCGGCCCGTGCCCGCCACCACGCCGAACCGTCGGCCGCCCGACAGTCGGCGCGAGAACAGCTCGAACACGCTCGGGCGTGCGGCCGTGCCGTCGCGCAACGAGGCGGCGAGCATCGTGAGTTCGTAGCGGTCGGTGAGCAGCGCCGTCGACGAGGTCATGCGCCTCAGCTTAGTGAGCCGGAACCCCCGGGTCGTCTCGGCCCGAGTAGGCTGGGGAGTCATGAACGACGCGCCCATCGGTATCTTCGACTCCGGTGTCGGCGGGCTCACGGTGGCGCGGGCCATTCGCGCCCAGCTGCCCCGCGAGTCGTTCGTCTACATCGGTGACACCGCGCATTCGCCGTACGGGCCGAAGCCGATCGCCGACGTGCGCCGCTACTCGCTCGAGGTGCTCGACACCCTCGTCGATCAGGGCGTGAAGATGCTCGTGATCGCCTGCAACACGGCATCCTCGGCCATGCTCCGCGATGCGCGGGAGCGCTACGACGTGCCCGTCGTCGAGGTCATCGGCCCGGCGGTCCGCCGCGCCGTGTCGACCACCCGCAACGGCCGCATCGGCGTGATCGGCACGGTCGGCACGATCGGATCGCGCGCCTACCAGGACATGCTCGAGGTGAACGAGCGGCTGCAGGTGTTCACCGCGGCGTGCCCCCGGTTCGTCGAGTTCGTCGAGGCCGGGATCACCGGCACCCCCGAGGTGCTCGCCGTGGCCGAGGAGTACCTGGCCCCGCTGCGCGACGCCGGGGTCGACACCCTCGTGCTCGGCTGTACGCACTATCCGTTCCTGCGCGGAGCGATCAGCTACGTCATGGGTGAGGGCGTCACCCTCGTGTCGAGCGACGACGAGACCGCCGGCGACGTCTACCGCCAGCTCGTGCGCGGCGACCTGCTCGCGTCGCCCGACGCCAACGCGAGCTACGTCTACGAGGCGACCGGCGACTCGGCCGCCGACTTCACCGCCCTCGCGAACCGCCTCATGGGGCGCGAGGTGCGCGACGTGCAGCTCGTGCAGACCGGCGTCATCGCGCTTCCCGCCTCTCTCACCGATCCGCAGTAGTCCCTCGACCGAAGGAACACCATGTCCGACATCGTCCGCGCCGACGGCCGCGCCACCGACCAGCTCCGCGAGATCACGATCGAGCGGGGGTGGAGCTCGCATGCCGAGGGCTCGGCGCTGATCAGTTTCGGCGGCACCAAGGTGCTGTGCACGGCTTCGTTCACGAACGGTGTTCCCCGCTGGCTCACCGGCAAGGGCAAGGGCTGGGTGACGGCGGAGTACTCGATGCTGCCCCGGGCCACGAACAGCCGCAACGATCGCGAGAGCGTCAAGGGCCGCATCGGCGGGCGCACGCACGAGATCTCGCGTCTCATCGGCCGCGCCCTGCGTGCGGTGGTCGACACCAAGGCGCTGGGCGAGAACACCATCGTCATCGACTGCGACGTTCTGCAGGCCGACGGCGGCACCCGCACGGCCGCGATCACCGGCGCGTACGTCGCGTTGGCGGACGCGATCGAGTGGGGACGTGAGAAGAAGTTCATCGGCCGCAACTCGACGCCGCTGATCGACTCGGTCGCCGCGGTGTCGGTCGGGATCATCGACGGTGAGCCGATGCTCGACCTCGCCTACGTCGAGGACGTGCGTGCCGAGACCGACATGAACGTCGTCGTCACCGGCCGGGGGCTGTTCGTCGAGGTGCAGGGCACTGCGGAGGGTGCGCCGTTCGACAAGAGCGAGCTCGACGCGCTCCTGGGCCTCGGCGTCGACGGATGCGCGACGCTGACGCAGCACCAGCGCACGGCGCTGGCGGGGGAGTGACCATGCGGGTCGTGCTCGCCACGCACAACCCGCACAAGGTGGCGGAGTTCCAGCAGATCGTGGCGCGCGTGCGGCCCGATCTCGAGGTGGTCGCCTACGACGGCCCCGAACCGGTCGAAGACGGCGTGACCTTCGCCGACAACGCGCTCATCAAGGCGCGGGCCGCCTCGGCGCACACCGGACTGCCGGCGCTGGCCGACGACTCGGGCATCTGCGTCGATGTGCTCGGCGGGTCGCCGGGCGTCTTCTCGGCCTACTGGGCGGGGCAGAAGAAGGATGCCTCCGCCAACCTCGATCTGCTGCTCGATCAGCTGCGCGACATCGCCGACCCCCACCGCACGGCGCACTTCACCTCCACCATCGCGCTCGTCACGCCCGACGGCGGCGAGCAGGTCGTGACGGGCATCTGGCCGGGCCGTCTCGCGCATGCGGCATCCGGCGGCGGCGGGTTCGGCTACGACCCGATCTTCGTGCCGGATGGGCAGACCGCCGGTGCCGAGCGCACGGTGGGCGAGTTCACCGATGACGAGAAGCAGGTGCAGTCGCATCGCGCCCGCGCCTTCGAGCAGCTCGCTCCGCTCCTCGCCGACCTCTGAGACTGGTTCTCGTTACCCTTCCCGACTAGCCGGAATCTCGCTCCGACCGGGTGCGGGCGTTCTAGCCTGGGAGCATGCACGATCACGCACCCGCCGCCGGCGGCATCCGTTCGGCAGGCCACCGCCGCCTGCTGACGATCTCGCTGTGCCTGACGGCGACGATCATGCTCGTGCAGGTGGTCGGAGCGGTGCTGACGGGGTCGCTGGCGCTGCTCGCCGATGCGGCGCACATGTTCACCGACGCGTCGGCCCTGGTGATCGCGCTCATCGCGGCGGCCGTGGCGGCACGCCCCGCCGACGATCGCCGGACCTTCGGGTACCAGCGCGCCGAGGTCTTCGGGGCGTTGATCAACGCGATCATCCTGCTGCTGCTCGCGGGCTGGGTCGGGATCGAGGCCGTCGGACGCCTGCTCGCCCCGCAGGAGGTCGAGGTCGCGGGCGGTCTCATGCTCGTCGTCGCGGGCGTCGGTCTGCTCGCGAACGCAGTCTCGATGTGGTTGCTCAGCCGCGCTCAGCGCACGAGCATCAACGTGCGCGGCGCCTACCTCGAGGTGATGGGCGACCTCATCGGGTCGGCCGCCGTCATCGTCGCCGCCGTCGTGATCGTGACGACGGGGTGGATGCCGGCGGATGCCCTCGCCTCGCTGTTCATCGCCGTGATGATCGTGCCGCGGGCGATCGCGCTGCTGGGGGAGGTGTTCTCGGTGCTGTCGGAGTCGGCACCCCAGGGCACCGCGGTCGCCGACATCCGCGCCCACCTGCTCGGCCTCCCCGGTGTCGTCGGGGTGCATGACGTGCACGTGTGGCAGCTCACGCGGGGGGCGCCGGTGTTCAGCGCCCACGTGACCGTCGAGCCCGCCCTTCTGGCGGGCGGGGGGAGCGCCGCGCTGCTGGCCGATCTGCGCGGCTGCCTCGTCGACCATTTCGACGTCGATCACTCGACCTTCCAGATCGAGCCGGCGGAGCAGGCGCACTGCGACCCGCGGCACGTCTGAGCATCCGCTCTCCTCGCGTCGCCCGTTCAGCTCTCGCGCACGACGTCGGCGGCGGTCTTGTCGGGTCGCAGACCGCGCCAGCGAGCGTGGCGCAGTACGCCGTCGGGCGTCCAGTTCGCGAATTCGACCTCGCCGACGAGGTCGGGAGACACCCAGAGGGCGTCGGAGGCGTCGGGGCCCGGCACACCCTCGAGGGGAGCGCGGTCGACGCGCAGGGGGTCGAGGCGGGCGAGCAGGTCGGTGAGGATGCGGTCGGTGAAGCCCGATCCGACGCGCCCGATGTACTGCAGGTCACCGCCGGGTTCGTCGCGCACCGCCAGCAGGAGCGATCCGAGCGTGCGCTCGCGGTCGCCCTTGCCCGGACGGATGCCGACGATCACCGCCTCCTGCGTGCGGGTGTGTTTGAGCTTCAGCCAGGCGGGTGAACGCATCCCGGGGCGGTAGCGCGACGACGCGTCCTTCACCATGACGCCCTCGAGACCGAACTGCGCGCTCGCCGCGAGCGCGGCGTCGAGGTCGTCGAACACCGGCGGCACCTGCACGGGCGCGTCGAGGTCGTGTACCAGCTCGTCGAGGAGAGCCCGACGGTCGCGCAAGGGCAGACCGGTGAGGTCGTGGCCGTCGAGGCGCAGCAGGTCGAAGAGGAGGTACACGATCGGGGTGCGCACGACCTCGCGTTCGATCTCGCGCGGCCGGGTCAGGTGCATGCGGTTCTGCAGCAGCGCGAAGCTCGGGTGCCCCTGCCGGTCGAATGCGACGATCTCGCCGTCGACGACAGCGTCTGACGCGGGCAGGAAGGGCGCGCCGTCGGCGGTGAGCTCGGGGTAGCGGCCGGTGATGTCGGTGCCGCGTCGGGCGTGCAGGCGCATCCGTCCGTCGGCCCAGGTGCCGAGCGCGCGGATGCCGTCCCACTTCACCTCGACCCACGGCGGCGTTCCGAGGCGGCGCGCCAGCGCGGGTGTGCCGTTCTCGGCGAGCATCGGCTCGATGCTCGGAAGCGTGGACTGCGGGTCGGGGCGCGCGGTGGCGGCAGCGCGGATGCGGTCGCGGGTGCGGGAGCGCGGGGTGGAGGTGGGGGCATCCCCCGCCCGGGTCGAGGGCGCGGGTGCCGCGGCGGCGGGCGGGTCATCGTCGGGCGGGGGCGCCTGCTCCGACGGCGACGCTTCATCCCGTGCGGGCGTCACCGTCGCCATCGGGTCGAGGCCCGCGGCGGCGCGTGCCAGCACCTCCTCGAAGTCGAGCTGCCGCAGACCGGGATCGTCGAGCTCGTCCCAGGTGCGGGGTGCCGCCACCCAGGGGTGCGCGCGACCGCGCAGCGAGTACGGCGAGATCGTCGTCTTCTTGCCGTTGTTCTGGCTCCAGTCGAGGAACACCCGGCCGCCTCGCACGGCCTTCGACATGGTGGCGGTCGCGAGATCGGGGTGCTCGTTCTCGATCATGCGCGCGATCTCCTTCACCACCGCCGAGATCTCCGCGCTCGTCTGCGCCCCGGGGAGCGCGGCGTAGAGGTGGATGCCCTTGCTGCCGCTGGTGACGGGCATCGGGTCGAGTCCCATGCCGGTGAGGATGCCGCGCGCGAGCCGCGCGATCATGGCGCACTGCTCCAGTTCCACGCCGGGCCCCGGGTCGAGGTCGAGCACCAGACGGTCGGGGTTGCCCGGCAGACCGTCGGAGGTGAAGCGCCACTGCGGTACGTGCAGCTCGATCGCCGCGACCTGCGCGAGCCACACGAGCGTCGGCACGTCGTCGACCAGCGGGTACTGCTTGGGTCCGTCGGAGTGCTCGATCGCCTGCCGGGGGATCCACTCGGGCGCGCCGGGCTCGAGCTGCTTCGTGAAGAACGCCTCGGCGGGAGCATCCGCCGTGCCGACGCCCTCGACCCAGCGTTTGCGGGTCACCGGGCGCCCGGCGAGCTGGGGGAGCAGCTGCGGGGCGATGGCCGAGTAGTAGGCGATGATCTCGCCCTTCGTGGTGCCCGTCTCGGGGTACACGACCTTGTCGAGGTTGGTCACGCGCAGCCGACGGCCCTCCACCTGCACGATCTGACCGTCTGCGACCATACCGTCAGCGTAGTCAAGGGACTGGCCGCGGCTCGGGCGCCTGGTGTTCACTGAGGTCATGAGAACCATCTGGAAGGGCGCGCTGACCTTCGGCCTCGTGAACGTTCCCGTGAAGGTGTACTCCGCGACGGAGGACCACGACGTGCCGCTGCACCAGGTGCACGACAAGGATGGCGGGCGCATCCGCTACCAGCGCACGTGCGAGATCTGCGGCGAGACGGTCGCGTACTCCGACATCGACCGCGCCTACGTCGACGACGGGCACACGGTGGTGCTCACCAAGGACGACCTCGCCGCCCTGCCGTCGGAGAAGAGCCGCGAGATCGACGTGGTCGAGTTCGTGCCGACCGAGCAGGTCGACCTGCTCACGCTCGACAAGCCCTACTACCTGGAGCCCGACTCGAAGTCGCCCAAGGCCTATGTGCTGCTGCGAAAGACGCTGGAGCAGAGCGACCGCACCGCGATCGTGCGCTTCACGCTGCGGCAGAAGACGCGCCTCGCCGCTCTGCGGGTGCGCGGCGATGTGCTCGTGCTGCAGACGCTGCTGTGGGCCGACGAGGTGCGCGAGGTCGACTTCCCGGCGCTGCACGAAGACGTGCGCATCTCGAAGAAGGAACTGGAGCTGTCGGAGGCGCTCGTCGAGAGCTACTCGAGCGACTTCGACCCCGATGAGTTCGTCGACGAGTACCAGAAAGAGCTGCGCACGCTCATCGACGCGAAGATCGAGGCGGGCGAGGGCTTCGACGTCTCTGACACGTTCGACGACGCCGAGGGCGAGAAGAGCGGCGAGGTCATCGACCTCATGGAGGCGCTGCGCGCGAGCGTCGCGAAGACCAAGGAGCAGCGTGCCGCGGCGAAGGGCGGGGCCAGCGGGTCGTCGGGGTCGGCGTCGAAGTCGGGGTCTGCGTCGAAGTCAGGGGGCGGCGCGAAGTCCGCGTCGGCGTCGAATTCGGGGTCGGATGCGAAGACGGGCGCGAAGTCCGGGGCCGGTTCGTCGTCCGGTTCGAAGACCGCAGCGAAGAAGTCCGAGCCGAAGAAGAAGGCTAGCTGACGACGACGGGCGGATGCCCGGGGCCTCAGCGCCGGGCATCCGCCCGTCTGTCTTGCTCCGGTGGGAGCGTCAGTGCTTTCCGTCGCCGTCGATGTCGGGGGCGCGGTCGAAGACCTCGCGGTCGAGCGTGAGCTCGCGCGCCTCGTCGGCATCGGTCTCGCCGTCGCCGAGCGCGGCCTCCTTGTTGGCCTTGTAGCGCTCGCGGAGGTAGTGCCAGAGCGTGACGAGGGCCGTGCCGCCGACGGCGGCGAGCAGGATGAGGTCGATGTAGTTCTCGACGAAGTTGGCAACGGGCTCAATGAACCCGACCGCGTAGCCGAACATCGTCAGGCCGAAGCCCCAGAGCACGGCACCGATGAGGTTATAGAGCGTGTACTTGCGCCACGGCATGTGACCGACGCCGGCAGCGACGGGGGCGAACGTACGCACGATGGGCACGAAGCGGGCGAGGATGACGGTGATGCCGCCGAAGCGTTCGAAGAAGGCGTTGGTGCGCTCGACGTTCTTGCGGCTGAACAGCCCCGATTCCTTGCGCTCGAACACGGCCGGTCCGCCCTTGTGGCCGATCACATAGCCGACCTCGCCGCCGACGAACGCCGACAGGCCGATCAGCAGCGCGACCAACCAGACGTTGATGCCGAAGACGCCGTGCTCGGACCCGGCGATCGGGTGCGACAGCAGACCGGCGATGACGAGCAGGGTGTCGCCCGGCAGCAGGAAGCCGACGAGCAGACCGGTCTCGGCGAACACGATGAAGCAGACCACCAGCAACGCCCACGGGCCCGCGATGCCGATGATCGTGGCGGGGTCGAGCCAGGGGAGGAGTGCGGCGTGGTGCATGGGGGTCCCGTCGAGTGTCGCGGTGCGGCGGTCGTGCAGACGACCGCGGACAGCGGCCGATCGGTGCGGAAGGTGGGACTTGAACCCACACGCCCTGGGGCACAGGAACCTAAATCCTGCGTGTCTGCCAATTCCACCACTCCCGCGCGCGCCCAGTCTACCGAGCCGGCGTCGCTTCTCACCGGGAATCCGCCGCGCGACGGACGCCCGGGGCGCCGGTTCGTGGTCGATTCGCCGCCGCTGTGGATAACTCCGGAGGCCGGAGCGCGATTCTTGCAAGGATTCCTCGCGTGCATTCCCCCTCCTTCACCGTGGCCGACCGCGTTCGGATGCGTCTGCGTCGAGACGGCACCGATCCGCGTACCGACCCCGACGCGGCTCAGCGAGCGGCGGAAGAGGAGGTGCGGCGGCACAACGATCTCGCGCTCGCCCGCGGCGGAGCGCTGATCGACGACGAGGCGCGCTCGGTACGCGAGGTGCTCTCGGTCGTCCACGGCTACGGGGTGCTGCAGCCCCTTCTCGACGATCCGGGCATCGAGGAGATCTGGGTCAACGGCGACGGTCGGGTGCACGTCGCCCGAGGCGGGGTGGGGGAGCGCACCGACCTACGGCTCGAAAGCCCGGCGATCCGCGATCTGGTCGAGCGGATGCTGCAGGCGACGGGACGTCGGGTCGATATCGGTCAGCCGTTCGTCGACGCGTCGCTGCCGGACGGCTCGCGCTTGCACGTCGCGATCGCCGATGTGGTGCGCGGCGGGTGGGCGGTGAACATCCGCAAGTTCCTCCCCGGCCACCGCACGCTCGACGAACTGGTGGCGCAGGGGGCACTTCCCGCCGACGTCGCGAGCATGCTGCGGGCCGCGATGAGAGACGGCCGCACGGTGATCGTGTCGGGGGCGACGCATGCGGGCAAGACGACGATGCTCGGTGCGCTGCTGGCCGCGTGTGCGGATGTGCAGCGCATCGTCACGGTGGAGGAGACGTTCGAGCTGGCGGTCGACGGTCCCGACCTCGTCGCGCTCCAGGGCCGCCAGGCGGGCCTCGAGGGAACGGGCGAGATCACTCTGCGGAGACTCGTCAAAGAGGCGCTGCGCATGCGTCCGGAGCGTCTGGTCGTCGGCGAGGTGCGCGACGCGGAGGCGCTCGACCTGGTTCTCGCTCTGAACACCGGGGTGCCGGGCGCGGGAACGGTGCACGCGAACTCGGCGGCCGACGCTCTCGAGAAGCTCGGCCTGCTCCCGCTCCTCGCCGGACGCAACATCGATCGGTCGTTCCTCCTGCCCGTGCTGGCCACCGCCGTCGACCTCGTCGTGCACTGCGTGCGGGAGCCGAGCGGCGCGCGACGGGTGGCCGAGGTGATCGCTCCGACGGGGGAGGTCCGCGATGGCCGCCTCGTGACCGAGGCGCTGTTCGTCGGGATCGGAGCATGAGGCTGCTGCTGGGTGCCCTGCTCGGCGGCGGACTGCTCCTGTGCGTGTCGCCGTTGTTGTGGCCTCGACGCCCGAAGGTCGAATCCGAGGTCTCCGTCGGGCGCACGGCACGACTGCTGCGCGAGGCCGGAGCGGCGGCGGTCACACCCCGCGCTCTGCTCACGGTGATGGCGGCGGCCGGCGCGATCGCCGGAGCACTGGCGTGGCTGATCTCGGGACTGGGGGTGCTCGCGGTGTTGGCGGGGACGGCCGCGGCCGCGGCGCCGGTCGTCGTGCTCCGCGGACGCCGTCTGCGGCTGCGCCGAGTGCGCCGCCAGCTCTGGCCCGACGTGTGCGATCTGCTGATCGCGTCGTTGCGCGTGGGACTGTCGCTCCCCGACGCGGTGGCGGCGCTCGAGCAGTCCGCACCGACGGTACTCCGCCCGGCATTCGCGGTGTTCTCGCGCGACCTCGTTGCGACAGGTCGGTTCGACGAGGCACTAGACCGGCTCAAGGAGTCGCTCGCCGATCCGATCGCCGACCGCATCGTCGAGACGTTGCGCATGGCTCGGCAAGTCGGCGGCACCGAACTGACGGCCGTGCTGCGCGCGCTCGGTGCGTCCGTCCGCGCAGATGCGGCCGTGCGAGGCGAGGTCGAGGCGCGGCAGTCGTGGATCCGCGGTGCCGCCGTCCTCGGGGCGGTCGCCCCGTGGGTCATCCTGGGGCTGCTGGTCCTCCGGCCGGAAGGGGCGGATGCCTATGGCACCCCGGAGGGCGTGCTCGTGATCGTGATCGGGGCAGCCGTGTCCGCCGCCGCGTTCCGCATCATGACACGTATCGGCCGTCTGCCCGAGCCCCGGCGGTGGTTCGGATGAGCGCGGGCACGGCGCTCGCGACGGCCCTGCTCGCCGGAGGTGCGTTCGCCGCCGGCATCCTGTGCCTCCTGTCCTTGCTCCCCGCGTGGCGGGCGGCGCCGCTCGCCGTCCGCATCGCGCCGTACGTGCGCGACGTCGTACCGGATGCGGCGCTCCCCAGTGGAGTCCGGCCCATCCTCGGACTCCTCCCGGGCCGGCGGCCGCTGCGGGAGCAGGTGGTCGCTCTCGCCGATCGGATGCTGGGCGGGAGCGCGGCGCTCAGCCGCAGGTTGGCTCAGGCCGGACTCGAGACATCGGCACCGGCATTCCGTTCTCGGCAGCTCGCGTGGCTCGTCGGCGGGCTGATTGCGGGGGCAGGCGCGATCATCGTGCTCGCGGTGTCCGGGCGCATGTCGCCGCCCGTCGTGGTGCTCCCCGCGCTGACGGCGCTCGGCGCGGCTGTCGCGTGCGACATGCGACTCACGGCTCGAGTCCGCTCGCGTCGTTCGCGCCTCGCCGACGAACTTCCCACGACGCTCGAGTTCCTCGCACTCTGCCTCTCGGCGGGCGAGGGCTTCCCGGACGCGCTCCGGCGCGTCGCCGCCATCGGATCGGGAGAGCTCACCGCCGAGTTGCGCCGGGTGGTGGTCGCGGTGGGGACGGGGTCGCCGCTCGTCGAGGCATTGATCGACATGGCGTCGCGGCTGGAACTGCCCGCGCTGTCGCGCGCCGTCGATCAGATCGTGGCGGCGCTGGAACGCGGGGCGCCCCTGGCCGCCGTGCTGCAGGCGCAGGCGGGCGACGCGCGAGAGGAGGCGAAGCGACTGCTCATCGAGCAGGCGGGCCGCAAGGAGATCCTCATGCTGCTGCCGCTGGTGTTCCTCATCCTGCCGCTGTCGGTGCTCTTCGCGATCTTCCCCGGTCTGTTCATCCTGAGACTCGGCATCGGCTGAGCTCCCCACAGAGAAGGAAACCCATGACGACGATTCGACGATCCTGGTCCGCCACCCGTGTCTGGGTTCGTGACCTCAGCGCCGACGAGCGCGGTGACGTGCCGGGCTGGGTGCTCGTGACGCTGATGACCGCGGGACTGGTGGTGATCATCTGGGCCGTCGCCGGCCCCGCCCTGACGTCGCTGTTCGAGCAGGCCATCCAGCGGGTCTCGGGGCTGTGATCCCGCGGTCGCGCGGGCTCGGCGACGACGGGTCGAGTCCGGTGGAGTTCGTGCTCGTCGGGTCGCTCCTCACGCTGCTGACTCTGGCTGTGCTGCAGCTCGCGCTCGCCGTGTACGTGCGGAACGTGGTGCACGACGCGGCGGTGGAGGGCGCGTATCACGCGGCTCTCGCCGACACCGACCTCGCCGCGGGTATCGGCCGCACGCGAGAGGTCATCACCCGCGCGATCGGCGCGGCCTACGCAGAGGACATCTCCATCGGAGTGACGGATGTTGGCGACGCGGAGAGGGTCGACGTGCGGGTGCGCACCTCGCTGCCGGTCGTCGGACTCATCGGGGTGGCGGGTGTGCTGGAGGTGACCGCGCATGCGCCGAGCGAGAGCCTGGGCGACGGATGACAGGGGATCGGCGGCGCTGGAGTTCATCACCGTCGGCGTCATCCTGCTCGTGCCGCTCGCCTACCTCGTGATCGTGCTGGGCGCGCTGCAGACGCAGTCGTTCGGCGTGGAGGCCGCCGCCCGACACACCGCGCGGGCGATCGCGCTCGCGAACGACCCGGAGTCCGCTCGGGAGATCGCCGAACCGGTGCTGGCGAACGTGGTGGCCGAGTACGGGCTCGATCCCGAATCGCTCGCCGTCTCGATCGACTGCGCCCCTGCGGTGGGTGGCTGTCCGTCACCCGGGGCGATCGTCACGGTGACGGTGCGCGCCACCGCCCGGCTGCCCCTCGTCCCGCCCGTGCTCGGACTCGACAGGGCGACGGCCATCCCCATCGAGGCGTCTTCCGTGCAGAGGATCGGCGCGGAGGGAGCGGGATGAGCGGCCGCGCGACACGAAGCCCCCAGCGGAGCCGACCGGTCGTCGACCGGCCGCACGACGAGGGCAGCGTGCTCGTGCTGACGCTCGGCTACGTGCTGCTCGCGCTCGCCGTGGTGCTCGTCTGCGTGTGCGCCACCGACCTGCATCTCGCCCAGAAGCGTCTCGATGCGCTCGCCGCCTCCGCGGCCGCCGCGGGCGCCGACGGCTACACCCTCGAACCGGCGGAGGACGGTGTACGCGCGGTGGTGACGGACGCAGGCGTGCGCGAGCAGGCGGCGCTGATCCTGGCTGCACTCCCGGGCGACGCGCGGCTCGTGTCCGCGGAAGCACCCGACGGGGTATCCGCCCGGGTGACGGTGTCGGCGACCTGGCATCCGCCCCTCATCGCACCGTTCGTCCCGGACGGCGTCGAGCTACACGCCGTGGGCACCGGGCGCACCGCGCTGCAGTAACAGAGCGAAGGTGTCTGAGACGAAGGGACCGTTCCGGCTGTGACCGCAGCGTGGCTGCGAGCGTCAGAGCGTCGTCATGCCACCGTCGACGACGAACACCGAGCCGGTCGCATACCGCGACTCGTCACCGGCGAGGTAGACCATGATGCCCTCAACGTCGGCGACAGTGCCCGCCCGCCGCACCGGGATTCGGGAGAGGATGGCGGTGCGGGCCGCCTCGTCTTCGACGATGCCCGACACGAGCGGTGTGAGGATGTGGCCGGGAACGACCACGTTCACGCGTATGCCCGCATCGGCATAGTCAGCCGCGGCGGTGCGGGCGAGGCCGTGCACCCCGGCCTTCGAGGCGCTGTACGCCGCAAACCCGGCGCCCTCGCCGTTCAGCGCGGTGGGGCTGCCGGTCACGATGATCGACCCGCCGGCAGGCGTCATGGCGCGCACGCCGTACTTCAGCGTCAGGAACGTGCCGGTCATGTTCACGTCCTGCGTGCGCCGCCACACATCGAGGTCGAGGTCGCCGACGCGGGCATCCGACCCGATCAGCTGCACCCCGGCGTTGGCGACGACGACGTCGAGCGGGCCCGCCTCGGCGAAGGCGGCGGCGACCGACGCCTCATCGGAGATGTCGACGCCGAGCGCATGCGCCGCGCCGTCGACCTCTGCGGCGGCCTCACGCGCGCCGTCGAGGTCGCGGTCGGCGAAGAACACCGTCGCGCCCTCGCGCACGAAGCGCTGGGCCGTGGCGCGACCGATGCCGGAGGCGGCGCCGGTCACGAGGGCGGTGCGCCCCTGCAGCGCGGTCACGAGGCATCCGTTCCGTCGACCGGCTCGTAGTACTGACGCGAATCGTCGAGGTGGCCGCCCATCGCCTCGCGGGCGCGACGCGGGTCACGGGCGCGAAGCGCGTCGAGCACGGCGCCGTGCTGCGCGAGAGTGCGCTCGCGACGTCCGTCGAGTTCGAGGCTGTGCTCACGGATGGGCATCATCACCGCGTTCAGGGATTCGAGCAGCGCGACGTACAGGGCGTTGTGGGTGGCCAGGGCGATGCGGCGGTGGAACTCGGCGTCGGCGGCGGCGGCCGCGACTGCGGTCGCGGCATCGGCCATCGCGTCGAGGCTCGCCTGGATCTCGTCGAGGTCGGCGTCGCTCGCCTTCTCGCACGCGAGTTCGACGAGCCGCAGCTCGAGCGTGCCACGCACCTCGCTGATCTCGGCCGGCCCCAGCAGCTGCTGCGACTGCGCGCCACTCAGGTACAGCTGCAGGCTCTCCGACACGCGCGACGAGCTGACGTGCGCGACGCGCGCGCCGCGTCCCGACCGCACCTCGACCACTCCCTTGGCCTCCAGGCCCCGCACGGCCTCGCGGATCACGGTGCGGGAGACGCCGAACTGATCGGACAGCTCGCGCTCCGACGGCAGCCAGTCACCGGGGGAGAAGCGCCCGGAGGCGATCGTCGCGAGCATGCTCTCGGTCACCCGAGACGCCAGCGACGGCTCGCGCTGCAACTGAGTGAACTCCATCGGTCCTCCTGTGTATCCGCGGATGCGCGCCTCCATCATCGCAGGTGGCGGGTCTCGCCGACCGTGTTGTGTGTCGGCATGCGGCCTGGCTATAGTGTGGCATACCAGAGACCAAGTGCGTCTCTGACGAGTCAAGGAGGCCTCGTGTCGCGCACACGCACCCTCGCTGCGGGCATCGCCGTCGCAGCGTTCACCGCACTGGCACTGTCCGGCTGCGCCACCACCGGTGGCGGCGGAGGCGGAGACGCCGCATCGTCCGAGAACGCCGCGATCGACGTGGGCGTCTCGCTGGAGGGCAAGACGATCTGCTTCGGGTTCTCGGGCAGCGAGACCGAGTTCTGGGCGGCCGGCATCGCCGCCATCTCGGATTCGCTCGAGGCGGCGGACGCCCGCGTGATCGAGCACAACTCGAACGAAGACCCCAACAAGCAGCTCGAGCAGATGAACGACTGCATCACCCAGGGCGTCGACGGCATCGTCATCATCCCCGAGGACGGGTCGAGCGCCGACACGATCATCGCCGAGGCGAACAAGGCCGACATCCCGATCGGGGTGTTCAACCGTCCTCCGGCATCCGAAGACGGCGCGGCCATCGTGGCCGTCGCCGACAACCGCGGCGTCTCGGCCGCCACCATGGAGCACATGGTCACCCAGGCCGAGGCGCTGGGCCTCGACCGCAAGATCCGCTCCGTCATCATGGTCGGCAACCTCAGCGACCAGAACGCGCTCGAGCGCCGCAACGGCTTCTACGACGTCGTCGACGCGCACCCCGACCTGTTCGAGGAGCCGATCGAGGTGCAGACCAACTGGGATGCCGCGACCGGCCAGGCGAACCTCGAGGCGGCCATGCAGGCGAACCCCGAGATCGACCTGCTCTTCACCTCGTCGGACTTCCTCTACCCGCAGATCCGTTCCGTGCTCGAGCCGATGGGCCTGTGGAAGGCCTCCGGTGAGAAGGGCCACGTGATCATGGGCGGCATCGACGGCGACAACCGCGCGTGCACGCTGCTCAAGGACGGCTTCGTCGACGCGACCGGCGTGCAGGACCTCTTCACCGAGGCCGAGCAGCTGCTCACCGCGCTCGCCGGGGCGATCGACGAGGGCGAGACCGACCCCGACGAGCTGCTGCTCGACCCCGGCTTCGCCCTCACCCAGGACAACGTCGGCGAGAAGGAGAAGGACACCTGGGGCTGCGTCATCACGCCCCCGAACTCCTGATCGCCCCTGGTGCGGCGCCGGGCCCGCCCCGCCCCGGGGGGGGCGGGGGGGGGGGGGGCGGGGGGGGCG
>JASCNZ010000023.1 GCA_029959905.1 Microbacteriaceae bacterium PS02344
CACCCGGTACGCGTTCCTTGCGCGCCGTCACCCCGACGTCATCGCCCGCATCGGCAACACCGAGACGAGTGCGATGGAGGGAGTGGGCTGACCCCCGCACGCCCACTCCGGCTCGGCCCCGACGCGACCCGAACGCGGCGGGGCCGAGCCGTGTCACGCGAAGGGCGGCCGGTTCAGTGAGCAGTGCGCCGGAAGCCCCCGTCGATGGCCTCCACCGCACCGGCCTCGACGAAGGCGTCGATCCACCCGCGCATCGGCCACTCGCCCCAGCGCTCGGCGAAGAGCGCGCCGTTGCGCAGGATGTCGTCGATGTGCCGCCACGGGGGTGTGCCGGCGGGGTGCCACTGGTGGTACGCGTGCGCGCCGCCCACCCACTGCAGGCCCACTCCGCGGGCGCGGGCGCGCCGGCCGAGATCGGTGTCCTCGGCGCCGTACCCCTCGTAGACCTCGTCGAAGCCGCCCAGTCGCTCCCAGGTCGCGGGTGTCACGGCGAAGGAGAGCGACCAGAACAGGTCGTACTGCGAGGCGTCGGCGGCGACGACCGTACCGTCGGCGGGGTGCGGCCGCACGGGATGGGGGCGGGTGAGCGCGTCGAGCTCACCGGCATCCGCGGGGCGCTGCACGCTCTCGAGGTAGGTCACGGGTCCGCACAGGATGTCGTCGGGGTGAGCGCGGGAGGCATCGACGTAGCGCTCGAGCATCTGCGGTCCCGGCAGGCAGTCGACGTCGAGGAAGACGAGCAGGTCGACCCCTTCGTCGAGCGCCGCGCGCGCGGCCGCGTTGCGGGCGGTGCCGACCCGCATGCCGTCGGGCCCCGGCGGCACGTGCACCTGGCGCACGCGCTCGGGCGCCGGCGCCTCGTCGGCGTCGAGCCACGCCTCGACCCGCACGATCTCGATGTCGGCGGTCTCGGCGTCGCGCAGGAATCGCCGTTGCCGGTGCAGATGGGCGAGGCGATTGCTTGACGCCGGGGTGATCACGGCCACACGGGTGGTCACGCCACCACCTCCTCGATCGCGGCGGCGGCGCGGGCGGCCGCCCCGGCCACTCCCCATCCCGCCCATTCCGGCGACGTCTCCGCCGCGCGCCGGACCGCCGCGACGATCGCCTCGGGCGATGCATCCTCGGGAGCGGTCTGCGCATAGCCGTGCGCGGCGAGCACGCGCACGGTGTGCTCCTGCTCGCCGAAAGGCCGGTCCTGTCCGATGACGACCGCGCGGGCGTTCGCCGCCGCGAGGTCGGCCACGCCGTTCTGCCCGGCTGCGCTCACGACCACGGTGGCCGCGCAGATCAGCGGCCAGACATCGTCGACCCGGTCGCCGTCGCGGGCCCCGGCGGTGTCGATGGTCCACCCCTCGGCCTCGAGCAGCGCGATCGTGCGCTGCAAGCGGTTCTCGTCGAGGGTGCGGCTGAGGAACAGCACGCGGCGCTCGGCCGACTCGGCGGTGCGCGGGCGGCCGCCGTAGCGCGAGATGGCACCCACCTGACGCACCCGGTCGTCGCGCCCCCGCAGCCCGGTGGCGTCGATGGTGTCCGCTGCCCAGGGGGCGATGATCCGATCGGCGAGGTCGTAGCCGAGACGGTGCGGCGGATCGGTGCGCTCACCCGGCTGGGCGAAGACGACCGTCGGCACACCGAGCAGACGCACGAGCGTCGTGACCTCGACGCTGACGTCGACCACGAACGCGGTGACGGGGTTCTCGGCGATCCAGGTCGCCATGGTCGCCAGACGCGCCCGATGGCCGGGATGCCCGACCGGTGCCCAGTGCAGGGCGCCGCCCACCGTGACGTCGCCGAGCGCGGAGGCCTCCCGAGACGAGCCGTCGGCGGCGACGATCGGGTCGGCATCCGACGGCAGCCGCACCCACGTGGTGCGGTCGGGCAGCGTCTCGGGGCGCGGCAGGCTCGAGAACACCGTCACGTCGTCGTCGAGGAAGGGGCGAATGGCTCGCATCCGCGTCACGTGCCCCCACCCGTGGTGGTGCACGTACCAGCCGATCATGCGCCGACCGCTTCCACCGCGTCGACGGCGGGAGCGCCGTGCGCCGAGAGGGCGAGAACGCGTTCGACCTCGCGGTTTCGCTGCGCAAGCGAGTAGCGCGCCTCGGCCGTCCGACGAACCTGCGCGCGCGACATCGCGTCCCCGACCTGCGCGGCCAGCGACGACGCTGCGCGGGCGAGGGCGTCGACGTCCCCCGCGGGCACGATCGCGGTGCCGGGCATCCCGCGCAGCACTTCGCTGATGCCGCCCGAGTCGAACGCTGCCACGGGGGTGCCGGTCATGAGGGCTTCGGCGAGCACCAGACCGAACGGCTCCGACCAGACGGGCGTGACGAGAGCGACCGACGAAGAGCCGACGAGGTCGCACAGCGCGGGCAGCGCCAGCGGGCCGACGTAGTCGATGCCGTCGCCGAGCAGGGGCTCGACCTCGCGGGCGAAGTACACCGCGTCGCCGATACGGCCCGCCAGCCGCAACCGGGCGCCGGCGCGGCGGGCGGCGAGGATCGCCAGATGCGGTGCCTTCTCGGGCACGATGCGCCCGAACCACACCCAGTCGTTCCCCCCGGTGCCCGGCCGCCACTGGGTGGCATCGACGCCATTGGGGAAGACGAAGGCGTCGACGCCCTCGGCCGACCATGCTCGGGCCGTGAACTGGCTGACGGCGAGGAAGCGATGCGGCGCGCCGGCACCGACCGCGTTCGCGGCGATCACGATCTCGGGCAGCGGCGGTGTGTGCAGCGTGGTGACGACGGGCACCCCGGTGTCGCGGCTCCAGAGGATCGGCGCCCCGTGCAGGCTGTGGTTGTCGACGACATCGATGTGCTCGGGGTCGACGAGGGCGTCGCGGATGCGGTCGAACGCCTCGCTCATCGACCGACGGTGCCCCTCGGGGAAGTCGGTGTCGGACGAGTCGTCTGCGCGGTTCCACTGCACGATCGGCAGGTGCAGCCGGGGGTCGGTGCCGAGGAAGTCCGAGCCCGGTGCGGCGCAGAGCCGCACGTCGTGTCCCCGCGACCGCAGCCAGCGCACCCGGTTCCAGACGACCGCCTCCAGCCCGCCGGCGTACGGCTGCCGGAGGGCGTGACGCTCGGGGGCGACGACGAGCACCCGCAACGCGCCGACCGGGCTCACGCGGGCACCCCGTCGCGGAGCAGGGCGTAGAGGTCGGCGTGCGCGGTTCGCACGGACCGCCGCTCGGCGACCCGTTCCGCGCGTCGCTGCTCCCGGCGCGCTGCGAGGTCGTCGATCGATGCGCGGGTGACCGCCGCGACGCGCACGGCCTCGACCATCGTCTGCGGCTCCCCGAGGACGATGGGGGAGAAGTCGTCTGGGTGCTGCTCGCGCAGATATCCGACATCGGTGGCCGCCACGCGCACGCCGAGGTCGTAGCAGAGCTCGACCCACCCGGAATGGGTGCCGTGGTGGTAGGGGAGCACGAACAGGTCGAGACCCGAGATCCACTGCTCGACGGCCGCATCGGGCAGATATGCGGTGCGGCGCACGTCGACGGTCGGATGCCCGTCGGCTGCCGCCTCGATGCGGGCGGCCGCCGCCTCGTCGCGGACGTGGTCGTTGAGGAGGATCTCGATGACGATGGGGACTCCGGCCGCCTCCATCAGCCGCGCGGCGGCGACGGCGTCGCGCACGATCTCCTCGGCCGCGATGTTCGGGCGCAGGTCGCGCAGATGGACGCCGACACGTACCGGTCCCTCGTCCTGCGCCCGGGGCGCGGGCGAGGGCGGCGTATCGAGCAGCGTGGGGTGGGGCAGAACCCGGGCATCGACACCCCAGCGCTGCTGCACCTCTTCGGCGGTGCCGGCGGTGAGGGTGAGCAGTCGGTCGGCCGTCGGGATGATCACATCGAGCAGCGCGCGGTAGGGTGCCTGGTCGGTGAGCTGCGGGTTGTCGAGGTCGTGCACCGTGTAGACGACCGGAATGCCGTGACTCCGCGCGGTGTCGAGGGCGGAGCGCAGCTCGTCGGCCGAGAACGACTCCAGGCCGAAGTGCACGTGGAGCACGTCGACGTCGTCGCGGTGCGCCTCGAGCCAGGCGGATGTCAGAGCGACCGGTGGCCACCACTGTCCCGCCGGGGCTCCGGGGACCGGCGGATCGGCGAGGACCGACACTCTCTGCGGATCGATGATCGCTCGCACGTAAGGGTGGGCGGCGGGTATCGAGGCGACGCGAAGAGGGTGCGGTTCGGTGGCGATGAGGGTCTCCCTGGCACGGCTGAGTGCTCTGCTGTCGTAGATCGCACCGACGGACTGTCAGCGGTGCACGGGGACGAGAAGCGATGAGATGGAAAGGTATACGTTCGTAGCATGAGCGATCTTCCCCCGTCTGGCACGACCGTTGCGCCGGCCGGGTCGCCGATGCTAGGGCGCCGACAGCACTATTCGGAGTTCTTCGGGCTCGATCCGTTGCCCCCTCGTTTCGGCGTGACGATCGGCAACTGCCAGGCCGAGTCTCTGCGGCTGGTGATGGATGCGCCGGAACGCCGATTCGTCCGCACGCCGCCGGTGCACGAGATGGACGAGGCCGAGGCCGCACGGCTGCACGAGCTGGTCGGCATGGCCGAGGCCGTGGTCAGCCAGCCGATCCGCGACGACTACCGCGATCTGCCCCTCGGTACCCGGCAGATCGCCGAGGTCTCCGCCGTTCGGGTGCTCACGGTGCCGCCTGTGCGCTTCGGCGGACTGCATCCGTTCCAGGCCGCGATCCGCGTGCCGGGCGTCGAGGGCGATCCGCCCCTCGTCGCCTACCACGACGTCCGCACCCTGGCGGCGGCCGCCGGGCTCGCCGTCGCCGACTCGCTCCGGCCGGAGGCCGTGCGAGCGGTCGCGGAGGCATCGCTCATGACGCTGCGCGAGCGCGAGCAGCGTGCCGACATCGCCGTCTCCGACCTGTTCGACCGGGTCTCCGCCGACCAGATGCGCACGGTGAACCATCCCGGCAACGCCGTGTGGCTGCCGCTCGGCGCCCGTGTGCTCGACGCGCTCGGAGCGCAGGAGGGCGTCGTGGACCCGGGCCGTCCGCTGCTCGATTCGGTGCAGGCCCCGCTGCTGCCCGAGGTCGTCGAGGCGTGGGCGCTGCCCGATGCCCCGCGGGCGCACTGGCTGGTCGACGGCGCCGAGCTCGACGATGCCGAGGTGCGCGCCGCTCATACCGAGTGGTACGCGGCGCATCCGGAGTTCGTCGCGGCCGCCGTACAGCGCCTGGCGCCGCTCCTCGCCGTGTGGCGCGCCGCGTGACCGGCGCTCCGCTGCTTCTCGTGCACCCGGGCACCCACGGTGTCGCGGTGTACGCCGGCGATCTCGCCGACGCTGTGCGGCGGGTCGACGCATCGGTCACCAGGATCGACCCGGATGCGCTCGCCGCCTCTTCCGACAGCCGTCCCGTGCATGTGCACTTCACCGATCGCCTGTGGGGGTCGTCGCCCGCCGACGCGGCGTCGGTGTTCGAGGCGCTGACCGCGCGGCGACCGGTGACCGTGACGCTGCACGACGTGCCGCAGGAGTCCGACGGCGAGCCGAGCCGCACGCGCCGACGCGACGCCTACGCCCGGGTGTGCGCGGCGGCGCGCGGTGTGGTGGTCAACAGCGCCCACGAGCGTTCCCTGCTGCGAGAGGAGGACGTGTGGGACGGCCCCGTGGCGAGTGTCCCGCTTCCGGTCGCGCTCGACCCGGTCGCCCTCCGAGGCCTCGGCGACCCGGGGCGACCGGACGGGTCGGTCGGCGTGCTGGGCTACTTCTACCCCGGCAAGGGGCATGACGAGGCGGCGATCGCCGCCGCGGCGGCCGGTGTGTCGAGGCTGACGGTGCTCGGCCGGGCATCCGACGGGCATGCCGCCGACCTCGAGGCGTTCGTGCGGCGCGCCGAGGCGCTCGGCGTGAACGTCGAGGTCACCGGATGGCTCGACGATGCGGAGATCGCCCGTCGCGGTCGCGCGGTGTCGGTGCCGGTGATCGCGCACCGGCACATCTCGGCGTCGGGGTCGCTCGCCTCGTGGATCGGGTGGGGGCGACGGCCCGTGGCGGTGCGCAACCGTTACATCGACGAGATGGCGCAGCTGCGGCCGGGCACGCTGACTCCTGTGGTCGAGGCCGAGCTCGCCGCCGAGATCCGCCGCCGCCTCGATGCCCCCGACACGACGTGGCACGGGCGCACCGAACTGCCGATGGCCTGGCCGGAGGCGGCCGCCGCCTACGTGCGATGGTGGGCCGAGGTGATCGCATGACCCGGCGGCCGTGGGTCGTGGGCAACCGGTGGGATCAGCTCGACGGAGTCGAACCCGCGGTGCTGCCCCGGGTGTCGGTGATCGTCGCCCACTACGACCAGCCCGCCGAGCTCGCCCGCACGCTGCACGCGCTGCGCGCGCAGGACTACCCCCGCGAGCTGCTCGAGATCGTGGTCGCCGATGACGGTTCTCCCGGTGAGGTCGAGGTGCCCGACGGGGTGGTCCTCGTGCGACAGGAGGACCGCGGCTTCCGGCTGGCGGCCGTGCGCAACCTCGGGGTGTGCGCGAGCAGCGGCGAGGTGCTCTGCTTCCTCGACGCCGACACCGCCCCCGAGCCGGGATACGTGCGGGCGATCACGCGGCTGCCCGCGCTGCTGCCCGAGGCGCTGACGGTCGGTCGACGCCGGCACGCCGACTTCACCGGGATCGCCACCGATGCGCCGGTGGTCGACGCGGCGGCGGGGTGCGAACTGTCCGAGCCGTCCTGGCTCGCCGATGCGTACGCGCGCAGCCGCGACCTGCTCGACGCCGACGACCGCTCCTACCGCTTCATCATCGGTGCGGTCATGGCGTGCTCGCGGCGCATGTTCGACGAGGTGGGGGGCTTCGACGAGTCGTTCGACACCTACGGGGGCGAGGACTGGGAGTGGGCGCACCGCATGTGGCAGGCGGGTGCGGTGCTCGCGCACGTGCCCGAGGCGGTCGCGTGGCACGACGGCCCCGAGTGGGCGGAACGCGGAGAAGCCGCGCGCGGCCGGGCCAACGGTCAGACGCTGCGGTTGGGGGTCTCGATCCCGGTGCCCGGGTCGGCGCCCCGCGGCCTGCGGCCGAGCGCACCGGACCTCGCCGTCCGCCTCGGCGGTGTGCACGATCCGGCTGCTCTGTTCGTCACGGTCGACTCCCTTCTCGCCGCATTCCCGTCGGCGCAGGTCGTGCTCGACGGCGACGCCGCTGCGGCGTTCGACGACCCGCGCGTGTCAGCGGATGAGCGGATGCCCGACGCCCGCGTCGTCTGGGAGGTGGACCGGCCGGTCGTCGTGCTCGAGCCGCAATCGATCGCCGCGGTCGTCTCCGCGCTCGGGTCGACCGAGACGGGCGTCGTCGCGGTGCACGACGACGAGGGGGAGGCGCTGGGTGTGCTGCGCGCACGTCGAGCGGTGCGGCGGGCCGCGCGCTGGGGGACGACGGATGCTTTCCGCACCGAGCGGCGCGAGATCGCCGGCATCCACCCCGTCGGGGTTGCGCCGAACGTCGAGGCGTGGGTCGGCGGCTGGGGTGATCGCGCACACTTCGCCTGAAAGCAAGGGGAGGGCGCGAATCCGTTTCCGGGGTCAGGGTGGTCCCATGACGAGTTCTTCGCGAGCGGATCGCTGTGCAGTCCTGATCATCGGTGGCGGCAACGCGGGCATCTCGCTCGCTGCGCGGCTGCGGCGCCGCGGGGTGCGCGACATCGTCGTCGTCGAACCGCGCGAGACGCACGTCTACGCCCCGCTGCAGTCGCACATCGCGGGTGGTGTCGCGGGGCGCCGGCAGGTCGTGCGCTCGCAGGCGCGCGTCACCCCGCGCGGCGTCCGCTGGGTGCAGGACCGGGTGGTCGCCGTGCAGCCCGACGGGCACGTCGTCGAGCTTGAGTCCGGCCGGCGGCTCGTGTACGGGCGTCTCGTGGTGGCGGCCGGCATCGAACGCCGGTGGGATGCCGTTCCCGGGCTGCAGGAGGCGCGGCGTACCCCGCATCTGGTCTCGAACTACACCCTCCCGCTGGCCGAGAAGGCGTCGCTGGTGCTGCGCGACCTGCGCGCGGGCACCGTGGTGTTCACGCAGTCCGCCGAGCCCGCGTCGTGCGCCGGCGTCGCGCAGAAGCCGATGTACCTCGCCTGCGATCGCTGGCAGAGCGAGGGCGTGCTGCGCGATATGCGGGTGGTCTTCGTCTCGCCCGAGAAGGCGCCGTTCCACATCGCGCCCGTCGCCGACGAGCTGCAGCGCTCGCTCGATCGCTACGGCATCGAGACGCACTTCGGTGCGAGCGTCACCGAGGTCCGGCCGGGCGAGCGCGAGCTCGACATCGTCAGCGACGGTGAGAAGATCACGATCGGCTACGACGTGCTGCACGCGGCCCCGCCTCAGGCGGCGGCGTCGTGGATCGCCGCGAGCGGCTTGGCCGATGCCGAGGGGTTCGTCGACGTCGACGACGAGACTCTGAGACACCGTCGGTTGCCCGACGTCTGGGCGCTCGGCGACGCGGCACCCATCACGACCGTTCGCTCCGGCGGAGCCATCCGCTCGCAGGCGAAGGTGGTCGCAGACGGCATCACCGACGCGAAGAAGCCGAGCCGCTACGACGGCTACACCGAGACGCCGTTCACGGTCACCCGGCGCACCGCCGTCTTCGCCGAGTTCGACCGCGGCGGCCGTCTCGAACCGACGATCCCGTTCTGGAAGACCCTCTACCGCGAGCGCCGGTTCACCTATGTGATGGACCGCTGGGTGCTCCCGTGGATCTACTGGAACCTCATCCTCAAGGGTCTCGCCTGAGCCGCGGATTCCTCACTTCGCGGCGGCGGCCTTCTCGTCGTCGCTGTTCGGGGTCCAGCCGTACCAGCCGTCCGCGGCGGGGATGACGCTCCAGTCGCCGCAGACGAAGACGTCGTCCGCCTCGTACGCCGACGGGGCGTCGTCGAGCGTCCAGGACGGGGCAGATGTGCGCGAGGTCTCGACGCAGTCGCCCGGAAGGGTGTCGGTCTGACTCGTGAACAGGATGACGGCGTCCTTCGCCTTCTCGACCGTCGAGGTGCGGACGGTGATCGCCGTCGCGTCGTCGGGCACCCAGTCGGCGTCGACCTCGGCGTCGTCGCGGAAGGCTCCGGCGTCGTCGAAGGTGCTCGTCGCCTGCTTGTGGACGAGGTCGTCGATGGCCGAGCATCCGGTCAGGGAGAGGGCGGCGACGAGGGCGAGGGCGGATGCGGCGAGGGCCGGGCGTGCGTTCATACCCTCAGCCTCGCGCGGCAGGTGGGCTCGGGGCATCGGGCCGGAGACGTACCGGCATCCGTCCGGAGGATGACTGTCGTGCGGCACGACTCGCGGTTCGCCGATGCGAGCGGGTGCCGAGGAGCCGACTTCAGCGCCGCATCGCTGCGGGGGAGGCTGACCCGATCACCGACCTCGAGCGCGAGCAGTATGAGCGGATGGAGCAGGTCTACCTTCGCCGCTTCGGCAAGAAGCCGGAGAGCCGCTGAGAAGCGAAGCTGACGGCGTAGTTCCTCGCACCCGTCGTCATGCAGGCGCGTGCGTTTGCGGCAATCGATGTTCTGCGTCGATTCGGCTTCGCCGCTCCGCCTCCATGGCGCGAGCTCGCAGCCGGGACGGCGGAGGTGCGTATTGCAGGGCGATACAGGCAAGCGCCGCGGGAATCGGCCGTGCTCGGGGCAAAGCAAAACCCCCGCCATGTAGAAGCTAGGCGAGGGTTTCTGGGATCACTGTAATGATGATCCGTGTGGCTCCGACCGGCATCGATCCGGTGACCTTTCGATTTTCAGTCGAACGCTCTACCAACTGAGCTACAGAGCCGCGCGACGGGCGAACCTGTCGCGTCCTAGACGAAGAGCCCTCTCCGAAGAAAGAGCTCGTCGCACGGAGCGACCCTGACGGGACTTGAACCCGCGACCTCCGCCGTGACAGGGCGGCACGCTAACCAACTGCGCTACAGGGCCATACTTGTTTTCAATTATATCGGTGAGGAGTGACCCCAACGGGATTCGAACCCGTGCTACCGCCGTGAAAGGGCGGCGTCCTAGGCCGCTAAACGATGGGGCCGAGTCAGTCCCGGAGGACTTCCTTGCCGACGCTCAAGCATAAGGGGAAGTGGAGGCAAATTGCCAATCGAGGGCGCGCCGCCCGTTTTCCGGGCGTGTTGAGGAGGACGATGGGGCGGTGGCTCACGCCGAGATCCGGACCGTGAGCCTGGTGCCGGTGTGACGCTTGTTGTTACTGTGGCATGTGTGAAACCGGCGGAAGGGGCCGTGTGAACGATCGAATGACGCAGGATGCTGCGGACGCGGCAGCTGCGGAATGCGGCTGCGCGCCCACGCCTGCCGAACGTGACGCCTTCTGGAAGAGGGATGTCAGCCGCCGAGGGGCCATGGGCCTCGGTGCGCTGGGCGTCGTCGCGCTGAGCGCCTTC
Source organism: Microbacteriaceae bacterium PS02344 (assembly GCA_029959905.1). Classification (GTDB taxonomy): domain Bacteria; phylum Actinomycetota; class Actinomycetes; order Actinomycetales; family Microbacteriaceae; genus Microbacterium. Next base: position 10,416 of record JASCNZ010000023.1, read on the forward strand.
GGGGTGACGTCCGGCGTCTCCGCCGCGTACGCCGCGACGTACCCGAGCTGGGACGACGTGCAGCGGGCCAAGAACAACGAGGCCGCCGCGGCCGCCGAGGTGTCGCGCATCGAGGGACTCATCTCGTCGCTCACGCAGAAGGTCGCCGACACGCAGGCCGCCGCGAAGGTCGCCTCCGACGAGTACTACGCCGCCCAGCAGGCCTACTTCGCGGCGATCGCCGAGGCCGACAGCCTCCAGGCGAAGGCCGACGAGCAGGCCGGAATCGCCGACGAGTCCGCCCGCAAGGCCGGACAGGTCGCCGCGCAGATCTACCGCAACGGCGGCGACGACACCTCTCTCGAGCTGTTCTTCGCCGGTTCCGCAGCGAATGCCGACGAGCTGCTCTCGCGCCTCGGCACGATGGACAAGCTGCTCGAGTACAACCAGTCGGTCTACGACGACGCGGTGGCCGCGCGCAACTCCGCCCAGTCGCTCAGCGACCAGGCGCAGGTGGCCCGCGACGAGCGCGATCGCCTGCAGAAGATCGCCGAAGAGAAGCTGGTCGCCGCTCAGGCTGCGGCCGACGCTGCACAGGCGGCCCTCGACGAGCAGACCGAGAACCTCGCCACGATGGAGGCGCAGCTCGCCGCCCTCAAGGACACCACGACCCAGACCGTCGCGGGCTACCAGGCCGGTGTGGCGGCGCGCGCCGAGGAGGAGCGCCAGCGCAAGGCGAAGGCCGCTGCCGAGGCCGCCGCTGCGGCCGCAGCCGCCGCCGCAGCGAACAACAACAACGGCGGTGGCGGCGGGGGAGGCGGCGGCGGCCAGGGCGGCCAGGCCGGTTCCGGCGGCTGGGTGCGTCCGCACGGCGGTTACCGCAGCTCGGGCTACGGTCCCCGCTCGCAGCAGTGCAACTCGAACGGATGCTCGTCGAGCTGGCACTACGGCATCGACCTCGCCAACGGCTGCGGCGCGGCCATCTACGCGGCCCAGTCGGGCACCGTCGACGCGGCGTTCTACAACGGCGGCTACGGCAACTACGTGCGCATCCAGCACGGCGGCGGCGTCGCCACGGGCTATGCGCACATCAAGAACGGCGGCTTCGCGGTGCGCAACGGCCAGTACGTGCAGGCCGGCCAGGTCATCGCGTACGCCGGCAACACGGGTGGCTCCTTCGGCTGCCACCTGCACTTCGAGGTCTACATCAACGGTCGGTACACGAACCCCGCCGACTTCATGGCGGCGCGCGGCATCTCGATCTGAGCATCCGCGTCGCCTCGCGCGTACGACACCGCACACGAAGAAGACCCCCGGCCGCTCAGCGGAACCGGGGGTCTTCTTCGTATGCGAGGGGTCAGTGACCCTGCTCGCCGAAACGCACGATCGCCTCGTCGAGGATGCGCTGCGCCTCGGCGGCGTTGCCCCACTCGTCGACCTTGACCCACTTGTTGGGCTCGAGGTCCTTGTAGTGCTCGAAGAAGTGCGCGATCTCCTTCTTGGTGTACTCGGGCAGGTCGTCGATGTCCTGGATGTGCGCCCAGCGCGGGTCCTTCGAGAGCACCGCGACGAGCTTGTCGTCGCCGCCCGCCTCGTCGCTCATCTTGAGCACGGCGACGGGACGCACCTCGACGACGACGCCGGGGTAGATGGCGTGGTCGAGCAGCACGAGCACGTCGAGCGGGTCGCCGTCCTCGCCCAGCGTGTTGTCGAAGTAGCCGTAGTCGGCGGGGTAGCCGAAGGTCGTGTAGAGCACGCGGTCGAGGTGCACTCGTCCGGTCTCGTGGTCGACCTCGTACTTCACGCGGCTGCCGCGGGGGATCTCGATGACGGCGTCGTGTGCGCCCATGCGTGTACTCCTCAGAGAAAGTCGGTTGGATGCCGCGCACCAGCCTACTCGGGGCGGCTCGGTGCTCCCGCCTGCCCGCGACGCCGCGCGAGGCGATCGAAGACCCGGCTGAGCGGGCCGTTGAGGAGCAGGATCAGGAGTCCGGCGTACCCCGTCGCGGGGATGGACACCGCGATGACGAGGGCTGCCCCGAACAGCGCGATCGCGGCGAGGTCGCCGGCGATGCCCCCGCGGATCGCGTCCGACGACGCCGAGCCGAGGTCGCGATGCCGCGCGACGTACACCCATCCGCCGAGCGTCGTGACCTGGGTGAGGATCAGGGTGCCGATGTAGACGACCGCCTGCAGCGGGTCGGCATCGAGCTGTCCGAGCATGGCGGTGGGCACCGGCAGCCACACGATGGTCGCCATCCACGCGACGTTGATCCACAGCAGGGGTGTCGTGATGCGCTCGATGTCGCGGTACTGGCGGTGGTGGCCCATCCAGAACACGGCGATGAGCACGAAGCTCAGACCGAAGCTCAGCAACTGGCCGGCGTGCTCATGGAAGAAGCGGCCCGTCGTCTCGCCCTCGCCGGCGGCATCGGAGACGGCTTCGAGCAGCGGCAGGATCAGCAGCGTCATCGCGATGGCCACCACGGCGTCGACGAACGCCTTGAATCGCTCGGTCGGGAACGTGGTGGGGTGGTGATCGGACACGGCGTCAGACTAGACCCGCCACAAGATGCGGAACAGCGCCCGCATCGGGTCGGCGGACATCGGACGACGGCCGGTGCCCTAGCGTGGACGGATGCCGTCGCTCGCTCCCGCCATCGCCGAGGTCCGTCTCGCCGTGCGCACCGCGCTCACCGATCTACCCGAGGGGTCGGCGCTCGTCGTCGGTCTCTCCGGGGGAGCGGATTCCCTCGCCCTCACCGCCGCGGTGGCGTTCGAGGCGCCCCGGCTGGGCCTGCGCGCGACCGCCGTCGTCGTCGATCACGGGCTGCAGGACGGCTCGCACGAGGTGGCCGGCGCCGCCGCGCGCGCCGCCGCCGACCTCGGCCTCGAGGCCCGCGTGACCACGGTCGACGTGACGGGCGAGGGCGGCCCGGAGGCTGCGGCTCGGGACGCGCGCCATCGCGCACTGCGGGAAGCCGCCGCCGACATCGGTGCGACCGCGGTGCTGCTCGGACACACGCTCGACGATCAGGCCGAGACGGTGCTGCTCGGGCTCGCCCGCGGCGCAGGTGCGGCCAGCCTGCAGGGCATGGCCCCGGTGCGAGCGGACGACGAGGGCCCCGCGTGGGTGCGGCCGCTCCTCGCGGTACGGCGGGAGACGACGCGCGCCTTCTGCGCAGCATCCGACCTGGCGGTCTGGGACGACCCGCACAACCTCGACGACCGCTTCGCCCGGGTGCGTGTGCGGGAGCGGGTGCTGCCCGTGCTCGAGGCCGAGCTCGGTCCCGGCGTCGCCGAGGCGCTGGCGCGCACCGCCGAGCAGCTGCGCGAAGACGCCGAGGCGTTCGACGAGATGATCCATGAGACCATCGAGGACATCGTCGAGCACGCAGAGGCGGGTATCTCGGTCAGCGTGGCGGCGCTCGCCGCGAACCCGGCCGCCCTGCGGCACCGGATCATCCGTCTCGTGGTTGACAGCGAGTTCGGGGTGAGCCTGACCCGTGTGCAGACCCTCGAGGTGGCCCGGTTGGTGACCGACTGGGCCGGTCAGGGCCCGATCGACCTGCCCGGATGCTCCGCCGCCCGCCGCGGCCCCGACCTGATCTTCACCGCCCGCGCCCGCTGACCCCCCGCGTCGCGAGCGCTCCGGTCGCACGTACGGCTGCTCTCGACGCCGAGAGCAGCCGTTCGTGCGACGGGAACCGCCGCAGAGGGGGAAAGCGCTACTTCTTGTTGCCGAAGAGGCCGCCCAGGAGACCGCCGAGCAGGTCGGTGACGCCACCCCCGCCCGCGGAGCCCGCGGAGCCGCCGCCGAGGATTCCGCCGATGATGTCGCCGAGGCCGCCCTGCCCACCGGTCGAGTCCGACCCGTTCCCCTTGCCGGCGCGGTTCGCGATGAGATTCATGATGATCGGCGCGAGGATCGGCAGCAGTTTTCCGAAGTCGATGCCGGCGGTCTTCTCCGACGTGGAGAGCTTCTCGGTCACCTTCTTCTCGTCGGCACCGAGAATGTGCGAGACGATCTTGCCGCCGTCCTCCTGATCGATGTCGTCGACCGAGGCGCGGGTCTTCGCGCCCTCGTGCTTCTTCAGCGCACGCTCGATCGCAGCCGATCCCTCGTTGGTCGAGGCATTCTTCTTCAGGCCGCCGAGCAGCACGGCGCCGCCCTGCTCGACCGCCGCCTTCGCCTCGTCGTGCGAGACGCCGAGGCGTTTCGCGATGTCGTCGATCGGGACCTGCGTGAGGATGTCGTCGAGGGCCATCGTGTTCCTTCCGTCCGGGGCATCCGCCCGTGTCCCGCACACCGTAGCGTCCGATGGCGCCCGTGCGGGAGGGGGTGGCGTCGATCGCCTAAAATCGATCCATGCGCGCCACGGAAATCCAGGCTGACCTGTCCGAGATCCTCGTCACCGAGGAGCAGATCCTCGACAAGCTCGACGAGTTGGCCCAGCAGGTGGCTGTCGATTACGCCGGCAAGGATCTCCTCCTGGTGGGCGTGCTCAAGGGCGCGGTGATGGTGATGGCCGACTTCGCCCGGGCCCTGCCGTTCCACGCGCCGATGGACTGGATGGCGGTGTCGAGCTACGGCGCGAGCACCAAGTCGAGCGGCGTCGTGCAGATCCGCAAAGACCTCGACACCGACCTCAACGGCAAGCACGTGCTCATCGTCGAGGACATCATCGATTCGGGGCTCACGCTGAGCTGGCTGCTCGAGAACTTCGGCACCCGCGGCGCCGAGTCGATCGAGGTGCTCGCGCTGCTGCGCAAGCCCGAGGCGGCGAAGGTCGAGATCGACTGCAAGTACGTCGGCTTCGACATCCCCACCGACTTCGTCGTCGGCTACGGTCTCGACTTCGACGAGCGCTACCGCAACCTGCGCGACGTCGCGGTGCTCGCCCCGCACGTCTACTCCTGACCCGCGCTCCGACGCGTGGGCGGATGCTCCGTCCGGCGCGCTCGGACCCCCGGTACGCCGTGGGTGAACGCACAGCGGACCCCTAGCGCCCGCGCGATACCCTGAACGGACCATGGATGTGAAGAAGCTCAGCCGCAACCCGCTGATCTACGTGCCGCTGATCGGTCTGCTGCTGATCCTCGGGTTCGTGCTGATCTCGGGCCTCGGAGCGCCCAAGCAGATCACCACGCAGGAGGGCCTCAAGCTCCTCGGCGGCGACACGGTCAGCGAGGTCACGACGACCGACGGCGACCAGCGCGTCGACATGACGCTGACGAAGGCTTTCGAGGGCGCCGACCGCGTGCAGTTCTACTACGTGGAGGCCCGCGCTGAAGAGGTCGTGGCGGCGATCAACGACGCCGACCCGAAGGAGGGCTTCAACGACGCCGTGCCGCGTGCGACGTGGTTCGACGGCTTCATCTCGCTGCTTCTGCCGCTCGTGCTGCTCGGCCTGCTGTTCTGGTGGCTGCTGTCGTCGATGCAGGGCGGCGGCGGAAAGGTCATGCAGTTCGGCAAGTCGAAGGCGAAACTCGTCAACAAGGAGACCCCCACGGTCACCTTCGCCGACGTCGCCGGTGCGGATGAGGCGATCGAAGAGCTGCACGAGATCAAGGAATTCCTCCAGGACCCGGCGAAGTTCCAGGCCATCGGCGCCCGCATCCCGAAGGGCGTGCTCCTGTACGGCCCCCCTGGCACCGGTAAGACGCTGCTCGCCCGCGCGGTGGCCGGCGAGGCCGGCGCCCCGTTCTACTCGATCTCCGGCTCGGACTTCGTCGAGATGTTCGTCGGCGTCGGAGCATCCCGGGTGCGCGACCTGTTCAACCAGGCCAAGGAGAACGCGCCCGCCATCATCTTCATCGACGAGATCGACGCCGTCGGACGCCACCGCGGTGCCGGTATGGGCGGCGGCAACGACGAGCGCGAGCAGACGCTCAACCAGATGCTCGTCGAGATGGACGGGTTCGACCCCAACGCGAACGTCATCGTCATCGCGGCGACCAACCGCCCCGACATCCTCGACCCGGCACTGCTGCGCCCCGGACGTTTCGACCGGCAGATCGGCGTCGACGCCCCCGACCTCAAGGGCCGTCAGAAGATCCTCGAGGTGCACGCCAAGGGCAAGCCGCTGTCGCAGAGCGTCGACCTCGAGGTCGTCGCCCGCAAGACCCCCGGGTTCACCGGCGCAGATCTCGCGAACGTGCTGAACGAGGCCGCGCTGCTCACGGCCCGGTCGAACGCGCAGCTCATCGACAACCGTGCGCTCGACGAGGCCATCGACCGCGTCATCGCGGGCCCGCAGCGCCGCACGCGCGTGATGAAGGACCGCGAGAAGCTCATCACCGCCTACCACGAGGGCGGTCACGCACTCGCCGCGGCGGCCATGAACTACACCGACCCGGTGACCAAGATCACGATCCTGCCGCGCGGCAAGGCCCTGGGCTACACGATGGTGCTGCCGCTCGACGACAAGTACTCCGTCACCCGCAACGAGCTGCAGGACCAGCTCACCTACGCGATGGGTGGGCGCGTCGCCGAGGAGATCATCTTCCACGACCCGACCACGGGTGCATCGAACGACATCGAGAAGGCGACGTCGATCGCCCGCAAGATGGTGATCGAGTACGGCATGACGACCGAGGTCGGTCCCGTCAAGCTCGGCTCCGAAGGGGGCGACATGTTCGTCGCCCGCGACATGGGCCGCGGTCGCGAGTACTCCGAGAAGGTCGCCGAGCGCGTCGACGCCGAGGTGCGGGCGCTGATCGAGCAGGCGCACGACGAGGCCTACCAGGTCATCACGGCGAACCGCGACATCCTCGACCGTCTCGCCCTCGCGCTCCTCGAAGAGGAGACGCTCGATCACAACCAGATCGCCGATATCTTCCGCGAGGTGCGCAAGCTGCCCGAGCGTCCGCTGTGGCTGTCGAGCGAGGACCGCCCCGTGTCTGACGTGCCGCCGATCGAGGTGCCCAAGAAGGTCGTGCCGGTGGCCGCCTCGGTCGAGGACCCCGCAGCGACGGCTCGTCCGCAGCAGGAGTCGCAGGGAGCGACCCGGCCGCGCCCCGCGACGGCCTGACCGTGGGCGTCGACAAGGCGCGCATCGAACGGCTCACGCGCGAGCTCCTCGATGCGATCGGCGAGGATCCCGACCGTCCTGGGCTCACGCAGACCCCGGCGCGGATGGCCGACCTGTACGCCGAGTTCTTCGCGGGCGTCGGGGAGGATGCCGCAGGACCGCTCGCGCGTACCATCAGCGTGAGCCGTGGCCCCGCGCCCGACACGCTCCCGTCGGGTGCGGTGCTGCTGCGCGACATCCGATTCCGCTCGGTGTGCGAGCACCACCTGCTGCCCTTCGCCGGTCACGCCCATCTCGCCTATCTCCCCGGGGAGCAGGTGGTCGGACTGGGTGCGCTGGTGCGCGTCGTCGAGATCCTCGCGTCCCGCCCGCAGGTGCAAGAGAGGCTGGGCGAGCAGATCGCGGACGCCATCGCCGACAACCTCGACGCCCGCGGCGTCCTGGTGGTGCTGGACGCGAGCCACGGGTGCGTCACCCTCCGCGGGGGGCGGCAGCCCGAGGCATCCACCCTGACCATCGCGGCGCGCGGCGTGTACGCCGAGCCCGCGGCACGCGGCGAGCTGATCGCCCTCATCGCCTCGCCGTCGGCGGCGACCCCGTGACGGCCATCTGGGGCATCCTGAACGTCACGCCCGACTCCTTCAGCGACGGCGGACGCTACCTCGACGTCGACGACGCCGTGGCCAGGGCGCGCCTGCTGCGCGCGCATGGTGCCGACATGGTCGACGTCGGCGGGGAGTCGACACGGCCGGGCGCGGAGCGCGTCGATCCGGCGGTCGAGCAGCAACGCGTGCTGCCGGTGATCGAGCGGCTCGCCGCCGAGGGCATCCCCGTCAGCATCGACACCCTCCACGCATCCACGGCGGCTGCGGCCGTGCGCGCCGGTGCGCGCGTGGTCAACGACGTCTCGGGCGGCCTCGCCGACCCGGAGATGCGTGCAGCCGTCGCCGAGTCCGGAGCCGACTACGCGATCGGGCACTGGCGCGGGTTCTCAGCCGACATGTACGCCCGCGCCGAGTACCGTCGCGTCGCGCGGGAGGTCGCGGGCGAGCTGCAGGAGCGGATGGGCGAGGCCGCCGCCGCCGGGATCGCTCCGTCGCGGGTCATCCTCGACCCGGGAATCGGGTTCGCGAAGGCCGGAACCCAGAACTGGGACGTGCTGCGCGGACTCGACGAGATCGTCGCGCTGGGCCCCCGGGTGCTCATCGGCACGTCGCGCAAGCGGTTCCTGGCCGAGACGCTCGCGCAGACGGCGGATGCCGACGCCACCGAGTCGCGCCGTGACTTGGCGACCGCCGTGACCAGCGCGCTCGCCGTGCGCGCGGGGGTCTGGGCCGTGCGGGTGCACGACGTGCGCTCGACCCGCGACGCGATCGCGATCGCCCGTGCCTGGGACGGCCGCTGACCGCCATGGCGGCGACGGCGCATCCGCGTACGCTGGTGGGGTGCAACCCCTCGACGAGATCAACCTCACGGGCCTCACCGTCTTCGGACGCCACGGCGTCTACGACCACGAGCGCGAGAACGGCCAGGAGTTCACGATCGACCTGCGGCTGCAGCTCTCGCTCGCCGCGGCTGCGGCATCCGATGACGTCGCCGACACGGTGCACTACGGCGAGCTGGCGGAGAAGGTGGCGGGCCTCGTCGGCGGGGAGCCGGTCGACCTGATCGAGACCCTCGCCGCCCGCATCGCCGATGCGGCACTGGAGGACGCGCGGGTGCAGACGGTGCGCGTCACCGTGCACAAGCCGCATGCGCCGATCCCGCTGACGTTCTCCGACGTGTCGGTCACGCTGCACCGGGGCCGACCCGCCGTGCACGACGAGGGAGTGCGCGCATGAGCCGCAACCTCACCGTCCCCCCGGCCATGCCTCCCGCTCGGCGGATCCGACCCAATGCGACGGCCGTGATCGCCTTCGGGGCGAACCTCGGCGACCGCGAGGCGACGATCCGCGGCGCCGCCGAACGCATCGCGCGCCTGCCGCTCGTCGACGACCTTCGTCTGTCGAGCCTTCACGAGACGGTCGCGCTCCGTCTCGACGGGCCCGACCCCGACGCCCCCGGCTACATCAATGCGGTCGCACTCGTGACCACGCGTCTCGCGCCCGACATCCTGCTGGGCATGCTGCACGCGATCGAAGACGAGTACGGGCGCGAGCGGCGGGAACGCTGGGGCGACCGCACCCTCGATCTCGACCTCATCGCCTACGGCGACGAGACGGCGCACACCGAGACGCTCCACCTGCCGCACCCGCGCGCCGCGGAGCGGCTGTTCGTGCTGGAGCCGTGGCTCGAACTCGACCCCGACGCCGCGCTCCCCGGCTCCGGGCCGATCGCCCCGCTGGTCGCGGCGCTGCGTGAGCGGGAGGGATGATGCGGCGCACCTCCGCGGGTGTGCTCGCGGCGCTGGGACTCGTCGGGGGAGGCGTCGGCTACCTCCTCGACCACCTGCTCACCGTCTCGGGTCGTGCCACGTTCACCCCTTCGGTGTTCCTGCCGGTGCTGCTGGTGCTGCTCGCGGTCGCGGTGCTGGGCGTGGCCTGGCCGGTGCGGCGCAGCGTGCGTACCGGCATCCGCATCGACCCGTTCCGCGCGCTGCGCGCCGCCACCCTGGCGCGCGCGTCCAGCCTGCTCGGCGCGCTGCTGGCCGGGGTCGGGGCGGGGCTGCTGGTGTTCCTCCTCGCACGCCCGATCGATCCGCCGGTAGGGTCGACGGTGGCGCTAGTCTCCCTCATCGCGAGCTCGCTCGTGCTGGTGGCCGCCGCCCTCGTCGCCGAACAGTTCTGCACCCTGCCGAAGGATCCTGATGACCCAGAGCCCCGAGAACGCACCCCTGAACCCGGCGGAGGGCACTGACCTCCCCGCGCTCGACGAGGGCGTCTACACGCAGCTGCGCACCCCACGCGGCGAGGGGCGGCTCGAGCTCGACGGCGTCTGGCATCAGATCTCGCCGCGCTACGCCGTCTCGCAGCTGCTGCAGAACGGCCTGCTGCTCGGGGTGATCGTCGTGGCGGCGCTCGTGCTGCACTTCGCGCTCGACCAGACCTGGGTGTGGATCCCGGCGGGTGTCTTCGCGCTGATCACCGTGATCACCATGGTCATCCTGCCGCGCCAGGCGCGGGCGATCGGCTACATGCTGCGCTCCGACGACATCGTCTTCCGCAAGGGCATCCTCTGGCAGCGCATGATCGCCGTGCCGTACGGCCGCATGCAGCTCGTCGACATCACGCAGGGGCCCGTCGACCGCGGCTTCGGCATCTCGCAGCTGAAGATGGTGACCGCCGCGGCGACCACCGGCGTGCAGATCCCCGGTCTGAGCCAGGGTGCCGCCGAGGCCCTGCGCGACACGCTGATCGAGGTCGCCGAGACCCGACGGACCGGCCTGTGAGCGAGCCGCAGATGCCCGCGCCGCAGGGCGTGGTCGACCCCCGCACGTCCGATCTGGCCGATGGCGAATGGCATCGGATGCACCCGCTCACCCCCCTGTTCAAGGGCGGGCTGGTGCTGTTGATCGTCGCCGGAATCACCTTCGCGAACCTGCGCGACCGGGTTATCGCGTGGTTCGTGAACCTCTTCACGCCGAGCGAGGCGCACTACAACGAGTATTCGTCGGGCGACCCGGTCGACTGGGTGCTCGAGAACAACCTGATCCTCGTGGCGCTGCTCGTGCTGCTCGGCATCCTCGTCGTGCTCATCGCGGTCTTCTGGTTCGTCTGGCGCTTCCAGCAGTTCCGCATCACCGGCGACCACGTCGAGGTGCGCAAGGGCATCGTCTTCCGTTCGCACCGCCGGGCGCCGCTCGACCGCGTGCAGGGCGTCAACCTCACGCGGCCGTTCCCCGCGCGCCTCATCGGACTGGCGAAGCTGGAGGTCGTCGGGGCCGGTACCGATGCGAACGTCGAGCTGGAGTATCTGGCCACGTCGAAGGCCGAGACGGTCCGCACCGACATCCTGCGCCTCGCGTCGGGTCTGCGTGCGTCCCGTCAGCAGGCGGCGGCACCGGCTGCATCGCCCGGTGCCCGCGCGCAGCTGGTCGACTCGATGAACCACGGCGTGAACGGCCTCATCGCCGGCGTCGACCTGGGCGACGTCGCGCCCGAGAGCGTCGTGAAGATCCCGGCCGGCCGCCTGATCGGGTCGCAACTCATCGTCGGTGTCGTGTGGTTCCTGTTCTTCGCGCTGCTGTTCGGCGTGACGATGGGCTTCGTCTTCATCGGCGCCCTCGCCGATGGGGAACCGCTCGGCAGCGTGCTCAGCCTCGGCATCGGGCTCGGCGTCGGCATCCCGCTCATCGTCGCCGTCGTGGGTATCACGTGGGCGCAGATCTCGAAGTCGCTGCGCTACTCGATCGCTCCGACGCCCGACGGTGTGCGCATCACCTACGGCCTGCTCACCACCGTCACCGAGACGCTGCCTCCGGGCCGCATCTTCGCCGTCGAGGTGACCCAGTCGCTGCTGTGGCGGCCATTCGGCTGGTGGTCGATCAAGATCAACCGGATGAGCGGCAAGAGCGCGGCGCAGCAGTCGTCGGGCAACGCGCAGCAGTTCAACATCGTGCTGCCCGTCGGCAAGCGCGCCGACGTCGAGAGGGTGCTCGGCCTGATCCTGCCGGATGCGCCCACCGCCGACATTCCGCTCGTGTGGGAGCACGGCATCCTCGGCCCCGTCGCCGGCGACCCGTACCGCACCATGCCTCGTCGGGCGGCGTGGCGCCGCCCGCTGTCATGGAAGCGCCACGGCTACACCGTCACCGATTTCGGACTGATCCTGCGCCGGGGCGTCGTGTGGCGCAAGCTCGCGATCTTCCCGTTGGCTCGCCTGCAGGGGGTGTCGCTCAACCAGGGCCCGATCGATCGGGCGCAGCGGGTGAGCGGTGCGCAGATCCTCACGGTCTCCGGACCCATCCACGGTCTGCTCTCGGGCCTCGAACGCGCCGATGCACTCGCGCTCATCGGCGAGGTGTCGGCACGTACGGCGGCCGCGGCTGCGGCCGACCACACGCACCGGTGGAGCGCGCACGAGCCGTCCCCGTCCGTACAGGGAATGACGGATGCTCCGCCGCCCGTGCCGTTGCCCGCGGGCGCGCAGGTGCCGCCGCCGCCCCCGTTCGGTGCGCCGGCGTCGCCGGCTGCCCGAACCGTGCCGCCCGCTGCCCCGCCCGTGCCGCCGGTTGCGCCGCCCGTGCCGCCCGCAGCGGCATCGGCCACGCCGGCCGGTGCTCCGCACATGCCCCCGCCCCCTGCGGCCCCGGTGCCCGCGCCGGAACCGCCGATCCCCGCGACGCGCGCGGAGCGACGGGCGGCCTCCGAGGGCGCTCCGCCGCCGCCTCCTGCGGCGCGTCCGGCGACCGAGGACTGAGCCGATGGTGCGCGACGGGCGCCTCGGCGTCGGCATCATCGGCGCCGGCCGCGTCGGCCCGGTCATCGGTGCGGCACTCGGCGGCGCGGGGCACGCCGTCGTCGGGATCACGAGCGGATCCGACGACGAGCGAGCGTCGGCGGTGCTCCCCGACGTGCCGGTGCTCGAGCCGCTCGAGGTCGTGCGGCGGGCGGAGCTCGTCGTGCTGGCCGTGCCGCACGATCAGCTCGCCCCCCTCGTGGCGGGGATCGCCGAAGTCGGCGGGTGGCAGATCGGTCAGCTGGTGCTGCACACCGACCCCGCCTTCGGTATCGAGGTGCTCCGTCCCGCCGCCGAGAAGGGCGCGATTCCGCTCGCGGTGCATCCGGCGATCACCTTCTCGGGGACCTCGATCGATCTGCGCCAGCTGCAGGCCGGATTCGCGGCGGTGACGGCGCCCGCCGCCGTGCTGCCCATCGCGCAGGCGCTCGCGGTCGAGATGGGCTGCGAGCCGGTCGTCGTCGCCGAGGCCGACCGCCCGGCCTACGGGGATGCCATCCAGACGGCGACGGAGTTCTCCCGGTCGATCATCGGGCAGTCGACGGCGCGCTTGCGGGAGATCGGCATCGAGAACCCGGGGGGATACCTGTCGGCCCTCGTGCAGTCGACGGTCGAACGCGCCCTGCGCGACGCGTCCGATCCTCCGCCTCTCCTCTGACGCTGCCGGGCGAGACGCCGGGCCGAAACGGGCGCGGACGAAACGGGCGCGGACGAAACGCAGGGCCGCGATAGCCCGGATGCCGGGCACGAGAAGTCGCGCGCCCGCCGGCCCGCGGTCAGCGGCCCCCCGAGAAGCCGCCGCCCCCGCCGCCGCCCGAGAAGCCGCCGCCGGTCGAACCACCGAAGCTCGACGAGGTACCCGTCGAGGGCGACGTGTACGTCGAGGCGGACGAGGTCGAGAGCGCGAAGGCGGCGAGGGTGGGACGGAAACCGGGGGTGCGCCCGTCTCCGATCCAGGCCGGGCCGTGCTGTTCGAACGCGTATGCGGTCTCGAGCACCCGCGCCCATTCGTCCTCTCGCCCGAACAGGATCGCGTAGGGCAGCAGCAGCTCGTAGACGTGCACCACGTTGGCCGAGCCGTCCGGGCGGCGCTCCGCGCCCGAATACGACTGGAGCATGCGCAGCCGGTCTTCCTCCGCTACGCGGATGAATTCCTCCACGCCCTGCAGGTACTCGTGGTGACGAGCCCCCTCCGGGGTCAGCACGGTGTGACGGGCGAAGGCGTAGAGGCTCGCAGCGAGCACGAGGAAGGCGCCGAACGCGGCGACGAGAAGCGCCGGGATCGCGCTCAGTCGTCCGCTGGCGACACCCCAGATCGCGACCGCGAGCGCGGCGACGGCGAGGGCGATCGCGATCCAGCCCAGCGCCACGGCGACGGGGGCTCGCCGGCGCTCCGTGAAGCCGCGTGCGGCGGCCTGCTTCTCGCCGAGTTTCTTGAGCACGCCCATCCGCGCGGCGAAGGTCTCACTCGCGTCGGGGATGTCGACCACACCGGTGTCGCCGGTGCCGAGGAACAGCGCATCCATGGCCTCGCCGTCGAGTGCGTCGGGTGCCCGCCCTCCCGAGAGACGTCGCAGCCGCGGCCGTTCGGGGGCGGGTCCTTCCTCGATGCGCAGCATGCCGCGCACGGCGAGGTGGACGATCTGCGCCGGGATCACGGCCGTCGCGCGGGGGAGGAGCGCGCCGGCCAGGAGGGGCGGGAGGTCGTCGGGCACGTCGTACTGGGCGACCACGATGCCGGACGCCGTGCGGCGTCGCTTCGCGAACGTGCCGACGGCGACCCAACTCGCGATTGCGAGCCCGAGGGTACCGGCGGTAGCGAGCATCGGGCCGACATCGGTCACGGGGTTCGGTAGCCGCGCGGGTGGCTGGACGACGGTCCCCGCGTCGAATCCGATCGCCACCGTCATGCCGTCGCCGGCCGCCCGCTCGGCCGACCCGACGCGGAATTCGACTCCGTCGGCGCTGTCGGTCGGCCCCTCGACGGCGCACGACGCGTCGTCGCCCGAGAAGCCCTGATAGCAGCTGGTCGCTCCCGTGAGCGCGGTGGCGAGGGCATCGTCGACCGTGATCGTCGCATCGAACCGTTCGACCGCCTGCGTGCTGTCGAGGGGCAGGAGATCCCAATAGAACTCGTCGACACCGCTCTCCGCGGCGAGCACGACGTCGCGCATCTCGTATTCGATGACGTAGGTCGTGAGCCCGCGTACGTAGCTGTCGTCGCCGGTCATCACGTAGAGCACGCCGTCGTCGGTCTCGGTCTCGTAGGGCACGGGCTCGCCCTCGCCATCGGTCACCGACAGGATGCGCGTGTCGAGTCCGGCCCCTTCGTACGAGGTCGCGAGTCCGCGCACGATCCCGCGGTTCTGGTCGGCATCGGGGAACCGGGCGACGAGCTCCTCGGTGACGGTCATGGTCGCTCGCCCCGCGTCGTCGAGGCCCACCCGATAGTGCGCGTCCCACGACGCGTAGGAGAAGTCGTCGACGTCGGTCGAGTTCGCCGAGGCGGCGGTCGCGGGGAGGCAGAGAAGGCCGAACGCGACGAAGGCGGTGGTCAGGGCGCGGAGGATCCGTGGAGCTGCCATCCCCCGAGGCTACCCATCGCGCGCCGCGGAGCGCTGCACGGCCTCGGTAAACTGGGAGGACTTTCCTGAGGAGCATCGAATGACGCACGCGCCCGCCGCGCCCGAGCAGACCCCCATCGACCCCGCCGCGGTCGGTGACGACGAGATCCACGAGCAGAAGGCCGTGCGTCTTGCGAAGCGCGAGCGCCTGATCGCGAAGCGGGCGGATGCCGGTGGTGGCGCGTTCCCCGTCGGTGTGCCCGTGACCCACACCATCCCGGCCCTCCGCGCGACCTACGGCGAGGGCGGCGAGCACGCCCTCGAGGCCGGTGCCGAGACCGGTGTCGTGGTCGGCGTCGCCGGACGCGTGGTGTTCAGCCGCAACACGGGCAAGCTCTGCTTCGCCACGCTGCAGGCGGGCGACGGTTCGCGCATCCAGGCGATGATCTCTCTCGCAAACGTCGGCGAGGAGTCGCTCGCCGAATGGAAGGAGTACGTCGACCTGGGCGACCACGTCTTCGTGCACGGTGAGGTGATCTCGAGCCGTCGCGGCGAGCTGTCGATCATGGCCGATGACTGGGCCATCGCGGCGAAGGCGGTGCTGCCGCTGCCGAACGCGTACGCGGAGCTCAGCGAGGAGAGCCGGGTGCGCAGCCGCTACCTCGACCTCATCGTGCGCGAGCAGGCGCGCACGACCGTGCGCGCGCGGGCGGCGGTCAACGCGAGCCTGCGGGCCACCTTCACCGGCCACGACTACCTCGAGGTCGAGACCCCCATGCTGCAGGTGCAGCACGGCGGGGCATCCGCTCGTCCGTTCGTCACGCACTCCAACGCCTTCGACACCGAGCTCTACTTGCGCATCGCTCCCGAGCTGTATCTCAAGCGCGCAGTCGTCGGCGGCATCGAGCGGGTCTACGAGATCAACCGCAACTTCCGCAATGAGGGAGCCGACTCGACGCACAGCCCCGAGTTCGCGATGCTCGAGGCCTACCAGGCGTACGGCGACTACGAGCAGATGGCGGCGCTGACGCAGGAGCTCGTGCAGAACGCCGCGGTCGCAGTCGCCGGCTCGACCACGGTCACCTGGGCCGACGGCACCGAATACGACCTCGGCGGCGAGTGGGACCGCATCTCGATGTACGAGTCGCTCTCGCAGGCGTCCGGACGCACCGTGACGCCGCACGACTCGGTCGACGACCTCATCGCCTTCGCGGAGAAGAGCGGCGTCGACCTCCCGCCGCAGGCCACGCACGGCAAGCTCGTCGAGGAGCTGTGGGAGCACTTCGTGAAGGGCGACCTCGTGCGGCCGACCTTCGTCATGGACTTCCCGGTCGACACGTCGCCCCTCGTGCGCGAGCACCGCTCGATCGAGGGCGTCGTCGAGAAGTGGGACCTGTACATCCGCGGATTCGAGCTCGCGACCGGCTACTCCGAGCTCGTCGACCCGGTGATCCAGCGCGAGCGCTTCGTCGAGCAGGCGAAGCTCGCCGCGCGGGGCGACGTCGAGGCGATGCCGATCGACGAGGAGTTCCTGCGTGCGCTGGAGCACGGCATGCCGCCGTCCGGTGGTATGGGAATGGGGATCGACCGTCTGCTGATGGCGATCACCGGCCTGGGCATCCGCGAGACGATCCTCTTCCCGCTCGTCAAGTAGCGTCGGCGGCCGCACGGCGGAACGTCCACTCCGGCAGCACCGCTGCGTCGATCATCGTTGTGAGCAGGGCGGCCAGACCGTACTCGGGATCGATCTCGCGCGCGGCCTCGAGGTACGAAGCGGCGTGCGTCGAGCGTCCGAGCGCCCACGAGAGCCACCCGGCCGCGGTCAGGGGAGCGACGCGCGCGGCTCGCGGTGCCTGCGCCGCCGCCATGCGCACGACCTCGAGCGCGAGCTGGAGGCGATCGGCGTCGGGCACCGGACCCTGCCCGAGGAACACCTCGCCGATGTAGGCGGGGATCGACCGCCCGCTTCCGGCGAACGCCAGTTGGGCGTCGAGGGCCTCCTCTCCGGTCGGATGGTCGGACGCCCATTGCAGGAGGGCCACATCGCGATACGCCGGTCGCTGCAGGCACCACAGCAGTGCCGCGCAGGCGAACGGGGGGAGCTTCCCCCGCGCATTGATGAGCAGCTCGAAGAACGCGGGCATGTCGTCGAGCATCGCGACGGCGGCGAGGGTCTGGGGGTCGGCGGGCGCCTCGGCGTCGACCGGCGTCTCGGGATCGAGTGCGGCCGTCAGGCGCAGGAGTGCACGCCCGACGCGCTCCTTGTCGGCCAGGTCGGCTGTCGGCAGGTCCGCACCGCTGCTCTGATCTCCGCTGACGTCGCCGACCCCGGGGACTTCGGGGACCGCGGGCACGCCGTCGATCGGATGCAGCTCCGGGTCGTCGACGAGGTAGCTCGCCCACCCGGCCGGCGTCACGCACAGCGCATCGACGATGCGCAACCCGGCATCTTCCGCGCATCCGAGCAGCTCGTCCACCTCGACCGCGAACGGCAGGACGAGGCCGTCGCGCGTGGGGAGCGCGGCCTCGTCGGTGTAGACGACGGCCGCGACAGCATCCGTCCCGTCGACCCGCGTGACGAGTCCGACGAGGGCGTCGGCGTATGCCTCGGGCGCGAGACCGCGCCGAGGGAGGTCGAGACGCATGGCGCCGCTGGTGCGGCTGCCGCGGAAGGGGAGGAGCACGATGCTCTGTCGAGGGGTGAAGCCCGCGAGGGCGGGGATGATGCTGAGGAACTCGGCGGAGCCGGAGGCGCGGAGAAGCGTGGTCATGAGGGGAGTGTGGCGGCCTGCGACGCATCCGAGTGGCCGTGTGGTCGCGCTGTGGGCGGTATTCCGTATCCGCGTACTCGGCGCAGGGAGAGTGGCCGCCGGGTACGATGGAGGAATGGACAACTTCTGGGTCGCGGCGGCATGGTCGATCCTGCCGACCCTGGGTGTCAGCGCCATCTTCTTCATGGTGCTTCGCGGCATCCTGCGCTTCGACCGCACCGAGCGCAAGGTGCACGCGCAGATCGAGGCCGAGGAACGGGCCGCGCGCGGACTCCCGCCCCGCCCCTGAGCGGCGTCCGACCCATCCACTACTGTGTAGCGAACGGCGCCGGTATCGGTGACGCGCGGTGCCGCCACTCACGGCGCGCCAAGAGGAGAGCAGCATGACGGTGGAGGGCGTGGGCTGGCTGATCGCCGCCTTCCTGTTCGTCCTCGACCTCGCCATCCGCATCACGGCGATCATCGTCATCCCCCGCAACCGTCGTCCCACCGCGGCGATGGCGTGGCTCCTGGCGATCTTCTTCATCCCCTTCGTCGGCGTCTTCCTGTTCCTCGTCATCGGCAATCCGCGACTGCCACGCGCGCGCCGACGCAAGCAGGACCAGATCAACGAGTACATCGCCGCCACGAGCGAGCATCTGCACTTCGGCACCCTGCGCCCCCATGCGCCGGACTGGTTCGGTCCGCTGGTCGAGATGAACCAGCGCCTCGGCGCCCTCCCGCTCTCGGGCGACAACGGCGCCCACCTGATCTCGGACTACCAGGAGTCGCTCGACGCCATGGCCGACGCCATCCGCGAGGCCGAGGACTACGTGCACGTCGAGTTCTACATCCTCCAGTCGGATGCCTCGACCGACAACTTCTTCCGGGCGCTCGAAGAGGTCGCCGCCCGCGGCGTCTCGGTGCGCGTGCTGCTCGACCACTGGGCCAACCGGTGGAAACCTCGCTACAAGAAGACCATCCGGCGCCTCACCGAGATGGGCGCGGACTGGCATCTCATGCTGCCGGTGCAGCCGCAGCGCGGCCGCATGCAGCGGCCCGACCTGCGCAACCACCGCAAGCTCCTCGTCATCGACGGCAGCGTGGCGTTCCTCGGCTCGCAGAACGTCACCGACTCGAGCTACAACCTCAAGAAGAACATCAAGCGGGGTCTGCACTGGGTCGACCTCATGGTGCGGCTCGACGGGCCGGTCGTGCTGAGCGTCAACGCCATCTTCCTCAGCGACTGGTACAGCGAGACCGGCATGGTGCTCGAAGAGATCGACATCACGCACGCCGAGGTCGGGTCCGGCGACCTCGATTGCCAGGTCGTCCCCTCGGGTCCCGGCTTCGAGGTGGAGAACAACCTGCGCCTGTTCCTCGGACTGCTGTACGCGGCCAAGGACCGCGTCATGATCGTCAGCCCGTACTTCGTCCCTGACGAGGCCCTGCTGCTCGCGGTCACCGCGGCCGTCGACCGCGGAGTGGCGGTCGAGCTCTTCGTGTCGGAGGAGGGCGACCAGGCCATGGTCTACCACGCCCAGCGCAGCTACTACGAGGTGCTGCTCAAGGCGGGCGTGCGCATCTGGATGTACCGCAAGCCGTACATCCTGCATACGAAGAGCCTCACCGTCGACGACGAGGTCGCGGTGATCGGGTCGAGCAACATGGACATGCGCTCCTTCGGCCTCAACCTGGAGGTGTCGATGCTCGTGCGCGGTCAGGAGTTCGTCACCGAGATGCGCGAGGTCGAAGACACGTACCGTTCCCTGAGCCGCGAACTCACCCTCGAGGAGTGGGAGCAGCAGCCGCTCCGGTCGACGGTGCTCGACAACCTCGCACGCCTCACCTCCGCCCTGCAGTAAGCGTCCGCCTGCAGCAGCGGGCGATGCTGTCAACCCCCGTGCCCGGCGACGGACTCGCGCGGTTACCCTGAGGGCATGACTTCCGCTCCTCGTCTCGCCGCTGCCCTCTCCGCGCTCGCCGCGGTCGTCCTCATCGCCGGGTGCACGGTCGGCCCGGGGGCGACCTCGCCGCAGAACACGTCCAACCCCTCGCCTGAGGCGCAGGCCCCGGACGACGACGCCGATGAGATGGCCGGCGCGCTCCTCGACGACGGACGAATGTTCGCCGTCGTGACCTGGGGTTCGTCGAGTTGTGTTCCGAACGTGACGGACGTTGCGGCCGAGGGTCAGGAGGTCTCCGTGACCCTCGAGGATGCGGACGGAGATCAGGTGTGCACCGCCGACATGACCCAGCGGGCGAGCCTGGGTGCTCTGCCCGCCGGCGTCGACCCGACGAGCGACATCACGCTCTCGGTCACGTACGCCGACACCACCGGCGACGTCGAGATCGGTGGGCGGCAGGTCGCAGGGGTCCCCGGTGAGCCCACGTCGTACGAGCCGTCGGCCGGATGGATCGACGACGGCTCACTCGTGCTCCTCACCTGGGGCTCGTCCGGCTGCCCGCCTGTCGCCTCGACGATCGAGGGGTCGGGGAACGCCGGCACCGTCGAGTTCGCGACGGTCGACGGCCAGGTGTGCACGATGGACATGGCCCCCCGCGCGACCCTGCTGTCGTTCGCGGAGGGGTCCGTCGATGACGACGCTCCGTTCACCCTCACCCTCGTGGGCGGCGGGGTCGACGGCGTGGTGACGATCCCGGGCGAGTGAGCTCACCCGATCTGCGTATTCAGAGCGCGTCGATCGGATGGTTCGCCGGCAGGGCCAGTAACAGTGCACCGGCGTCGACCCGGCACGTCATGCGGACGGCCAGGCCGAACTCGTCGCCGTCGAGCTCGACCGGCGTCGGCTTCGTGGCTGCCGCCTCGGCGATCTCGCCCTGGAAGTAGTGGACCGAGGCATCCCGCCCGCGTCGTTCGAGGATGCGGCGTCCCGCCGGGAAGCGGCGCAGAACGGAGTTCTCCCACCAGATGCGACGCCACACGTTGAACCATCCGAACGCCCCCGACGGCCGGATCACCGCGACGTCGAGAACGCCGTCGGCGATCGAGGCCTCCGGGATGAGCGAGATACCGGCGGGCAGCATCCCGCAGTTGGCGAAGAGGATGCTGTGCACCCGGTTCGAGTGCAGCCGCCCGTCATCGACTTGGTAGACCGACCGGAACGGTGAGGCGTTCGCCAGCGATCGCGCGGCGCCGTCGACGTACGCGATCCAGCCGACCGAGCGCTTGAGGTCTGGGCGGGTGTTGGCGATCATGTCGGCGTCCAACCCGATGCCCGCGAGCACGACGAAGGCGTGCTCGGCTTCCTCGCCGCTCTCGCGGGTGATACGCGCCCATCCGATGTCGATCGCGTGGCGCTCTCCGGTCAGGGCCGCGCGGATCATCTCGTCCGGCGACGCGAGGGGGAGGGCGAGGTTGCGCGCCAGCAGGTTCCCGGTCCCGCTCGGCACGATCGCCAGGGGGACGCCCGTGCCCGCGATCGCCTCCGACACGGCGCGCACGGTGCCGTCTCCGCCTGCCACCAGCACGACGTCGACCCCACGCGCGAGGGCCTGCGCCGTGGCCGTCTGCCCGGCATCCTGGATCGTCGTCGGGTAGAACGCCGGATGCTCCCAGCCCTCGTCGCGCGACAGGTCGCGCACCGCAGCCCGCAGTCGCTTCCCGTCGACCTTGATGGGGTTGTAGACGAGGGCCGCCTGTCGTCGGGCGGACGGGGGCTTCGTCATGGCCATACTCTATTCCGGCCGGAGGCGCGGGCGTCGTCGCCCGCAGGGGCGATCCCGGAACGGGTCCCCGGGCGGATCGGGCCGTGTGCGACCCCCGTAGAATCGGGGGATGATCGACCTCGCCCTCCTCCGCGACCACCCCGAGATCGTCCGTCGCTCGCAGGCCGCGCGCGGCAACGACCAGACCACCGTCGATACGGCGCTGGAAGCCGACCGATCGCGTCGCGCGGCCCTGACCGCCTTCGAAGAGCTGCGCGCCGAGCAGAACGCGTTCGGCAAGGTCGTGGCGAAGGCGCCGAAAGACGAGAAGGCCGCCCTCGTCGCACAGGCCAAGGAGCTGGCCGACCGGGTGAAGCAGGCACAGCAGGTGGCCAACGAGGCATCCGAGGTCGCCACCGCAGCGCTCACCCGCATCGAGAACGTCGTCATCGACGGGGTGCCCGCCGGCGGCGAGGCCGACTTCGTCGAGCTGCGCCGCGTGGGGGAGGTGCCGGCGTTCGACTTCGAACCCCGCGACCACCTCGAACTCGGCGAGATCCTCGGAGCGATCGACATGGAGCGCGGCGCGAAGGTGTCGGGCGCGCGGTTCTACTTCCTCCGCGGCATCGGCGCGCGTCTCGAGATCGCGCTCATGAACCTCGCGCTCGACACCGCTCTGCAGAACGGTTTCACGCCGCTCATCACGCCGACGCTCGTGCGCCCCGAGATCATGCAGGGCACCGGCTTCCTCGGCGAGCACGCCGACGAGGTCTACCACCTCGACAAGGACGACGACCTCTACCTCGTCGGCACGAGCGAGGTCGCGCTCGCCGGTTACCACAAGGACGAGATCGTCGATCTGTCGGACGGGGCCCTGCGGTACGCCGGGTGGTCGACCTGCTACCGGCGCGAGGCCGGGTCGCACGGCAAGGACACCCGCGGGATCATCCGCGTGCACCAGTTCAACAAGCTCGAGATGTTCGTCTACACGACCCCGGAAGACGCCGAGGCGGAGCACCTGCGCCTCGTCGCCCTGCAGGAGCAGATGCTCACATCGCTCGGCCTCGCGTACCGGGTCATCGACGTGGCGGCGGGCGACCTCGGATCGAGCGCCGCACGCAAGTACGACATCGAGGCGTGGGTGCCGACGCAGGGCGCGTTCCGCGAGCTCACCTCGACGTCGAACTGCACCACGTATCAGGCGCGCCGCCTCGACGTGCGCCACCGCCCCGCCGCAGAGGAGGGAACCGCGAAGACGCAGCACGTCGCCACGCTGAACGGCACTCTGGCCACCACCCGGTGGATCGTGGCCCTGCTCGAGACGCACCAGCAGGCCGACGGATCTGTGCGGGTGCCCGAGGTGCTGCGCCCCTACCTGGGCGGGCTCGAGGTCATCGCACCCGAGAAGGCGAAGGGTGAGGCATGAGCGAGCGCTGGCTGGTCGGCCTCGACGTCGACGGCACCATCCTCCTGCAGGACGAGACCATGAGCCCCGGGGTGCCGGAGGCGATCTCCCGGCTCCGCGAGGCCGGTCACGTCGTCACGATCGCGACGGGTCGCAGCTGGATGGCCACGCGACGCTACGTCGAGGAGCTCGGCATCGACGCCGAGTACGTCGTGTGCTCGAACGGTGCGGTCACCATGCGGCGGGTGGGCGACGAGTGGGAGCGGTGGAACGTCGAGACGTTCGACCCGACGCCTGCCCTGGCTCTGCTGCGCGACCGTCTGCCCGAGGCGCGGTACATGGTCGAACTCGCGTCCGGGCAGCGCCTGTTCACCGAGCAGCTCGACGACTGGACCCTCGACGGCGGTCGGCGCGTGACTTTCGAGGAGCTGTCGGAGGCCCCCGTCTCGCGCATCGTGGTCGTCTCGCCGGACCACGACGAGGAGGACTTCCACCGTCTCGTCGCGGATGCCGGCCTCAACGAGGTGTCGTACGCCATCGGCTGGACGGCGTGGCTCGACATCGCCCCGCAGGGCGTCGACAAGGGCACCGCGCTCGAGCGCGTGCGCGGCGAGCTGGGCATGTCGGGGGAGCGGGTGCTCGTGGCGGGAGACGGACGCAACGACATCGGCATGTTCGGGTGGGCGCGTGCGCTCGGCGGACGTGCGGTCGCCATGGGGCAGGCTCCCGCCGAGGTGAAGGCTGCGGCGACCGAGATCACCGATGCCGTGGAGGACGGCGGCCTGGCCCGTGCACTCGTCACCCTTCCAGCGCCCGCCCAGGTCAGCGCCGCAGAATAGAGTTCGGCTAGACTCACGGCTTGTCGGCGGATTCTTCTGTCGGGAGGGTTGTCCGAGCGGCCGATGGAGCTGGTCTTGAAAACCAGTGGGCAGAGATGTCTCGTGGGTTCGAATCCCACACCCTCCGCTTTGTGAACGGCGCGCCCCGGCGCCGACGTCGCACGAAAGGCCCCGAGTGACCGAGAACACCCGTCGTCGCGCCACGATCGCGCGACATGGACAGCTCCGTACCCCCGGCCCCGTCAGCCAACTGCTGAAGTTCATCGCTATCGGCCTCGCCGTGCTGCTGGTGAGCGGCGTCGGCGTTGCCGCGTACGTCGCCTACGACCTGCGCAGCACGCAGCTCGCCAACGCGGTCGAGCTCGAGGGGCAGGACGCCTCGGCCGTGCCGCCCGACATCAGCGAGTACGAGGGCGGCTTCAACTTCGTGCTCGCGGGCGTCGACACCTGCGAGGAGAACTACGCCGAGCTGTTCGGCGAGCGCTGCAGCGGCAACGACGCCGAGGGCAACCTCAACGACGTCAACCTGCTGATCCACGTCTCCGATGCGCCGCGTCGCGTGACCGTCGTCAGCTTCCCCCGCGACCTCATGGTGCCGATCCCGCAGTGCACCGACGAGAACGGCGATGTGCACTCGTCGATGAGCAAGCAGCCCCTCAACGTCGCGTACGGCGACGCCGGTCTCAACTGCGTGGTGAAGACGATCTCAGAGCTCACCGACCAGGAGGTGCAGTTCGCGGCATCCGTGACCTTCGGCGGCGTGATCGAGATCACCAACGCGATCGGCGGCGTGGACGTGTGCCTCGCGAACCCGATCAAGGACCGCTACACCGGCCTCGACCTCGCCGCCGGTACGCACACCGTGCAGGGGCTCGAGGCGCTGCAGTTCCTGCGCACGCGCCACGGCGTCGGCGACGGCAGCGACCTGGGCCGCATCGGCAACCAGCAGCAGTACATGTCGAGCCTGGCTCGCAAGCTCATCAGCAGTGAGACGCTCGGCAACCCCGGCACGATGCTGCGCTTGGCGACCGTGGGCCTCAGCAACCTCGAGACGAGCACCACGCTCAACGATCCGATGACGATCGTGCAGATCGCCCTGGCGGTCAAGGAGGTGCCGTTCGAGGACATCGTGTTCGTGCAGTACCCGTCCGGTGCCGACTCGGCCAACCCGAACAAGGTGGTACCGAACTACACGGCCGCCGGTGAGTTGTTCGACGCGATCGAAGCGAACGCGCAGCTGCAGATCACCCACGAGAACAACAGCAACGACGGCGTCGTCGTCGAGGAGGCCGCGCCGGCGGACGCCGCGACGACCGACACCCCGCCGGCGGCCGACGCACCCGCGGCCGAGGCCACCCCGGCGCCCGAGGCCACCCCCGACAACGTCGTGGCGCTGCCGGACTCGATCAAGGGCAACTCCGCCGCGCAGCAGACCTGCTCGAACGGCAACGTCCGCTAGCGGGTGACCCGCGCCGCGCGGATACGTACGAGACCCCCGGGGCGGCGCTCCGGAGGTCTCGTTGGTTCTGACCGCTCATCAGCGCGGGCGCGGGGCGTAGCGCTGTGGAGCGTGCGTCGACGCGACGAGGGCGCGGAGCCCGTCGAGCGTGGCGGGCGCGGCGCCCGCGGCGCGGGCCTGCACGAGCACGTTGCCCAGTGCCGTCGCCTCGACGGGGCCGGCGAGCACGGGCAGGCCCGTACGATCGGCGGTCGCCTGACAGAGCACGGTGTTGAGCGACCCGCCGCCGACCAGATGCACGGTGTCGATCTCGCGGCTGGTCAGACGTGCGGCGGTATCCACGGCATCCGCGAACGCCGTCGCGATCGACTCGATGATCGTGCGGGCGAACGCGGGGCGCTCGCGCGGCGTCGGCGCTCCCGACGCGGCGAGGAGCGCCGCGACGCGCGTCGGCATCTCGCCGGGCGCGGCGAGGGAGGGATGGTTCGCGTCGAAGATCGGCACGGCCTCGACGACATCGGCGGCCGCGGCCAGGAGCGCCGCCAGATCGACCGGCGCGCCGTCCTCCTCTTCCCAGGCGCGGAGCGTCTCGCTGAGCAACCAGAGCCCGGCCACGTTGTGGAGGAACCGGAAGCGCCCGTCGACCCCGCGCTCGTGCGTGAAGTTCGCCTCGCGGGCTGCGTCGCTGGTGACCGGGATCGTGGTCTCGACACCGACGAGTCCCCAGGTGCCGCAGGAGATGTACGCGGGAGCGGCTGAGGTCATCGGCACGGCGACCACAGCGGAGGCGGTGTCGTGCGAGCCCACGGCGATCACCGGAGCATCGGTGCCGATCCGCGCCGCGATCTCCGGTCGGAGGCGGCCGATCGTCGTCCCGGGGTCGACGAGGCGAGGCAGGATCGATGGACGGATGCCCAGGCGCTCGGCGAGCGAGACGTCCCACTCGCCCGCGTGCAGGTCGAGCAGGCCGGTGGTCGACGCGTTCGTGCGCTCGGCGACACGTTCACCGGTGAGCAGGTAAGCGATGAGGTCGGGGATGAGCAGCGCCGTGTCCGCTTCCCCGAGTCGCCCGTCGACGCGGTACTGGTACAGCGTGGTGAACGGAAGGAACTGCAGACCGTTGCGGCGGTACAGCTCGGCGAACGGCGTGACGCGGTGCACCTCGGCGACGCCGCGCGCGGTGCGGCCGTCGCGATAGTGGAACGGCTCGGCGAGCAGCTGGTCGCCGGCGAGCAGGCCGTAGTCGACGGCCCACGAGTCGATGCCGATGCTCTCGATCCCGGGTTCTCGACGCACGGCCTCGGCGAGACCGTCGAGGACGTGCTCGTACAGCGCCGAGAAGTCCCAGTGCAGACCGTCCTCGCGCTCGACGGGACCGTTCGGGAAGCGGGAGACGAGTTCGAGGTCGAGCACTCCGTCGCCGACGCGGCCGATCATCACCCGGCCGCTGGTGGCGCCGAGGTCGACGGCCGCGACGGCGCGGGTGCTCATCGCAGGAACGCGGCGGCGACGCCGGAGTCGACGGGGATGTGCAGGCCGGTGGTGCGGCTCAGCTCGGGGCCGGTGAGCACGTAGACCGCATCGGCGACGTTCTCGGGCACGACCTCGCGCTTGAGGATGGTGCGGTTCGCGTAGAACTGGCCGAGGTCCTCTTCCGCGACCCCGTAGGTCGCCGCGCGGTTGGCGCCCCAGCCCGACGCGAAGATGCCCGAGCCGCGCACGACGCCGTCGGGGTTGATGCCGTTGACGCGGATGCCGTGCTCGCCGAGTTCGACCGCGAGCAGGCGCACCTGGTGGGCCTGGTCGGCCTTGGTGGCCGAGTAGGCGATGTTGTTCGGACCGGCGAAGACGGAGTTCTTCGACGAGATGTAGATGATGTCTCCGCCGAGCTTCTGGTCGATCAGGGCGCGGGCGGCCGCCTTCGACACGAGGAACGAGCCCTTGGCCATGACGTCGTGCTGCAGGTCCCAGTCCTTCTCGGTGGTCTCCAGCAGCGGCTTCGACAGGGAGAGGCCGGCGTTGTTGACGACGAGGTCGACACCGCCGAACGCGAGCACGGCCTCGTTCAGTGCAGCCTGCACGGCGTCGGCGTCGGCGACGTTCGCGGCGACGCCGATGGCCACGTCGGTGTTCCCGAGCTCCGCGGCCGCGGCCTGTGCCTTTTCGAGGTCGAGGTCGGCGATCACGACGCAGGCGCCCTCGGCGGCGAGACGGGTGGCGATGGCCTTGCCGATGCCGGACGCGGCGCCGGTGACGAACGCGATGCGGCCCTGGTGCGACTTCGGCTTCGGCATCCGCTGCAGCTTCGCCTCCTCCAGCGCCCAGTACTCGATGCGGAACTTCTCGGCGTCGGAGATGGGGGAGTAGGTCGACAGCGCCTCGGCGCCACGCATGACGTTGATCGCGTTGACGTAGAACTCGCCGGCGACGCGGGCGGTCTGCTTGTTCGCACCGTAGGAGAACATGCCCACCCCGGGCACCAGCACGATCAGCGGATCGGCGCCGCGGATCGCGGGGGAGTCGGCCGTCGCGTGCGCGTCGTAGTAGGCCTGGTAGTCGGCGCGGTACGCGGCGTGCAGTTCGTGCAGTCGGGCGATCTGGTCGTCGACGGATGCCGTCGCCGGCAGGTCGAGGATCAGCGGCTTGATCTTGGTGCGCAGGAAGTGGTCGGGGCAGCTCGTGCCGAGCGCGGCCAGCGCCGGCGCCTTCTCGGAGGAGAGGAAGTCGAGCACGACCTCGGCATCGGTGAAGTGCCCGACCATGGGCTTGTCGGTCGAGGCGATGCCGCGGATCGTCGGCGCGAGAGCCGCCGCGCGGTCGCGCCGTTCCGCATCGGGCAACGGCGTGAACCCGTCGCGTTCGCCGCCGAACGGCCGCTCGGCCCCGTGCTCGGCGATGTACGCGGCCGCCGTGTCGATGATCCACTGCGAATTCGTCTCGGCCTCGTCGGATGTGTCACCCCACGCGGTGATGCCGTGGCCGCCGAGGATGCAGCCGACGGCCTGCGGGTTCGCGTCCTTGATCGCGGCGATGTCGAGGCCGAGCTGGAAGCCCGGGCGCCGCCAGGGCACCCAGGCGACCTTGTCACCGAAGATCGTGGCCGTGAGGGCCTCGCCGTCGGCGGCGGTGGCGATCGCGATGCCCGAGTCCGGGTGCAGGTGGTCGACGTGCGCCGCGTCGACGAGTCCGTGCATGGCCGTGTCGATCGAGGGGGCCGCGCCGCCCTTGCCGTGCAGGCAGTAGTCGAAGGCCGCGACCATCTCGTCCTCGCGGTCGACGCCGGGGTAGACGTCGACGAGCTGGCGCATCCGGTCGAGCCGCAGCACCGCGAGCCCCTGTTCGGTGAGCGTGCCCAGGTCGCCGCCCGAGCCCTTCACCCACAGCAGGTCGACGGGGTGCCCGGTGACGGGGTCGACCTCGGTGCCCTTGGCCGAGGTGTTGCCGCCGGCGTAGTTGGTGTTCTTGGGGTCGGAGCCGAGGCGGTTGCTGCGTGCGAGGAGGGCGGCGGCGGTCGGGTTCGTCATCTCGTGTCTTTCGGTCGTGGAGGAGGGATCGGGCCGGCGCTCAGGCGCCCCAGCCGGCCTGCACGCCGCCGACGCGCTCGTCGGCGATCTTCTGCGGGTAGCCGGAGGCCGCGTAGGCGGCCATCGGGTCGGCGGCGAGGCCTCGGCTCTCACGCCACTCGGCGAGGGCCGGGCGCACGTCGGTGTAGAAGGCATCCATGAAGACGGCGTTGGCGGCGAGTACATCGCCCGACTTCTGTGCGGCGATGAGGGCGTCACGGTCGACGAGCAGAGCGCGCGCGGTCATCTCCTGCACGTTGAGGACCGAACGGATCTGCCCGGGGATCTTCTCCTCGACGTTGTGGCACTGGTCGAGCATGAACGCCACATCGGGGTTGCCGAGGCCACCGCCGCGCACCACCTCGAACAGGATGCGGAAGAGCTGGAACGGGTCGGCGGCGCCCACGATGAGGTCGTCATCGGCGTAGAAGCGGGAGTTGAAGTCGAACGACCCGAGCTTGCCGAGGCGCAGCAGCTGCATGACGATGAACTCGATGTTCGTGCCGGGGGCGTGGTGCCCGGTGTCGAGGCACACCATCGCCTTGTCGCCGAGGGCGCTCACCTGCGCGTACGAGGTACCCCAGTCCGGAACATCCGTGTGGTAGAACGCAGGCTCGAAGAACTTGTACTCGAGCACGAGGCGCTGGTCGTCGCCGAGGCGGGCGTAGATCTGCTGCAACGAATCCTGCAGGCGGTCCTGCCGTCCGCGCAGGTCGGCCTGGCCGGGGTAGTTCGAGCCCTCTGCGAGCCAGATCTTCAGGTCGCGGCTGCCCGTCGCGTCCATCACGTCGATGCAGGCGAGGTGGTGGTCGATGGCCTTGCGGCGCACCGCGCCGTCTTCGTGGGTGAGGGCGCCGAACTTGTAGTCGTCGTCCTGGAACGTGTTCGAGTTGATCGTGCCCAGCGATACGCCGAGATCCTCGGCGTATCGACGCAGGTCGGCGAACGAGTCGACGACATCCCACGGGATGTGCAGCGCGACGGACGGGGCGAGCGCGGTGTACTTCTGCACCTGCGCGGCATCCGCGATCTTCTCCCACGGGTCGCGGGGCGTGCCGGGGGTGCCGAACACCTTGAAGCGCGTGCCGGAGTTCCCGAACGCCCAGCTCGGGAGCTCGATGGCCTGCTTCTCGAGCGCGGCGAGGATGTCGGGGGTGAGGATGCTCACGATGCACTGCTTTCGTCGAGGGGTGATGCGGGCTGCCCGCCGGCGGCGGCGAGCTGGTCTTCGAGGTGGAAGACCTCGGTCAACGGGGTGGCTGCCTGGTCGGGGCGGCCGTCGAGTCCGTCGAAGTAGGGAGCCATCTCGGCCTCCCAGCGCGCGGCGATGGGAGAGGCGGCGAGATAGGCCTGCGCGGCGTCGTCGTCGTCGGTCTCGTAATAGCCGAACAGCACGCCGCCTTCGCCCAGGAACAGCGAGTAGTCGCGCCGGCCGGCGGCCGCGATCTCGGCGAGCATCTCGGAACGCACCGGGGTGTGGCGGGCGACGTACTCCTCGACCAGATGCGGGCGGATGCGGAGCTGGAACGCGACGCGGGTCATGGGGTGTCCTTCCGGTGTCCGGCCGGCATCCGCGGATGCCGGC
>JASCNZ010000024.1 GCA_029959905.1 Microbacteriaceae bacterium PS02344
GCCGCCCCCCCCCCCCCCCCCCCCCCCCGCCGCGCGGGGGGGGGGGGCCCCCCCCCCCCCCCCTTCGAGCGATGTTGCGTTCGACGTCACTCGCGGAGCGCCGCTCCGAACCGCTCGGCAGCGGCCGCGACGCCAGCGAGCTTTGCCTCGCTCGCCTCGGCAGCCGTGAGGGTGCGGTCGTCGGCGCGGAACCGCAGGGCGAACGTGAGGCTCTTCGACCCCTCGGGCACGCCCTCTCCGCGATAGTCGTCGACCATCCGCACCGACTCCAGGAGCGCACCGGCCCCCTCGGCGAGCGCTGCCTTCACCTCGCCGGCGGGAACATCCGCCGCGAGCATGAGGGACACGTCCTGCGTCGCCGCCGGGAAGGTCGACAGCGACGCCGCGACGATCCGCTCCCCCGCGAGCGCGAGGACGAGATCGAGGTCGAGCTCGAACACGACCGCGCGCCCCGGCAGGTCGGCGTCGGCGGAGACGGACGGATGCAGTTCACCGACGTACCCGACGACGGTATCGCCGACGCGCAGCTCTCCCGCGCGGCCAGGGTGCAGCGCCGCACGCTGGGTCTGCACGACATCGATCTCGACGCCCGCGGCAACCGCGATCACGCGCACCGCGTCGAGCGCGGCCGACAGGTCGGCCGGCTCCGCCGGTCGCCCGGGCTGTCGCGGCGTGACGTTGCCGGTGAGCAGCGCCGCGACGTACCGGTTCTGCGGCGGGATCGACGCGTTCAACGCGGCCAGGGTCTCGTCGGACGGACGCTCGCCGAGGGGGGGAACGTCCTCGGTGCCGTAGGTCACGCCCTCGACGGGCAGGAAGACCGCCCCGGTCTCGAAGATCGCGAGGTCCGTGAGGCCGCGAGCGATGTTGCGGTGAGCAGTCTGCAGCAGCCCCGGAATCAACGAGCGGCGCAGGAACGGCGCCTGGCCGTCGAGCGGGTTCGCCAGACGGATGCTCGGCAGAACCTCACCCGAGGGTGAACCGTGCAGATCGTTCTGCGCCTGCGTCGTGAAGGGGAACGCGGGCGTCTCGACGAAGCCGGCGGCGGCGAGCGCGTCGGCCACCCGGCGCCGCCCCTGCTGGTGCGCGGTGAGGCCGCGGCCGGAGGGGGGCGTGGGCAGAACGGACGGGATGCGGTCGAGTCCGTGGATGCGCGCGACCTCTTCGGCCAGCGTCCACTTGTCGGTGAGATCCGGGCGCCAGGTGGGCGGGATGACGTTCCAGCCCGCGTCGGACTCCTCGACCTCCGCGCCGATCATCTCGAGCGCGCCGACGATCTCGTCCGTCGAGTAGTCGACCCCGATGAGCCCCTCGACGAATCCGGTCGGGAGCTCGATTCCGGGCACGAACACCTCGGCGAACAACGCCCCGCCCTCGTCGGTGAGGGTGCCCCCGGCGAGCTCGACCATGAGATCGGCCGCCCGCCGCGCGGCCACGAACGGCACGAGCGGGTCGACGCCGCGTTCGAAGCGTTTGGACGCTTCGCTGGGCAGCTTGTGGCGACGCGCGGTGCGGGCGATCGTCGTCGGATCGAACGTCGCGGCCTCGATGAGGACGTTGCGGGTCGCCCCGCTCATCTCGGTGGTCCCGCCACCCATGACCCCGGCGAGGCCGATGGGACCCGATTCGTCTGTGATGAGCAGATCCTCACCGTCGAGCGTGCGCTCCTGACCGTCGAGGGTCGTGAGCTTCTCGCCGGGCTCGGCCCGGCGCACCGTGATGCCGCCCGTCAGCCGATCGAGATCGTAACCGTGCAGCGGCTGGCCCAGCTCGAGCATGACGTAGTTCGTGATGTCGATGAGCACACCGAGCGAGCGCATGCCGGCGAGCGAGAGGCGCGCGACCATCCAGGGCGGCGTCGGCCGCGAGGGGTCGACGCCGCGCACGACGCGGGTCACGAACTCGCTGGCGCCCGCGCGTCCGCGCACGGGTGCACGGTCGTCGACGACCGCCGTGCGACCACTGCCGGGCTGAAGGTCGGCGAAGGCCCGGTCGGCCGGATCGCGGAACGCGGCCCCCGTCGCATGCGAGTACTCGCGGGCCACGCCGCGCACCGAGAACGCGTAGCCGCGGTCGGGCGTGACGTTGATGTCGATCGCGACGTCGTCGAGCCCGAGGAGCGCGATGGCGTCGGTGCCGACGGGCGGGTCGATACCCAGGGAGCCCAGCACGAGGATGCCGTCGTGCTCGTCGCCGAGTCCGAGTTCGCGGGCCGAGGCGATCATGCCGTCGGAGACATGGCCGTAGGTCTTGCGTGCGGCGATCGGGAACGGCCCGGGCAGCACGGCGCCCGGCAGCGTCACGACGACCTTGTCACCCGCGACGAAGTTGTGCGCGCCGCACACGATGCCGCGCACGCCGCCATTCGCCTCGCCGACGTCGACCTGGCACCAGTTGATCGTCTTGCCGTTCGACTGCGGCTCGGGCTCGAGCGATACGACCTGCCCGACGACGACCGGACCGGAGATCTCGAAGCGGTGAACGTCCTCCTCCTCGAAGCCGACCGTCACCAATGCCGCGAGGACATCCTCGGGCGTGGCATCCGCTGCCACATCGACGAACTCACGCAACCACGAAAGCGGGACGCGCATCACACCACCATCCCGTACTGCTCGCTGAAACGGACATCACCCTCGGCCATGTCGCGCATGTCCTGCACGTCGCTGCGGAACATCAGCCCGCGCTCGATCCCCATGCCGAAGGCGAAGCCGCTGTAGACCTCGGGGTCGATCCCGGCAGCGCGCAGCACGTTCGGGTTGACCATGCCGCAGCCGCCCCACTCGATCCAGCGCGCGCCGCCCTTGAAGGTCGGGTGCCAGAGGTCGAGCTCGGCGGAGGGCTCGGTGAAGGGGAAGTAGTTGGTGCGGAACCGCGTCTTCGCCTCGGGGCCGAAGAGCTGCTTGGCGAAGTGGTCGAGCGTGCCCTTGAGGTGCGCCATCGTGATCCCCTTGTCGATGACGAGACCCTCGAACTGGGTGAAGACGGGCAGATGCGTGGCATCGAACTCGTCCGTGCGATAGACGCGGCCGGGGCACAGCACGTAGATCGGGAGCTCGCGGTCGAGCATCGAGCGCACCTGGACGGGACTCGTGTGCGTGCGCATCACCAGATGCCGAGAGGTCGGATCGACGTAGAACGTGTCCTGCTCCTGGCGGGCCGGGTGGTCGACGTCGAAGTTGAGGGCGTCGAAGTTGAACCACTCGTGCTCGAGCTCCGGCCCCTCCGCGATCTCCCATCCCATGCCGACGAAGATGTCGCAGACCTGGTCTTGCAGCAACGAAAGCGGATGCCGCGCGCCCACCCGCGCGCGCGATGGCACGGCGGTGATGTCGATGCGCTCGGCCTCGAGACGGGCGGCGACCTCGGCGGCCTCGAGCTCGGCCTCCTTGGCGGCCAGCGCCTGCGTGACCCGCCCGCGGCCCTGGCCGATGAGCTTGCCGAACGTGGCCTTGTCGGCCGGCGCGACCTGGCGCATCGATGCGTTGAGCACGGCGAGCGGCGAGCCGTCCGCGACATGCGCGGCGCGGGCTGCCTTCAGCTCGGCCGTGTCGGCGGCTGCGGCGATCGCCGCGAGTGCGGCGGCGACGGCCTGCTCGACCGCTTCCGGGGTGATTTCTGGAGTCTCGGACACGAGAGTCGAGTCTACCGGCGCGAGGTGGCGGGAGCGGACTCCCGCCCCCGCTCACCCTCCGGTGCTGGTGCCGTCGTACTTGCCCGCCCCGCGCTGCAGGGCGATGAGCTCGGTGTTGGTGCCGTCCTCGTGCGTGCGCGGGTCGGGTCCGACTGCGGCCTCGATGCCGCGCACCTTGGTCGAGCGACGCGTGCGCACCTCGACCCATTTCGCGATGCCCGCGAGGATGAGGCACAGCACGATGTAGATGCCGCCGATGACGAAGGCCGACTGCAGGATCGGACGCCCCTGCTGCGACGTGAGCTGCTTGGCGTAGTACAGCAGCTCGGGGTAGGTGATGATGAAGCCGAGCGCGGTGTCCTTCATGGTGACCACGAGCTGAGCGACGACGACCGGCAGCATCGCGCGGATGGCCTGCGGCAGGAGGATGAGCCGCATGACCCCGCTCTTGCGCAGGCCGATGGCGTAGCCGGCCTCCTTCTGCCCCTTGGGCAGCGATTCGACGCCGGCACGGATGACCTCGGCGAGGACCGAGCCGTTGTAGGCCATGAGGGCGATGACGACCGCCCAGTACGGCTCCATCTTCACCCCGACGACCGGCAGGCCGTAGTACAGCAGCATCATGAAGACGAGCACCGGCACGGCGCGGAAGAGCTCGGTGATGACGGTGACGGGCACGCGCACCCAGGCGTGGTCGGACAGACGACCGATCGCCAGCACGAACCCGAGCACCAGGCTCAGCACAGCGGCGAGGGCGAAGGCGGCGAGGGTGTTTCCGAGCGCCTTGGCGATGCCCATCCACACGTTCGCGAACGTGAAGACGTACCACTTCTCGGCCGAGAACTGCCCGGTCTCGAGCATGCGGTAGACGATGAAGCCGATGGCGGCGAGCACCACGAGGATGGTGACCACGGCCAGGATGCGATTGCGGGCGATGGCCCGGGGACCCGGGACGTCGTAGAGCACGGAAGTCATCGCGCGATCCTCCATCGGTTCTCGAGATGGCGCTGTACAGCGCTCATCAGCAGCACGAGGACGACGAAGACGACCGCCACCCAGAGCAGCACCTCCATCGGGTTGCCCGGCCGGTCGGCCGAGTCGTTGACCGTCGAACGCAGCGCGGCGAGCTCGGCGACCGAGAAGCCCGCGGCGACGGTCGTGTTCTTGAGCAGCGCGATGAACACGCTCATCATCGGCGGGACGACCGAGCGGAAGGCCTGCGGAAGCACCACGAGGGTCATGACCTGGCCGAACGGGAGGCCGATCGCGCGGGCCGCCTCGGCCTGCCCCACCGGCACCGTGTTGATGCCGGCGCGCAGCACCTCGGCGACGTAGGTCGCCGTGTAGATGCCGATGGCGAGGATGCCGAGGGTGAGGTTCGACAGCTCGGGGAGGCCGAGCTGCGGGTACCCGAACACGAAGAAGAAGAAGACGAGCGTGAGCGGGGTGTTGCGCACGATGTTGACGTACGCGGTGCCGACCCCGCGTGCGATCGGGATGGGCGAGACGCGCATGGCGCCCACGATGATGCCCAACACGAGGGCGATGATCCCGCCGATGGCGAAGACGAGCAGCGTGTTGCCGATCGCCTGCCCCCACAGGTCGAGATTGCCGAAGATGACGTCCCCGCCCCCCCCCCCTTGTTCCGGTGGTC
The DNA here is from genome assembly GCA_029959905.1 of Microbacteriaceae bacterium PS02344. Taxonomy (GTDB): domain Bacteria; phylum Actinomycetota; class Actinomycetes; order Actinomycetales; family Microbacteriaceae; genus Microbacterium. The sequence goes on from JASCNZ010000024.1 coordinate 5,286, forward strand.
AGGGGGGGCCCCCGCGGCGGCGGCCGCCCATGACGGGATCAGATCAGTACGCGTCGACCTCGGGCTGCTCGACCTCGATGCCGCTCGAACCGAGGTTCTTGTCGAAGATCGCCTGCCAGATGTCGGGGTTCTCGGTGAAGAGGTCGTTGATGTGCGCACGCAGTGCGTCATCGCCCTTCTCGAGGCCCACGCCGTAGCGCTCCTCGGTGAAGAGCCCGCCGGTGACCTTCACGTCGTCCGGGTACTGCGCCGCGTAACCGATCAGGATGGCCTGGTCGGTGGTGACCGCGTCGACCTTGCCGTCGATCAGGTCCTGCACGCAGGCGGAGTACAGGTCGTACTCCTGGGTCTTGATGTCGGGGAAGTTCGCCTTGATGTTCTGGATCGGCGTCGAACCGGTCGCCGAGCAGACGGTCTTGCCGTTGAAGTCCTCGAGCTTGTCAGCCTCGTCGGCGTCGGCCGCGACGAGCAGGCCCTGGCCGGTGATGAAGTACGGGCCGGCGAAGTCGATCTGCTCCTTGCGCTTGTCGTTGATCGAGTAGGTGCCGACGTAGTAGTCGATGTCGCCGTTCACGATCGCCTGCTCGCGGTTGGCGGAGGCGATCGGCTTGAACTCGATCTTGTCCTCGTCGTAGCCGAGCGACGCGGCGATCCAGCGCGCGATGTCGACGTCGAAGCCCGTGCGCTCGCCCGACGTGACGTCGAGGTAGCCCAGACCCGGCTGGTCCTCCTTGACACCGACGACGACCTTGTCGCGGTCGGTGATGCGCTCGAAGGTGGGGCTGTCGTCGACGGTGACGTCGGACGCGACCTCGAACCAGGTGCTGTCCTCGCCCTCGTCGCCGCCGGCGTCGCCGCCGGGGTTCGACGGGGTGCCGCTGTTGCAGGCGGTCAGCGCGAGCAGCGCGGCCGCCGCGATCCCGATCCCTGCCAGTGTGCGTGTGCGTCGCATGTGCATCTCCTTGATGTGCTGTGTGGTGCGGGTCTGTGGATGATCAGTGGGTCAGGAGCTTCGAGAGGAAGTCCTTCGCACGATCGCTCTTGGGGTGGGTGAAGAACTCCTCGGGGGTCGCCTCCTCGACGATGCGCCCGTCGGCCATGAACACCACCCGGTCGGCCGCCTTGCGGGCGAAGCCCATCTCGTGCGTGACGACGATCATCGTCATGCCCTCCTGGGCGAGTTCGACCATCACGTCGAGGACCTCGTTGATCATCTCGGGGTCGAGAGCGCTGGTGGGCTCGTCGAACAGCATCACCTTGGGGTGCATCGCGAGGGCCCGCGCGATGGCGACGCGCTGCTGCTGGCCTCCGGAGAGCTGTGCGGGGAGCTTCGACGCCTGCTTCGCCACTCCGACGCGCTCGAGCAGCTCCATGGCCTCGCGCTCGGCGTCGGCCTTCTTCAGGCCGCGCACCTTGATCGGGCCGAGCGTCACGTTCTCGAGGATCGTGAGGTGGGCGAACAGGTTGAACGACTGGAAGACCATCCCGACGTCGGCGCGCAGTGTCGCGAGGCCGCGGCCCTCGGCGGGCAGCTCCTTGCCATCGATGCGGATGCTGCCACTGGTGATCGTCTCAAGGCGGTTGATGGTGCGGCACAGCGTGGACTTGCCCGACCCGGACGGGCCGATCACCACCACGACCTCGCCGGCGTTGACCGCGAGGTCGATGTCGGTGAGGGCCTGGAAGTCTCCGTAGTGCTTCTGCACGTTCTCGACCACGACAAGGGGCTGACCGGTCATGTTCTCTCCAAACTCGCCAGGTCGTCGGCAATGCTCGATCGGGGTTCGTCCCCGGTGGGTTCAGTATGCGCGCCACCCGTCCCCACGGGCATCATTGTTCGCCGTCGAATCGTGCGCGACCGACCTCACGATCCCAGAGCGCCCCGGCGGTGTCAGACTTCTTGAGTATTTCTTGAGGGTCGTAACACGGGTGTTACCGGGACGGTCGGGCGCACCGCCGCGCGGCCTCAGCCGCGCTCGTCGCGGTAGTACTCGACGGCACCGGGGTGCAGCTCGACCGGCTCGGTGAAGATGGCCTGCCGTCGGCCGAGCAACGCTGCCGCGGGGAGTTCCGCCGCCATCCGCGTGCGTGCCTCGAACAGCACCTCCAGCACGTCGCGCACGACCGCGTCCGGAGCGTCCGACGAGACGACGAGATAGTTGGGCACCGCCATGGTGGGCACCGAGGAGTCGAGCGCGTAGACCCCCGCGGGGAAATCCGACGACCGGTACGCGTCTGAGTACTGCGCATTGACCGCGTTGACCCACTCCTGCTCGATCGGGAGGAGGCGCAACGGCACTTCCTCCGACAGGTCCTCGATCCCCGGGGTCGGCAGACCACCCACCCAGAAGAAGCCGTCGATCTCGCCGCTCTGCAGGGCGTCGATCGACTCCCGCAGGTCGAGCTGCGGGTTGCGCACCTCACCGGGGTCGACGCCCGCCGCCGTGAGGATGCGCGTCGCGATCACGTTGACTCCCGAGCCCACAGCGCCGAGGGAGACCACCCGTCCGGCGAGACCGTCGATACCGGTGATCGCGGCGTCCTCGCGCACGACCACGTGCACGTACTCGTCGTACAGCCGCGCGGCGGCACGGATGTCGAGCGGCTCCGAGAACGCCCCGCGGCCGGCGACGGCGTCGGCCGCCGCATCCCCCTGAGCGAAGCCGAGCAGGGCCTCGCCCGCCGCGACGCGTCGCAGGTTGTCGACCGAGCCCTCGGTCTCGTCGACCGAGACGTCGACGTCGAGCGCATCCGACAACTCATCGGCGAGACGGCTGCCATAGTCGTAGTACACCCCGGTGGCGCTGCCGCCCGCGATCACCGCGGGGACGTCCGCCCACTCGGACGCGCGCGGAGCGCATCCGCTCACCGCGAGGAGGACGAGCGTCGCCACGACCGCCGCTGACATCTTCCGCATCCGCCGGATCATTCGAACACCCCGTTCCGCACGATGAGCGTGACCCGCAATCCGCCGTCGGCCGGACTCGACACCCGCAGCTCTCCCCCGACGGATTCGAGCAGGTCGGTCGCGATCGCGAGGCCGAGGCCCGAGCCCGGGGTCTCGTCGGTCGCGGAACTGCGCCAGAACCTCTCGGTCGCGGAGGCGACCTCGTCGGCCGAGAGGCCGGGCCCGTGGTCGCGCACGTCGAGGCGCCGCACCTCGCCGTCCTCCTCGACCGACAGCTCGATGACCCCGCCGGACGGCGAGAACTTCACCGCGTTGTCGATCACGGCGTCGAGCGCGCTCTCGACGATGGTGCGATCCGTCACGCACATCACCCCCGCGGGGCCCGAGCGACGGAACGAGATGCCGCGCGGACCCGCCACCTCGCCCCAGGCGTCGACACGTCGCTCGACGAGCGTCGACAGATCGACGGCGGCGAGCAGCGATTCCGCCCGCCCGCTGCGCGCCAGCCCCAGCAGGGTCTCGAGGATGCGGGTCATGCGTCGCCCCTCTTCCCGCGTCTCCTCCACGTCGTCGCGCCAGTCGTCGTCGAGACCCGTCGCGAGATGCTCCACACGCAACAGGAGCGCGTTGAGCGGGTTGCGCAGTTCGTGCGAGGCGTTCAGGGCGAACTCCTGCTGGCGGGCGAGTACGCGCTCGATCTCCCCCGCCATCCCGTTGAACACCCGGGTCATGCGGCGCAACTCCGGTGGGCCGGTGTCGTCGACCACCCGCGCATCCATCTCGCCGCGCTCGATCGCGGCCATCGCCTCGTCGAGTCGCCGCACGGGGGCCAGCACCCACCCCGCGAGCCGCACGACGAGGAGCACGCCCAGCGCCACCGACACCAGCCCCACCGCGCCGAGGATCAGCAGCTGCTGCAGGATCGCGGTGCGCGGCGCATCCACCGGTGTCGAGATCATCACCGCACCGATCACATCGCCGTCGTCGAAGACCGGTTCGACCATGGTCGTCTCGGAGAACTCCCACGGGAACACGGCCTCCGGAGCCTCGGCGCGCCGTCCGGACAGGGCCAGACGGAGCTGCTCCGCCTCGCCGTCGGTCAGCACGCGGTCGTCTCCCCCACCGGATGCCCACACCGACCCCGCGAGATCGAAGACGGCGACGTCGATGCCGTACACGTCCGCGAAGCGCCGCGCCTCACCCTCGACGACCGCCCGGGTGTCGGTGCGCAGCGCCTGCCTGGCGCTCGTCACGAAGTACCCCAGATCGCCGAGCTGCTGGGTGAAGACGGCCTGCTGGATGCTGCGCGAGGCGCTCCAGCCGGCCGCACCGCCGAGCGACAGCAGGATCGCGACGAGCGGCACGAGGAACACGACGACGAGACGCGTGCGCATGGTTCACGAACCCATGAGCCGATAGCCGACCCCTCGGACCGTGTCGATGATGCGGTGGGTGCCGGTCTTCTTGCGGATGGCGCCGATGTGCACCTCCAGCGAGTGCGCGAAACCCCGCCAATCGGTGTTCCACACCTCGCGGATGAGGCGGTCCTTCGGCACGGCCACCCCCGGGTACCGGGCCAGCACGGCGACGATGTCGAACTCCTTCGGCGTGAGCTCGATCGCCGCGCCCTCGACGCGCACCTGACGGCTCACGAGGTCGATCTCGACCGCGCCCGCCTGGATGGTGACAACGCTCTCCGACTCGGGCCGCACCGGACGAGTGCGGCGCGTGACCGCTTCGATGCGCGCGAGCAGTTCATGCACGTCGTACGGCTTGACGACGAAATCGTCGGCTCCGGCCCGCAGCCCCTTGATGCGCTCCGCGATCTGGCTGCGCGCGGTCACGATGACGATCGGCACGTCCGAGCGACCGCGGATGCGTCGACAGAGATCGATGCCGTCGACATCGGGCAGACCGAGGTCGAGCAGCACCACCTCGGTGTCGGCCCCGAGCAGCTCCATCGCCTCGACGCCGTCGGAGGCGCGGACCGTCGCGTAACCGGACCGCGCGAGGAACGCATCGAGCGCAGCGGCGACGCGGTCGTCGTCCTCCACGATCAGGATGCGCATCCCGGTCCTCTCTCGGTCGCCGATGACCGGCAGGCTGCAAAACTACCAGCCGGTGCGCCGCGCCCCCGGTCACGCGGGGCGGCCGCGGCGCCCGTCAGCCCTGGGCGGCGGCCCGCTGCGCGAACGCGCTCTCGTAGAGGCACACGCTCGCGGCGGTGGCGAGGTTGAGCGACTCGGCTCGACCGAAGATGGGCAACCGCAGCACCCGGTCGGCCAGCTCGAGCGCGTCGTCCTCGAGGCCGCGCGCCTCGTTGCCGAACAGCCAGGCCGTCGGCTCGGTCAGGACGCCGTCAGCACGGGCGGCGAGCAGATCGTCGCCCTTCACGTCCGCCGCCAGAACTCGCAACCCGGCCTCCTGGGCGCGAGCCAGCACATCGGGCAGCTCACCCCCGACCGAGACGGGCAGGTGGAACAGCGAGCCGGTCGTCGCACGGACGACCTTGGGGTTGTACGGGTCGACCGTATGGCCGGTGAGCACCACGGCATCCGCTCCCGACGCGTCGGCTGCGCGGATGATCGTGCCCAGATTGCCGGGGTCGCGCACCTCGTGGCAGATCGCCACGAGACGGGGCGACCCGGCGAACACGTCTCGCACCGAGCTCGGCGTCTGCCGCACGACGGCGACCAGACCCTGCGGCGTCACCGTGTCGGCCATCGCGTTCAGCACGTACTCGGTGACGTGCTCGACGGCGATGTCGGCATCCGCCGCCTTCGCACGGATGTCGGGATGCTTCTCCCACCCGGCGGGTGTGGCGAAGATCTCGACGATGGCCTCGGGTCGGTACGTCAAGGCCTCTCGCACGGCCTGAGGGCCCTCGAGGAGGAACAGCCCGGTCTCGGTGCGCGCGCTGCGCTTGGTCAGCTTCGCCACGGCACGGACTCGGGGGGAACGGGGGTTCTCCAGCACGTCTCTCAGTGTAGGAGCAGAGAGCCCGCCGAATGCGACGACAGCACCGGGAACGACGATGGGCGCCCTCCCGGAGGAGAGCGCCCATCGTGCGATGCAGCTGTTTACGCCGCCGACTTCGGCGCGTTGACGTCGGAAGGCAGCGCCTTCTTGGCCGTCTCGACGAGAGTCGTGAACGTCGCCGCGTCGTTGACCGCGAGGTCGGCGAGCATGCGACGGTCGACCGTCACGCCGGCCAGACCCAGGCCCTGGATGAAGCGGTTGTACGTGATGCCGTTCTGGCGGGCCGCAGCGTTGATGCGCTGGATCCACAGACGACGGAAGTCGCCCTTGCGCTTGCGACGGTCCCGGTACGAGTAGACCAGGGAGTGGATGACCTGCTCCTTGGCCTTGCGGTAGAGGCGCGAACGCTGACCGCGGTAGCCGGAGGCGCGCTCGAGGATGACCCGGCGCTTCTTGTGGGCGTTGACCGCCCGCTTGACTCTTGCCATTTTCCTGTGTTCCTATTCGTGCGTCGGCGCGTCAGCGACCGAGAAGCTTGTTCGCGACCTTGGCGTCTGCCTTCGACAGAACCTGGTCCTGGTTGAGGCGGCGGGTGCGGCGGCTCGACTTGTGCTCGAGGTTGTGGCGCATGCCGGCCTGCTGCTTCTTCAGCTTTCCGCTGCCGGTGATCTTGAAGCGCTTCTTCGCACCCGAGTGGGTCTTCTGCTTCGGCATCTTCTCTTCCTTCGTATGGCGCCTTCTCAGGCGACGGTGTCAACCCGCAGTGCGGGAGTCTGTGGGGCGGATCACTCCGCGGCGGCCGCGGCCGGAGCCTCGGTCTCGCCCTTGGCCTCGCGCGCGGCCTGCTTGTTCGCGGCGCGCTGCGCGTCGCGGGCGGCGTTCTGCTCCTGCTTGGCCTCGGACTTGCTCTTGAGCGGAGCAACGACCATCACCATGTTGCGGCCGTCGATGGTCGGGTTCGACTCGACCGTGCCGAGCTCGGCGACGTCCTCGGCGAACTTGCGCAGCAGACGAACGCCCTGCTCGGGGCGCGACTGCTCGCGACCGCGGAAGAGGATCATCGCCTTGACCTTGTCGCCCGCCTTGAGGAAGCCCTCGGCGCGCTTGAGCTTGGTCGTGTAGTCGTGCGCCTCGATCTTCAGGCGGAAGCGGACCTCCTTGAGGACGGTGTTCGCCTGGTTGCGGCGCGCTTCCTTGTCCTTCTGGGCGGCTTCGTACTTGAACTTGCCGTAGTCCATGATCTTGACCACGGGCGGCTTCGAGTTGGGGGCCACCTCGACGAGGTCGAGGTCGGCCTCCTGCGCAAGGCGCAGCGCCGCCTCGATGCGGACGACGCCGATCTGCTCACCCGCGGGGCCGACGAGGCGGACCTCGGGGACGCGGATGCGCTCATTGGTGCGGGGATCGCTGATGCGGAACTCCTTAGACGTGGGGATTCGGCCACCGGGATGCTGTCGGCATCCCGAGCGAATTCGGAGTCGTCCCACCCGCCGGCGTCCAGATGCCGGCTCCGCACCCTGACGACCGGTCCGTTTCTGGAACGGATCCGGTGGAGTGCAAGACCCGGTAGCCTGGAACGGCAAGCGCGGGTGGGAAGTGAATCCTCTTTCGTACCGGAGCATGACGCTCCGGAGCCCGACACAGTCTAACAGAAGGCAAGGCGAAGTGACGAACCAGGAATCCCACGCGGCAGACCACGAGCGCGAGGAGCGCTGGGCACGACAGGAGGAGGCCGCGTCATCGGCCGTCCGCGACATCGCCGACGTGCCGGCCGTCGAGGTCATCACCACCGCCGCCGTGCACCTCATGAGCGCCGCCGCCGTCAAACTCGGTCTCGCCGACGAACCCGATGCCGCCGCGCAGCTCGACCTCGACGAGGCCCGCAAGCTCATCAACGCCCTCGCCGGCCTCATCACGGCGGGCGCCCCCGAGATCAGCGACATGCACGCACGCTCTCTGCGCGACGGCCTCCGCTCGCTCCAGCTGGCCTTCCGCGAGGCATCCGTCATCCCCGACCCGATCGGCAAGGGACCCGGCGAGAAGTGGACGGGGCCGGTCAACTAGTCGACCGAGCTTGCTCACCCGAGCACCACGGTATTGGCGGAAGCCGGTCCCGGGCACGCCCCTCCCGTGAACGTCCACTCGATCTGTTCGACGGTGTCGCGCAGGAGCAGTCCGCTGCCGTCGTAGAGGCGAACGGTCAATCGGTCGGGCGTGCGCGTGTCGAGCACCGCGTTCCACGTGCCATCGTCCAGCCGTTCCACCCCGAGCAGGCTCATGGGGTCGGCTTCCTCCCCCGGCTCCGGAGTGCATTCGCTCTCGATGCAGACCTGCATCGAGACGACGTCGGCGACGGCGCGGGCATCGATCACGACGGTGCTGATGTAGGCGATCGCCGGGCAGGCGACCGCGCATCCCGGCGCCGCGACGGCACCGCCCAGCAGAACGCCGACCATGGCGAGGATGCGGGCGCGGCGGCGGGCGGTCATGACCCGAGCGTAGCCAACGCGGCGATCCGGCGCTGCCGCGGGTTCTGGCGCTGCGCCGGACTCAGGCGCTGCGGCGGAGTTTGACCGTCAGCGAGTCGGCGAGCACCGCGATGCGGTCGTCGGATGCCCAGCGCTGCGCGAGCCGCGCCAGCACCGCGTCGAGCACCGCGCGCTCGAGACCGTCGACGAGTTCGAGCACGACGATCAGCTCCGGCCCCCTCAGGCGGGCATCGGGATCGCCCGGCGCGACCGCCACGTCGATCACCGCCAGCTCGTGCGCCACGCTCTCCTGCAGGGCCGCGAACACCTCGGGCGAGAGGAAGCTCGGCTCCCACGGCAGCCCCTGAGCGACCGCCCACACCGCAGGGCGGCGAATGACGAACTCGGTCTCAGCCGTCGGGTCGAGCACGATGAGGTCGGTGTCCTCGGCGGAGGCCGCAAGGGCCGCGCGCAGCGCCTCGACGGGGATGGGCCGGGCGAGCGGGTCCCAGACGCGCATGGTGTCGACCGAGGAGAACACTGGCTGCACGCGTCGCCCGTCCGGCGCCGCGACGGTGACGATGGAGAGATCCTGCGTCTTGTCGACCGCCAGGCCGCTCGGCGCGACGCCCTCTTCGCCCTTCTCCGCGATCAGCGGGATGAGCACCCGGGCATGCCGGAAGGCGTCGACGACCTCGACCTGCGAGCCCTCACCGGCCCGGAAGCGCTGCAGGGCGGCGAGCAGCGCGGGGTCGGCGGCGCCGTCGTCGGCGGAGTGCGGATTGGCCTCGAAGCTGCGCCCGGCCCAGGGAACGCCCGCGGAATCGCCGGCGTTCTGGGCGCCGTGGTCGTCAGTCCCCGGCGACATCCAGCGCCTCGGCCAGTGTGAACGCGCCGGCGTACAGGGCCTTGCCCACGATCGCACCCTCGACGCCGAGCGGCACGAGCTCCCGGAGCGCGGCGATGTCATCGAGGCTCGAGATCCCTCCGGATGCGACGACCGGCTTGGGAGTGCGGGCGGTGACCTCGCGCAGCAGCTCGAGGTTCGGGCCGCGCAGCGTGCCGTCCTTGGTGACGTCGGTCACGACGTAACGGCTGCATCCGGCATCCTCCAGGCGGTCGAGGACCTCCCAGAGGTCGCCGCCCTCCTTCGTCCACCCGCGGGCCGCAAGGGTCGTGCCACGCACATCGAGCCCGACGGCGATCGCGTCGCCGAAACGGCTGATGACGTCGGCCGCCCACTCGGGGTTCTCGAGGGCGGCCGTGCCGAGGTTGATGCGCGTGGCTCCGCTCTCGAGGGCGGCCTCGAGCGTGGCGTCGTCACGGATACCGCCCGACAGCTCGATCGAGACGCCGCGGAACTGCTTGATGACCTTGCGCAGGATGGGGGCGTTCGTGCCGCGACCGAACGCCGCATCGAGGTCGACGAGGTGGATCCACTGCGCGCCCTGCGACACCCACTCCCCTGCCGCGTCGACCGGATCGCCGTAGCTGGTCTCGGTGCCGGCCTCGCCCTGCGTGAGGCGCACGGCCTTGCCGCCGGCGACGTCCACTGCGGGAAGCAGGGTGAGGGAGGGGGACTGCGCGAAGTCGTTCATGGGGTCCTTGGGTGAGGGGGTTCCGCACCCGTTAAGGGCACGAGAATCGAGGGTACTCTGCGGCGGCGTGCGCCCCAAAACGCGTGACGCGCGCGGACCTCAGAGGCTCCGGGTCCAGTTGCGGAGGAGCCGGATGCCCGCCTCGCCGGACTTCTCGGGGTGGAACTGCGTGGCGGAGAGCGGGCCGTTCTCGACGGCCGCGAGGAACGGGTCGCCGTAGGTCGTCCAAGTCAGCACGGGCTGCGGGAACGGCGGGATGACGTCGAGCTCCCACTTCTGCGCCGCGTAGGAGTGCACGAAATAGAACCGCTCGTCTTCGAGGCCGTCGAAGAGGATGCTGTCATCTCCGGGCGCGACGGTGTTCCATCCCATGTGCGGGAGCACGGGGGCGTTGAGCTCGGTGACCGCTCCCGGCCACTCCCCCAGCCCCTCGGCATCCTGCCCGCGCTCGACACCGCGCTCGAAGAGCACCTGCATGCCCACGCAGATGCCGAGCACGGGACGGCCACCGGCGAGCCGTCGACCGATGATCTCGTCGCCACCGTGCGCACGCAGCGCATCGCGGACCGCGGCGAATGCACCGACACCGGGCACGACGAGCCCATCGGCCTCCATCGCTTCGGCACGGTCGCGGGTGAGCACCGCATCCGCCCCTGCGGCGACGAGCGCCTTCACAGCGGAGTGCACGTTGCCCGACTCGTAGTCGAACACCGCGACGCGGGGTGCGCGGCTCACAGCGCGCCCTTCGTCGACGGGATGCCCTGTACGAGCGGATCGAGGGCCTTGGCCTGGCGGAACGCGCGGGCGAACGCCTTGTACTCGGCCTCGGCGATGTGGTGCGGGTCGCGCCCGCCGAGGACGCGGACGTGCACGGTGAGGGCCGCGTTGAACGCGATCGCCTCGAACGTGTGGCGCACGAGCGAGCCCGTGAAGTGACCGCCGATCAGGTGGTGCTCGAATCCGGCCGGCTCGCCCTCGTGCACGAGGTACGGGCGGCCCGAGATGTCGACGACCGCCTGCGCCAGCGCCTCGTCGAGCGGCACGAGCGCGTCGCCGTACCGCGAGATGCCGGCCTTGTCGCCGAGGGCCTCGCGAATGGCCTGCCCGAGCACGATCGAGATGTCTTCGACGGTGTGATGCGCGTCGATGGCGGTGTCGCCGGACGCCCGCACGGTGAGATCGGTGAGGGAGTGCTTCGCGAAGGCCGTGAGCATGTGGTCGAAGAACGGCACAGAGGTGTCGATGCGGCTCTCTCCGGTGCCGTCGAGGTTCAGCTCGAGCTCGACGGTGGACTCCGACGTGCTGCGCACGCGTCGCGCGGTGCGCGGGGTCGAGGCGGGGGTGCTCATGACTCCGATCCTATCGAGGCCAGGGCGTCGAGGAACGCGGTGGTCTCGGCCTCCGTGCCCGCCGTGACGCGCAGGTGTCCGGGGATGCCGACGTCGCGGATGAGCACGCCGCGGTCGTACAGCTCCTGCCACGTGCGCTTCGGGTCGGCGACGCCTCCGAAGAGCACGAAGTTCGACCAGGAGTCGTGCGGCGTGTACCCGAGAGCCTCGAGGGTCGCCGAGATGCGGTCGCGCTGCGCGACGATCTCCTCGACCATCCCCAGCATCACGTCGGCGTTTCGGAGGGCGGCCGAGGCGGCGGCCTGGGTCAGTGCGCTGAGGTGGTACGGCAGGCGGACGAGACGGAGCGCGTCGATGAATGAGGGGTCCGCGGCGAGGTAGCCGACGCGTGCGCCCGCGAAGGCGAACGCCTTGCTCATGGTGCGCGACACCGCGAGCCGTGGACGTCCGTCGAGCAGCGTGAGCGCCGACGGGGCGTCGTGCGGCGCGAACTCCTGATACGCCTCGTCGACGACCACCACGCCGCGCGTCGCCTCGTAGACCGCCTCGACGACGTCGAGGCCGAGGGGCGTGCCCGTCGGGTTGTTGGGGGCGCAGAGAAGCACGACGTCCGGGTCGACCTGCTCGATCTGGGCGACCGCCTCGTCGGCGGTGAGCGTGTAGTCGGGTTCGCGGCGGCCCGCGACCCACCGCGCCCCGGTACCCTGCGCGAGCAGCGGGTACATGGAGTACGTGGGGACGAAGCTGAAAACCGTGCGTCCCGGACCGGCGAACGCCTGGAGGATGTGCTGCAGCACCTCGTTGGAGCCGTTGCCCGCCCAGATCTGCGAGGCCTCGAGGCCGTGCCCCAGGTACTCCGCGAACCCCTCGCGCAGCGCGGTGAACTCGCGGTCGGGGTACCGGTTGACGTCGCGCAGAGCCACGGCGATGTCATCCAGGATGTCGCTCGCCACCTCGTCGGGAACCGGATGCGTGTTCTCGTTGACGTTCAGGGCGATCGGGAGCGGCGCTTGCGGAGCCCCGTAAGGGGTGAGGCCTCGGAGATCGTCGCGGAGCGGCAGGTCGTCGAGTGAAGAAGTCACCCCTCCATGCTAGGCCGACGAGCGGGAGGCTCAGCCCGCGTAGGCCGTGGGGATCGACAGTTCCTGACCGATCTGCAGCACGCCGCCCTGCAGCATGTTGAGGCGGGTGATCTCGCCGATGACCTCGCGGGGGTCGGCGGTCGGCGCGATCTCGGCCGCGATGGACCAGAGGGTGTCGCCGGGCATGACCGTCACCGTCTCGAAGGTGGCCGAGGCCGCAGGGGCCTCGTTCGAAGCGAGGGCATCGCCGCCGCTGAGCGCAGCGAAGGCGATCCCGCCGGCGAGCGGGAGGGCCGCGAGGGCGAGGAGCACGCGACGACCGCGCGTCGTGAGCCGGAGCCGCGTGGCGCCGGTCGGAAGGACGGGTGCGGTGGGGAAGGTGATCGTGCTCATGTCTGTCTCCTCTGCCTCTCTCCGGTGACCGGAGCTCGTCATCGCCCGCGAGCGATGACCACGTTGGCGTAGCGTTCGCATCCGTCACTCGGCCGGGAGGGGCGGGTGCGAAGCTACGTTCCGAAGGTATCTTCGAATTCGAACATCTGTCAAGCTTTCTTCGAACCCGTTCGCACCGATTCGCCGACACGCTCGAACAGATCTTCCAGATCCGTCGTCCTCTCGGATACGGTTTCGATAACGACAGACCATCACGGGCCACCGACATTGCGACGGGACGCCCGGATCCGCGCTTCGAAGGAGCACCATGAGCGACATCGCCGCCCCCGATTCCGAGGTCACGCGCACGCGCCGTCGCAAGAACCTCAGCGCGAAGCAGATGGCGATCCTCGAGGTCATCCAGGCGTCGATCGCTCAGCAGGGCTACCCGCCGAGCATGCGCGAGATCGGAGACGCGGTCGGTCTCAAGTCGCTGTCGAGCGTCACCCACCAGCTGGGCCAGCTCGAGCTGAGCGGCTACCTCCGCCGCGACCCGGGCAAGACCCGCGCCATGGAGGTCCTCATCGACCTTCCCGGCACGTCGACCGAGAACCCCGCCGACGTCGCCACCCCCGTGGGCGACGCGGCCCTCGTGCCGTTGGTCGGCCGGATCGCCGCCGGAGTGCCGATCACCGCCGACCAGCAGGTCGAGGAGATCTTCCCGCTCCCCCGCCAGCTCGTGGGCAAGGGCGACCTGTTCATGCTCAAGGTTTCGGGCGAGTCGATGATCGACGCCGCGATCTGCGACGGTGACTGGGTGGTCGTGCGCTCGCAGCACACGGCCGAGAACGGCGAGATCGTCGCCGCCATGCTCGACGGCGAGGCGACCGTGAAAACCTTCCGCCGCCGCGACGGCCACACCTGGCTGCTCCCCCGCAACTCCGCCTTCGAGCCGATCCTCGGCGACGAGGCCGTGGTGCTCGGCAAGGTCGTGGCGGTGCTGCGCGCCGTCTGACGGCATCCGATCGCACAGACAGAGCCGCACTCCCGGACCGGGAGGGCGGCTCTGTCGTTGTGCGTGGGGTCGGGGCGTGCGCGATTCGTCAGACCGCGATCGTGACGTCCTCGCGGACGCGCCGCGTCGCCTCGACGATGTTGCGCAACGACTGCGTCGTCTCGTCGTAACCGCGGGTCTTCAGGCCGCAGTCCGGGTTCACCCAGAGCTGTCGCGTCGGGATCGCCTCGACCGCGCGGCGCAGCAGCGCCTCGACCTCGTCGACACCGGGCACCCGCGGCGAGTGGATGTCGTATACGCCCGGGCCGATGCCGTGGTCGAAGCCGACCTCGGCGATGTCGGCCACGACCTCCATGCGGCTACGAGCCGCCTCGATCGACGTGACGTCGGCGTCGAGCGCACGGATGGCGTCGATCACCACCCCGAACTCCGAGTAGCACAGGTGGGTGTGGATCTGCGTGGCGGCGGCCGCACCGCCGGTGGCGAGACGGAACGAGGCCACCGACCAGTCGAGATACGCCGGCTGGTCGGCCACCTTGAGCGGCAGCAGCTCGCGCAGCGCGGGTTCGTCGACCTGGATGATCGCGATGCCCGCCGCCTCGAGGTCGGCGATCTCGTCGCGCAGCGCCAGCGCCACCTGGTTCGCGGTCTCGCCGAGCGGCTGGTCGTCGCGCACGAACGACCAGGCGAGGATCGTCACCGGGCCCGTGAGCATCCCCTTCATGTGCTTCGTGGTGAGCGACTGGGCGAACGACGACCAGTCCACCGTGATCGGCGCGGGACGAGAGACATCGCCCCAGAGGATCGACGGGCGGGTTGCTCGCGAGCCGTAGGACTGCACCCAGCCGTTCTCAGTGACGGCGAAGCCGTCGAGGTTCTCGGCGAAGTACTGCACCATGTCGTTGCGCTCCGGCTCGCCGTGCACCAGCACGTCGAGCCCCAGGTCCTCCTGCAGGGAGACGACGCTCGCCACCTCGCGACGCAGGAAGTCGTCGTAGTCCTCGGCGGGGATCTCCCCCCGGGTGAACCGCGCCCGTGCCCGGCGGATGTCGGGGGTCTGCGGGAAGGAACCGATCGTGGTCAGCGGGAGGGCGGGAAGTCCCAGCGCCTCCTGCGCATTCTCGCGCTCGGCGTACGAGACGCGCGAGAAGTCGGCATCCGCGAGCGTCCGCTGACGCACCGCACCGTCGCGAACACCGGGAGCCGACAGCCGGTCGGCGAGCGCCGCGGATGCCTCGTCGAGGGCGCCCGCGATCGCCTCGCGGCCCGACGTGAGACCGCGCGCGAGCACCACTACCTGCTCGATCTTCTGATCGGCGAACGCGAGCCACGACACGAGTCGTCCGTCGAGAGCCGGCTCGTCGGCGACATCGTGCGGCACGTGCAGCAGCGAGGTCGACGTGGATGCCGTGACGGCGGCGGCGCCGAGTCCGCGTAGCTCCTCCAGGCGGTCGAAGGCCGCCGACAGGTCGCCACGCCAGATGTTGTGTCCGTCGACGACGCCGCCGACGAGGACCTTGCCCGCGAGTCCGGGTGCCGCGGTCGGCGCACTGCCGCGCACGAGGTCGACGGCGATCGCCTCGACCGGCGCGGCGGCGATCACGGGGAAGACGGGGCCCAGGTCGGCGTAAGGCGCCGCGACGAGGATCGCCGGTCGGTTCTGCGCACCGCCGAGCACCGCGAGCGCCCGCTCCGCTGCGGCCGAGAGCTGCTCCACGGTCGCGGGCAGCGACTCGCTGACGAGCGCGGGTTCGTCGAGCTGCACCCATGCCGCACCCGCGTCGCGGAACCGGGCGAGGAGGGCGACGTACACCGGCAGCAGGTCGTCGAGGCGGGACAGCGGATCGAAGCCTTCCGGGGCGTCATCCGAGGCCTTCGCGAGCGCGAGCAGGGTGACCGGCCCGACGATCGTGGGGCGCGTCACGTAGCCGGCCGCGGCGGCCTCCGCCACCTGCCGCACCAGCCGGTCGGATGCCAGCGAGAATCCCGTCTCGGGCCCGATCTCCGGCACCAGGTAGTGGTAGTTGGAGTCGAACCACTTCGTCATCTCGAGCGGAGCGCGCTCGCCTTCCCCCCGGGCCACCGTGAAGTAGGCCGGCAGACCGATCGTGCCGTCGGCGTCGCGCAGGTCGTCGAACCGGGCGGGGATAGCGCCGACCGTGACGGCGGCGTCGAGCACCTGGTCGTAGTACGAGAACGACTCGGGGATCGCCGAGTCGTCGCGGCCGAGTCCGAGCGCGGCGAGGCGCTCGCGGGTCGCGCTGCGCAGGTCGGCCGCGGTGCGCTCCAGCTCCTGCTCGTCGATGCGACCGGCCCAGTAGGCCTCGACGGCCTTCTTGAGCTCGCGGCGCCGGCCGATGCGGGGGTATCCCAGGATCGTGCCCTCGGGGAATGCGGTCATTGTTGTTCCTTTCGGCGGGGTCTAGCGGCGCAGGGCCGGGAGGATGCCGGCCTCGGCGAGGACGGTGAGAACGGTTTCGTGCTGGTTGAAGGCGTAGAGGTGCACGCCGGGCGCGCCGCCCGCCACGACGTCGCGGGCCAGCCGAGCGGCCCACTCGATGCCGATCTCGCGGCGCCCCTCCGGCGTCGGCTCGACCTCGAGGGCGATCGACAGCTCGCCCGGGAGGTCCTCGCCGGTGAGCTCGAGCACGCGAGCGAGACGAGCGGGCGAGGTGATCGGCATGATGCCGGGGAGGATCGGGATGACGACTCCGCCGGCGCGTGCGCGCTCGACGAACGCCAGGTAGTCGTCGGCGTGGAAGAACAGCTGCGTGATCGCGAAGGTCGCCCCCGCGGCCTGCTTCGCCAGCAGGGCCTCGACGTCCTGCGTGCGATGCGTGGCGCGCGGATGGCCCTTCGGGAACGCCGCGACGGCGATGCTCGCCCGACGCCGCGGATCGACCCGCGCCGCGCCGGGGAGGCCGGGAACGGGCGCCTCCTCGTAGGGCGCGCGCTCGGCCTGCACGCGGTCGATGAGCTGCACGAGCTGCGCCGCACTCTCGAGATCGCCGAGGTACCCCTCGGTCTGCCCGGCGGGCGGATCACCGCGGAGGGCGAGGAAGCTCAGGATGCCGGCGTCGAGGAATTCGCGGATCAGCGTCGCGGCCCCGGCATAGCTGTTGCCGACGCAGGTGAGGTGCGCCAGCGGCTCGACGTCGGTGTGCTCGCGGATGAACCGGAGCACCTCGAGCGAACGCCCGCCGGTCGACCCGCCGGCGCCGTAGGTCACCGAGAGGAAGTCGGGTCCGGCTGCGGCGAGGTGCCGCACCGTCTCGTGCAACGCCTCCTCGCTCGACGCCGACCGGGGCGGGTAGAGCTCGAAGGAGAACGGCACGCGTGGCGTGCCGGGGGACGGAGTCACGAGGGACATCTCTTCTCCTGGGGACAGGGCGGGCCGGGGGCCGCGCACGACGCAGACGGGGCATCATTCGCGGGCGGGTGCCGGGCTCGGCTGTCGCTCCACGCCGCGGCGGACCGGGCGTTTCCACGAAGGTAGAACACCGCGCCCCGCACGCGCACGCTCTGTGACGCCGTGTGTCGGCGGATGCTCCCGGCCGGGCGCCTAGGCTCGGAACATGGCGTCTCCCTCCGGTTCCTGGCCCTCCCCGTTCACCGCGTCGTCCGTCGCCGCCGCGTCACCGCGCCTCGACGGCGCCCGCTTCGTGGGCGAGGAGATCTGGTGGGGAGAGTCGGTGCCCGACGAGGGCGGGCGCATGTCGGTGCGCTCATCGCTCTGCGACCAGGTGCTCGCCGCGCCCTGGAACGCACGCTCGCGCGTGCACGAGTACGGCGGCGGCGCGTGGACCGCAGATGCCGACGGCCTGCTGTATTTCGTCCATGCCGCCGATCAGCGCGTCTACCGCACACGGCGCGACGCGGAACCCGAGCCCTTGACGTCCGCCGGGCCCGCGTACGGCGGCCTCCGCCTGCACCGCGGACGCCTCCTCGCTGTCCGCGAGGATTTGTCCGTCGAGCCGCATCGGCGAGCGATCGTCGAGATCCCCACCGACGGGTCGGCCGCCGACGACGACGCGGCGGTCACCAGCCTCGTCGAGGGCCCGGAGTTCTTCGCGCACCCCGCGCTCTCGCCGGACGGCACGCGCCTGGCGTGGGTGCAGTGGGATGGCCGCCGGATGCCGTGGGACGCGGCGACCCTCCGTGTGCGCGACCTCGCCTCCGGCGAGACGACGGATGTCCCCACGCGCGCGGCCCTGCAGCCCGAGTGGCTCGACGATACCGCGATCGTGTTCGCCGACGACCCCACCGGACGGTGGACGCTGCACCGCCTCGACCTCGACGGTGTGCGGCCCCGGGGCGCGGCACACGCGCTCGACGCGACGGACGCCGACACCGGGTACGGGTTGTGGGTGCTCGGCAACCGCTGGTACCGCCCGCTCGCCGACGGACGGCTCGTCGCGGTGCGCACGAACGGACGCGACGAGGTCGTGGTCACGGGCGCAGACGGAGCCGAGCGGCTGCCCCTCCCCTGCGATGGGCACGTCAGCATCGAGGATGCGACCGGATCGCTCGTGCTCGTCACCGGCAACGGCTCGGCCACGGCATCCGGTGTCTGGTGCGTCGACGTCGACACCCGGCAGGTCGTCGCCGTGCGCGGCGGTGAGCCGGTCGATTCCGCGTGGATGCCGCCCGCGCGGCCGCTGACGGTCGACGGGCTGCACGGCACCGTGCACGCCTTCGCCTACGCCCCGGCGAACCCCGACGCGATCGCTCCGGGCGGCGAACGGCCGCCGTACGTGGTGCTCGTGCACGGGGGCCCGACCGCGCACGTGACCGGGGCGGCCTCGGCGGCGATCGCGTTCTACACGAGCCGGGGCATCGGCGTGCTCGACGTCAACTACGGCGGCTCGACCGGCTACGGCCGCGCGTACCGGGAACGCCTGCGCGGAGAGTGGGGCGTGGTCGACGTCGATGACGTCATCGCCGCGGCGCGGGGACTGGTAGACGCAGGCCTCGCAGACCCCGCGCGCCTCGCCATCCGGGGCGGATCCGCCGGCGGGTGGACGGTGCTCTCGGCGCTCGCCCGCGGCGGCACGTTCGCCGCGGGAATCTCGCGCTACGGCGTCACCGACCTGCGGATGCTGGTCACCGACTCCCCCGACTTCGAGCGGCACTACATCGACGGCCTCGTCGGCCCGCTGCCGGAGGCGGAGCAGCTGTATGTCGAGCGATCGCCCCTGCAGAACGCCGACCGCATAGACGTGCCGGTGCTCCTGCTGCAGGGCGGCGAGGACCGGGTCGTGCCGCCGACGCAGTCGGAGGCGATCCGCGATGCCCTCGCGCGCCGCGGCATCGACCACGAATACGTGCTCTACCCGGACGAGGGCCACGGTTTCCGTCGCGGCGAGACGATCATCGACTCCCTCGAGAGGGAGCTGGCGTTCCTCGGACGGGTCTTCGGGTTCACGCCGCAGTTCTGAGCGGCCCGCGGATCACTCGCCGACGCGGTTGCGCAGGCGCATGGCGCGTTCGGCCTCGCGCGTGTCCTGCCGCTCGCGGAGGGTCTGGCGCTTGTCGTACTCGCGCTTGCCCTTCGCCAGGGCGATCTCGACCTTGGCGCGCCCGTCGGAGAAGTACAGCTTCAGCGGGATCAGGGTGTACCCGCCCGCCGAGACGGCGTGCGCGAGCTTCGCGATCTCCTCGCGGTGCAGCAGCAGCTTGCGGATGCGCTTCGCCGAGTGGTTCGTCCAGTGCCCCTGCGAGTACTCGGGGATGTGCACGGCGTCGAGGAACACCTCGTTGCCCTTGACGAACGCGTAACCGTCGGACAGGTTCGCCCGCCCCTGGCGCAGCGACTTGACCTCGGTGCCGGTGAGCACCATCCCCGCCTCGTACGACTTCTCGATGTTGTAGTCGTGACGTGCGCGACGATTGGTCGCGATGACCTTCTCCCCGCGTTCCCTGGGCATGATGCTCTCCTGATCCGTGCCGTGCGGGCGCACAGCAGCCTTACAGCATACCGTCCGTCGAACAGGTCGGTCGACGGACGACCCGTCCCGATCAGGTGCGCAACCACCGCCGGATCGCGAACCCGGCCGAAAGGGCCGCGAGCACCACTCCGATCCCGATCAGCACGGGCACGACCCACGCCGCATCCTGCATGCCGATCCACGTGGTGATGAACGGCACGCGCCCTCGGAGGTATCCGTTCACGCCGAAGTGCACGCCGGCGACGATGGCGGCGCTCGCGAGCGCCGAACCCAGCAGCGCGGCGAACACGCCCTCGAGCACGAACGGCGTCTGGATGAAACGGTTCGACGCGCCGACGAGTCGCATGATGCCGATCTCCTTGCGCCGTGCGTAGGCGGAGAGGCGGATGGTCGTGGCGATGAGCAGCGTCGCCGCGATGAGCATGAGCACCGCGATGCCGACGGCGATGTAGGTCGCGACGGTCAGCGCCGAGAACAACGGCTCGAGGTACTGCAGCTGGTCCTTCACCTGCTCGACGCCGATCTGCCCGTTGAACGCCTCGTAGATCACGGTCGATTGCGACGGGTCCTTCATCGTGACGAAGAACACCTCGAACGCCTGGTCGGGGGTCAGCACGCTCGCCTGATCCTCGCCGAGCTGGTCGACGAGCTTCGCGTAGGTGTCTTCGCGGGAGTCGAAGGTCGTGGAACTGATCAGCGGGGCGAGCGCATCGCCGTCGAGCTGGTCGCGCACCGACTGCACCTGCTCCTCGCTGGCGGCCCCGTCGACGCAGGTGTCGGCCACCGACACCGACGAGCACATGTACACCGCGACCTGCGCGCGCTCGGCCCAGTACCCGCGCATCACGCCGATCTGGGACTGCATGAGGATCGCGGCGCCGACGAAGGTCAGCGACACGAAGGTGACGAGCACGACCGAGATGACCATCGACAGGTTGCGCCGCAGGCCGACGAGGGCCTCGGTGAGGATCAGACCGATTCTCATGACGTCGGCCCCACTTCCTCGTCGTCGGCATCCGACAGTCCCAGACGATCGGCGACCCCCAGCTCTGCGACGTCGACGGCGGGGAGGACGATCGGGCGGGTGCCGGGCGCGGTGGGCGCGTCGACGGACTCGTCGTCGGGGTTCGGCGTCGTGACCGACGACTGCGCGGCAGCAGACGGCCGCGCGGAAGTGGACGGGGCGGTGCGAGCCGTCTCGGAGGACGCAGCGGACGAGGGCGGCACGTCGCCGGACGGGCCGGAGGCCGCGGCACGGCGCTGCGCGTCGACGAGCGCCGCGCGGACGACCGAGAGGTCGGCGGTCTGCCGCTGCACCTCCTGCACCGCGGTGAGTGCGGCGGCCGCGGCCGCACCGCGCACCTCCTCGGGCGCCAGGCGCGGGATGTTCGAGGTGTCACCGTACCCGCCGTGGGTCTCGTCGCGCACCATGACGCCGTCCTTCAGCTCGATCACGCGGCGCTGCATCTGATCGACGAACGCGGCTTCGTGCGTCGCCATCAGCACCGTGGTGCCGCCGGCGTTGATGCGCGCGAGCAGCTGCATGATGCCGACGGACGTCGCCGGGTCGAGGTTTCCGGTGGGCTCGTCCGCGAGCAGGATCTGCGGGCGGTTGACGAGCGCGCGGGCGATCGCGACGCGCTGCTGCTCTCCACCCGACAGCTCGTGCGGCATGCGCTTCTGCTTGCCGTCGAGGCCGACGAGGGCGAGCGCCTCGGGCACCGCCTGCTGGATGAATCCGCGGGAGGAGCCCGTCACCTGCAGGGTGAAGGCGACGTTCTGGTACACCGTCTTCGACGGCAGCAGGCGGAAGTCCTGGAACACCGAGCCGATGTGGCGGCGGAAGTAGGGGACCTTCCGGTTGGCGAGGGCGCGCAGGTCGCGACCGAGCACGGCGACGCGTCCGCTCGACGGCACGTCCTCGCGGAGGATGAGCCGGAGGCAGGACGACTTGCCGGACCCGGAGGCGCCGACGAGGAAGACGAACTCGCCCCGCTGCACCTCGAAATCCACACCGGACAGGGCGGGCTTCGACGTCCCGCGGTAGCGCTTCGTGACGTTCTCGAACCGAATCATGGCGCTACGAGCCTACGTGCGCGCCGTCGCAGCGACCCGGCACGACACCCCGCCCGCCGGCATCCGGATGGGCAATGCTGCCCATCCCGTCGCCGGATGCGCGTCGGAGCCCGCTGCTATACATGAGGAGACGCCCGCGCGGTCGGTGCGGGTCGCGACGCGAGGGGGACCCATGACGACACCTGCCGGCTGGTACGACGACGGCTCAGGACGCCAGCGCTGGTGGGACGGACAGCAGTGGACCGACCACTACGCGCCGGATGCCGCGGCGTCGACTCCCCCCTCCTCGTCTGCCCCCTCCCCCTCGTCCGAGACCTCCGCCTATGCGCCGCCCGCGGCATCCGCGGCGCTCACGACGGATGGATACGGCTCGACCGCGGACGGCGGCGGCACGTACGGCACTCCCGGCGGTTACGGTGCGGTGGCCGACGCACCCAAGCCGATGTCGGTGCTCGGGCTCGTCGGGTTCGGGCTCGCGGTGCTGGGCACCATCCTGGTGCTCTTCCCGATCACCATGATCTTCGGGTGGGTGCTGCTCTTCGCCGGTTTCGTCGTGTCGATCGTGTCGCTGTTCCTGCGCGGCAAGAAGTGGCCGGGGATCACCGGCATCGGCGTCTCGATCCTCGGCACGATCGTCGGCGTGATCGCCTTCTTCGTGCTCCTGGCGATGGGCATCACCCAGACCGCCATCGAGGTCGCCGAGTCGCTGCCGTCGTCATCGCCCTCGTACGGCACCGACAGCTCCAGCCCGTCGCCCGAGCCCGACGAGACCACGGGCGGCGCCGGCCGGCCGACCGTCGAGGAGGTGGCCGTGGGCCTTGCGGCCGTGATCGACCAGACCGGCGATGCCGGCTTCACCGACGAGCAGGTCACCTGCATCGCGCAGGAGTTCGTCGATTCCGACATCCCCGACGACACCCTGCGGGTGATCGCCGAGAGCGACGGCACGTTCACCGACCCCGACGCCGCCTACGAGTTCGGTGAGAAGCTGACCTCGGCCGCGGGGGTTTGCCTGTTCTGACGGACGCACGCCGACCGTCATACGAGGAAGCCCCCGAGAGCACTGCTCTCGGGGGCTTCCCGGATTCTCTGGCGGATTCTCAGTCCTCTTCCGGACGCTTGCGCCAGCGGATGCCCGCCGAGATGAAGCCGTCGAGGTCGCCGTCGAACACCGCCGCGGGGTTGCCCGACTCGTGGCCGGTTCGCAGGTCCTTCACGAGCTGCTGTCCGTAGAGGAAGTACGAACGCATCTGGTCGCCCCAGCTCGCCGTGATGTTGCCGGCGAGCTCCTTCTTCTTCGCAGCCTCCTGCTCCTTCTGCAGCAGCAGCAGGCGGGTCTGCAGCACGCGCATGGCGGCGGCGCGGTTCTGGATCTGCGACTTCTCGTTCTGCATCGACACGACGATGCCGGTCGGGAGGTGGGTGAGGCGCACGGCGGAGTCGGTCGTGTTGACCGACTGGCCGCCCGGGCCGGAGGAACGGAACACGTCGACGCGGATGTCGTTCTCGGGGATGTCGACCTCGGTCGCCTCCTCCATGAGGGGGATGACCTCGACGGCGGCGAACGACGTCTGGCGCTTGTCGGCCGAGCCGAACGGGCTGATGCGGGCGAGGCGGTGCGTGCCGGCCTCGACCGACAGCGTGCCGAACGCGTAGGGGGCGTCGATCTCGAACGTGGCCGACTTGATGCCCGCACCCTCGGCGTACGAGGTGTCCATGACCTTCACCGGGTACTTGTGCTGCTCGGCCCAGCGCAGGTACATGCGCATGAGCATCTCGGCGAAGTCGGTGGCGTCGTCGCCGCCGGCACCGGAGCGGATCGTGATGATGGCCGCACGGTCGTCGTACTCGCCGTCGAGGAGCGTCTGCACCTCGAGCTGGTTGATGACCTCGGCCAGGGCGGCGAGCTCGTTGCGCGCCTCCTGTGCCGAGTCCTCATCGCCCATCTCGTTCGCCAGGTCGACGAGCACCTCGAGGTCGTCGAGGCGCTGGGCGATGCCGGTGATGCGGGCGAGTTCGGACTGGCGGTGGCTGAGGGCGCTGGTCACCTTCTGCGCGCGCTCGGTGTCGTCCCAGAGGTCGGGGGCGCCAGCCTCTTCACTGAGGCGCGCGATGTCCTCGCGCAGACGGGTGACGTCGACGACCTCGCTGATGTCGCCGAAGGTGTGCCTGAGCGCCTGGATGTCGGCGGAGAGATCGAGTTCGAGCATGGCACCCCAGCCTATCCTGTCGCCGCTCTCCCTGCGTGCGCGGGGGGGGTAGCCTCGAACGGTGAGCGGTGCATCGGCGGTCCTTCGGCGTTTCGGACCGATGGTGTACCTGCCGACCGTGCTGTTCTCGCTCGGCGAGGGCGCCGTGATCCCGCTCATCCCCGTCATCGCGTCCGAGCTCGGTGCCGACGTCGCCTTCGCCGCCCTCGTGGCGTCGGCGCTCGTGGTGGGGCAGCTGTGCGGCAACCTCCCGGCGGGGTGGGCTGTGGCGCGCATCGGCGAGCGCTTCACGATGGTCATCGCCGGAGTCGTCGCGATGCTGGCCGGGGTCGGGATGCTGCTGTCCCCCTCGATCGGCCTGCTCGCGGCATCCGTCTTCGTGCTGGGGTTCTGCGCCGCGGCATTCGGCCTGGCCCGGCACGCATTCATGACGACGCGCGTGCCGATCGCGATGCGGGCTCGGGCCCTGTCGCTGCTCGGCGGCAGCTTCCGCCTGGGTGTCTTCATCGGTCCGTTCGTGGCCGCCGGCCTGCTGGCCGTGTTCGGCACCGAGCTGGCAGCGATCTGGTTCTTCCTCGGATGCCTCGTCGTCATGGTGGTCCTCGTGCTGTTCGGACCCGACCCCGAGAAGACCGTTCCCGTCGCGGTCACTCCGATCCGCACCGGTACGACGGGAGAAACCACCGACGCCACGGTTGCCGCGGCGCGCACCCCGCCGACCGGCGTGTTCCGCACCATGTGGCGCCAGCGCACCGTGCTGAGCCGCCTGGGCCTGGCCGCCGCCTCGCTCTCGGCGGTGCGCTCGGCCCGCCAGGTCGTCCTGCCGCTGTGGGGACTGTCGCTCGGCCTCGATGCGCAGACCATCGCCCTCGTGGTCGGTATCTCGGGGGCCATCGACTTCGCGCTGTTCTACGCCAGCGGGCAGGTGATGGACCGCTTCGGGCGCATGTGGGCGGCGATGCCCGCGATGATCCTCATGGGCGCGGGCTTCCTCGCCCTCTCGCTCACCCACGACGTCGAGGCGCCGGTGCTGTGGTTCGGCATGTTCGCCGCGGTGCTCGGTGTCGGGAACGGCCTGTCGAGCGGCATTCTGCTCACCCTCGGGGCCGACGTCGCACCGGTGCGCGAGCCGGCCGCGTTCCTCGGCTCGTGGCGCACGCTCACCGACGCGGGTGGGGCGACGGCTCCCCTGCTCGTGTCTGGCATCACGGCGATCGCATCGCTGCCGGTCGCGGCCGCAGCGATGGGCGTCATCGGCCTACTCGGCGCGTTCGGCTTCGTGCGGTGGATCCCGCGGTTCGTGCCGCGCGCGGCACCGCCCGCCGACCCGCGCTGACCCGGGCCTCCCTCCTACACTCGTAGTCATGAGTGGAGTCCTCGTCACCGGCGCGACGGGGTTCATCGGCGGCCACATCGTGCGCGAGCTGCTGCACGCGGGCCACGAGGTCATCGGCGTCAGCCGCTACCCGCTCCGTCCCGAGACCCGGCACCTCCTCGGCCGCGACGTCGACCGGCTGCGCCTGGAGGTGCTCCCGGGCGACGATGTCGACGGCATCCGCCGCATCTGCGAGCGGCATCGCCCCGACGCCGTGGTGCACGTCGATGCCGTCGTCGACGTGGCGGGACTCCGCACCGCCCCGATGCGCGCGCTCGAGAGCAACGTGCTCCCGACCCTGCGTCTGCTCGAGGCGGCGCGCGACACGGGGGCGCGTTCGGTCGTGTACCTGTCGTCGATCGCCGTGCTGCCGGGCATCCGCACCGAACCGATCCCCGTGCACCACCCCACCGTCACCGCGACCGAGGGTCCGGGCGGCGGGTTCTACGGCGCGTCGAAGGCCGCCGCCGAGGTGTTCGCTCTGGAGTACGTGACGAGTTTCGGAATGGACGTGCGCATCGTGCGCCCCTCGGCCGTCTACGGGTTCGGGATGCAGTGGCCGATCGGCCTCAAGCCGCTCGTCGAGGGCGGCGTCGACGGGATCGAGGTCGACCTCGGAACAGCACGTCTGCCGTCGCGCGACTTCACGCACGTCGCCGATGTCGCGGGGGTCGTGGCCCGGCTGCTGGAGCATCCGCCCACCGCGCAGCGGGTCTTCTACGCCGCCACCGGAGGCGCGCTCGTCAGCGAGGAGGAGCTGATCGCGACCGTGCGCCGCCAGCTCCCCGAGCTGCGGGTGCGGTTCGCTCCGGCCAGCGACGCCGACTCCGCCGCCGCGTGCGTCGAGAGCGCGTACCGCGGTGTGCTCGACGTATCGGCGCTGCGCGACGAGCTCGGGTACACCCTGCGGTTCCCCGACCTGCATGACGGGATCGCCGAGTACATCGCTGCGTACCGGGCCTTCCGCGGCGCCTGAGCGGCGCCGCGGAGTCGGGTCACCGCGCGAACATCTGCAACGCGGCCGCGAGCTCGGGATGCGTCTGCGCGTACTCGGGCGCGGGAACGCCGTCGACGGCAGCCTGCCAGGCCTGCCGGATGCTGGCCGCCCCCGCCGCGGGCCCGTCGGGGTGGGCCATGATGCCCCCGCCGCACACGTACATGAGGTCGACCGTCCCCAGGGCCGCGTACGTGTCGGCGGCCTGATCGGCGGACTGCGCCGACGAGAACACCGGCATCACCGCGGGGTGGCCGTTCTGCGGCTGCAGGCAGGCGCGCGCCGAGCGCAGCACCGACTCGTCGGGCTCCCAGAACTTGTTTCGCAGCCCGTTCACGTGCAGCTGGTCGGCGCCGGCCAGCCGCCAGAGCTGCGACCACACCCCGTACGAGTACCCGAGCATCGGGTCGCGCGTCATCGCGCCCCACCCGTTGCGGTGCGCGTGGATGGGCAGAGCGCTGCGTTCGCGGACCGCCCGCAGGGCCCCGAGACCGACCGCGTTCACGCTCACCATGACGCACGTGCCCCCGGCCTCGGCGACGGCGTCGACGTGCCGCAGCATCTCGTCGAGCTCGTCGGTCACGTTCACCGCGTACATGGCCAGGGCTCCGGTGTCGTCTGCGGCGTCGTGGAGGCTGCGCATGACGGCATCCAACCGCTCGTCGAACGGCGAGTGGGGCGAGTTCGCCATGAGCTCGTCGTCTTTGATGAAGTCGAGCCCGGCGCGCGCCAGGTCGCCCGCGAGGGAGGCCGTCTCGTCTGGCGTCAGCCCCACACTGGGCTTGATGATGGTGCCGATGATCGGGCGGTCGTGCACTCCGGCCAGACGCCGTGTGCCCTCGATGCCGAACTGCGGGCCCGGGTGCGCCTTGCCGAACGCGGGCGGAAGCTCGAGAGCCTCGAGCCGGATGCCGCTGAGCTGGTGCAGCTCGAACAGGTTGCCGGCGACGGTGGCGAGCAGGTTCGGCAGTGCCGTGCCGACGTTCTCGAGGGGGAACGAGAGCTCGACCTCGGCGCGGCGGTAGCGGCCGTCGGCCGGCACCACGCCCCCGCTCAGCGACGGGGAATCGGCATCGTCGAGCGGGGTGATGCGCTCGACGGTCGCCCCGTGCCGCGCGTGCAGCTCGGGGGTCTCGCCCGGCAGCGCGACGAAGGTGCCGGTGGACTGCTCGCCGGCCATCGCGGCGGCGGCACGTTCGAGGCTGTCGCCGGTCTCGATGACGTAGTGGGCGTGGATGCGGTCGGTGCTCATGCTGTCCCGTCTGAGTGGAAGAGGATGTCGAAGGGCGCGATCGTGCGTGGCGGCATCGTCACGATGCCGTCGAGGGCGACGTCGCGGGGACCGTCGGTCGTGTTGGCGAGGATGACGACGTTGCTGTCGTCGATGCGCAGTGCGATCCCGGCGACGGACGGATCGTCGGCGGTGAGACGGAGGGCCCCGTCCGCCGAGAACGCGGCGGCCAGCACCTCGGAGACCGGCGTGCGTCCGTCGTCGGCATGAAGGATGCCCCGCGGGCCGGCATGCTCGAACAGCGTCGCGTCGCCGACCTCCGCGGCCGACAGCGCCGCGAGCACGGCGACCGTCCACGCCGCGGCGAACGGCTCGTGCTGGCGCGCATCGACGGTGGACGGATCGAAATCGTCGCCGATGGCCGACGGCGCGGCCGTCGCGTACAGGTTGCGCCGGGGGCGCAGCGTCACCGGAGACACCGAGACGTGAGGGGTGCCGCCGCGGTGACGGGCGGTCGCGATCATCGCCGGGTACGCCTCGGTGGTCTGCATCACCGCGAGATCGGCATCGTCGTGCACCTGGGCGTTGATCGACAGGACGACCCCGTCGCCGACGGATGCCGGCGGGAAGCGGTTGAGCTCGGCGAGGTTGCCGTCGGTACCCCCGCGGACGGGCGTGGCCGCGGGCACGAGCGCACGCACCGCGGCGAGCGCGGCGGCCGAGGTCGTCGGCGCTCCGGGGCTGTAGACGAGAACATGGTCGATCGGAGCGACGTCGAGAATCGGGGCGATCGCCACGGCGGGAACGTCGTCGGCGACCGTGAGCGCGAGTTCGATCGGCAGCCCGGTCGCTCTCGCCTCGGCCAGCGCCGCCGCCCCCGACACGGTGCCGTCCGTGTCGACGGCGACATCGACACGGACCCAGGCGGGCCGCAGTGCGGCGAAGGCGACCGCGCCCGCGGACTGCCCCGCCGCCCACCCGGTGCCGAGGCGCGGCCAGGAGGCGGGCTCGTCGTGGACGCGTACCGTGACGTTCCGCGGCGCGCGGTCGGCCGGTGGCGGGAGGGTGCCGGTCGCCCGGAGGGTGACGCTCTGCCGGACGGTCTCCCCCGGATCGAGCGTGTAGGGGAAGGGCAGGGAGAGCGGACGACTGTAGGTCTTGAACGAGGCATCCGACCAGTTGCGCTGGTCCTCGGTCTCGAAGACGTCTCCCTCGAACTGGATGTCGATCTCGGCGCCGGCTTGCGTCCGCTGCCGGAACCCGGCGACGTCGAGGAACGGCTGGTGAGGGGCGACGAGCTCGGGGAAGCGCGACGGCTGCACCGAGCCGTCGGTGTGGATGACGTCGACCGGGCGCCCGGCCCCGTCGAGGGCGTGCAGCGCGACCAGCCCGATGCGGTTGGTGCGCGTCGGGCTGCCTGCTCGCCCGTCGAACGTCATCCGCACCGTGCTGTCGGGAAGACCGGTGACGGTGCCGGTCCAGGCGAGGTCGACGCCCGTCCCGCGGTGCACCGAGGTGAACGCCACCGAGAACGCGTCCTCCTCGATCTCGCATCGCTCGATCGTGACGACGCCCTCGACCGTGCCCCAGTCGGCGTCGCGCACGACACCCGCGAGTCCGCGCAGCACCTCGTGGTCGCCGAGGCGGATGTGCCGCAGCACCCCGCGGTCGTCGAGGTCGAGCGTCCAGGCGCCGGCCCGCAGCATCCGTGTCATCGTCGCTCCCGTCGTCGCATCCGATCCTGCCCGTTCCCGTTACTCCGCGACGATGTCGGCGACGGAGGCGCGGATGTTCTCCTCGTCGAAGACGCGCTTCCAGTCCGGGCGGAACAGGATGTCGCGCGCCTGCTCGATGGCCTTGATCGCGCCGTCGGAGAACGGCGAACCGATCTGGTCGAACAGGATCGCCAGCTCCACGCGCAGGTGGCCGAGGATGAACGCGAAAGCGGCGTCGGCGGGCACGCCGCGCGCGATCGCCTCGTCGGTGGCCTCGCGGATGATCGTGACGCAGGTGGCGGCGGTCGTCTCGGCGAGCACGGGCTCGAGCAGCACCATGTTGTCGACCGTGATGCGGTACGCGTCGCGCACGGGGGCGAACATCGCGCGCACGACGGGCTCGGCGCGGTCGTAGTCGGCGTCGGTGCCGCTGATCACCGCGATCACCACGTCCTGCTTCGCGGCGACACCGCCGAAGTAGTCCTGCTGCGCGGCGGTCTCGACCTCATCGCTGAAGACCGGCGGGTGGCAGGGGTGGCAGGCGACGGCGCTGATGTCGTCGCGCAGCGCGACCTCGCCGGCGTACGGGGCCGCGGCGTCGAGCACGACGAGGGTGGCCCCGGCCTTCATCTGGGGCACGATCTCCTTCGAGACGCGCCCGATGCGGTTGTCGGGAACCGTGAGGATGACGACGTCGGCACTCGGGACCGCGTCGGCGACCTCGGCCGCCTCGATGCCGAGGGTCGCGAGGCGCTCGCGCCCCGCCTCGCCGGGCTCGACGTGGGCGACGTCGTAGTCGGTCTCCTGCAGGTTCGCGCTGGTGCGGAAGCCCATCTTGCCGCCGGCGCCGATGATCGCGATCGAGGTCATTGTCGTTCCTTACTGGTTGGGTGTGGGGGTGGGAGAAGCGGCGCCGTCGAGGGAGGCGACCGTGGTGAAGTAGTCGGGTCGACCGACCTGTCCGCCCTTGAGGGCGATCTCGAGTCCGTCGACCGCGGGGTCGTCGGCAGTGGCCCGGCACAGGGGTGCGCCGGGCGCCACCTCGGTGATCATCTGCAGGGCACGGATGCCGAGGGCCCGGGCGACGAGTCCGGAGGTGTCGCCGCCGGCCACGACCACGCGCCGCACCCCGTGCTCCGCGACGATGCGGCGGGTGGCCGCGCCGAGAGCGAGACCGAGGCGATGCGAGTCGACGGGGCGTTCGTCGCGCGGCGGCGTGTGCAGCAGCACGTCCTGCCCGGTGTCGAGCGCGCGGCGCGCGGCGGCGACGAGAACGTCGACACCCTCGTCGCCCGCGGTGAGGGTGACCGGATCGACCGGCACCCCGAGGAATCCGCGTCCGAGGGCATCCGCGACCTGGGCGTCGCTGGCCGGGGCGCGACTCCCGCTGACCGCCAGGGTCTGCACACGACTCCCGTGTCGGCGACGGAACTCCGGGGCGGGGCCGCCGCGCCGCGCGGTCCAGAACGCGGCGAGCGCGTATTCGACACCGCTCGATCCGACGGCGACGACCGGGCGGTCCGCCGTCTGCACGAGGCCGTCGATCGCGCGACCGATCTGCACGAGATCGCCCGCGTCGAGCACGTCGAACAGCACGGCGTCGGCACCCTGCGCCGCGGCATCCACCATCCGGGCGTCGACCGCGTCGGCGCCCGCGGCGAGCGCGAGACGGTCCACGAGCGCGACCGACGCGTCGGTCTGGTGGCCGAGGTGGGCGATGAGGTCGGCCTCGTGCATGGGGGTGATCGGATGCCTGGTCATCGTGGGGTGCCGGTCGAGGCGATGGGTGACCCCGTCGACGGTCGCGAACAGGTTCCCGAACACCTGGTAGCGGCGCAGCGCGGGTGCTCCGACGACCATGGGCACGAGGCCCGCGTCGAACGTGCGACGGGCGATGTCGAGTCCGCGGCCGATGCTGCCGATGGTCGGCGACGAGTCGAACGTCGAGCAGATCTTGTAGTGGAAGAGCGGCGCACCGGTCGCGCGCAGCGACACGAGGATCGGCGGCAGCTCGACCTCCATCTGCGCGGGCGTCATGGTGCGGGCGATGCCGGCGACCCCGACGGCCTGCACGCCGGGGAACCGGGCGAGGTCGTCGACGGTCGGCGGTTCGAGGAAGAGCACGGTGTCGACGCCCGCGGTGGTGAGCGCCTCCATCACGTCGGTGGAGCCGGTGAAGTCGTCGCCGTAGAACGAGAGCAGAGGCGTCGTCATCGCACGGGCTCCCCCGCGCCGGGTGCCGGCGTGCGGGCGGGCCCGGGATCGGCATCCGCGTCCTGCCTTCCGCTCGTGATCACGGTGCGGCGCAGCTTCTCGAGCCGCCCGGTGCGGATGCTGTCGATGAGCACCGCGAGCAGGATGATGCCGGCCTGCACCATCTGCGTCAGGTACAGATCGACCCGCACGAACCCGAGGCCGGTGTTCACAAGCTGGATCAGCAGCGTGCCGACCACGGTGCCCGGGAACACCGAGCCGCGTCCGCCGAACAGGCTCGTGCCGCCCAGCACCGCGGCGGCGATCGCGTCGAACTCGATCCCCTTGCCGGCGGCGGGAGTGACGGTCCCGGAGAACTGCTGGATCACCGCGACGAAGCTCGCGAGCCCCACCAGCGCGCCGGAGATGACGTAGACGGCGAACTGGATGCGCCCGACCTTCACGCCCGCGCGCGCCGCCGCCTGCTTGTCCTCGCCCGTCGCCAGCAGCTGGCGCCCGAACGGCGTGCGCGTGACCGTGACGTGCGCGAGCAGCACCACGAGCGCGAACACGACGATGGGGAGGGGGATGCCGAGCACCGACTGGGCTCCGAGGGCGGTGATCGCGTCGGGGTAGTTGACCTCGCGCGAGTCGGAGACGCCGTAGCCCAGCCCGCGGAACGCGGTGAGCATGGCGAGCGTGACGATGAACGGGATGATCTTGAGCACTGAGACCGCGAACCCGTTGAACGCCCCGAACAGGGCGCCGATGAGCACGGCCAGCAGCGGCACCACGAAGATCGGCATGGCGATGGTGTGCACGATCTGGCCGACGACCACGGCCGTGAGGTACAGCAGCGAGCCGACGGACAGGTCGATGCCGGCGGTCATCAGCACGAGCGTCATTCCCACCGCGAGGATGCCGACGTACGCCGACTGCCGCAGGATGAGGGTGATGGTGTCGCCCGACAGGAATCGCGGGTCCACGGCGGCGAACGCCAGGAACACGACCACCAGCAGGATGACCGGGACGTTCTGCAGTGCGAGGTCCTTGATGCGCGACATGTCAGACGCCTCCCTGGATCTGGATGGATGCCGCCTCGCCCGCGGCGACCTCGTCGGGTCGCTCGCCGAACGCGGCGCCGAGGATGATGCGGGCGTCGAACTGCGCCCGGCGGAATTCGGCGACGATGCGGCCGAGGCGCATGACGACGATGCGGTCGGCGATGCCGAGCAGCTCCGGGAGCTCCGACGAGATCACGAGGATGCCGGTGCCCGCGTCGGCCCGCTCCAGCGCCGTCCGGTACACCTCGTACTGCGCGCCGACGTCGACGCCGCGCGTCGGCTCGTCGAGGATGAGCAGGTCGGGCTCGGTCAGCAGCCACTTCGCCAGCACGACCTTCTGCTGGTTGCCTCCGGAGAGCGCCTGTACGGGCGAGCGGGTGAGGTCGGCCGACTTGAGGCGCAGAGCATCCGTCACCGCCTGCACGCGGGTGCGGAGGACGCGGCGGCGCAGGGGTGCCAGCACTCCCCCGCTCCAGCGGGCGAGCGAGGGCAGGGCCGCGTTGGTGACGACGGGGAACTCCATCAGCAGCCCCTCGCCGCGGCGGTCCTCGGTGACGAACGCCAGGCCGGCCGCGATGCGGGCGCGTGGCGACAGCCGCGTCACGTCGGTGCCCGCCACCTCGATGCGCCCGCTGTCGGCGGTGTCGAGCCCGGCGATCACGCGCGCGAGCTCGGTGCGCCCCGCGCCCATCAGGCCGAACACGCCGACGACCTCGCCGCGCTCGACGGTGAGCGATGCCTCGTCGACCAGGCCGGTCGCCGACACGTCGTCGAGGCGCAGCGCGGGCGGGGCGCCGGGGTCCACCGGCGTGTGCCCCGCGCGCTCCGGGTACAGGCTGTCGAGCGGGCGCCCCACCATGAGCGTGATGAGCTCGCGCACCGGCAGGTCGGCCTCCGCGCGGACGTCGATCAGCGCGCCGTCGCGCATCACGGCGATGCGGTCGGAGAGCCGCTTCACGTCGTCGAGGATGTGCGAGACGTAGATGAACGACGTGCCCTGCGCGGTGAGGCGCTCGATGAGCCCGAACAGCAGCTGCGTCTCGCGGCTGGTCAACGAGGTCGTCGGCTCGTCGAGGATGATGAGGCCCGGACCGCCGAGGGTTCCCTTGACGATCTCGAGCATCTGCCGGTGGCCGGGGCTCAGCTGCTCGACGATCGTCGACGGCGAGAACGGCAGCTCGAGCTGCGCGAGGGCCTCGGCGGTGGCACGGCGCGCCTTCCGACGATCGGTGAACACGCCCGCGCGCCGCGGGTAGGCGGTCAGGAAGACGTTGTCCATGACCGAGAGCTGCGAGAACAGGTTCAGCTCCTGGTGCACGTGGGCGATGCCGCGGGCGCGCGCCTCGCCGGTCGACTTCGGCGCATACGGCTCGCCGTCGACGAGCATCCGCCCCTCGTCCGGCACGAGCACGCCGCCGACGATGTTCATGAGCGTCGACTTGCCGGCACCGTTCTCGCCGACGAGCCCGAGCACCTCGCCGGGCTCGACGCGCAGCGAGATGTCGCGGTTCACGGGCATGCCGAAGAAGCTGTGGGAGATGCCGTGCAGTTCCAGGCGGGGAGACGAGGTCATCGTCGGCCTCCGAGCAGGCGGTTGCGCCCCACGTCGAGCAGGGCCGCGGCCACGATCACGAGGCCCTTCACGACCCAGACCACGTGGAACGGCAGGTTCATGAGGTTGAGGCTGTTGCTGAGGATCACGAAGAACAGCGCCCCGAGGAAGGCGCCGAGCACGCTGCCCTTGCCGCCGAACAGCGAGATGCCGCCGATGATCGCGGCGCCGATGACGTCGAGCAGCATGTCGTCGCCGAGTGTCGGGCGACCGGCGCCGAGGCGCGACGAGTAGAGCACGCTGCCCAGCGCCGCGAGGCCCGCGCTGATGACGTACGCCGACACGACCATGCGGGTGTGCGGCACGCCCGAGACGATCGCCGTGCGGCGGTTCGTACCCGCGGCGTACAGCCAGGCGCCGTAGGTGGTGCGCGAGAGCACGTAGTGCGCGCCGATCGCGACGACCACGGCGATCACCATCGACAGGGTGAGGAACGACGACACGCCCCCGCCCTGCGTGCTGCCGATCGCCACGTACTCCTCGGGGAGCCCCGTGACGTTCTCGCTGCGCGTCATCCAGATCGCCACCGCGCCGAACAGCAGCATCGTGCCGAGGGTGACCATGAAGGGCGGCATCTTCAGCACCGCGACCGCCCAGCCGTTCAGCAGACCGATGAGGCATCCGGCCGCGACGGTGAGGGCGATGGCGAGCACGACGCCGCCGAGACCGGCATCCGACAACACTCCCCCGTCCTCGCCGATCACGCTGCCCCAGAACACGGTGTCGGAGAACAGCGTCGGCGTGAACGCCTGCGCGATGAACAGGGCGCCGAACGTGTTCGCGACGCTGATGACGGCGGTCTGCGAGAGGTCGATGCCGCCGAGGATGAGCACGAACGACTGGCCGATGACGATGATCGCGAGCGGCCAGAGGTTCGAGAGCACGTTCACGGCGTTGCGCTCGCTGAGCAGACCGTTGGCGAATGGCGAGACGGCGACGACGTAGACGACGATCAGGGCGAGGACGAAGCCCTCGCCGGCGAGGAAGCGGCGCAGCCCGTCGCCGCGGCGGGCGCCTTCGGGTGCCGCGACGGGTGGGGCGGTCTTCTGGGTGGTGGACACGTGGTTCCTCCGACGGGTGACGGGACGGGGGCGGGGGGGGGGGGGGGGGGGGGGGGGGGGGGCCCCCCGCCGCCCGGCCCGGCGCGGGGGGGGGGGGGGGGG
>JASCNZ010000025.1 GCA_029959905.1 Microbacteriaceae bacterium PS02344
AAGTGCGAGACCCAGAAGCTCTTCGCCTCGCGCGGGAAGTAGTCGATGGCCGCCGCGGCGATGCGCTGCACCTGTCCGGCGGCGCCGGCCGCGGTCGCCTGCTCGGCATCCGAGAGCAGCGCGACCGACCGGGGCGAGGGCTCGTAGACGACCAGGTCGGCCTCGTCGGGCGGGGCGGGGGCGACGCCCTCGCGACGGGCGATGTCGATGAGCCAGTTGCGCAGACGACGCGTGGAGACGCAGTCGTAGCGGTTGTAGTCGGCGAGGTCGGCCAGCACGGCATTCGCCTCGTCGTGCGCGCCGGCCGCCGCCAGCTCGCGGGCGGCCACGTACTGGACGATCGAGTCGTCGCCCTTCTGCACCTCGCTCGTGCGCACGTCATCGCCCATGTAGAGCGGCTCGAGCTTCTTGATCGAATACGAGCGCGATCCGACGCGGACCGTACGCAGCACCAACGGGTACAGATCGACGAACACGCCCTCCCGGAGGAGGCGGTCGACCTCGGCCTCGCGCACGCCGTGCCGGGCGGCCATGGCCACGAGATGCGACGTCTCGTATGGCGCGTAGTGGTAGATGTGCATGCCCGGATGCGCCGCCCGCCGCACCGCGACGAAGTCGAGGAACGTCTCGAACGCCCGCCGTTCCTCGGCGAACGTGTGGGCCCAGAGCGCCGAGTACTGGTCGGCGTTGTCGACCCACCCGAACAGATAGTCGATGCCCCAGTGGGACTCCCCGGCCGGCGCCGCCTCGGTGTAGAGAGGGTCGCCCTCGAAATCGAAGAAGATATCGCCGTGGCTGGGTACGGGCAGCGTATGGATGGCTGGGGCATAGTGCACCTCGAACGTCGCCGCCCCCTCGGACTCGGCCCGCAGCTGCAGCGCAGCCTGCGCCCGGAGGTTCGCGAAGGTGTCGCCGTTCATTCCCTGCGGCGGCGCGGTGGCCACCGCGAGTTCGTCGATGGTGCGGATGCCCGCGTCACGAAGCCGTGCGCGCTGCACCGGGCGCATCCGCGCGACCATCAGAAGGTCGCGGTGCGCGATCACCTGCTCCTCGCAGGTGGCGCAGCGGCCGCAGGCGATGACCTGCAGATGGCCGCGGTCGTCTCCCCATGCCAAGGGTGCCCCCGCGGCCCCCTCGGCGATGTTCCGATCGGCGATGAGCGCGCGCAGACGCGCTCGACGCACCTGGAAGAGCGGCAGGAGGTCGTCGACGGCGTGCGTGCTGATGCTGCCGTCGCCCAGGATCAGGTCGACCTCGTCGGAACGCGGCACGCCGAGACGGTCGAGCTGGTCGACGTATGCCGCCAGCTGCATGAGCGCGGTCACCCGTGCCTTACGGGCGAGCTTCGAATCCTGCACCCGCCAACGACCGTCGACGTCTCGTCGCAGGAAGTCCGCGAATCCGACGAAGTCGTCCGTCGCGAACGCGGCCTGGAACACGACCTCCGCCTCGGATCGCAGTGCGGCGATGCTCTCTGCCACGGCACGATCGAGCGCCTCCGGATCGCGCGACGAGACCTGCGCGATCCGGCGCACTGCGGTCTCGCCCAGGTCATCGATGTAGCCGGCGAGCACGGCGCGCTCGTGCACGTCGCCGAGCAGCGCAGCCCGCGCCAACGTCGCGTCTTCGGGCTCCTCCACCGCCGGAACGCGCCCGAGCTTGGCATCGATCGCGCGTGACCACGCGAACTCGCACTCGGCAGCGGCCTTCAGGTCGCTGGCGCTCCAGATGACGCGTTGCGCCTGGGTGTCGATCCGCACGATGCTCCATTCCGTCGTGCTTCGACCCTAGCCGCGGCATCCGACATGGACGCCGCGGCCGACCCCCCTCGCCTCAGCGCCGAGCGCCGTCGGCGCGGATCACCGCCACCAGGTGTCGTCGGGTCCGACCGGCAGGTGCCGCTTGTGCCGGGTAGCCACGTACCGCTCCTCGATCCGCCTCGCCGCCTCCGCGTCGATCTCGCGTCCCTCGAGGAAGTCGTCGATCTGCTCGTAGGTCAGTCCCAGCTCATCCTCGTCGGCGCGCCCCGGCTGTCCGTCCAGCAGGTCGGCCGTGGGGACCTTGAAGGTCAGACGGTCGGGGGCGTCGAGCGACTGCAGCAGCGCGCGGCCCTGGCGCTTGGTCAGTCCCGACAGCGGCAGGACGTCTGCCGCCCCGTCTCCGAACTTCGTGTAGAACCCGGTCACCGCTTCCGCCGCGTGATCGGTGCCGATCACGAGCGCGCTTTCATGGCCGGCCAGCGCGTACTGGGTCACCATGCGCAGACGCGCCTTGATGTTGCCGCGATTGAAGTCGGTGATGTCGCTGGTCACGGCGAACTCGATGTCCTCCTCGACGCCGTCGACGCCGTTCTGGATGTTGACCTCGACCGACGCGTCCGGAGCGATGAACGCGAGCGCCGCCTCGGCGTCCTGCGCATCGTGCTGCACGCGGTACGGCAGGCGCACCGCGAGGAAGCGGGCCTCACCGCCTTCGGCTCGCACACGCTCGACGGCCAGCTGCGCCAGCCTGCCGGCGAGCGTCGAGTCCTGGCCACCGGAGATGCCGAGGACGAACCCCTTCGCTCCGGTGCTGCGCAGGTAGTCGGCCAGGAACTGCACGCGGCGCTCCACCTCGGCCTGCGGGTCGATGTCGGCGCGGACGCCGAGGGCTTCAGAGATCTGCTTCTGCAGGGACACGGTTCCTCCACTCGTCTGGACCCCAGTATCGTCTCCCGCTGTTACGGCGTCATGACGGTTGACACGCGGCCCGGGTTCGCTCGTATCCTTGCCGCCTGGCAGGATGGCGGGGTGAAGCTCCTCGTCGCCGCCATGGCATCCGAACTGCAGGCTTTCCCCGAGGACCTCCCCGGATTCGACCGGCTCGTCACCGGTGAGGGCAAGATGCAGGCGACGTACGCACTCACGCGGGCACTGAGCGCGGGCGACTACGACGAGGTCGTCGTCGTCGGCACCGCGGGCGGTATCGACCCCGAACTCGCGGCCGAGGTGCACGAGATCGGCAGCGCGCTGCAGCACGACGTCTTCGACCTCGACGGAGTGCCGGGGCAGCATGTCTCGCTGCCCGCGCGGGTCTCGACGGGCCGCGACGGTGTGCTGATCGCGACCGGCGACAGCTTCGTCGGCGATGCAGGCATCACCGCGGTCATCCGCCCGTCCGGCGCCGGTCTCGTCGACATGGAGACCTACGCGTACATCTGGGTCGCCCAGCAGTTCGGGGTGCCGATCCGCGCCTTCCGCGCGATCTCGGACCGAGCCGAGGACGGCGCGCTTCTCGACTTCCGCGAGGCGATCGCCCGATGCAGCGCGCAGCTCCGCGAGGTCGTCCGGCGCGAGTACGGCGTCTGAGCCACGCCGTCGCGCTGCCGCCGTGCGCGGCCCCGCTGGGCACGCGTCAGCGGGTCTCGATGACGCTCGGGCCCTCGCTCGTCGCCCGCACACGCAGCTGAGCGGGGATCTGGTCCTGCATCGCCTCGACGTGGCTGATGACGCCGACGGTGCGCCCGCCCTGCCGCAGCTCGTCGAGCGTGCGCATCGCGACGTCGAGGGTGTCGCCGTCGAGCGACCCGAACCCCTCGTCGATGAAGAGCGTGTCGAGGCGGATGCCGCCGGCGCGGGCCGTGACCACCTCTGCGAGACCGAGCGCGAGCGCCAGTGAGCTGAGGAACGTCTCGCCGCCGGAGAGCGACTGCGCCGGTCGGGTCTGACCCGTGAACGCGTCGTGCAC
This sequence comes from Microbacteriaceae bacterium PS02344, assembly GCA_029959905.1. Lineage (GTDB taxonomy): Bacteria > Actinomycetota > Actinomycetes > Actinomycetales > Microbacteriaceae > Microbacterium. The sequence goes on from JASCNZ010000025.1 coordinate 3,727, forward strand.
CACGATGCCGAGCCCCGATGCGGCCCCACGCGCGGCGAGCGCGTCGGAGTGGCGGAGCTGGTACCGGCCGGTCGACATGTCGTGCAGTCGCCGGTTCGCGGCCTCCACGATCTCTTCGAGTTCCGCGGCGAGCACGAACGTCTCGAGCGTCATCTTGCGGGTGTTCGCCCCTCGGCCGGCGATGGCGTCGGCCACCCCCTGGATCACCTCGTGCTCGGCCGCCTCTTCGGCGCTCCTCGCGTGCTCGGCGGTCGCGGCTGCGAGAAGCCCGTCCAGGCGTTCGACGACCACCTGCGCTCTCCCCACGTGGTCGACGGCCGTCACCCACGCCGACCGGGCTTGGGTCGCCGCCGCCTCTGCGGGAGCCGGATCGATCGGCTCTTCGGGGAGCGCCCGCATCTCGAGCGGCAGCAGGATACCCTTCTCGGTCTCGAGCTGCACCGCATAGCGCCGGATGCGCTCCTCCCACACCTCCCGCTCCCGAGCGGGGCGAAGGGCCGCGCGGGCATCGTCGACCGAGGCGAGCGGCGTCTCGGCGAGCGCGGCCTCCTGCGCCGCCACCGCCTCGTCGAGGGCGGTACGCCGCGACGCGAGTGTCTCCCTCGCCACCGCCAACGTGCTCACGGTCTCGATGCCGGCCGATGCTGCCGCGATGCGCTCCCGTACCGTCTCGGCGTCGCCGCGCGCCGCACGGATGAGCGCCTCGGCGTCGCGCTCGCTCTGCTCGAGAGCCGCGAGCGCGGCGCGGGCCTCCCCCGCCGCCTGCTCGGCGCGAGCATGCTCACCGTCGAGGGCGGAGGCTCGGGAGGTGAGCCGTGTGATCTCGGCGTCGAGCTCGTCCCGCGACGTCGCAGCGGCGAGGGCGGCTCGGCGCTCGTCGTCGAGGGCAGCGAGTTCGTCGAGAGCGGTCTCGGCCGTACGCCCCTCGGCCGCGGTCTCGGCGGCGGCGATGCGCACGCGCACGTCGGACACGCGCTCCGATGCGGAGCGTTCGACCTGTGCGGCGGCGTCGCGCACGGATTCGGCCCGCGCGATGTCGTCGGCCGACACCGGATCCGCGTGCTCCGCCGGTGCCGGATGCTCGATCGCCCCGCACACCGGGCACGGCGCGTCGTCCGCCAACGTGGATGCGAGCTCGCCGGCATAGCCGTCGAGCCGACGGCGCCGCAGCGTCGCGAGTTCGGTCTGCGCGACGGCGACGGCCTCGCTGGCCTCGGCGAGCGCGCGTTCGGCGGCCGCGGACTCGTCCCGCAGTCGTTCGAGCTGTTGCACAGCCTCACCACGCACGATGGCCCGGTCGCGTCGTGCCGTCAGGTCGTCGAGACGGTCGGCCCGGCGGCCCGCGTCTTCGCGTGCCGTGCGCACGCGCGCCAGCGCCTCCGGCAGCTCGCCGCGTTCACGCCCGAGATCGTCGAGCCGCGCGATCGCCGCGGCCAGGGTCTCGCGGGCACCCGCGATCGCGGCGACGCGTGACCCCTGCTGCTCCTCGAGCCGCGCCGCGTGCTCCCACTCACCGCTCTCGCGCGTGCGCGCCGACGCCCAGGCCCGGAGTGCGTCGACCGACCCTCCTGCGTCGTCGATCTCGAGCAGGTTCCATGCCTCGGCCGCAGCGTTCTCGAGGCGCTCCGCGTCGTCGACATCGCGCTGAGCGCGGTCGACGAGGTCGATCACCCCCCGCAACGTCTCGGCCGCACGAGCGCGGTCGAGATCGGCGCGAAGGCGTTCGATCTGCGGCGCTTCGTCGTCGAGCGCCGCCAGTGCGGCGCGAGAGCGGTCGCGCTCGATCTGGGCGGCCTGCTGCTCCCGCAACTCTGATCGTCGCGCCTCGGCGGCGGTCATGGCCCGCTCGGCGTCGTCGCGTTCTGCGCGACGTCGCTCGGCGCGATACGCCGCCCGCGCCTCCGCTCGTCGCAGCGCGTCGATCCGCGCCGCCGTGTCGAGAGCCGACGCAGCGGGGGCGAGGTCGTCTTCCGGCGGGCCGAGGCCCTCCGCCTCGACGAGTGCCTCGCCTTCGTCGAGCCGTGCCGCGAGTCGGACGAGCCGCTGCCCGAGCACTTGTTCGGACGCCCGCCGTCGTTCCTCGAAGCGCACCTGCACGTCTTCGAAGCGCTCGGTGCCGAAGAGTCGCCGCAGCAACGCCTGTCGTTCCTTGCTGCCGGCGAGCAGGAATTCGGAGAAGCGGTTCTGCGCGAGCAGGATCACCTGGAGGAACTGCTCGCGCGTGAGCTGGAGGATCTCCTCGAGCGCGTGTGCGACGTCGACAGCCCGAGCCGCGCGTCCGATCCATCCGGCATCCGTCTTCTCGTCGAGTGCGGCGGCCGCGGCCTGCTTGGTGAGTCCGGACCCTCGCTTCGCGGGCCTCAGGTATTCCGGAGAACGGGTGACCCGGTAGCGGCCCGCTGGAGTACTGAACTCGACGACGACCTGCGAGAGGTCGTCGGGCGCGCAATAGTCGCTGCGCAGTCGCTTCTCGCCCCCGTCGTATCGGGGCACGCCGCCGTAGAGGCCGAAGCAGACCGCATCGAGGATGCTCGACTTGCCGGCCCCCGTGCGACCTGCGATGAGGAAGATGCCGTCGTCGGCGAACTCGTCGAAGTCGACCACTTGGCGCGATCGGAACGGGCCGAACCCCTCGACCTCGAGTCGGTGCAGGCGCATCTAGACGAGCGCCTCTTCGCGCACGCGGTCGTCGAGCACGTCGCGGATGAGCTGCTGCTCGCGTTCGGTCGGCCCGACCCCGGCCCGGACGTGCGCGAGGAACGACGCGATGCGCTCGTCGTCGCTCTGCGCCGTGCGGAGCCGGGCGGCATACGATCCCACCCCCGCGCCGGCCACCTCGAGAGGAGCGTGCTGCACCATCGCGCAGTACGGGAAACGCTCGCGCAGCCGTCGCATGGGTTCGGTCTGCGGCAGCGTGTCGGTGTACACGGCGCAGACCCAGGACTCGGCGTGCGCCCGCGTGTTGTCGTCGCTGAGGATCTCGTCGAGCGTGCCGGTGAGTGTCACCAGCCGGCGGGGCACCGGCAGATCGAGCCATCGGACATCGGCGAGGCCATCGGCGTCGAGGTCGACCAGCCACGAACCCCGCGGCTTGTGCTGCTCACCGAAGCTGTAGTGCAGCGGCGCACCCGCGTAGCGCACGCGGTCGCTCAGACGGTTGCGGCCGTGGATGTGGCCGAGCGCCACGTAATCGGGGCCGTCGAACACATCGAGCGGCACGACGTCGAGACCCCCCTGGCGCACCTCGCGTTCGAGTCCGAGCGTCGCGTCGACGCCGGCGGCGAAGCAGTGCGCCACAGCGATCGCACGCCCTGCGTGCTCGGCCATGCCGCGACGGACGAGGTCCATGGCGTGCGCCATGGTCTGAGCCTGCGTGCGCAGGGGACGCCCCGCGGCGTCTCCCTCGGGCCAGTGCTGGCGCACGATCGCCGGCTCGAGATAGGGGATGCCGAAGAAGTGCACGGGCCCGTGCGCGTCGCTCAGCGTGACGGGGGTGGCGATGGCCGTCGGGTCGGTGAGCACGTGGATGCCGTCGCGGAGCAGGCGAGCCTGGAACCCGAGCCGCGCCGCGGAATCGTGGTTGCCGCTCGTGACGACGACCGCCGCGCCCGTCGCATGCAGGTCGACGAGCGCGTCTCCGAGCAGCGTGTAGGCCGCGGCCGACGGGGTGGCGGAGTCGAACACGTCGCCCGCGACGACGACCGCGTCGACATCGTGCTCGTGCACCTGCGCGGTGAGCACGCGCAGGACCTCGGCGAGGGCATCGAGCGTCGCATTGCCGTGGAAGGTACGCCCGATGTGCCAGTCGGAGGTGTGCAGGATTCGCATGCCCTCACGCTACGGACCCCCTCCGACATTGGCGCCGAGGCGTGCCGTCGACGGCGCCGACGCGTCGACCGGCATCCGGGCGCGACGTCATACGGCGTCACATGCGCGACGTCATCGCGAGCGCAGCAGCGCGGCCTTCTCCGGGTGCGCGGAGAACCAGTCGGAGACGTACCAGCAGACCGCCGCGACCTTGCGATCCCCCCGCGCCTCGATCTCGGCGACCGCGCCCTCCACGACGACGCCGGCGTAGCCGTGACCGCGGAAAGTCGGCACCGTGAAGGCCCGGGTCAGGGCGATGGTGCGCCCGTCGTCCCGATAGTCCAGGACGCTCACGAGCTGTCCGTCGCGCGTCAGCGTGAAGCGCGAGGCATCCTTCTCGTCGGTGAGGATGAAGCCGGATGCGAGAGTCGAGGTCGTCATCGCATTCACGTTACGCTCGCCGCACCGACATGTCGTCGTTTTGACACGAACGGACACGATCGGACATAATCCCCCCATGACCACCAACGCACGCCCTTTGTCCGCCCAGGAGGCGAACGGGACTGCCGGGATGATGATGCCCGGTCGCGTTGGCATGTGTTGCCGAATGTGTCGCTGAACGAACAGCCACCCCGCCCGACTCGTTTTCGCGCTATCTGCGCGGCCTGAGTCCCCGAGCATCCACCCCCGTGCTCGCTTCCCGGCTCGCCCGGTCATTCATGCAACGCATCCGAGCCCTTCGGCTCACGTCCTGAGGACCCCATCATCATGTCGAACACCGCCCTTCTCGAGCGTCCCGCCGTCCGCACCTCCGCCCCGTCCGACGCCGCGCTGAACTCCGCCGCCGACCTGCCCGCCGCCCGTTCGCCGCGCGGCTTCGCCTTGTACGTGGGCCTCGACGAGATCAAGGCGGCCGAAGCCGGAGTGAGCCTGCCGCTGCTCGTCGACGCCCTGCGCCGCACCCTCGCCGAGCTCGCGCCCGGCGCCGAGACGCATGCCACGGTCGCACTGGCCCCGCACGGCTCCGGCGGCCGCGACCTCGACGTCGTGCGCCTCGCCCTGCAGGAGCCGGGCGCGATCGCCCGCACGAAGGCCGCCGCCGAGGAGGAGCAGGCGGACGAGGACGGCGGCGTCACCGTCGACATCTCGCGCAAGCGCGTGCTCATCGACGGGGAGTCGGCGTCGTTCACCTACAAGGAGTTCGAGCTGCTGCAGTACCTCGTGCTGCGCGAGGGACGGACCATCGAGCGCTCGGAGCTGGTCTCGGCCCTGTGGCAGGCGCAGGACGACGAGACCCCCGGCGAGCGCACGATCGACGTGCACGTGCGGCGTCTGCGCGCCAAGCTCGGACGGTACGAGGACATCGTGCGCACCGTGCGCGGCATCGGCTACCGCTTCGACCGGCACGCCGACGTCGTCATCCGCTACGGCCACGGCACCCCCTCGCCGGACCGCTTCTGACCGCTCCCACGCGATTGTCGGACGCCCGACGTAGGGTGGGCGCATGACGATGATCGCGGATGCCGGTGCGGCCGATGCCGCGTACTCCGGCACCCCGCGCGAGACCGTCTACCGTCCGACGCATGCGCTCGATCTGATCCGCTCGGTCGGCATGCTGCGCCGCGGTCGGACCGATCCGACGATGGTGATCGAGAACGGCGTCATCTGGCGGGCGCTGCGCACCCCCGGCGGCATCGCGACCCTCGCGCTGCGCGCCGTCGGTGGCGAGGTCAGAGCCACGGCCTGGGGTCCCGGTGCCGAGGAGGCACTCGCTCGGGTGCCGCGCCTCTGCGGTCGGGACGACGACTCCGCCGGGTTCGACCCGTCGGGGCATCCGTTGATCGCCGATGCGGCGCATCGACACCCCGGCATCCGCCTCGCCCGCACGGATGAGGTCTTCGACGCGTTGGCCTGCGCGATCATCGAGCAGAAGGTCACGGGCATGCAAGCGTTCGGCGCCTGGCGCTACCTCGTCGCCCGCTTCGGCGAACGCGCGCCCGGACCGACGCCGCGTGCGATGGCCGCCGCTCCCCCAGCTGCCGTCTGGCGCACCATCCCGTCGTGGACCTGGCAGCGCGCCGGGGTCGAACCGCCGCAGTCGAAGACGATCGTGCGGGCGGCGCAGCGCGGCGACAGCATCGAGCGGGCCGTGCGCGGCACCGAGAGCGGCGCGGAACGGGAGCGCATCCTCACCAGCCTCCCCGGCATCGGGCCGTGGACCTCGGCCGAGACGCGCATCCGGGCTCTCGGCGACCCCGATGCCGTCAGCGTCGGCGACTACCACCTCGCCCACCAGGTCGGCTACGCGCTCACCGGCTCGCGCACCGACGACGACGGCATGCTCGCGCTTCTCGCGCCCTGGCAGGGGCACCGTCAGCGCGTGGTGCGCTTGATCCACGCGAGCGGCGTGCAGGAGCCGCGTCGCGGGCCGCGCCTGGCCCCCGAAGACCACCGCGCGCACTGAAAGGCCGTTCGCTCGATCGTCGCCCGCGGAGGGGCGCGGCGGCGCCCACCTCCGCAGCGGAGCGTGCGGGAAGTCGCTCGCTGAAGGGTCACCGCCGTTCTCCATGCCGGGCGTCCCTCGCGGGAACCGACGCTCCCAGAGCCCGGCGCGGGAGCAGTGTGACCGGGCGGCGCGATAGCCGGCCCGATGACTCACCCCTCGGCGGCGTAGCGCTCCACGCGGAGGACGCATGAGAGGTCCTCCTCGTCGAGATCGATCGAGGTCGACCACTCGGTCTCGGCGCCGGCATCGATCGGCTCGACATCGACCTGGGTGAGGGCGCGGGTCTCGCCGCCCTCCGTGAGCAGCGAGACGTAGATGCGGTACGAGGCACTCGCCTCGGAGGAGTTCGTGACCGTTCCGGCGACGTCCCACGCGCCGTCGCCCCGCTCGCACGTCTCGACGGTCGTGTCGGCGAGTGCCCCGACGAGCCCCTCGCCCGAGCCCGGGGCGTCGGTGATGTCGGTGACCCCGGCGGACGCTTCCGTCGCGGTCGGGGTGGGCGTCGGATCGGGCTTCGCGTCGCCGGTGCATGCGCTGAGGCCCGCGACGCCGAGCACCAACGCCACGCCGGCTCCGAGCATCCGACGCGTCATCGCACCGACGTGCGGCGTCGAGACACGAGAAGAGGACGACGGGACGGGGAGGGTGCGGAGGAGGTGCATGCGGGGCCTTTCGAGTAGCGGGGCTGCCGGGGAAAAGTATCAGGACGCGGAGTGGTCGCGGCGGCGGCGCGCGACGACGAGCACGACCAGGCCGGTCAGCAGGAGCAGTCCCGCAACGCCCAGCGGGATGCTCGGGTCGGCGCCCGTCGCGGGCAGCGGGATCGGGAGGACGCCCCCGAGGCGGGCGGGGAGCTCGACCGACGCGGCGGCCGTGTCGATCACCGGCTCGGCGGTCTCGGCCTCGACGCTCGTCACCTGCGCCTGCGAGGAGACGACGGTACCCTCCATCGCGGGCGTGATCGTCACACGGGCGATCGCGGTGACCGACTGCCCGGGAAGAAGCACGCCGGGCTCGCCGGGCCACAGGTACTCGATGTCGGAGAGACCCGGGTACGGGTCGACGATCCGCACGCCGGTGAGCGTGGTCGTTCCCGTGTTCGTCGCCGTGTAGGAGAACACGAGCGTGTCACCGGCGAAGCCCGCCTGGCCGTCGGCGACGGCGATGGACATGCGCAGGTCGATCGACGCGGTGCGGGGGACGGGGCGCACGTCGTCGTCGGACGCCGTGACGTCCGTGCCGTCGGGCGCGGTGGCCGTGCCCTCCGCGGTGTTGACGATCGAGCCCCGGTCGACATCGGCCTGGCCGATCACGTAGCGGGCGGAGAAGACCGCGGTCTCCCCGGCGGCCAGTCGTCCGGGCTCGCCGGGCCACACGACCGTGAGCGGCCCGAGGCCGGCGAGTTGGTCGGCGACGGCCACATTCGTGAGGGTGACGTTCCCGGTGTTCGTCGCACGGATCTCGTAGCGCACGCCGGCGCCCTGCTGGGCCACGGTCTCGAGCGTGCTCGACTTCTGCAGCTCGAGCCCGGGGGCGGCGTCGACGGTCACGGCGCCGTCGGCGGTATCGCTCGCCATGCGGCCGCCGCCGAGGCCGCTGACGGTGGCTGTCGAGGCGACCCCGCCGGCGTCGACATCCGCAGGCTGCAGGACGTACGTCGCGACGGCCGTGGCGGTCTGCCCCGGCGCGAGCACGCCCGGCTCGCCGGGCCAGATGATGCGGATGCCCGACAGGCCGGGCTGCGCGTCGGTCAGCGTCACCCCGGTGAGGGTCACGTTGCCGTCGTTGCGGAACGAGTAGGCGTACTCCACGGTGTCGCCGGGGCGTCCGGTGGCGCCGTCCGCCAGGCGCTGCGTCTTGACGAGGTCCAAGAGCGGCGCGGCGGCGACGGTGAGAACCACCGACTCCGGCGATTCGGCGCCGATCTGCTCGCCCTGGAGGGTCGCACCGGAAGCGACGGCCACGTTGCGCACGGCTCCGGCATCGACGTCGGCCTGCGCGATCGTGTACGCGGCGGTGGCGGAGACCGACTGGCCGGGAGCCAGGCGCCCAGGCTCACCCGGCCATGTGCCGTAGGAGATCGGCCCGAGACCGGCGAGGTCGTCGCTCAGCGCCACCCCGGTCAGCGTGAGGGCACCGTTGTTGGTGACCGTGAAGGAGTACTCGATACCGGAGCCGACCGCGCCGTCGCCCGTGCGCACCCCGGCCTTCGTCACCGTCAACGACCCTGCCGCTGCCGCGAGCTCCACGACCGTCGGCGCCGACGGGTCGCTGACCTCGCCACCGCGCGGGCGGTCGCCCGAACCCACCGCGGTGTTGACCACGACACCGGCGTCGACATCGGCCTGGGTGATGACGTGGATCGCGGTGATCGTGACCACCTGCCCCGGGAGCAGACGCCCCGGCACCGCCGGGTCGGGCCAGACGTAGCGGAAACCGCTCAGCCCGTCGATGGTGTTCTCGAGCTCGACGTCGTCGAGCGTCAGGTTCCCGGTGTTGCGAATGGCGAACGTGTACTCGATCGTCTCGCCGACCACACCCGTGGCGCCCGCCGCGAGCGCAGCCCGTTGGGTCGTCTCGATCGAGGCGCTGCCGGGCCCCGTCGGGGACGCGGTGTCGATCTCGAACGGGTCGGACGTACCCGACACGACGGTGCCGCGCGGCGACGTGCCGAACGAGGTCGCGACGTTCACGATCGACCCGGCATCGACGTCGGCCTGGGTGACCGTGTAGCGTGCGGTGCCGACCGCGCTCGCCCCCGGAGCGAGGATGCCCGTGGCGGAGGGGAACTCGAGATCCGGAGCACTGACGCCCTCCAGTTCGTCGACGACGCGGATCAGGCGCAGCGTGACGTTGCCGGTGTTGGTGACCTCGAAGGAGTACTCGACGACGCTGCCGACGCCGCCGTCGCCGCTGATGTAGGCGCCGCCCTTCACGGTGCGGATGGCAGGCGCTTCGCCCTCGGTGGTGATCGGCGGCATCGTCGACGCGGCCTGGACGGCGGCGCCCGCGGGAGTGGTCGCCTGGGCGGTGGCCGTGTTCACGACCTGCCCGCGGTCGACGTCGTCCTGGCTGATGGCGTACGGCGCGGTGCCGAGGGCCGTCTGTCCCGGCGCGAGCGTGCCGGCCGTGCCGGGCCAGTCGATCGTGATCGGACCGACGCCGGCCAGCTCGTCGCTGATACGGACGTCGCTGAGCGTCACGGAGCCGGTGTTCTGCAAGCGGAAGCCGAAGGTGACGCCGTCGCCGAGACCGTTCGCGTCCGCGGTGTCGAGGGTTCCGGTCTTCTGCAGAACGAGACCGGACACGGGCGTCACGGTGACGGTGGCCGCGGCGGTCGCCGAGGCCGGGGCCCCGGCCGGCGGAGTTCCGGTGCCGGTCACGACGCTCGACACGGACCCGGCGTCGACGTCGGCCTGCGTGAGCGTGGAGCGCGCGATCGCGGTGACCGTCTGTCCGGGCGCGAGCTGTCCCACGACGCCGGGCCACAGGTACTCGGGCGCGGGGATGCCGGGGACGGCATCCGCGAGCGCCACGTCCGACAGCGTGACGTTGCCGAGGTTCGCGAGCGTGTACGTCCAGATCACGGTGTCGCCGGCCGTGCCGGTGGCACCGCGCGCGAGCTCGCCGCGGTCGGTCACCGAGACGCGGGGTGCGGCCGGCGCGGTGTCGACGACGCTCGGGAGCGACTCCCCGGTGACGTCCTCGCCGCGAGGAGTGACACCGGCCGCAGAGGCGATGTTGCGCACCTCACCGGCGTCGAGGTCGGCCTGCGTGATCGTGTACTCGGCGACCGCGGTGGCCGTCGCCCCGGGGGCGAGGACGCCGGGGGTGCCGGGCCAGGTGACGTCCGGCGCGCTCAGCCCGGGCAGCGGGTCGGACAAGGTGACGCCCGAGAGGGTCACGTTGCCCGTGTTCACGATCGTGAAGGCGTAGTCGACGGTATCGCCGACACCGCCGTCACCCGCGAGGGTGCCGGTCTTCTCCACCGACAGCCCGGGTGCGGGGAGGACCGTGTTCACGACGACGGTGTTGGTGTCGACGCGCACCGGGGCGCCGGCGGGGGTGCGTCCGCCGACCGTTCCCGTGTTCACCACGGACCCGGCATCCACATCCGCCTGCGTGATCCGATACTTGCCCCGACCCGTCACCGAATCGCCGACCTCCAGCACACCCGCAACACCCGACCACGCGATCGACACATCGAACAGACCCGGCATCGGATCGATCAGCCCACCCTCCGAGATCGTCACATTGCCCGTGTTCGTCGCCACGATCTCGTACTGGATCACATCACCGACCTGCCCGATGCCCCCATCCACGAACACCCCCGACTTCACCGCAGACAACGCCGCGCTCTGCGGCACCGCGACGGTCGCCGCGTCGGTGACGGGGGCGAGCTCGCCGCGGGCGGGCACGGCAGACGCGGTCGCGACGTTGCTCACCGCTCCCGCGTCGATGTCGCTCTGCGTGAGGATGTGGCTCGCCGTGGCCGTGGCGCTCGCCCCCACCGGGAGCTCGCCGTCGGCGCCGGGCCAGTCGAACACGAGCTCGTCGAGGCCGGGCAGCGGGTCGGAGACGACGACGCCGGTGAGCGTCTGTGTTCCCGTGTTGCGCACGGTGAACGTGTACTGCACGCTCTCCCCCACCTCGCCGACCGCGCCGCCCTCCAGGGCGCCGACCTTGTCGAGCTCGAGAGCCGGAGCAGCCGGAGCGGTCTCCGCCGTGACGGTCGCCGTACCGACCACCGCTCCTGCGCGCGACGAGCCGGTCGCGGTCGCCGTGTTCGTCACTGAGCCCGCATCGATGTCGGTCTGCGTGAGCGTGTAGCGCGCCGTCGCGGTCGCGACCTCGCCGGGCGCGAGCACGCCGGTCTCCTCGGGCCACACCACGGCGGGTGCGGAGAGGCCGGGCAGCGGATCGTCGAGCTCGATGTCGCGAACCGTCACATTGCCGGTGTTCTCGATCCGGAAGGCGTAGGCGATCTGATCGCCCACGGCACCGGGCCCTTCGACGTCCGCCGTCTTCGCGACGCTCAGCGTCGGCGCCGCAGGAGCCACCGTCGACTCGACCGCGGGCGTCGAAACGGAGATGAGATCGCCGACCGGCGGCTTGCCCTGCGCCGTCGCGACGTTCGTCACCGTGCCCCGGTCGATGTCGGCCTGGGTGATCCGGTAATCGGCCGTCGCATCGACGGTCTCCCCGGGGAGCAGGGTGCCCGGCTCGCCCGGCCAGTCGAAGGCAGGGTCGGAGACGCCGGGGAGCGCGTCCTGCAGATCGACCAGAGTCAGGGTCACGTTGCCCGTGTTGGTGATGGTGAAGGCGTAGTCGATGCGGTCGCCGAGCGCTCCGGCTCCGTCGACCGCGCTCGCCTTCGTCGCCTCGAGCGCCGGCCGGGCCGCGACGACGACCGATGCCGCGGCCTCGCTCGTCACATCGGCGCCGCGCGGAGGCGTCGCCGTGCCGACGACGGCGCTGCCGACCGAACCGCGGTCGACGTCGTCCTGGGTGAGCGCGTAGGCCGAGGTCGCGGTGACGGTCTGACCGGGAAGCAGCACACCGGGCGCCGCGGGGTCCGGCCAGGAGTAGACCGCCGGGGTGGACGCCGCGAGCCGGTCTGCGAGGGTGACGTCGCGGAGCGTGACGTTGCCGGTGTTGCGCAGCGTGTACGTCCAGTTCACCGTGTCGCCCGCGATGCCGGTCGATCCCGGCGCGAGAGCGGCGGCCTTGGCGACGTCGATGGATGCCTGGATGCCCTGGGTCGGCACCGTCGCGATGCCGGGGGCACTGGTCACCGTGCCGCCACGGGCGCCACTGCCGGTCGCGGTGGCGGCGTTCGACACGGCACCGGCGTCGACATCGGCCTGGGTGATGACGTAGCCCGCGGTCGCCGTGGCCTGTTGACCGGGCTGCAGTACGCCGTCGTCACCGGGCCAGTCGACGACCGGCTCGCCGAGACCCGGCAGCGGGTCGCTGAGGGAGATGCCGCTGACGGTCACGTTCCCGTCGTTGCGGATGATGAACGTATAGGCGATGGCGGACCCGGCCCCTCCCGCACCGTCGACCACGCCCGTCTTCTCCACGGCGAGGGAGCCTGCGGCCTGCACCGTGGCGACGCGCACCGTGTTCGTGGCGGCGGTGATGCGCGAACCGTCCGGCACCGTGCCCCCGACCTCGGCGGTGTTCTCGACGAACCCGCGGTCGACGTCCGCCTGCGTCAGACGGTACTTCGCCCGCCCGGTGACGGAGTCGCCCACCTCGACCACGCCCGGTCGCGTCGGGTCGTCCCAGGCGATCGAGAGGTCGAACAGTCCTTCCATCGGATCGACGAGACCACCTTCGGTGATGGTGACGTTCCCGGTGTTCGTCGCGGTGACCTCGTACTGGATGACATCGCCGACCTGGCCGATGCCGCCGTCGGTGAGCACTCCGGTCTTCACCGCGGTGAGTCCCGGCGTCCGCGGCACGGTGACGCGCGTCGAGGCGGTGCGCTCGAGGTCGTCGCCGCGGGCCGGGCTGGCCGTGAGGGTGGCGGTGTTCTCGACGGCTCCGCGGTCGATGTCGGCCTGGGTGAGCGTGTACACGGCGGTGGCTGCGGCCGCGGTGCCCGGCGCCAGGATACCCGGCTCACCCGGCCACGCGATGTCGATGGCGGAGAGCCCGTCGAGGGCGTCGTCGAGGACGACGTCGGTGAGGGTCACGTTGCCGGTGTTCTCGAGCCGGAATGCGAACTCGACGGAGTCGCCGACCTCGCCGGTGGCGCCGGCCTGCAGACGACCGGTCTTGGTGAGCACCGCCTCGGGCGCTGCGGCGGGAAGGACGACGGTGTTCTGCTCGGACGCATCGGCGACCGCCGGACCGGTGGGCGGGACGCCCGTGGCGGTCGCGATGTTGACGATCGAGCCGCGATCGACGTCGGCCTGGGTGATGAGGTAGCGGCCGGCCGCGGTGACGACCTGGCCGGGGGCGAGCACGCCCGGTTCGCCGGGCCACGCCAGGTCGAGAGCGGAGAGTCCCTCGAGCGGGTCGGTCACGCTCACCTCGTCGAGGGTGACGTTGCCGGTGTTCTCGACCGCGATCGTGTACCAGATGGTCTGCCCGACGCTGCCGGCGCCGTCGATCCCCGCGGACTTCGTGGTGGTGAGTTGCGGTGCCGCCGTCGCCGTGAGGGTGAGAGTGGTCGCGGGGTCGGACGTCAGCGTCGCGCCTCCGGCGGCGGTCGCCGAGGCGGTCGCGGTGTTCTCGACCGCGCCCGCGTCGACGTCGGCCTGCGTGATCGTGTAGGTGGCGGATGCCGTGGCGACATCGCCCGGTGCGAGAACGCGGCTCTCCCCCGGCCAGACGATGCTCGGCGCGCTCAGGCCGGGCAACGGGTCGTCGAGCACGACCGCCGACAGGGTGACGTTGCCGCGGTTCTCGATGGTGAAGTCGTAGGTGATCGTGTCGCCGACGCCGGCCGCCTCGGGGGCGGTCGCGTCCTTCGCGACGACCAGGGCGGGCACGCGCTCGATCGGCAGTGTCGCTGCGGTGGTGGCGATGACGTCGGCGCCGACCTGTGGCGTTCCCGCGCCGGTGACGACGCTCGTCACCGCACCCGCGTCGACGTCGGCCTGGGTGAGGGTGTAGCGTGCCGTGGCGGTGACGGAGGCGCCGGGCGCGAGTTCACCGACGGGGGTGGTCCAGGTGTAGGCGGGCGCCCCGACACCGGCGAGCGCGTCGGCCAACGTCACGCCCGAGAGGGTGACGTTGCCGGAGTTGGTGAGCACGTAGGTCCAGACGACCTCGTCTCCGGCGACACCCGTGCCGCCCGGGACGAGAGCCCCGCTGTCGGTCACGTCGAGCGCGGGAGCCGCCGTGGCGGTCGCGACCGTGCTCACCGGGGAGTCCGCGGAGATGCGGTCGCCGCCGCGCACGGGCAGGCCCGTCGCCGTCGCGGTGTTGTCGATGCGGCCGGCGTTCACGTCGGCCTGGGTGATCGTCAGGAGCCCGGTGGCGCGGGCGACCTCCCCGGGCGCGAGACGACCCGGCTGCGCGGCGTCCGGCCACGTGATCTCCGACACGGTGACCGCGGGGAGCGTGTCGTCGAGTGTCACGTCGGTGAGGGTGACGTTGCCGGTGTTCCGCACCTCGAAGGCGTACGACACGGTGTCGTCGACCGCGCCGTCGCCCGCGAGCTCACCGGTCTTCGTGACGGCGATGCCCGGCGCGGGGAGCACGGTGTTGATCGTGACGGTGTTGGTGTCGACGCGCACCGGGGCGCCGGCGGGGGTGCGTCCGCCGACCGTTCCCGTGTTCACCACGGACCCGGCATCCACATCCGCCTGCGTGATCCGATACTTGCCCCGACCCGTCACCGAATCGCCGACCTCCAGCACACCCGCAACACCCGACCACGCGATCGACACATCGAACAGGCCCGGCATCGGATCGATCAGCCCACCCTCCGAGATCGTCACATTGCCCGTGTTCGTCGCCACGATCTCGTACTGGATCACATCACCGACCTGCCCGATGCCCCCATCCACGAACACCCCCGACTTCACCGCAGACAACGCCGCGCCGGGAGTGATCGGAACGATGTGGCTGTCGCTGCGCTCGGTCTCGGGCGGCAGCGCGCCGCGGGCAGGGACGCCGTCGGCGGTGACCGTGTTGGCGACGGCACCGGCGTCGACGTCTGCCTGGGTGAGCGTGTAGGTGGCCGTGGCCGTCGCCGTGCGTCCGGGGGCGAGCACGCCCGCCGCGTCCGGCCAGGTCACCGCGAGGGGGCTGAGGCCCGGCAGCGGGTCGACGAGCTGCACGTTCGAGACCGTGACGTCTCCGGTGTTCGTCACCGAGAAGCGGTACTCGACGGTGTCGCCGGCGCGGCCGGTGGCCCCGGCGGCGAGAGCGCCCGTCTTGTCGACGGACAGCGCGGGTGACGCCTCGGCCACGGCGACGTCGACGGCGTCGGCGGCCGACACCGCCGGGCCCGTCGGAGGCACCCCGTCCACGCTCGCCGCATTGCGCACGGTGCCCGCGTCGACATCCGCCTGCGTGACGGTGTAGCGGGCGACGGCGGTGACGGCGTCGCCGGGGGCGAGCACACCGGCCTCGCCGGAGGGCCAAGCACCGTAGGAGAAGGCGGAGAGCCCCGGGAGCTCATCGTCGATGGCCACCCCGGTGAGGGTGACGTTGCCGGAGTTCTCGACCGTGAAGGCGTACTCCACGACGTCGCCGCGCACGACGGCATCCTGCGTGGTCGTCTTGTCGAGGGTCAGCTCCGGCGCGGCGGTCACCGTGTCGAGCCGCACGGTAGCGGTGTCCGAAACCACGTCGCCCACGGGCGGCCGGCCGCTCGCGGTGGCGCTGTTGTCGATCCCGCCGCGGTCGACGTCGGCCTGCGTGACGCGGTACGTCGCCGTCGCGGTGACCGTCTCGTCGGGCGCGAGCGTACCGACGCGGCCCGGCCACGCACCGAAGGCGACGGCCGAGAGTCCGGGGAGCAGGTCGCTGATCGCCACCCCGTCGAGGGTCAGCTCGCCGCTGTTGCGGATCGTGAACGTGAACGTGACGACATCGCCCGCGGCGAGACCGGTGGTGCGGTCGGCGCTCTTCAGCAGCGTGATGTCGGCGGGGGCGGCGATGCGCACCGTCGCCGGCGCGGTCGCTGCCACCTCGGCGCCCACCACGGGTGTACCACGACCGGTGACGACGCTGACGATCGCCCCGGCGTCGACGTCGGCCTGCGTGAGGATGGTCGTCGCGGTCGCCGTGACGCTCTGGTCCGGCGCGAGCGAGAACGGCGTGCCGTCCTGCCAGTCGTAGGTCGGCGCAGACGTGCCGGCCAGCGCGTCGGTCAGCGTGACGCCGTTCAGCGTGACGTTCCCGGTGTTGCGCAGCACGTACGTCCAGGTGACGACGGATCCCGCCGCAGCACCCTCGGGAAGGACCCCGCTGTTGCTCACGACGAGCGCCGGCGCCGACCGCTCGGTCGCCACGATGCTCGCGTCGCTGACGACCTCGACCGCCACGGGCCCCTGAGGACCGGGGGCCGTGCCCGCGGCGCGTGCGACGTTCTCGACCGATCCGGCATCGATGTCGGCCTGCGTGAGGACGTAGGTCGCGGATGCCGTGGCCGACTCACCGGGGGCGAGCACTCCCTCGGTGAGGGGCCACGTCGCCGGGGCGAGCACCACGCCCGGGCGGTCATCGGTCAGGGTGAGGCCCGAGACGGTGACGTTGCCGGCGTTGGTGAGCGTCAGCGCATACGTGATGGTGTCGCCGACCCCGGCCTCGCCCGGCAGCGTCCCGCCGACCTTCGTCAGCGTCAGCTGCGCGCGCTGGGCGCCCGTCGCCACCGAGACGTCGTCGGACGCGCTGACCGCCGCGCCCGCCGGGGTCAGACCAGCCACGGTCGCGGCGTTCACCACGGTGCCGGCGTCGACATCCGCCTGGGTGATCGTGTAATCGGCCGCGGCGGTCGCCGTCGCCCCCGGTGCGAGCACGCCGGTGGCACCGGGCCAGACGATCGCCGGGTCGACCCCCTCGATGCTGTCGGCGAGTTCGACTCCGGACAGGGTGACGTTGCCCGTGTTCGTGAACGAGAAGGAGAACCGGATCGTGTCGCCCGCCTCGCCCGCGTCCCCGTCGACGACGGCGCCCGTCTTGCTGAGGGTGAGGGTGCCCGCGGCGCCCACGGGAACCGTGACGGCGGCCGTGCGCTCGATCGTCGTGCCACCCGGTACGGTCGCGGAGACGTCGGCGGTGTTGGTCACGCCGCCCGCGTCGACGTCGGCCTGCGTGAGGACGACCGATGCCCGCGCGGTGGCGGTCTGCCCCGGCGCCAGCTCGCCCGCGGCGCCCGGCCAGGTGAACGACACCGGCGAGAGTCCGGGCAGAGCATCCGTCAACGCGATGTTCGAGAGCGTGACATTGCCGGCGTTGCGCAGTGTGAACGAGAACTCGACCGTCTCACCCGCACGCCCGGTGGCACCGGAGGCGAGCACGCCGCGTTTGACGACCTCGAGGTCGGGGGCTGCGGCCGCGGTGGTGACGCTCCGCGACGCCGAACCGGAGACAGCGGGTCCCGACGGCGGGGTGCCGGTGGCGGTCGCGGTGTTCGCGATGGTCCCGGCGTCGACATCGGCCTGGGTGATGCGGTGGGTGGTCGTCGCTGACACGCTCTGGCCGGGCTGCAGCGTGCCGGTCGCCCCGGGCCACGGGCCGTAGGCGAGCGGCGTGAGACCGGGAGCGGGGTCGGTCAGGGCGACGCCCGTGAGCGTCACGTTCCCCGCGTTCGTGGCGGTGAGCGTGTAGACGACCAGGTCGCCCACTCCCCCGCTGCCCGACACGGTCGCCGTCTTCGCGGCGGTGATCGTCGGCGCCGCTGACGCGGTGGAGAGCACCACGGTCGGGGAGACCGCGTTCACGGCGGCACCGGCGGGAGTGCGCCCGGAGACGGTGGCCGTGTCGGTGATGGAACCGACGTTCACGTCGGACTGCCGCACCGTGTACGTGGCGGTCGCGGTGACCGCCTGGTTCGGGTCGAGCGTGCCCGGTGTGCCCGACGGCCACGCGCCGTAGCTCAGCGCCGACAGGCCGTTGTGTGGGTCGGTCACCACGACGCCCGTGAGGGTGACGTTGCCGGTGTTGCGCACGGTGTAGGTGTAGGTGACCGTGTCGCCGACGGCGCCGTCGCCGGCGGTGTAGGCGCCGGTCTTGTCGAGCACGATCCGCGGGGCGGCGGCGAGAGGCACGGTCGCGGCGCTCACCGCGGTCGCGGCCTGACCCCGAGCGGGTGCGCCGGTGGCGCTCACCGTGTTCGCGACGGAGCCGGCGTTGACATCCGACTGCCGGGCGACGCTCGTGGCGGTGGCGGTGACGCTGGCGCCGGGGGCGAGGGTGCCCGTGACGCCGCCCGGCCACGGGGCGTACGCGAGCTCGCTGATTCCGGGCAGCGAGTCGGCCGCCGTCACCCCGGTGAGGGTGACGTTGCCGGTGTTGCGGAGCACCACGGTCCACGTGATCGTCTCGCCGGCGACACCGGTGGCACCCGCCGGAAGCGCACCGGACTTCGTCACCTGCAGCTGCGGCACGCCCGCGGCTGTGGGGGTCGTGACCGCGGGCGATGCACCGCTCACGGCGGTGCCGCCGAGCGAGGTGCCGGTGGTGGTCGCCACGTTCACGAGGGTGCCGGCGTCGACGTCGGCCTGCGTGATGGTGTGCGAGGTCGTCGCGGTGACCGACTGCCCCGGTGCGAGGGTGCCCGCCGTGCCCGGCCAGGTGTACTGCAAAGGGGTGAGACCCGGCAGCGTGTCGGAGATCGCGACCGACCGGAGCGTGACGTTGCCGGTGTTGGTGGCGGTGATCGTGTAATCGACCACGTCGCCCACGGAACCGCTGCCGCCGACGATGGCGGACTTGGTGGTCGCCACCGCGGGACCCGCCGGAGCCGTCGCGAGCACGACGGCGGGAGAGGATGCCCCGACCGCCGGGCCGCTCGGCGGCGTGCCGGAGACCGTGGCGGTGTTGGTGATGCTTCCGGTGTCGACGTCGGCCTGCGTGACGGTGTACGTCGCGGTGCCGGTGACCTGCTGACCCGGAGCCAGGGTGCCGGCGTCGGCCGGCCAGGCGAGAGCGAGCGGGCTGAGACCGGGACGCGGGTCGGAGACGGTCACTCCCGTGAGAGTGACGTTGCCGGTGTTCTGTGCGGTGAATCGGTAGGTGACGACGCTGCCGACGGCGCCGCTGCCGCTGGTGTACGTGCCGGTCTTCGCCAGCGTCAGCGCGGCGGCGGGGGTGAGCGGGAGGGTTGCCGCGGCGGTCTGCTCCAGGGGCGCACCCCCGGGCGCCGCGGCGGTGGCGGTGGCGGTGTTGGCCACGGCGCCGGCATCCACGTCGGCCTGGGTCAGCGCGCGCGTCGCCGTCGCCGTGATGCTCTGGCCCGGCTGCAGGGTGCCGGTCGCGCCCGGCCACGCGGCGACCGTGATCGGCGAGAGGCCGGGCAGGGTGTCGGCGAGCGCGACACCGGTGAGGGTCACGTTGCCGGGGTTGCGCACGGTGAAGGTGTAGGTGACCACGTCGCCCGCTCGTCCGGTGGAACCGGCGGGCAGCGCGGCGCTCTTGGTGAGGGCGAGCTGCGGGCTGGCGGTGACCGTCGCAGTGTCGCGGGTCGCCGCGCCGGTGACCGGCACCCCTCCTGGTGCGGTCGCCGCGGCGGTGGCGCGGTTGCGGATCGTGCCGGCGTCGACGTCGGTCTGCGTGATCACATAGCTGCCGCGGGCCGTGGCGGCCTGCCCCGGCCCGAGTGTGCCGGCGGTGCCGGGCCAGGTGATCGCGAGACCGGACAATCCCGGGAGCTCGTCGGCGATCGTCACGCCGGTGAGCGTCTGGTTTCCGGTGTTCTCCACGCGGATGCCGTACTGCACGACGTCGCCCACGCGACCGCTGCCACCCACGGTGGCGGTCTTGGTGACGGCCAGCCCGGGGGCGGCCGCGACGGTGGGCACCGTGGCGGTGGAGCTCGCGGAGACGACGGTGCCGTTCGAGGCGCGTCCGCTGACGGAGGCGATGTTGCGCACCGAGCCGGCGTCGACGTCGGCCTGGCGCACCGTGTAGGTCGCGGTGCCCGTGGCGGTCTGCCCTGGCGCGAGGGCGCCGACCGCTCCGGGCCATGTGAGGGTGGGGGTGCCGAGACCAGCGAGCGTGTCGGTGAGCGCGACGCCGCCGAGCGAGACCGTGCCCGTGTTGCGGATGCTGAACGTGAACGTGATGATGCTGCCCGGGCCGCCGGTGCCCGAGGTGATCGCGCCGGTCTTCGTGACGGCGATCGCGGGAGCGGCGGCGATCGGCACGGTCGCGATGCCCGTTCCCGAGACGGCGGCGCCGCGCGGCGGCTGCCCGGTCGCCGTGGCGGTGTTGGCGACCGCGCCGGCGTCGACGTCGCTCTGGGAGAGCGTATACGTCGCGGTGCCGGTCACGGCGGCGCCGGGCGCGAGCGTGCCTGCTGCTCCGGCCCAGCCGGTCAGGGGGACCGCGCCGCCGGCGATGAGCGGGTCGGCGAGCGCGACGCCGGTGAGGGTGACGTTGCCCGGGTTGCGCACGGTGAACGCGTACGAGACCGTGTCGCCCGCGACGCCGCTGCCGTTCAGCGTCCCCGTCTTGGTCACGGCGATGCCGGGGGCGAGCGGCGCCGTGGCAGTGACGACGGGGCCCGAGGATGCCTCGACGGCCGTGCCCCGACCCGTGCCTCGCGCCGTGGAGGTGTTGCTGATCGAGCCCGCATCCACGTCCGCCTGGGTGACGGTGTACGTGGCCGTCGCGGTCGCGCTCTGCCCGGGGGCGAGGGTTCCCGAGGTGCCCGGCCAGGTGTAGGTCAGCGCCGACAGCCCGGGGAGGGGGTCGGCGATCGAGACGCCGGTGAGGGTGACGTTTCCGGAGTTGGTGGCGCGGAACGTATACGTGACGGTGCTGCCCACGCCGCCGCCGGCGCCGCTGGCCGACTTCGTCGTCGTGATCGCGGGAGCCGCGGGAACGGTGGGGACGGAGACCTCGCTCGAGGTGGCCGTGACCTCGGCTCCGGTCGGCGGTGTGCCGCGCACGGTCGCCGTGTTCCGCGCCGCGCCGGCATCGACGTCGCTCTGACGGATCGCGTACGTCGCGGTCGCCGTCACGGTCTGGTTCGGCTGCAGGGTACCCGCGGTGCCCGGCCACGTGTAGGTGAGCGCGGACAGGCCGGGGTGCGGATCGTCGACGGCGACACCGGTGAGGGTCACGTTGCCGGTATTCGTGGCCCGGAACGTGTAGGTGATCGTGCTGCCCACGCCTCCGGAGCCGGCGGTGACGACGCCGGTCTTGGTGATCGAGACGCTCGGCACCGAGGCGAGCGAGATCGTCGCCGGGGCGCCGGGACTGGTGACCGCGGGGCCCGTCGGCGGCGTCCCCGACCCGGTGGCGGTGTTGCTGACGGCGCCGGCGTTCACGTCGGCCTGGGTGATGACCGACGTCGCGCTGGCGGTGACGACCTGCCCGGGGGCGAGCACGCCCGCCGTACCGCTCGGCCAGGTGCCGTAGACGGGGGCGGAGATGCCGGGCAGGGAGTCGGACGCCGAGACCGCCGTGAGCGTGACGTTGCCGGTGTTGCGGAGGCTGATGGTCCACACGATCGTGTCGCCGGCACGGCCGGTGGCCCCGCTCTGCAGCGCACCGCTCTTCGTGGCGACGATCCCCGGGGCGGCGGGGGCCGTGGCGGTGGTGATGGTCGGGGAGGAACTCGTCGTGGTGGTGGTGCCGTACTGCGCGGTCGCGCTGGCGGTATTGCGCACGGCGCCGGCGTCGATGTCGGCCTGTCGGATCGTGTAGGTCGCCACGGCGACGACCGTCTGCCCGGGAGCGAGGCGGCCGGCTGCGCCCGGCCAGGTGGAGGTGAAGGCCGACAGCCCCGGAAGGGGGTCGGAGATCGTCACACCCGTGAGGGTGACGTTGCCCGTGTTGGTGGTCCGCACGGTGTAGGTGATGACATCGCCGACGCGTGCGCTGCCCGAGACCGCTGCGGTCTTGGTGGTGGACGTCGCGGGTGCTGCGGCGACCGTCGCGACGCGCGTCGTCGGCGAGCTGGCCGTCGTGGTGGCGCCGGCGGGGGTGCGTCCACTCGCCGTGGCGGTGTTCGTCACCGATCCGGCATCCACGTCGGCCTGGCGGATGCTGTACGTCGCCGTGCCGGTGACCGTCTGGCCGGGGGCCAGCGTACCGGCGGTCCCCGGCCATGTGTAGGTGATGGCCGAGAGTCCGGGGAGCGGGTCGGCGAGAGCGACCTGGGTGAGCGTGACGTTCCCGTTGTTGGTCGCCGAGAAGGTGTAGGTGACCGTGCTCCCGACACCGCCCGTGCCCGAGGTCACCGCTCCGGACTTGAGCACGGTGAGCGCGCTCGTCGGCGTGATGGGCACCGTGGCCGACCGCGTCTGGCTGAGGCGCGCGCCGATCGGCGGGCGGGCGGTCGCGGTGGCCGAGTTGGCGACGGCACCGGCGTCGACGTCGCTCTGGCGCAGGGTGTAGGTGGCGGTCGCCGTGACGGCTTGGCCGGGCGCGAGGATGCCCGGCGTGCCGGGCCAGGTGTAGGCGAGGGCCGAGAGTCCCGGGAGCGGGTCGGTGATCGCGGTCTCGCTGAGGGTGACGTTGCCGGTGTTGGTCAGTCGGAACGTGTAGGAGACGGTGTCACCGGCACGGCCCGTGCTGCCGGGGGTCAGCGCGCCGGATTTTGTGAGCGCGACAGCGGGGGCTGCGCTGGCGGTGGCGACGGTGGACTGCGCGCTGGGGGCGCTCAGTGTCGCCCCGGCGGGGGTGGTGGCGGTGCCGACGGCGGTGTTGCGCACGGCGCCGGCGTCGACGTCGGCCTGGGTGACGGTGTACGTCGCGGTGGCGGTCGCGGCCTGCCCGGGGGCGAGGCGGCCCGCGGTGCCGGGCCATGTGTACGCGAGAGGCGAGAGGCCGGCGAGCGGGTCGGCGATCGAAACGCCGGTCAGGGTGGTGTTTCCGGTGTTGCGGGCGGTGAAGGTGTAGGTGATGACGCTGCCCACGCCGCCGGTGCCGGAGGTATACGTTCCCGACTTCGTCGTCGAAAGGGCCGGGGCCGAGGCGATGGTCGCGATCTGGACCTGGGGGGAGGTGCCGGTGGCGGTGGCGCCGGAGGGGGTGCGTGCGGTGACGGTGGCGGTGTTGCGGACGGATCCCGCGTCGACGTCCGCCTGCGTGATCGTGTAAGTGGCGGTGGCGGTGGCGGTCTGCCCGACCGGGAGGAGTCCGGCGGTCGTGGTCGGCCAGGTGACGGCCGGAGGGGACAGCCCCGGGAGCGGGTCGACGAGCGACGCGTTCGCGAGCGTGACGTTGCCCGTGTTGGTGAACGTGAACGTGTAGGTGATGCGATCTCCGACACGGCCGGTCGCGCCGGAGGCCAGCGCACCGGTCTTGGTCACCGAGATGCCGGGGGCGGAGGCCAATGGCGTGACGCGGTTGCTCGACCCGACGGGCTTCACTCCGCCGTCGTTGTCGTCGGCGCTGACGGATGCCGTGTTCGCGACGGAGCCCGCGTCGACGTCGCTCTGGGTGAGCGTGTAGGTGGCGGTGGCGTTCACCGATTGTCCGGCGGTCAGCGTTCCGGCGGTGCCGGGCCACGAGCCGAACGTGATGGGCGAGAGCCCCACGAGCGGGTCGGTGATGACGATGTTGGTCAGCGGCGCCTGTCCGGTGTTGGTGACGGTGAACGTGTAGGTGACCACGTCGCCGGCCCGACCGGATGCACCGGGGGCGAGCGCGCTCGTCTTCGCCAGCGACACGGCGCTGAGCAGGACGGTGGTGCTGTCGCTGTCCTGGGCGAGGTAGTTGCCCGCCACCGTGTAGGCGGTGGCCTCGGCGGTCGAGGTGTACCCGGTCGAGGAGGGTGCGCTCGCCGTGCACGTGAAGGTGGTGGACTCGAGAGGCGCGAGGGTGATGGCGCCGAGGTTGCGGGTGCAGTCGGCTTGGTCGTCGGTCACGGCGATGTTGCGCAGGGTGCCGGCGCCGGTGTTGGTGAGGCGCACGGTGAAGGTGGCCAACTCCCCCGCGGTGCGCGACTGGGTGTCGGCGGTGCCGTTGAAC
The DNA here is from genome assembly GCA_029959905.1 of Microbacteriaceae bacterium PS02344. Taxonomy (GTDB): domain Bacteria; phylum Actinomycetota; class Actinomycetes; order Actinomycetales; family Microbacteriaceae; genus Microbacterium. The sequence goes on from JASCNZ010000025.1 coordinate 27,650, forward strand.
GTCTTCGAGACCTGCAGGCCGGCCGTGGGCACCGACAGCACCGCGTTGCGCAGCAGGTACGAGTCGCCGCTGGTGCCGAGGCGCAGGTTGACCCGCGAGTCGCCGGCGACGACGTTGGTCAGCGGGGTGGTCGCGACGTCGACGCTCTGGTTGGTGAAGGCCGTCGTTCCCGTGCCGGTATACCTGACAGAGCCCTCGGCCCGTCCGATGCCGAAGTTGTTGGTCGCGCCGGCCGGGTTCGGTATCGGCGTGAACGTGGTCGAGGTGCCCCGCGAGTACGACGCCGTGTCACCCGTGATGTTGCGGTCGCCCTCGAACAGCGTGAAGCCGGCGCGCGTGCCGGGAGCCACGGCGGTGAAGCCGTTGAAGGCCACGGTGAGGTCGGCGTCGGACGCCCCCTGACGCACGTGGCCCTCGTAATAGATGATGTTGTGCGGCACCGAGGCGGTGTTGCCGGGGATGTAGGTGCCGAAGTCGTAGACCACGGTGATCGACCAGCCCGCGTAGCATCCTGCGCCCGTGGGGGCCCAGATGTTCCCGGCTGACACCGTGACGGGCGCGCCCGTCGCGGCGTTCGCGAACGCCGAGGTCACATCGGCGCTCGCCGAGTAGTAGCGGGCCGTCGCTTGGGTCGTCGGGTCGACGAGCACGTTCGCGGGGGCGACCGAGGTGATGGCGTCGCCACCGACCTTCAGCTGCACGGCCCTCGTGAGGTAGCCGGTCGTCGATCCGGCCGGGAGCGTGGCCACGCCGCGGGCGGCGGAATACGTGGAGCAGAGCACCCGGGCGTCGCCCGTGAAGGCGCCCGTGTTGCCACTCCAGCTGAGGAAGGCCTTGACGACGGTCGAGCCCGCCGGCACGGAGATGGTCGCGCTCGAGGAGTTGGTGGTGAACCCCGTGACGGTGTTGCTGTTCGACATCACGAAGTTGTCGTTGACGTTCTCGGTATTGGTGCTCGAGGCGGCGTGCAGATCGTTGCACGTGCCGACGGTCGTCGATGACGCGGAGGTGCAGGCGAGGACGCCGTTGCCCGCCATGAGGAAGTCGCCGTTCACGTTGGCCTGATAGTTCGGCGCGTCGCCGGAGTTGGTGCCCCACTGCACGACCACGGCTTCCGCCGGTGAGGAATCGGCCAGGGTGAGCCCGACCGCGACGAGCGCCGTGGCGGTGAGCATCGCGACGGCGGATCGCCATCGCGAGGCACGCCGAGCACCACCCTCCATGACAGCTCCCTCCCCCGCTGCATCGCCCGCACCGGCAAAGACTGGGGAACCGGTGAATGCGATTTCCGACACTGTAAGCAGACCTGTAGGTAACCTTCAAGGTCTTTCTCAGAAATGCCGTCACATCTAGAGTGAAGGCATGAGCGAACCGCGGCGGCGCCTTCTCCTGCGGCTTTCGGTCACGTTTTCGCTTCTCGTCATCGGAGTCGTGGTCGGGCTGATCCTCCAGAACGTCTGGCTCGGCATCCTGCTCGCCGCGATCGTCTGGATCGGGTGGTTCCTCGGCTACGAGTCGCGCCGAGGCCACAATGCCGGGGTGAACGACGAGGACCACGGCATCGAGGTCTGACCGACCGTCCGAGTCGTGCCCCATCGTCACGCGCACGTTCGATCTGGACCGACACTGACGAACGGCCGGACGCGTCACGGCTCAGAGCGACGGCGCGACCGCAGCCTCGGCGGGGCGGTCGGTGAACGCCGTCCGCGGCACGAACAGCAGGCAGAAGGCGGCGACGAGCGCGGTCACTCCGCACACGATCCATACGGTCATGTACCCCTCGAGCGACCCGGCGGTGCTCTCCACCGCGGAGCCCGCTGACTGCGTCAGTCCTCCGAGCAGCGCGATGCCGAACACGCACGACGCGACGGCTCCCCCGACCGTCTTCACCGAGTTCGTCAGCCCCGTCGCGACGCCGGTCTGGGTTGGCGGAGCAGCCGATGCGGCCGCGGCAGGCAGCGCGGCGACGAGAGCGCCGGATCCCAGACCGGCGATCATCATGTTCGCGACGACCTGCGCGTAGGACTGATGGAACGGCACGAAAAGCAGGAAGCCCGCCCCGACGAGCAGCGACGCGAGGAGCAGGGCGCGTCGCGGGGTGATGCGCCGTGCCACGGCGGGGAAGAGCAGCGCCCCGACGATCATCGCGATGAGGTACAGCCCGATGATCAGCGACGTCTGGAAGCCGCTGGTCCCGAGGCCGTAGCCGTTCACGCCGGGGTCGGTACGGGCGAAGGTCGAGAGCGGAGCCTGCGCGCCGAGCACGCTCACCCCGAACAGGCCGGCCGTGAGGAAGACCGGACCAAGCGCCGGCGACCGGAACATCCGCACGTCGATCAGCGGATCCGGGTGCCGCAGTTCCCACCGCGCGAAGGGGATGACCAGCAGCACGCCCAGCACGACCACGGCCCACGACAAGGGGTTCGCGACCCCGCCGTCGAGGCGCAGCAGACTGAGACCTCCCGTGAAGCAGAGCAGAGCCAGGGTGATCAGCACCAGACCGACGGTGTCGAAGACCCCGCCGTTCTGATCCGGCGACTCCGTCACTCCGAGCAGGATCACGAAGAAGCACACGACGATCAGGGCCGCGGGCACGAGGAGAACGACCGTGAGGGGCAGCACGTCCACGAGCTGTCCCCCGGCGAGCGCGCCGATGATGGCCCCGCCTTCGAGCGCCGCGACGAGCAGTCCCGCTGCCTTGGCGGTGATGCCGGCTCGGCCCTCCAGGCGGCGGGATCGCGACCAGATCAGAGCGATCTCGAGGGGCAGCCAGACGACATAGAAGCCCATGAGCGTCCAGGCGACGAGGAACACGGCGAAGGAGTCGGTGAAGGGGAGCACGAGAGCGGCGACGGCGGTGAGCGCGGTGGAGACCAGGAGCATCCGCTTGTGTCCGACCATGTCGCCGAGCTTGGCGAACGCGGGCACGACGAGTGCCGAGAGCATCAGCTGGGAGCCCTCCAGCCAATTCACATCGGCGTCGTGGATGCCGAGATGACGGGCGATGTCCGTCAGCATCGGCGTGTAGTACCCCTGCAGCACACCGCTGGTGAATTCGACGAAGGCCAGGTATCCGACCACGGCGGCGAGGGCGCCGAGCGTGCGGGTGCGCGTCATCGCGACTCCTGCTTCTCTCCCGGCCCCGACGGCACGGCATCCGGGTCTGACGTGCTCCTCGGGGCGTGTGGGATCACACTAGCCGTTCGAGGAGCGCGCGGTGGAAGCGCTCGCCGCGCTCGAGAGCGGCGATCTCCACCCGCTCGTCGACGCCGTGGATCGACGCGCGCTGCGCATTCGACATGTCGAGCGGGGCGAAGCGGTAGACCGCCGGGGCGAACCGGTGGAAGTGGCGCGAGTCGGTCGCGGCCATCATCACGTACGGCACGGCCGGGATGCCGGGGTGCGAGACCTGCAACGCCTCGGCGAGCAGCGCGAACGGGGCGTTGTCGGTGGGCGACTCGGGCGACGGTTCGCTGGCCTCGAGCACGTCGACACGCACGAGCGGGTCGCGGATGCGTCGACGCAGACGGTGCACCGTCTGCTGCGTCGTCTCACCGAGGGCGATACGGAGGTTGATCGTCGCGGAGGCTTGCGACGGCAGCACGTTCGCCGCGGTTCCCCCGGACTGCATGGTGGGAGCCACGGTGGTGCGCACCAACGCCGCCGCCTCCCCGCCGAGCGCGGAGAAGACCCGCGCGGTGAGCACCGGGGCGACCGAGAGCAGACGCAGGAGGTGACCCGCCGCTCCCGGGGTGCGGTCGGCGAGACGTGCGAGCATCTGCCGCACGGCCGCCGTCGCCCGGGGACGGAAGGTTCCGGGCCCGAGGCGCTCCACAGCGCGAGCGATCCGGCGCACGGCGGTGCGCGTGGGGGGCGCCGACGCGTGACCACCCTCGCCGCGGGCCGACAGCCGCACGGTGAGTACGCCCTTCTCACCCACGCCGATCATGGCCGCACGACCCGGGACGAACGGCAGCGGAGCGTCGACCACCGCGCCGCCCTCGTCGACGACCAGCCACGGCACGATCCCCCGCTTCTGCACCACGGAGGCGATCGTCCGGGCGGCGTGCCCGTACGTCTCTTCGTTGCCCCCGAACGACAGATAGACGTCGCGCGCGGGAGTGAAACCGCTCGCGAGCAGATTCTCGACGGCCTCCAAAACGACGAGGAGCGGCCCCTTGTCGTCGAGCGCACCGCGCCCGTACACGAACCCGTCGGCGATGACACCGTCGAACGGCGGGTGCGTCCACGCGTCGGTCTCGTCGACCGGTACGACGTCGTAGTGCGCCATGAGCACGACCGGGTCGCCGGATGCCTCGTCACGAGCCGCCCATCGGAAGAGCAGCCCGTAGTCGGTGATGCGCTCGCGCTCGAGGTGCGTGTGCACCAGCGGGTAGAGCTCGGCCAGTAGAGCGACGAAATCCTCGAACGGGCCGCTGCCCCGCGCGTCGAGTTCGGCCGACACGGTCGGGAGGCGGAGCATCCGCGCGAGACGTTCCTCGATTCCGGGTCGTACGCTCGCAGCCGTCACGTCGCCATCGTATCGACCGGCGTGGTCGGGGGCGCCGCCGACCGGGAGGAGAATGGAGGGGTGAGTCTGTTCGCCTTCGCCCCGTCGCGCGGGAGGCGATGGCATCTCGCTCTGCAGGCGTCGATCGGCATCGCCGCGCCGATCGCCGTCCTCGGTCTTCTCGGATACGCCCCCCTGGGCTTCGTCGCCGCGACCGGCGCGTTCACGGTGCTCTACGCCGGATCGGCCCCGGTGGTCGATCGCGCGCGCATCCTGCCGTTCGTCGCGGCGGGGCTGATCGCGAGTGCCGTCGGCGGCGCCCTCGTCGCCCCGAGCACGGTGGCCGCCGCCCTGGGTGTCGTGGTCGTCGCGATCGCCAGCTCGGCGCTCGCCTTCGGCTTCCGACTCGGGCCACCCGGACCGCTGTTCTTCGTGCTGGTGTTCGGTCTGACCGCCCACGTCATCGGCACGGGGGCCATCGCCCCGCTCGTCTACCTGTCGGCGCTGGCAGGAGGATGCGTCTTCTCGTTCCTGGTGGCGCTCGTCCCCCTGGTGCGGGCCCGCACGCGGGCGGTCGGGGCCCGCCCCCTGCGCGAGCTGCTTCCCGGGCCGCGCCTCGACGCGGATGGGCGGATGCTGCTGCTGCGGGTGGTGATCGTCGCGGTGATCGGCGTGCTGCTGGGCATCGTCGTCGATCCGGATCGCACGTACTGGATCGTGGGGTCGGCGGTCGCGGTGATCGGAGTCGCGGCGGCCCGCCGCGCCGCTTTCCAGCGGGGCCTGCACCGGATGCTCGGCACGGTCGTCGGCGCCGGTCTGTACCTCGTCCTCGCACTGCTCCACCCCGCGGGCATCTGGCTGGCACTGCTGCTCGGGGCACTGCAATTCACGATCGAACTCGTCGTCGTGCGCCACTATGCGCTGGCCCTCGTGTTCATCACGCCGTTGGTGCTGCTGCTCACCGGCGCCGCGACGGGCACCATCGGATCGATCGACGTCGCCGGGGAACGGATCGTCGACACGATCGTGGGAGCCGTGCTCGGAGCGGCGTCCGGCGTGCTTCATCGGCCCGCCGGGCGCGACATCGACTCTTCCTCCACGGGTCGCCAGAGTTAGCGGTTGTCCACGGTTCTTGCGTCTGCGTGACGTGGCGCGGATGACGGCTTGGCAGCCTGGAGGTCCGTCCGCACAATAGGAGCATGATCGCCGTGACCGAACCCCAGATCTGGACGATGATCGGAGCCTTCATCGCCACCACGATCGGCATGATGACGATCGTGTCGACCCTCTTCGTCCGCGTGCTGCGCGCCGAGATCGGCGGCCTTCGCGAGGAGATGCGGGGCCGTTTCGAGGCGGTCGGCGTCCGCATCGACGGTCTCGACCGCGATGTGCAGGCGCTCGTGAAGCGCACCTTCGGTCTCGACCGCGAGTAGATCCGGGAACATCGTCATCGCCCGGGTCGTCGTCTTCCGCGCGGAGGGCGTTCCCACCGTGCCGCAGGTGCTCGCAGCCGCTGTGCGCGGGCGCCCCTCCTGACCTCTCGCGACACGGGAGATATACCGCTCACGGTGTCTTGTGCGGGGCCCGACCGCCGCGCAGAATGATGCTGCCTCGCCCCGCAGGCATCCGTCGATCAGGAGCAACCATGGCCTTTCTGAATCCGTATCTGTCTTTCCGCACCGAAGCCCGCGAGGCGATGGAGTTCTATCGCGATGCGCTCGGCGGCGACCTGGAGGTCACCACGTTCGGCGCCTACCCCGGGATGGTCGAGAACCCCGAGCAGCAGTCGCTCGTCATGCACGCGCAGCTCACGACCTCCGACGGTCTCGTGCTCATGGGCGCCGACACCCCCGATGGCGTGCCCTACGAGAAGCCCGCCGGCATCTCGGTGTCGCTGAGCGGCAACACGAAGGCCCGCGCCCAGGAGGTCTGGGATGCGCTGTCCGACGGCGCCACCATCACGATGCCGCTCGACACTCCGCCGTGGGGCGGCACGTACGGCATGCTCGTCGACCGCTACGGCATCGCCTGGATGGTGCACAGCGATCCGGAGGCCTGACTCCGATCGCACGAAGGGTCGGTATCCCGCGGGATACCGACCCTTCGTGCGACGGGACTCGCGACTCAGCGCAGCGCGTGCTGCTCGATGAAGGCGCGCAGCGCGTGCTCGTCGTCGGCCATCTCGACGACGTGCTGCGGTGCGCCGAGCATGTCGCGCAGATCCTTGGAGTAGTCGAGCTCGACGCCGATGGCCTCGATGATCGTCTCGGCGAACTTCTGCGGCTTGGCCGTCTCGAGCACGAGCATCGGCACACCCTCTTCGACATGCTGATGCGCGACCTTGACCCCGTCGGCCGTGTGCGGGTCGATGATCTCCTGCGACTCGGCGTACACCGCGCGGATCGTCTCGAGGCGGTCGGCGTGCGTCGACGTACCGCTGACGATGCCGAACTCCTCGACGAAGCGCGGCTGGTCGGCCGCGAAGTCGACGTAGCCCTGCTCGTCGAGGTCGCGCCACGCGCCGACGACGCGCTCGGGGTCACGGTCGACGAGCTCGAAGATGAAACGCTCGAGGTTCGACGCCTTCGAGATGTCCATCGAGGGGCTGGACGTCGCCAGGGTCTGGGCGGCGTTGCGGGGGCGGTAGATGCCGGTGCGGAAGAACTCGTCCAGCACGTTGTTCTCGTTCGCCGCCAGGACGAGGCGGCGGATCGGCAGGCCCATCTGCTTCGCGAAGAAGCCGGACAGGATGTTGCCGAAGTTGCCCGATGGAACGGTGAACGACACCTCGGTCGCACCGTCGGCATCCGTCGCGCGCAGCCACGCCCAGAAGTAGTAGACGACCTGGGCGGTGATGCGGGCGAGGTTGATCGAGTTCACGGCGCCGAGGTTCTGCGCACGCTTGAACGCCAGGTCGCCCGCGAGGTGCTTGACGAGGTTCTGGCAGTCGTCGAAGACACCCTCGACGGCGATGTTGTGCACGTTCTCGTCATCGAGCGAGAACATCTGCGCACGCTGGAACGCGCTCATCCGCCCCTGCGGAGAGAGCATGAACACGGCGACGCGCTCCTTGCCGCGCAGCGCGTGCTCCGCCGCCGAGCCGGTGTCGCCCGAGGTCGCGCCGAGGATGTTGAGCACCGACCCGGTGCGCTCGAGCGTGTACTCGAGCACCTGGCCGAGGAACTGCATCGCCATGTCCTTGAAGGCGAGCGTGGGTCCTTCCGAGAGGCCCACGAGCGTCAGACCGCCGCCGATGGTGCGCAGCGGCACCACGTCGCCGGGGAACGGGGCGTACGCCGCCTCGGTCATGCGGGCGAGGTCCTCGCGGGGGATGTCGGTGGCGAAGAGTCCGATCACCTCGGTGGCCAGCTGCGGGTACGTGAGGGCGCGCCACCGTTCGAGCGTCTCGGCGTCGACCGTCGGCATCTCGGCGGGCACGGCCAGGCCGCCGTCAGGCGCGAGGCCCTCCAGCAGCGTCTCGCTGAACGGCTGCGGCTGCATGCCGCCGCGGGTGGAGATGAACTGCACGTCTGCTCCTCGGCTCGGGACTCGGCCCGTCCATTCTCGCAGGAGGATTCACGGCGCGTTGACGGATGACGCCGCGAGTGCGGGGGCGCGCTCAGAGGAGGTCGGCGAGCAGAGCCTCGATGCGGGCGCGGATCTCGTCGCGGATCGGCCGAACCGCCTCGATGCCCTGCCCGGCCGGGTCGTCGAGCTGCCAGTCCTCGTAACGCTTACCGGGGAAGAACGGGCAGGCATCGCCGCAGCCCATCGTGATGACGACATCGGATGCCTGCACGGCCTCTGTCGTGAGCACCTTCGGCTGCTCGCCGGCGATGTCGATGCCCACCTCGGCCATCGCGGCGACGGCGACCGGGTTGATCGCGTCGCCGGGCATCGAACCGGCCGAGCGCACCTCGACGCGCTCCTGGCCGAGTTCGCGCAGGAACCCGGCAGCCATCTGCGAGCGGCCGGCGTTGTGCACGCACACGAAGAGGACGGAGGGCTTCTCGGCAGCGGTCGTCACGCCTCCAGGATACGTGTCAGATCCACCCGCGCTCCTCGGCCAGGAGCACCGCCTGCTGCCGGGTGCCCACCGACAGCTTGCCGAGGATCGCCGAGACGTGGTTCCGCACGGTTCCCGGCGCGAGCGACAGGGCGCGCGCGATCTGCCCCGTGGTCTCGCCGCGGCGCCCGGCTCGCAGCACGTCGAGTTCGCGATCGGTGAGCGGCGAACGTTCGTCGCTCAGGGCATCCGCTGCGATCTCGGGATCGACGTAACGACCACCGGCGGCGACCGCGCGGATCACGGCCGCGACCTCGTCGGCCCCCCGGGACTTGGGCAGGAAGCCGCTGACGCCGGACGACAGAGCCCGCCGCAGCACGCCGGGTCGCGCATGGCGGGTCACGACCACGCAGCGGGTCGGGATGGCACGGTGCAGACGCTCGGCGACCTCCACCCCGTCGAGCCCGGGCATCTCCAGGTCGAGCAGGCAGACGTCGGGCTGCAGACGCATCGCCTCGGCCACCGCCTCGTTGCCGTCGGCGCATTCGGCGACGACCTCGATGTCGGCTTCGAGACGCAGCAGGGCGCCGAGCGCGGAGCGGATCATGCCCTCGTCATCGGCCAGCAGCACACGGATCATGCGGGCTCCTCGGCCGGGACGGTCACCGTGATCGAGAACGAACCGCCGTCGCGCTCGACGGCGAGCAATCCGCCCGCGTCGGCGATGCGACGCCGCATGCCGGCGATGCCGGACGCGGCGGCGTCGACCGGATCGTCTGCGGCGGCGCGATCGGCGTCGTTGGTCAGCGTGTAGCGCCAGATGGCACCGTCGCGCGCGAGCGCGATGCGGGCGCGCTCCCCGCTTCCGTGGCGGAGGACGTTCGTGGTCGTCTCGCGGATGATGGGCCCGAGGGCGGATGCCGGGGCACGATCGGCGTCGGCGGCGATGTGCGCCTCGACCGAGAGCCCGGCGGCCTCGAGCAGGTCTCGGGCATTCGCCAGCTCATCGCCGAGCGGCACGGAGCGGTACCGCGTCGCGAGGTCGCGAGTCCCCTGTCGCGCGTCGTCGACACTCGCACGCGCGGCCCGCAGCTGCTCCATGCCGGCGGCGGGATCGGCGGGCATCAACCGCTCGGCGAGTTCGAGCTGCAGCGCGATGACCTGCAGGTGGTGGCCCTGGAGGTCATGCACGTCGGTTGCGACGCGCAGCCGCTCCTGGGTGGCGGCGAGACGGGATTCGGAGGCGCGCGCCCGGTCGAGCGTCATGAGCACGTCCCACCACCACAGGGTGCTCACCGTCATGACCGGCAGGAGCGACGTGTAGACGATCGGCATCCACCAGGTCGTCTCGGTGTACTGCCGGGCGTCGATGAAACCGAGCACGACCAGCAGAAGCACGGCGGCGATCGTCATGCGGTAGCGCACGCCCGCGGGCCAATTGAGCAGGGTGAGCGATTGCATGACCGGCATCAGGGCGAGCTGCCAGCTGCCGAGCAGTGCCCCCGCGGTCGCCCCGAACGCGACGGCGACGGCGATCGGTAGCAGGATGCGCCGCCAGGCCACCCCCGGCGCCGCATCGACGCGGTGGCGGTAGTCGCGCAGCAGAAGCATCGTCGAGGCGCACCAGAGGACGCCGCCGACGGCGACGACCACGCCGACCACGGTCGTGTCGGAAAGGGTGAAGGCGATCAGCGTCCAGAACAGCACGAGCATCAGCTGCAGGAACATCACCCCGCCCGCCGTGTACCACCACGTCGCGACGACGCCGCGGGCCAGCCGGCGCGAGCCGGGGGTGGGGTCGACGGATGCGCTCACCCCACCCACCCTAGGGCCGTGACACATGTCACCCGTCGCGCGTGCAGACCGCCCGGACACCGGTGACACCGCGGCACTTCTGCGCTCATCGCCACGGCGCTGGACTGGAGTCATCGCCACGGACCGACCGTGGCCCGACACGTCAGGAAGCCCTCATGAACCTCATCGAGACGTTCCAGGATCTGGTCGCCCAGGTGCCCGAGCTCATCCAGCCGCTCATCGTCGCGCTCGCCGGCGCGGTGCCCTTCATCGAAGGCGAGGGAGCCGCCGCGATCGGCATCATCGGCGGCATCCACCCGGTGGTCGCCGCGATCGCTGCCATCGCCGGCAACTTCGCGTGCGTCGCCGTGCTCGTGCTCGCGAGCTCCGGTGCCCGCAAGGCGATCGTCGACCGCACCCGCACCCGACAGCTCGCGGGCGCAGACGGCGCCGTGGTCGTGGAGGAGGCGCCGGTCGACGACCGCCGCGCGGCACGGCGCCAGAAGTTCCAGCGGGCCTTCGAGCGGTACGGCGTTCCCGGGGTGAGCCTGCTCGGACCGCTCCTGCTGCCGACGCACTTCACCGCGACCATGCTCGCGGCTTCCGGCATCGGCAAGGGTCGCATCCTCCTCTGGCAGGCGGTCGCGATCATCGGGTGGACCACCGCCATCACCCTCATCGTGGGCGGCGCGGTGTCGGTCATCCACTGACCCGCGATCGGCGCGAGCGGCGGCGGCGCGATTGTCGCAGGCGCTTCCCGTTTTGAAAAGCCCCTGCGCCGATCGCGTGGTCGAGGCGCTGGATGGTCGTTCACCGACAGCAGATCAGAAAGGTAGGACCCATGTTCTTCCACCGACAGGAACTGCAGTTCTCGGCGACGCCGGAGAAGCCCGATGCCGTCTACGCACGCAAGCTCCAAGAGGTGCTGGGCGGCCAGTACGGCGAGATCACCGTGGCCATGCAGTACCAGTTCCAGGCCTGGAACATGCACATCCCCGGCAAGTACCGCGACCTCGTATTCGGCATCGGCGCCGAGGAGATGGGCCACGTCGAGATGCTCGCGATCATGATCGCCCAGCTGCTCGAGAAGTCGCCGCTCGGCATCACCGAGGAGGCGGTGCAGGATGACCCGACGGTCGCGGCCGTCATCGGCGGCACCGACGTGCAGCACGGGATCGTGGCGGGGGGCCGCGGCCCCCCCGGGGGCCCCCCCCGCCCCCCCGGGGGCGGGGGGGGCGAACACACGCGCGGCGCCCCCCCGGCCCCCCGGAGTGGG
>JASCNZ010000026.1 GCA_029959905.1 Microbacteriaceae bacterium PS02344
CACCCCTGCCGCCGAACCCCCCCCACCCACCCCCACCCCACACGTAAGGCCCCCCACCGCGACCGGGGGGGGGCCTCGTCGTGGGAACTCAGATCACTGGTACAGGACCGCGGCGATCTTCTCGTCCTCGAGGTTCGACTTGTCGTACCAGTACGAACCGGTGTCGTAGAACTCGTCGACCGAGTCGCCGTTGGCGGCGTCGTACGCGGCCTGCACGACCTGCGCGCCGATGCCGATCGGGTCCTGCGTGATGGCACCGGCCATGGTGCCGTCCTTGATCGCGTTGATCTGCGCGGCGCCCGAGTCGAAGCCGATGATGGTCAGCTCGCCCTTCTCGAGACCCAGCTCGTTCACGGCGTTGACGACGCCGATGGCCGAGCCCTCGTTGGTGCCGTAGATGCCCTTGAGGTCGGGGTGCGCGGCGATCATGGCCTTCGCGATGTCGGCCGACTTCAGGTGGTCGCCGTCGCCGTACTGGATGTCGACGATCTCGATGTCGGGGTAGTCCGACTCGATCTTCTCGACGAAGCCGTCACGACGCTCGACACCGGTCGAGTTGATCTGCGAGTGGCCCACGATGGCGACCTCGCCCTCGCCGCCGATCAGCTCGGCCATGTGCTCGGCGGCGAGCGCACCCGCGACCTTGCTGTCGGTCGCGGCGAGGCTCAGGCCCACGTCGCCGTCGCAGGGGGCGTCGAAGTAGACGACCGGGATGTCGGCGGCCTTGGCCTTGTCGAGGTAGGGCACGCAGGCCTCGGGGTCGAGGGCGGCGTACGCGATCGCGTCGGGCGTCTTGTCGATGGCCGTCTGCAGCATCTGAAGCTGCGCGTCGACCTCGGTCTCGGCGGCGGGGCCCTCGAAGGTGATGTCGACGCCGAGCTCGGCGGCCTTCTCCTCGGCACCCTTCTTGACGGCCTGCCAGAACTGGTGCTGGAAGCCCTTCGAGACGAGTGCGATGTACATCTTGTCGCCGCTGCCCTCGCTGCCGCTGCCGGCGCTGCCGCCGTTGCTCGAGCACCCGGCGACGGTGATCGCCGCGGTGACGACCAGTGCCGCGAATGCGGCCTTCTTGCCGAACTTCATGGAAACTCCGTTGTTTGTGATGGGCGTCGGCCCAGGAGCCGACGTGGGACTTCTTGGTGCGGTGTGCCGGTGCGGAGGGTTCCGCGGGTCATCGGCCGGGTCGCCGAATCGGGGGCGGCGGGCACGGACGCCGCCTCCGGGGTCAGGTGCGTGCGCGGTTGCGCAGCGAGTCGAAGAAGACGGCGATGAGGATGACGACGCCGACGACGATGTTCTGCCACTCCGACTGGATCGACATGATGCGCAGACCGTTGACGAGCACGCTCATGATGAGCGCACCGATCACGGTGCCGAGGATCGAGCCGCGCCCGCCGAGCAGCGAGGTGCCGCCGATGATGACGGCCGCGATGGCCTGCAGCTCGTAGCCCGTGCCGATCTGCGGCTGCGCCGAGTCGAGACGCGAGGCGATGATGACGCCGGCGATGCCGGTGAAGGCGCCCGCGAACATGTAGACGAAGATCGTCCAGCGGCGGGTGTTGACGCCCGAGAGGCGCGTGGCCTCCTCGTTCGAGCCGATCGCGAAGGTGTAGCGGCCGAGGAGCGTCTTCGACAGCACCAGGTAGGCGACGACCGCGAGCACGAGCGTGATGAGCACGGCGTTGGGCAGACCGGGGATGAGCGTGCCGAGCGCGATCTGCTTGAAGTCCGGGGCGGAGCTCGAGAAGTAGATCGGCGCGACGCCCGAGATCACCAGGGCGAGGCCACCCGCGATCATCATCATCGCGAGGGTCGCGATGAACGGGGGCAGGCGCAGGAAGGTGATGTTGAGGCCGTTAACGAGCCCCATCAGGATGCCGGTGAGGATGCCGCCGAGCACGCCGACCACCACGGGCAGCCCCATGTTGGTGATGAACACACCCGTCATGACCGAGCAGAGCGCCATGCCGGTGCCGAGCGACAGGTCGATGCCGCCGGTGATGATGACGAAGGTCGTTCCCAGGGCCAGGATGCCGATGACGGCCGTGGAGAGCAGGATGCCCGAGACGTTGTTCCACGTGAGGAAGTTCGGGCTGGCCAGCGAGAAGAAGATGAACAGCACGACGAGCGTGCCGAACGCCAGCGACTGCTGCACCTGACGGCGGAGGAACCCGCCGATGTCGCGCTTGTCGGTGTTCTCCGCGACGGCGGTCTGGATGATCGTCGTCGTCGACGACCCGTTCTGCGGGGTGCTCATCAGTCTTCCTCCCCATGGGCTGCGAGTTGCATGATCTTCTCCTGGCTGGCTTCCTCGTTGCGCAGCGTCCCGGTGATCCGGCCGTTCGCGAACACGGCGATGCGGTTCGCGACGCGGAGGATCTCGGGCAGCTCCGACGAGATGACGATGATGGACTTGCCTGCATCAGCGAGCTGCTGCATGAGGCGGTAGATCTCCTCCTTGGCTCCGACGTCGATGCCTCGGGTGGGCTCGTCGAAGATGAGGATGTCGCAGTCGCGCATCAGCCACCGGGCGATGACGACCTTCTGCTGGTTGCCGCCCGAGAGCAGCTTGACGACCTGGTTCACCGAGGGCGTCTTCACCCGCAGCTGCTGGACGTACTCCTTTGTGCGGTTCTTGGCCTTGCCGTCGCCCATCCAGCCGATGCCGTTGGCGTACGACCCGAGCGATGCGAGCACGGTGTTGAACGTGACGTCCTGCTCGAGCATGAGGCCGAGCAGCTTGCGGTCCTCCGAGAGGTAGCCGACGCCGTGCTTCACGGCATCCGCCGGCTGCGAGATGCGAGCCGAGCGTCCGCCGATGGTGATGGTGCCGCCGTCGCTGGGGTCGGCGCCGATGATCGCACGCGCGGTCTCGGTGCGGCCGGCGCCCATGAGCCCGGCGAAGCCGAGGATCTCGCCCTTGTGCAGCTGGAACGAGACGTCCTTGAGCAGGCTCTTGGTCGACAGGTCCTGCACGTCGAGCACCACCGGGTCGTTCAGGTGCTCGCGCGCCGTGGGGCGGGTGCCCTCGTCGATCGGGCGCCCGACCATCATCTCGATGATGCGGGGGATGCTGACCTCGGACTTCTCCAGTGATCCGATGTATGCACCGTCCCGGAGCACGGTGACGCGGTCGGCGAGGCGGCGCAGCTCGTCCATGCGGTGCGAGATGTAGACGATGCCGGTGCCCGACGCCTTGAGCTGCTCGATCAGTACGAACAGCGTCTCGACCTCGGAGTCGGTGAGGGCCGAAGTGGGCTCGTCCATGATGAGCACCTTCGCGTTGAACGACAGGGCCTTCGCGATCTCGACCATCTGCTGCTCGGCGACCGTGAGCTCGCCCACGCGCTGGCGCGGGTCGAGGTGGATGCCGAGGCGCCGCAGCAGTTCGGCGGTCTGGACGTTGAGTCGCCGCTCCGACAGGAACGGGCCGACCTTCGGCTCACGGCCCACGAAGATGTTCTGCGCGACCGTGAGGTCGGGCATGAGGTTGAGCTCTTGGTGGATGATCGTGATGCCGAGCTCCTGCGCCTGCAGCGGGCTGGTCAGCTCGACCTCCCTCCCCTCGAACGAGATCGTTCCCTCGTCCTTCGTGTAGATCCCCGAGAGGATCTTCATGAGGGTCGACTTGCCGGCACCGTTCTCGCCGACGAGCACGAGGACCTCGCCGGCGCGCACCTCGAGGTGCACATCCTTGAGGGCCTGGACACCGGGGAATCCCTTGCTGATGCCCTCCACTTTGAGGATGGGATCACTCACGTGCCTCACCTGCTTCCTTGAAGGTCTTGAATCCTGCTGCGTTCACCGCGAGGGGTGAAACATCGGATCAATTGTGTCTCGCCACGGTCTCCCGCGCAAGTTGTATCTAAATGTATCTAAGGAGGCCGGTTCGCGGAAGACCTGTAATAACATCTTGGTCACGGCTGGCCGCCGCATCCGCTCCTCGGCCATGCAGCTCAGTGCAGCCGGATGCTGTCGACCGCGATGAGCGTGTCGCGGATGAACGCGTTCGCGTGGGCTCCGAGCTCGGCGTTGTCGGTCCACAGGTTGCGCCAGATGCCGAGCATGCGACTGAGGTCGGGCGCGACCACCGCAGACGAGAACGACTCGAACACGATCGGACCGTCGTAGTCGATGCGTCCGAGCGCCTTGAAGAACGTGTCGAAGTCGACAGAGCCCGTGCCGAGGTACCCGCGGTGGCTTTCGCCGATGTGCACGTACTGCAGCTGCGGCGCCGCGTCGAGCACCGGCGCGAACATATCCGACTCCTCGATGTTCATGTGGTACGTGTCGAGGTGGATGCCGAGGTTCGGGCGATCGATGCGGCCGACGAAGTCGATCGCCTGGCGCGCAGTGTTCAGCACGTTGGTCTCGTAGCGGTTGACGACCTCGAGGGCGACCTGCACGCCGCGCTCCGCAGCATGGTCGGCGACCTTGGCGATCACACGTCGGCTGCTCTCGAGCCCCTCCGGCGCGACCGGCTCCATGTACTTCTTCATGGCGCTGTAGATGACGCCGCAGAAGTGCGTGCCGCCGAGGTCGGCGAGCACATCGACGGCCTGCAGCAGGAGCGCTTCGCCGGCCGCGACGATCGCGGGGTCGGAGCTGGTGACGTCGGTCGCCTCCGAGAGTCCGAGCGAGGCGCTCACGGCGAGGTCGTGCTCCTCGAGCGCATCCTTCGCGGCCGCCACGTCGAAGGCGAACGGGTCCATGAGGGGGAACTCGATCAGGTCGAACCCGGCCTCTTTGGTCTTCTCGACCGCCAGGCGGATGCCGTCGGCGTCGAAGTTCCCGGTCCAGACCAGTCCGTGGCATCCGATGTTCATGGGGCCCTTCGGAGGCGGGTGTGCGGCACCATCGCCTCGTACGAGTTGGCACGTTCCAACTCGGTGTGCAGGTCACGCTATGCGGCGCCGGGATCCGCTGTCAAGAAGATTCTTGTAACGTGCCAATAACGTCGCTACGCTGAGGCCGATCGTTCGGGCGCGTTGCCCGCACCGGCGCCGCGCCGGCCGCCATCCAGCCATCCAGGGAGCACCGATGCCCGCGAGCGTCAAAGACGTCGCCGCACTCGCCGGAGTCTCGTCGTCGACGGTCTCGAATTACCTCAACCATCCGCACGTGCTCGGCGCGTCGAGTCGGGAACGGGTGCGCGCCGCGATCGCCGAGCTCGGCTACGTGCCCAACGAGTCGGCGCGGCAGCTGCGCGCCGGGGCCAGCAAGGCGCTCGCACTGATCCTGCTCGACGCCTGGTTGCCGTACTTCCATGAGCTCTCACGCGGAGTCGAAGACGTCGCGCGCGAGGGCGGCTGGTCGCTGTTCTTCAGCAACAGCAACCGCGACCGTGCGCAGGAACGCCGCAATCTCGACATGTTCGAGGCCCACCGGGTGCAGGGCATCATCATCTACCCGCTCGACGACGTGGTGCCCCGGCTCGAGACGCTCGCCGAACGCGGCATCCGCTCGGTCGTCGTCGGCCCGATCCGCCCCTCGCGCTCCGTCGCCTCGGTGCTGTTCGACGACACGGGCGGGGGGCGCCTCGCCGGAGAGCATCTGGTCGACCTCGGTCGCCGCCGCATCCTCTTCCTCGGCACTCCGACGGTCAGCCAGTCGAACGACCGTCTGGCCGGCCTGCGGGAGGCCGTCGCCGGCACCGGGGCGACGGTCGAGGTGCAGGAGGTCGCGCACCTGATGACCGACGACGGCATGGAGGCGGGCGAACGCCTCGTGGCCCTCCCGCCCGACGAGCGCCCCGACGCGATCTTCGCCGCGAACGACATGGTGGCGCTCGGCGTGCTGACCGTGCTGCTGCGCCACGGCGTCCGCGTGCCCGAGGACATCGCGATCGTCGGCTTCGACGACGTCGACCAGGCGCACCAAGGAGTGGTGCCGCTCACGAGCATCCGTCAGCCCGGGTACGAGATCGGCCGCGCCGCCGGGGCTGTACTGCTGCAGCAGCTCGCCGACCCGACCGCTCCCCCGCCCGCGATGACTCCGTTCGCCGCCGAACTCGTCGTGCGCGAGTCGACCGCCGGCCGCTGACCCGGTCGCGTCCAGGCGCCGTCCCGCCCCCGCCCCGTCAGGCGGCGGGGTGCCCCACGACGCCCTTGCGCAGAAGCGCGTTGCCGTACTTGCGGGTCTCGCCGGTGCGCACCATCAGGTACGCCCCCTTCGCCACCTCGTAGTAGTCGAACCGCTCGACGAAGCGCGTCGTCTCGAGCGCCGTGCCGGACGCCGCCATGAGCTCGTGCTGCACGTCGAGCACCTCCCCGTCGGCCGA
Organism: Microbacteriaceae bacterium PS02344; assembly: GCA_029959905.1. Classification (GTDB taxonomy): domain Bacteria; phylum Actinomycetota; class Actinomycetes; order Actinomycetales; family Microbacteriaceae; genus Microbacterium. Next base: position 6,281 of record JASCNZ010000026.1, read on the forward strand.
TTCCATGAGGTCGAGGCCGGGGGCGTCGTCGAGGGGCAGCACGGTGCGGATCGCCGCGACGACCTCCGGGGTCGTCGTGCCCGGCAGATCGACGACGCGCGCGCCCAGCGCCCACGCCGGGAAGTGCGCGTCGGCGACGACGACGGAGTCGGAATGCCCCATGCGGTCGAGGTGCAGCAGCAGCTCGCCGGTGAGCAGGGGGTGGATGCCTTCGAGCAACGGATGCTCCTCTCGATCAGTCGTCGGCGCCGGGGATGAGCCCCTGCGCGGCGAGGTCGTGCCAGAGCGCGTCGGGGATGTCGAGCGCGGCGTACTCCGCATTCTGCCGGAGCTGCGCGGGGCGGCTGCCGCCGACGACCACCGACCTCACTTCGCCCGCCTGCAGCGGGAACCGGATCGCCGCGGCGGGCAGCGGCACGTCGTGGTCGGCGCACACGGCGGCGATGCGCACGAGACGGTCCCACAGCTCGTCGGGCAGCTGGCCGTATTCGTACCGGCCGTCGCGGCGGGGTTCGCTGGCCGCCAACAAGCCGGAGTTGAACACCGACGCCGCGACGATCCCCGTGCCGTTCTCGCGGCACGCCGGCAGCACGTCGGCCGCGGCCGGCTGCTCGAGCAGCGTGTAGCGACCGGCGACCATGATGAGGTCGAGGTCGGCCGACCGCACGGCGGTGGCGAGAGCCTCCGACACCATCGATCCGATGCCGATGGCGGTCACCTCGCCGTCGGCCCGCAGCTGCTGCATCGCCGGGAAGCCCTCGGCGAGCGCGAGGTCGAGGTCGTGCCGCTCGGGGTCGTGCAGGTAGAGCAGGTCGATGCGCTCGATGCCGAGCCGTTCGCGCGACTCGTCGAGGCTGGTGCGGATGCCGTCGGCCGAGAAGTCCCACACGCGCTGCAGGTCGTCGGGCACGTGGAAGTCGTTGGCGGTGTCGAGTCCGCCCGCGTACCGCGGGTTGGGGCGCAGCAGCCGTCCGACCTTGGTGGAGAGCACGTACTCGTCGCGCGGCTTGGTCTGCAGGAACGCCCCGAGGCGTCGCTCCGACAGGCCGAGACCGTAGTGCGGCGCGGTGTCGTAGTAGCGGATGCCGCTCTCCCACGCCGCGTCGAGCACCGCCCAGGCGTCGTCGTCGCTCAGTTCGCGGAACAGGTTGCCGACGTTCGCGGCACCGTAGCCGAGGGCCGGAAGGGCGAGGGCGGGCTCACGCGACGACATGCGCGCCCGACCAGGTGTAGGTGCGGATGCTCTCGGCCTTCATCTCCATGCCCGATCCGGGCGCGGTGGGGGCCATGTACGACCCGCCCCGGATGTCGGTCGGGACGACGAAGTGCTCGTGCAGGTGGTCGACGAACTCGATCATGCGGCCCTCGCGGGTGCCGGTGACGGCGACGAAGTCGAACATCGACAGGTGCTGCACGGCCTCGCACAGACCGACCCCGCCGGCGTGCGGGCACACGGGCACTCCGAACTTCGCGGCGAGCAGCAGGTTGGCGATGTTCTCGTTGACGCCGGCGACGCGCACGGCATCGATCTGCATGACCGAGATCGCGTCGGCCTGCAGCAGCTGCTTGAAGATCATCCGGTTCTGCGCGTGCTCGCCGGTGGCGACGCGGATCGGAGACACGCCTCGCGCGATCTCGGCGTGGCCGAGGATGTCATCGGGGCTCGTGGGCTCCTCGATCCAGGCGGGGTGGAACTCGGCGAGCGCGTTCACCCACTCGATCGCCTCCGACACCTCCCAGCGCTGGTTGGCGTCGATCGCGATGGGGAAGTCGGGACCGCACACCTCGCGCGCCTTGCGGAAGCGGCGGATGTCGTCGTCGAGGTCGGCACCGACCTTGAGCTTGATCTGGGTGAATCCGTCGGCCATCGCCTCGCGGGCGAGGCGTTCGAGCTTCTCGTCGGAGTAGCCGAGCCACCCGGGGCTGGTGGTGTAACCGGGGTAGCCGGTGGCGAGCAGCTCGCGTTCGCGCGCGGCACGGCCGGGCTCGGCGGCGCGGAGGATCTCGAGGGCGTCCTTGCGGGTGAGGGCGTTGGTGAGGTAGCGGAAGTCGACGAGGTCGACCAGCTCTTCCGGCGTCATGCGGGCGAGCAGCTGCCAGAGGGGCAGCCCCGCCCGCTTGGCCTTGATGTCCCACAGCGCGTTGATGACAGCGCCGATCGCCATGTGCATGACGCCCTTCTCGGGGCCGAGCCAGCGCAGCTGCGAGTCGCCGATGATGTCGCGGAACGTGCCACCCATGTCGTCGAGCAGCGGTTCGATCTCGCGGCCGACGAGGTGTCCGGCGAGGGCGTCGATCGCCGCGACCTGCACGTCGTTGCCGCGGCCGATCGTGAAGACGAAGGCGTGCCCCTCGACGCCGTCGTCGGCATCCGTTCGGACGATCACGTACGCCGCGGAATAATCGGGATCGGGATTCATCGCGTCGGAGCCGTCGAGGCTCAACGACGTGGGGAAGCGGATGTCGGTGGTGTCGAGTGCGACGATGCGGCTCACGGGTGCGGTTCCTCTCGAGCGCGGCCGGATGTTCCGCGCGGATCCCTTGGAGTGTAAACATCCGATGTCTATACTGTCAACGACGATGGCCGTCCCCGGGCGGTCCCCCGAAGGATCAGGAGAATCATGAAGTTCGCGCGGCTCGGCACCCCCGGAGAAGAGATCCCCGTCCTCGTGGAGGGTGATCGGTACCTCGATCTCCGCCCCGTGACATCCGATGTGAACGGTGATTTCCTGGCCGGCGATTTCGTCGCGCGCGTCACCGCCGCGCGGGATGCCGGAGAACTCCGCGACCTCGACGGCGCAGACGCGCTGCGCATCGGCGCCCCCATCGCCCGGCCCAGCGCCGTGATCTGCATCGGCATGAACTACGCCGCCCACGCGGCCGAGTCCGGGTCGGAGCCGCCGACCATCCCGATCCTGTTCCTCAAGACGCCGAACACCGTCGTCGGCCCGAACGACAGCGTCACCATCCCCCGCGGCAGCACGAAGACCGACTGGGAGGTCGAGCTCGGCATCGTCATCGGCGCCCGCGCCGCCTACCTCGACTCCCCCGACGAGTCGATGGCGCACGTGGCCGGATTCGTGCTCGCGAACGATGTGTCGGAGCGCGACTTCCAGATGGCCGTCTCGGGCGGCCAGTGGTCGAAGGGCAAGATCGCCGCGGGCTTCAACCCCACCGGCCCGTGGCTCGTCACCCCCGACGAGGTCGACCACCACGCCCTCGGCCTCCGCAGCTTCGTCAACGGCGAGCCGCGTCAGGACTCGAACACGAGCGACATGATCTTCGACGTCGAGACGATCGTGCACCACCTGTCGCAGTACGTGACGCTCGAGCCCGGCGACCTCATCCTCACCGGCACCCCGCAGGGCGTGGCCCTGTCGGGCAACTTCCCGTACATCGCCCCGGGCGACGTGGTCGAGGTCGAGATCGACGGCCTCGGTCACCAGCGCCAGGAGTTCGTGGCCTGGGAGGCCCGCGCATGACCGGCGCGCTCGACGGGCTGGTCGCGATCGTCACCGGCGGCGCCTCGGGGATCGGGGCCGCGATCGCCGACCGCCTGCACGCCGACGGCGCGCGCATCGCGGTGCTCGACCGCGACACCTCCGGAGCGGATGCCCGCTTCTCGGCGTTCACCGCCGACGTCTCGGATCGCGCCAGCGTCGACGCCGCGGTGGCCGCGGTCGCCGAGGAGTTCGGACGCATCGACATCGTCGTCAACAACGCCGGGGTCGGCGCACAGGGCGACATCTCCGCGAACGACGACGCCGAGTGGGCGCGCGTGCTCTCGATCAACGTCACCGGCATCGCCCGCGTGACCTCGGCCGCACTGCCGTGGCTGCGGAAGTCGCCGTCGGCGGCGGTCTGCAACACGGCGTCCATCGCCTCCACCACCGGCCTGCCCCAGCGCGCTCTCTACAGCGCGTCGAAGGGCGCCGTCTCGGCCCTCACGCGCGCCATGGCCGCCGACCACCTGCGCGAGGGCATCCGCGTCAACGCCGTCAACCCCGGCACCGCCGACACCCCGTGGGTCGGACGCCTGCTCGACGCGGCATCCGACCCCGATGCCGAACGCGCCGCCCTCGAGGCCCGCCAGCCGCATGGGCGCCTGGTGAGCCCGGCCGAGGTCGCCGGCGCCGTCGCCTACCTCGTATCGCCCGCCTCCGGCTCCACCACCGGCACGTTCATCGAGGTCGACGGCGGCATGGCGCAGCTGCGCCTGCGGTCGGAGTAGCCCCGGCGGCGCGCCCCGGCCGCTCCGGGCGCCCCGGGCGCCCGGGGCGCACCACCACCGCGCGCTTCGAAGGGGATCTCCCGTTACGCAGGAGCATCCTCGCGATTCGCTCCTGCGGAACGAGAGATCTCCTTCGCAGCGGGCGGGTGTCGCTGTCGCTAGGCGCGCGGACCGAGCAGCCGCGAGAAGAAACCGCGTCGGCGGGGCGGCTCGACCGGCACGACGCGCGGTTCGTCGAGGCGGTAGAACGCGCGGGCGGCGCCCCACATGATGGCCTCGACGTCGTGCCCGCGCGCGGCGGCCCAGGTGGTGACGGCATCCGCCCACCGGCTGCGCGCGGTGTACTGATAGGTCGCCGAGCCGTCCGCGGGCGCATGCGGGTCACCCTCCTCGGCCGGCCCCACCGCCGAGACCGGCCAGTCGCTCCCCCACATCAGACGGTCGGCGCCGAACGCATCGGCCGCCGCGTCGAGGAAAGGCACGAGCTGCTCGGCACTCCACGCGCCGCCCGCCTCGGCCGGGAGCCCCGACAGCTTGCAGAACGTCTGCGGATGCTTCGCCACCTCCTCGAGGTCGCGCACCCATTCCGGGGTCGGGGCGAGGGGAGCATCCGCCGTGCCCACCGCGGGCTTGCCCAGGTGATCGAGCACCATCCACAGGTCGGGCACCGCGCCCGCGAGCCGCGCGATGTCGGGGAGCTGCTCGGCCCGCACGCACACGTCGAAGCTGAGCAGGCGGGCGGCGACCTCGCGCGCGCCCATGACGAAGGCCGACGACACCGCGAGCCCGTCGGGGTCGTCCTGCAGGTTGTGCCGCACGCCGACCACGAGCGGATGCGCGATCAACTCCTCGAGGTGCGTGACGGTGTCGACCCCGCGATGCAGCTGCGCGCCGGCGACGATGCCGACGACGCCGAGACGGTCGGCCATCGACTCGACCCATTTCACCTCGCCGAGGTAGTCGTCCTCCACCGTCTCGGCCTGCACGAAGACGCATTCCTCGCGGTGCACGCCGGGCAGGCGCGCGTGCTCGAGCTCGGTGTCCGCGAAGCGGAAGGCGTATGGACCCTTCAGCCACGTGTAGGTGAGGACTTCGTCGTCCCACAGGTGCAGATGGGAATCGAGGACTCGCATGCCCCCATCCTGCCTCAGACATCGGATGACTGGCTAGGATGACGCCCATGGCAGTGACCGACGAGGCGATCGAGAAGATCAAGGCGATGATCGTGTCGGGCGAACTCTCCCCCGGCGATCGGCTGCCTCCCGAGAAAGAGCTGTCGGAGCGTCTCGGACTCTCGCGCAACTCGATGCGGGAGGCCGTGAAGGCGCTCGAGGTGATCCGCGTGCTCGACGTGCGCCGCGGCGACGGCACCTACGTCACCAGCCTCGAACCGCACCTGCTGCTCGAGGCCATCGCATTCGTGGTCGACATGCACGACGACGACTCGATGCTCGAGATCTTCGCGGTGCGACGGATGCTCGAATCGCAGGCCACGGGCCTCGCCGCCACCCACGGCGACGATGACGACATCGCCGCGCTCGTCGAAGAGGTGGAGGGGGTCGACTCGTCGGTGACGATCGAAGAGCTCGTGGCGCACGACATCCGCTTCCACCGCGAGATCGTGCGGATGGCCGGCAACGCCTACCTCGCGAGCCTCATCGAGCACCTCAGCAGTCAGACCGTGCGCGCCCGGGTGTGGCGCGGACTCACCGAGGCCAACGCCGTCGAGCGCACCCTGTCGGAGCATCGCGCGATCGCCGACGCGATCGCTCAGCACGACTCGGCCCTCGCGACCTCGCTCGCCACCGCGCACATCGCGGGCGTCGAGCGCTGGCTGCGCCAGGCCGCCACCGCCTAGCCCCGCCCCGCTCCCCGCCGCTTTGCGTGGCCTCTCCGCCCGGCGCAGCAACAACTCAGGACGCACGGCACGTGTGGCGGCGCTTTCAGAGGTTGCCGCCTTGCAGAGGCACCCGGGTCCTAAGTTATGGGCGAGGGTCGCGCCGACGAGAGCGCGCTACACCCCGAGGCGCAGCATGGCGGCGTCGAACTCGGCGGCCGAGCTGTCGCTCACGTCGTGGAACAGGGTCTGCTCGATCACGTCCGGCGCGGCCGTGAAGTACGGCACCCCGGCGAGCCGCAGTCCCACGATGTCGTCTGCCGAGCGCAACGATGCGGCCAGCACATTCGAGCCGCTGCCCGCGCACACCTCCTGCATGCGGGCGATCACGGCATCGCCGTCGATGCCCGCGTCGCGCATGCGTCCGAGGTAGGGGGCGATGTACTGCGCCCCGATGCTGGCGCACGCCAGCGCCTGGGCGACCGAGTACACGGCGGTGACGAGCACCGTCGCGCCGTCGCGCACGAGGGCGGATGCCGCGGCGAACCCGGCCGCCGTGGCGGGCACTTTCACTGCGACCCGCTCGCCCAGGCCGCGGATGGTCTCGGCGTTGCGCAGGAACGAGGCGGTGTCTCCGCCCCACGTCTGGAAGAAGATCTCCTCGGCCCCTTCGCCCTCCCATCGCGCGTAGAGGTCGGGGATCTCGGCGGCGGTGCGACCTCCGCGCTCGAGGATCGTGGGGTTCGTGGTCACGCCGTGCACGACGCCCGCCGTGAGCAGCCGGGAGACCCGGTCGACGTCGGCGCTGTCGACGTAGAGGCGGGGGGCGATCGCGGTCATCGGGTCTCCTCGGGGTCGACCTGTCGTTACAGGTTCGGCTTCGGCTAATGTAATGACAGGCGCAGACCGATGTCAAAGCATCCGCGCCGCCCCCTTCCGTCGACGACGACCAGGAGCGCCATGGCCACCGCACACCCCTCCGACCGCACCGGCGTCGTCATCGTCGGCAGCGTGACCGCCGACGTCACGACGTTCTCGCAGCGCCTTCCCGCGCGCGGAGAGACCATCCTCGGCGACCAGTTCACCCTCATGCTCGGCGGCAAGGGCGCGAATCAGGCCGTGGCCGCGGGCCGGTCCGGCGCGCGCACGAGCTTCGTCGGATGCGTCGGCGACGACCTCTTCCACGACCTCGTCGTCGACGGTCTCACCGACGCCGGGGTCGACCTCGCGCACCTGCGCACCGTGCCCGGCCCCACCGGCATCGCGCACATCCGCGTCGACTCCTCGGCGCAGAACGACATCGTCATGGTGCCGCTCGCGAACGCCGCCCTCAGCACCGCGCAGATCGACGAGGCCCTCGCCGCGCTCGCGCCCACCACGTCTGTGCTGCTCACGCAGCTCGAGACCCCGTCGGCGCTCACGGCGCACATCACCGCGCGCGGCCGCGAGCACGGCATGACCGTCATCCTCGACCCGGCGCCCGCGGCCCCGCTGCCGCCCGAGGTGTGGGCGAGCATCGACATCGTCACTCCGAACGAGACCGAGGCGACGCTCATCAGCGGCATCGAGGTGACGGATGCCGCATCGGCCGAGCGCGCCGGACGCTGGTTCCTCGACCAGGGCGTCGGCGCCGCGGTCATCACCCTCGCCGGCCAGGGGTCGTGCGTGGTCACCGGGGACGGGGCATCCGTCGTCGCGCCGTTCCCGGTCGAAGCGGTCGACACCACCGCCGCGGGAGACGCCTACGCGGGGTACCTCGGGGCTGCGCTCGCGAACGGCCTCGACCTCACCGAAGCCGTTCGTCTGGCGACGGCCGCCGGGGCCCTCACCGTCACCAAGCAGGGCGCCTCGCCCAGTCTGCCGCTGCGCGCCGAGGTCGACGCATTCCTCGCCGAGCGCGAGGGCGCGAGCATCCCGGCCGCCTGACCGCCACTCCCGGACCACCCCCTTCCCACCGCCCGACCGGAGCTCTCCATGCGCAAGACCTCGACGACCATCAACCCGGCGCTCTCGCGTGTCATCAGCGAGACCGGCCACACCGATCTGATCGTCGTCACCGACGCGGGCCTGCCGATCCCTCCCGGGTCGGAGCGCATCGACCTCGCCTACCGGCCCGGGGCCCCGGCGTTCCTCGACGTGCTCGACACGGTGCTCGCCGAACTCGTCGTCGAGGGCGCGACGGTGTCGGCCGAGGTCGCCGAGAAGAGCCCCGAGGTGCTCGACGCCCTGCGCGAGCGCTTCGCCGGCATGGGATTCGAGATCGAACTGGTTCCGCACGTCGAGTTCAAGGAACGCACCCGGGGCGCTCGCGCGTTCGTGCGGTCGGGCGAGTTCACCCCGTACGCGAACGTGATCCTGCATGCGGGGGTAGCGTACTGAGATGACCTCGCCGACCCTCGACGCGATCGATCGCCGCTCGGCGGCTCCGATGTACGACCAGCTACGCCGGCTCATCATCGACGGGATCGCGCGCGACGGCCTGCAGCCCGGCGACCCGCTGCCCGGCGAGCACGGGCTCTGCGAGCGCTACGGCGTCTCGCGCACGGTCGTGCGGCAGGCGCTGGCGCAGCTCGAGCACGAGGGCCTGGTCGAGCGGGTGAAGGGCAAGGGCACGTTCGTCTCACGACCGCGCACCGCCGAGAGCCTCGTGCACACGCTGGTCGGACTGTACGACGACGTCGAGAGCCGCGGGGGTCACGTGCACAGCGATGTGCTGCGGCACGAGCGCACGGTCGCCGACGAGGAGATCGCCGCGGCCCTCGAGATCGCCGTCGGCTCGCCGGTGGTGGTGCTCGAACGCCTGCGACACGTCGACGACGAGCCGTGGTCGCTGTCGACCACCTGGATGCCGGATGCCGTCGGCGCCGTCACCCTCGGCGTCGACCTGTCGGATGCCTCGCTCTACCGCCTGCTCTCGGAACACGACATCATCGCGACGCACGGTGTGCGCTCGGCCGAGGCCACGGTCGCGACGCACGAACAGGCCGGGCATCTCGGGGTGAGCGCGGGGTCGGCGCTGCTGCGTCTGCGCAGCGTCAGCCGAACCGACGACGGCACGCCGATCGAGTACTTCATCGCGTATCACCGCGGCGACCGCTCACGGTTCGAATTCCAGTTGCAGCAGGAGCAGTCGCAGGCGTCGCTCCTCCACGTCGACGGACGCGGAGGCATGACGCTCGCCGGACGAACGAGGGTGCAGTCATGACCGCGCACGACGATCCGCAGCCGGGCCCCGACGAGGTCGTGGCGCCGCCGCCCTCCGGTGCGATTCCGCCCCCGCCTCCCGCCGCCCAGCCGCCGCTGGCTCCGCCGGTCGGGTCGGACGCGTCGGCCCCGAGCCTCCCCGCGGGCGCACCGCAGCCGCCGTACGGCGCGCAGCCCGGAGCACCGCAGCCGCCGTATGGCGCGCATCCGGGGGGAGCGCCCGCACCGCATGGCGCACAGCCCGGGTACGGGGCACCCGCCGCGCCGCACCCGTCGCAGTACCAGCCGCCGCAGGGCAACGGCCATCCCTTCCAGCCGCCGCAGTACCAGCCGCCGCAGCCGTACCAGCCCACCCCGGCCTATCACCCGGGCGCCGCCGCTCCCGCGCCCGGCGGCGCTTCCCTGTCCGCGGTCAACGGCTACCCGCCGGCATCCGGTGGTGCCTATCCGCCGGCATCCGGTGGTTCCTACCCGCCTGGCGGAAACGGCTATCCGGCATACCCGTCGGCCCCGTCTCCCACCCCGCGCCCGAAGCGCTCGGGTCTCGTGATCGGACTCATCTCACTCGGCGCCGTCGTCGTCATCGGCGGGATCGTCATCGCGGCGGTGCTGCTGTCGAATCCGGGGCGGCCCGAAGCGGTGCCGTCCCCCGCTGCCACCCGCAGCGAGACCGCGGCGCCCACCCCGCGCCCCACTCCGTCGAGCGCGCCGTCCTCGGACCCGTCGGATGCCCCGCCCGCCACCGACCCCGGATCGGCCGAGGCCGTCATCCAGGGGAAGATCGACGAGTACAAGGCCGCCCGGCAAGACGGATCACTGTGGGAGCGCATCCCGAACACCGAGTTCAACCAGACCGCGGTCAGCGCCTTCCTCTACCTGCTCACCGACATGAAGGTCGCGACGATCTGGGGCGGCGACGCATCGGAGTACCTCGGCGAGGTCGAGGAACTCGAACGCAAGCTGCTCGCCGGCGAACCGCTCGGCAGCGACATCCGCATCGTGCTCGAAGACCGCACCTTCACCTACGACGGCGACACCGGCGAGGGCGGCTACACCGACAACTGACGCCCGGTACGCTCGACCCGTGGACATCTGGACCTCCCGCGCGATCGCCCTGCTGGAGGCCGACGCGAACCGCAGCGCCGACACGCACCTGCACGTCTTCCCGCTCCCCGCGGAGTGGGGCATCGACCTGTACCTGAAGGACGAGTCGGTGCATCCGACGGGGTCGCTCAAGCACCGGCTGGCGCGGTCGCTCATCCTGTACGGCCTGGTGAACGGGCACATCCACGAGGGCACCACCCTCGTCGAGTCGTCGAGCGGATCGACGGCCGTGTCCGAGGCCTACTTCGCACGGATGCTCGGGCTGCCGTTCGTGACGGTCGTGCCGCGCTCGACCGTGCAGGAGAAGATCGCCCTCATCGAGTTCTACGGCGGCACCTGCCACTTCGTCGACCGCGCGGAGGACATGTCCGACGAGGCCCGCCGCCTGGCGAGCGACTGCGACGGTCACTACCTCGACCAGTTCACCTTCGCCGAGCGGGCCACCGACTGGCGCGGGAACAACAACATCGCCGAGAGCGTGTTCAGCCAATTGGCGCAGGAGCGGCATCCGATCCCCCGCTGGATCGTCGTGGGCGCGGGCACCGGCGGCACCAGCGCCACCTTCGGCCGGTACGTGCGCTACCGCCGCCACGAGACGCAGGTCGCGGTCGTCGACCCCGAAGGGTCGGCGTTCTACGACGGCTGGGCGGGCAACACCGACGCCCCGGCCGGCCGCCCCAGCCGCATCGAGGGCATCGGACGCCCCCGTGTCGAGCCGTCGTTCGTGCCGACCGTGATCGACGAGATGATCCGGGTGCCGGACGCCGGGTCGATCGCGGCGATCCGCATGCTGCGCGATCGCACGCTGCACTGGGCGGGCGGGTCGACCGGCACCAACCTGTACGGCGCGTTCCAACTGATCGCGCGCATGCGGGAGGCCGGCGAAACCGGCAGCGTCGTGACCCTCATCTGCGACAGCGGCGTGCGCTACGCCGGCACCTACTACTCCGACGAGTGGGTCGCCGCCCAGGGCTGGGACCTCGCACCGCACCGCGCCCGCCTCGACGCTTTCCTCGAGACGGGCGTCTGGGGCGAGTAGCCCCCGGCTCCAGCCGCCGTCCTGAGTTGTGGCGGCTACGCTGGCCGCATGACCACCCTCATCCTCACCGTCGCCGGCGCTGATCGCCCCGGCCTCGTCTCCGCCGTCGCCGATGCCGTCGACGCGCACGGCGGCAACTGGGAGAACAGCCGCCTCGCCGAACTCGCGGGCACCTTCGCCGGCGTGATCGAGGTGTCCGTCGCCGACGACCGCGTGCCGGCGCTGCAGTCCGCGCTGCGCGCATTGACGGGGCTGTTGACCGTGACGATCCACACCGGGTCGGATGCCGCGGCCGCCGCGTCGAGCAGCCTGTCGCTCTCGGTTCTGGGCAACGACCGTCCGGGGATCGTGCACGAGGTGTCCGGTGTGCTGAGCGCCCATGCCCTCAGCATCTCGAGCATGACCACCGAGACGCGCGATGCCGCCATGGCCGGCGGCCGCCTGTTCGAGTCGACGGTCACGGCGACGGTTCCGGCTTCCGCCGATCTCGACGCCCTGCGTGCCGACCTCGAGCACCTCGCCGCCGAGATCCAGGTCGACATCACCCTCGCCTGACCCGACCCGGCGCCCTCCCCGCGCCGCGCCACCGAGCGGGATCGATATCGCACGTTCAACGGCCGTTGAAGCCGACATATCGATCCCGCACGAATGGGGCGGGGATGGGGCGGGGGCGGGGGCGGGAATCCGAGTCCGTCAGACCAGGCGGGTCTTCGGCGACGTGGAGTACGTGTGCTCGGCGTCGCGGTTGACCGTGTCACCCAGGGCCTCGTCGATGGCCGACATCGTGTCGGCGTCGAGAGTCACTCCCGAGGCCTTGACCGTGTCGGCCAGCTGCTCGGGACGGGAGGCGCCGACCAGTGCCGCGGCCACGTTCGGGTTCTGCAGCACCCACGCGATCGCGAGCTGCGGCATCGTCAGGCCGGCCTGCTCGGCGATGGGCTTCAGCCGCTGCACGGCGGTGAGGATGTCGTCCTGCAGGAAGTTCTTGATGAACTGGGCACCGGAATTCTGGTCGGTCGCGCGAGACCCTTCGGGCACCGGCTGCCCGGGCAAGTACTTGCCACTGAGCACGCCCTGCGCCATCGGCGACCAGACGATCTGCGAAATACCGAGCTCCTCCGACGTCGGCACGACCTTGCCCTCGATCACGCGCCACAGCATCGAGTACTGCGGCTGGTTCGAGATGAGCTGGATGCCGAGCTGCTTCGCGAGTGCGTGTCCTTCACGCAGCTGCTCCGCGGTCCACTCCGAGACGCCGATGTAGAGGGCCTTGCCCTGCCGCACGATGTCGGCGAACGCCTGGAACGTCTCTTCGAGCGGGGTCTCGTAGTCGAAGCGGTGGGCCTGGTAGAGGTCGACGTAGTCGGTGCCGAGGCGAGTGAGCGAGCCGTTGATCGACTCCATGATGTGCTTGCGGCTGAGGCCCGTGTCGTTCGGACCCTTCGGACCGGTCGGGAAGTACACCTTCGTGAAGATCTCGAGGCTCTCGCGGCGCTGACCCTCCAGCGCCTTGCCGAGAATCACCTCTGCCGCCGTGTTGGCGTAGGTGTCGGCGGTGTCGAACGTGGTGATGCCGGCGTCGAGCGCGGCGTGCACCGTCTTCACCGCGGCGTCGTCTTCGACCTGCGAGGCGTGCGTGACCCAGTTGCCGTACGTGATCTCCGAGACCTTGAGACCGCTGTTGCCGAGATAGCGATAGTTGACCATGACACCACGCTAGCCCCGGCATCCGACGTCAGGGCCGGATGCTCCGCATCCGCCCGACCGCACCCCGCACGACTGTGCGCGAGAGGTCACGACACGCCGCATCCCCGCCCCCGCACGCGACCATTCCTGACCCCTCGCGCGAGCGGGCGCGTGCAGGCGCACCCGCCGCGGGCTAGGTCGTCTGCGCGACCGTCTGACTCACGGCGCTCGACTGGGTCTGCACGATCGCGGCGCGGTCGGTGAACCCCTCGGCGGTCACCTTGTCGAGCGCGACCTGCTTGCGGATCGCGACCGCCTTCTCGTACAGGCTCGGCTCGCCGTACGAGGTCAGCACCTTCACCAGCACCGGCAGCAGCTCGATCATGAAGAAGAGGGCGGCGATGAGGATGTGGGCCCACAGGATCGCGGGCTCCTTCTCGCTGAGGCGGTTCAGTCCGCTGATCTGGCTGAGCAGCCCGACGGCTCCGGCGTTGCCCTGCGCCACGGCATCCGCCCGGGCGTTGTAGGCCTCGAGCGCCTGCTCGTAGGTGTCGCGCGCGGCGGGCAGCTGGTCCTGCGCGAGCTGGCGGTTCTGCGACTCCGAGGTGGCGGTGTTCTGCTTGGCGGTCGTGCCCGCCGCGGCGAGCTCCTCGTTGGCGACGCGCAGCTGCTCGGCGAGTCCGTCGTAGGTCTGCTGCGCCTGGGCGAGCTGGGCCTGCGCGGCATCCGAGCTGGCACCCTCGCCGTTCACCCCCGTGCATCCGGGCACCGTGCCGGCACCCTCGCCCGTCAGCTCGCACTGGTAGAGCGCGCGGGCCTGGTCGATGACGCCCTGCTGCTCGGTGAGCTTGGCGGTCAGGTCGTCGACCGTCGACTGCGCGGCCGACTCGGATGCCGACGACGAATCGGTGCCGGCGACGACGCCGGTGGCGGCCTGGTTCTCGAGCTCCGCGACCTTCGCGGTGGCGGCGTCGAGGGCGATCTTCTCGGGGCCCGATTCGAGCGCCTCCTGATCGGACTGCGCCTGGGTGATATTCGTCGCGGCGACCTCGCGGGCGATGTCGTTGTGGAACACCTGCAGCACGAGCGGCTCGGCGACGACGAATCCGATGATGGCCGCCATGATGACGCGAGGGATGGCGAGACCGATCAGCCGCCACACGTTCTTCGTCGACGACATGGTCGAGGTGAGGAACCGGTCGAGGTTGAAGATGATGAGCGCCCACACGATCGCGAGCGGCACGGCGAGCCAGATCGCCGCCTGCACGCCGGTCGTCAGAGCGAAGAGCATCGAGATCGCCGAGACCAGCGCGGTGCCGGCGAGCACGAAGAACATCTGCACGAAGCGCGGCGTCTCGCCCGGCACGCGGTCGAGGATCTCCCCTTCCGCGCCGCCGAGGATCGCGAGCTGGCGCAGCCGGGATCCCGGCGCCCGCGGCGTGCGCACCCGTCGGGGCCGTGGCTCGCGGCGCGGGCGCGGCTCGCGGGAACGCGCTGCGTCGTCGTTCTCGGATGCCTCGGCCGGGGCATCCGTCTCGTCGCCGTTCGAGATGCGCCGGGTCTGCGCGGGCGCGCCGACGAACGGTTCGTCGTCTGCGCCGGTGGGCTCGTACTCGCGGAGGAAGTCGAGGTCATCGGTCTCGGCGTTCGGGTCGCCGTCGAGGATGATCCGACCCTGCGAGTCGAAGCGACCCGGTCGGTGAGCGGAATAGGGCATTCCGATATCGTACGAATCCGCGCCTGTGCGCGCGGTGCAAGAGCGCTTGGACGGCTCTCAGGTTCGACCGTGCTCGACCGCCGACGGCAGACGCGATGCCGCGCGGGCTCAGGCAGCGTCGAGGCGATCGAGTAGCGCCGAGAACGCGGCGAGCGCCTCGTCGAGACCGAAGTGCCCGGCAGCGGCGAGCGTGCCCAGCCCGTGGATGAGACCCCACAGCGCCGTGACGTCCGTCGGCTGGTCGAGTCCCGACGCGGCCGCGGCGGTGGCCAGCGCTTCTTCGAGCGCATCGATGAGGGGTCCCATGGTCGCGGTGGGCGATCCGGGCACGCAGACCGTGGGGTCGTAGACGGCGTCGAACGCGTGCGGATGCTCGACCGCGAAACGTATGTAGGCCTCGCCTCCCGCCGCCAGCGCCGCGCGCGGGTTCGGCTGCCCGCTCGCCGCCTTCTCCACTTGTCCCAGGAGGTCAGCCATGCTGCGCTCCGCGATCGCCTTCAGCAGGCCGAGGCGGTCGGAGAAGTGGTGGTAGGGGGCGTTGTGGCTGACGTTCGCGGCGCGTGCCACCTCTCGCAAGCTGATGTCGGCCGCGGGCATCCTTTCGAGAAGGTGCATCGCGGCGTCTTCGAGGGCGTGAGCGAGGTCGCCGTGGTGATACGCCTGCTTGCAACTTGACATGCGCAACATCTTCTCCTATCTTGACACTGTCCAGCTTGTTGACACCGTCCAGATTGGAAGCTCGGATGCCTGCTCTCGTGATCGACGGCCACCCGCACGCCGAATCTCTCACCGCTGCTCTCGTGCAGCGGTACGCCGACGCGCACGGCGACGCCCGCGTGCTGGCACTGCGCACCCTCGACTTCGATCCGCACCTGCGATTCGGTTACCGCCAGCGCATGCCGCTCGAACCCGACCTCGTCGACGCGAAGCGAGCACTCGCCGCCGCCGACACCATCGTGATCGCGACTCCGCTGTGGTGGGGGTCGGTGCCCGCGCTGCTCAAGGGCTTCTTCGATCGCGCCTTGCTCCCGCAGCAGGAGTACCGCTACTCACCGCGCGGGCTTCCGGTCGGACTCCTCACGGCACGCCGCGGACGACTGCTGCTGCTCGCCGATACCCCCTGGTACGCGGCGCCCTTCACCGGCCTCCCCGCCCAGCGGCAGGTCGCGCGCAACACTCTGCGGTTCTGCGGCATCCGATCGGTCCGCACGCACCGGATGCTGGGGGTCAAGGCCGCCGCGCCCGCCACGATCGCGCGCTGGCTGACGCACGCCGATCGTCTCGGCGCCGCCGACGGCAGGCGCGATGCCGCGCGGGCTCAGGCCATCGCGGCCGACGCGGCCTCGTCCTCGGTGGTGGCGACGAGCTGACCGCAGGCGCCGTCGATCTCCTTGCCGCGGGTGTCGCGGAGGGTCGTCGGGATGCCGGCGTCGTTGAGACGGCGCACGAACTCGTCGGTGACGTCCTTCTCCGACGACGTCCAGATCGAGCCGGGGGTCGGGTTCAGCGGGATCGGGTTCACGTGCACCCACCCGCGGCCGCGGGCGTTGAGCTTGTCTGCGAGGAGGTCGGCGCGCCACGCATGGTCGTTCATGTCCTTGATGAGGGCGTACTCGATCGAGACGCGGCGACCCGTCTTCTCGTAGTAGTTGTAGGCGGCGTCGAGGGCCTCGTCGACCTTCCACCGCGAGTTCACCGGGATGAGCTCGTCGCGCAGGTGGTCGTCGGGCGCGTGCAGCGACAGCGCGAACGTGACGGGGATGTTCTCGTCGGCGAGCTTGCGGATCGCGGGCACCAGGCCCACGGTCGACACGGTGATGCCGCGGGCGCTCATGCCGAGGCCGTCGGGCTGCGGGGCGACCATGATGCGCACGGCATCCATGACCCGCTTGTAGTTCGCGAGCGGCTCGCCCATACCCATGAAGACGATGTTCGAGACGCGTTCCATGCTGTGGTCGTCGCGGCGCTTGCCGCCCAGCTCGCCGTTGGCGATGGCCCGGTTGGCCCGCACGATCTGCTCGATGATCTCGGCGGTCGACATGTTGCGCGTGAGTCCCGCCTGGCCGGTGGCGCAGAACGGGCAGTTCATGCCGCAGCCGGCCTGGCTCGACACGCACAGCGTGATGCGGCCGGGGTAGCGCATGAGCACCGACTCGACGAGAGCACCGTCGTGCAGACGCCACAGGAACTTGATCGTGTCGCCTCGGTCGGTCTCGAGCCGGCGCACCTCGGTCATCAGCGGCGGCAGCATGCCGGCGACGAGGTCGTCGCGGATGCCCGCGGGCAGATCGGTCATGTGCGCCGGGTCGGACGTGTAGTGACGGAAGTAGTGGGTGGCGAGCTGCTTGGCGCGGAAGCCGGGCAGACCCAGCTCCTTCACCTTCTCGATGCGCTCCTCCGGGGTGAGGTCGGCGAGGTGCACGGGCGGTTTGCCGCGCTTCGGGCTCGCGAACTGCAGGAGCGGGCGGCCTTCGGCATCCTTCTGCTGGGTCCAGCCCTCGGTCGCCGGGCGCACCTGCGTGCCGCCGGCGGATCGGCCGGTCGTGCGGACCTTGCCCTGGGCGGGTCGACCCTCGGGGGCGGACGCGGATGCTGCGGGGCGCGTCTCGCGCGTGCGGGGGTTCTCGGTCATACCTTCCAGGGTACCGGCGGGCGGGTGGGAGGCGGCTGGACCCGGCCAGGCGGCCGATGTCGGATGCTCTTCCTAGACTGTCCCGCATGGACCTCATCATGATCATCGGCATCGTCGTTGCGGCCCTGGCCGTGGTCGCGCTCGTGTACGGGGTGATGCAGGCGGTGCGGCCGAAGGTTCCCGAGGCGTCTTCGACCCCGGCCGGCGCAGCGCCGGTCCTCGCCCCGGAAGTCGTGGCCCGTATCGACGACCTGGTGCGGTCGGGCAACACCATCGCGGCGATCAAGGTGCTGCGCGATCACACCGGCGAGAGCCTGCAGTCGTCGAAGCGCCGGATCCAACGTTGGACGGTCGGGGCGGCGCCCGCCACGACGGCGATCCCGATCTTCCCGCCGACCATCGAAGATCCGGCCGAGGTGCGGGCGGCGCTCGCCCCCGCAGCGGCTTCCGAGGTCGACCGGCTGGTCGCCGCCGACCAGCAGATCGCGGCGATCAAGCTGCTGCGCACCGAGGCCGGGCTGGGCCTGAAGCAGGCCAAGGACGCGATCGACGCCTGGCCGCGGTGAGCCTCGTGCCGCGCCTCCCCGATCGGCGCGTTGTAATGACAAGTGCGCATCAGCGACAATGGAGCCACCCCCACCGCTAGGAGCATGATGTCCGACCGTCTCGACCGCGCCCGCGCCACCGGAGTCCTCGCCGTTCTTCGCGCCTCCTCCCCCGAGCTCGCACTCGAGGCTTCCGAGGCCATCATCCGCGGAGGGGTGACCGGCATCGAGGTCACCTTCTCGACTCCCGACGCCCCGGCGGTCATCCGCGAGCTCATCGCCCGTCACGGCGACGCCGCGTACGTCGGCGCCGGCACCGTCACCACCCCCGAGCAGGCCACGCTCGCGGCCGAGGCCGGCGCGGAGTTCCTCGTGAGCCCCGGCACGCTGCCCGACCTCACCCGGCACATGATCGACACCGGACGCGTCGTGATGACCGGCGCCATGACCCCGACCGAGGTCATGACCGCGCTCGACCTCGGTGTCGACGTCGTCAAGATCTTCCCCGCCTCGCTCGGTGGCCCGTCGTACCTCGGCGCCCTGCGCGGCCCGTTCCCCGACGCGCCCCTCATGCCGACCGGTGGCGTGAACCCCGACAACCTCGCCGACTGGTTCGCCGCCGGCGCGGTCGCGGTCGGAGCCGGTGGCGACCTCGCCAACGGAGCATCGCTCAAGGCGCAGGACTGGGCCGACATCGAGCAGCGTTCGGCCCGCTTCGCCGCCGCTCTCGCCGCCGTCCGCAGCTGACGCCGGCGTGATCGCGCTCGACCCCTGGGCCTGGGCGGCCCTGGGGGTCGCCGCGGTCGTCATCGGCATCTCGAAGACCGCGCTGCCCGGCAGCAACATCCTCGCCATCGCGCTGTTCGCGACCGTGCTGCCCGCACGCGTGTCGACCGCGGCGATGCTGCTGCTGCTCATCGTCGGCGACGTATTCGCCCTTCTCGCCTATCGACGGCACGCGCACTGGCCGACGATCCTCCGCCTCGCTCCGGCTGTCGTCGTCGGACTGCTCGCGGGCTTCGCGTTCCTCGCGCTCGCGGGCGACGGTGTCGTGCGACGGGCGATCGGGGTGATTCTGCTGCTGATGATCGCGATCACCCTCTGGCGCCGGTGGCGACAGAGCCGCCCCGATGCCCTCACCCGGGAACCCGGGCGAGGACTCGTGCTCGCCGGGGTCTACGGCGGACTCGGCGGTTTTTCGACCATGGTGGCGAACGCGGGCGGCCCCGTCATGTCGATGTACTTCCTCGCCACGCGCACCCCGGTGCAGGTCTTCCTCGGCACCGCGGCATGGTTCTTCGCGATCATCAACCTGGTGAAGGTGCCGTTCCTCGCGGGCATCGGCCTGTTCTCACCGCCCGTGCTGCTCATGGACGCCGTGCTCGCCCCGTGCGTCGTGGTGGGCGCCCTGGTCGGCCTGGCCATCGCGAAGCGCCTCGACCAGCGCCTCTTCGACCGCCTGGTGATCGCCCTCACGATCGTCGGCGCCCTCTACCTTTTGCTCTGACCCGCGAACGCGATCGCACGCGAAACGGAGATCGGTCGCACATCGCACGGCGCGTCGACCGACCACACACCGGTCGACGGCATCCGCTCTCCGTTTCGCATGCCGCGGGACCGAGGAGGGCGGATGCCGCGGCCGCGTCAGTCGAGGAAGATGTCGGGGAACAGGGCCGAGTCGGGGGTACCCGGTATGGCGGCGTAGCGCGAGAAGTCGGTCACTCCGGCCGCCTCGAGCACGTCTTCGACGATGAGCGTCTGGCCGGTGTACGAACGGGCGGGCTGCCGCAGCACCTCGTACGCGGCATCCGCGTAGATGTCGGCGGTGCGGCTCGCGGCCATCACCTGGTCGCCGCCGAGCAGGTTCTGCACCGCGGCCGTCGCGATCGTCGTGCGCGGCCACAGGGTGTTCGCGGCGATCCCGTCCGACGCGAATTCGGCGGCGAGGCCGAGCGTCGCCATCGTCATGCCGAACTTCGCGAGCGTGTATCCGGTGTGCGCGCCCAGCCACTTGGGCGAGGGGTTGAGCGGCGGCGAGAGCGAGAGGATGTGGGGATTCTCGGCGTCCTTCAGGATCGGCACCGCCGCGCGCGACAGCAGGAAGGTGCCACGAACGTTCACGTCCTGCATGAGGTCGTATTTCTTCGCGCTCAGCTCGAGCGAGCGCGACAGGTCGATGACGCTGGCGTTGTTGATGACGATGTCGATGCCACCGAATTCACCCTGCGTCTTGAGCACCGCCTCGGTGATGTCGGAGTCGTCGCGCACGTCGCCGACGATGGGCAGCGCCTGGCCGCCCGCCTCCCTGATCTGCTCGGCCGCGGTGTGCACCGTGCCCTCGAGCTTCGGATGCGGAGTGCCGGTCTTCGCGAGCATGGCGATGTTCGCCCCGTCGGCGGCGGCACGCAGCGCGATCGCGAGACCGATGCCCCGGCTTCCGCCGGACATCAGGATGGTCTTTCCTGCGAGTGTCATGGGTTCTCCTCGTTCTGCGGCCGTCTCGGCCTGTTCCGGTCGCATTTTCTGTCGCTCCCGAGCCGCGCAGGCGACAGAAAGTGCGACGGGAGCGGTGGGGACGGGGTGGGACGGGGGCTGGGGTTATTTCGGGGCCATGCGGATGGCGCCGTCGAGACGGATGGTCTCGCCGTTGAGGTAGTCGTTCTCGACGATCTGCTGCACGAGGGACGCGTACTCCTCGGGACGCCCGAGACGCGAGGGGAACGGCACCTGCTGCCCCAGCGAGTCCTGCGCGGCCTGCGGCAGGCCGAGCAGCATGGGCGTCTCCATGATGCCGGGGGCGATGGTGACGACCCGGATGCCGTGGCGGGCGAGTTCGCGCGCGACGGGGAGGGTCATCGCATGCACGCCGCCCTTCGACGCCGAGTACGCGGCCTGTCCGATCTGTCCGTCGAACGCGGCGACGCTGGCCGTGTCGATGATGACGCCGCGACCGCCGTCATCGACGGCCTCGTTCTTGGCGATCACGGCGGATGCCTGGGACAGCACGTTGAACGTGCCGATGAGGTTGATGCGCACGACGCGCTCGAAGTCGGCGAGAACCGCGGGGTTGCCCTCGCGGTCGAGCACCTTGGCGGGCGGGGCGATGCCGGCGCAGTTCACGACGACGCGCAGCGGAGCGGCCTGCTGGGCCTGGGCCACGGCGTCGCGCACCTCGTCGACGCTGGTGACGTCGGCCGGCACGAACAGCCCGCCGAGCTCTGCGGCGATCTCGGCCCCCTTCGAGCCGGCGAGGTCGAGGATCGTGACGTGGGCGCCGGCGTCGGCCAGGCGCCGCGCGGTGGCGAGTCCGAGCCCCGAGGCTCCGCCCGTGATGAGAGCGCCCTGTCCGCTGATCTGCATCGTGTTCTCCTTCGAACGTCGTTGTGCGACCGAGTATCAGCCTACGTGGTTCTAAGTGTCACCACGATCCCTGGCGGCGACCGACGGGAGCGAGCCTACGACACGACCCCGGTCAGGCGCTCGGCCCGAGGATGAAGTTCCACGCCCCGGTCGCCACCGCCGCCGCGACGGACACCCCGGAGATCGTGATGCCGATGGCCAGGAGCATCCACTCCGCGAACCCGAAGCGCGACTCCCGCGCCCAGGTGCGACGACCCGGCGCCCCGAACCCGCGCGCCTCCATGGCCGTGGCGAGCTTCGCGCCGCGGCGGATCGACAGCACCAGCAGCGCGAACGCCATGCCGACGAAGCGTCGGACGCGCCCGCGATCGGCGACGCCGCGTGCACGCCGCGCAAGTTCGAGGGCTCGCCAGTCGTCGAGGAACAGTCCGATCATGCGCAACCCGGCGAGCCCGCCCAGCACGAACCGCGCGGGCAGCCGCAGCACCTGGGCCATGCCGTCGGCGAGGTCGGTCGGATCGACCGTGATGAACAGCACCACCGAGGGCAGCGCGATCGCCAACACGCGCAGGAACGTGGCGAGGGCGAGGGCCAACGACCCGTCGCTGATGCGCAGCACGAACCACTCGACGTACACCGTGCCGCTCGTCTCGCCGTAGAGGGCGATCGTCAACGCCGTGAGGGGTGCGGCGATCCACACCGGCCAGGTGCGCAGCCAGAACTCCCGCCACCCGATCCCCGCGAAGAGGAACAGCACGCATTCGAGCACGAGGGCCACGGATGCCGACACCGGATCGAGCGTGAGGATGAGGGGGATCGCGATGAGCGCGCTCACGGCGAGCTTCGCGACCGGGTTGATGCGGGCGACGCGTCCGGTGCGCGCCGCGGTCTCGACGACGGTCATCGCCCGCCCCGCAGCTCGTAACGTTCGGCGCGCAGTGCCCGCACGACGTCGAGGTCGTGGGTGATGGCGACGATCGCGGTGCCCTCGTCGCGCAGCGCGGCCAGCATCGCGATGAGCTCGGCCCAGGTGCGGGCATCCTGCCCGAAGGTCGGCTCGTCGAGCACCAGCACACGCGGTCGCGTGGCGAGGGCCGCGGCCACGGTCAGGCGACGCTTCTCCCCGCCCGACAGCGTGTAGGGATTCGCCCGCGCGAGACGGTCGAGGCGCAGGCGGTGCAGCAGTTCGTCGCTGCGGGCGGTGATCTCGTCTTCGGGCATGCCGAGCGCCCGAGGGCCGACCGCCAACTCGTCCTGCACCGTCTTCGCCAGCAGCTGATGCTCGGGTTCCTGGAAGACCATGCCGATGCGCGTGAGCAGGTCGCGCGACGCCCAATCGATCGGCGCCGGACGGATGCCCGCGGCGAGCGCGGCGGAAGCCTCCACCGCTCCGCCCGCCGGCGGAAGGAGCCCGGCCAGCGTGAGCCCGAGGGTGGACTTCCCCGCACCGTTCGCCCCGGTGATCGCCAGCGCGTGCCCCGACCGCACGTCGAGGTCGATGCCCGACGCGACCGGCGTGCCCTTCACCCGGGCGACCTCGAGGTCGCGCGCCGACAGCAGCACCTCCCCGGGTGATGCGAGCGGGGGCGGCGGAGCATCCGGAGCGAACCCCGGCACCCACACGCCGTCGGCTGCGAGACGCGCCCCCTGCTCACCGAGCACCCGCTCGGGCGGGCCGTCGGCCACGACCCCGCCCTGACCGACGACGATCACCCGGGTGATGAGCGGCAGCCACACCTCGAGCCCATGCTCCACGACGATGAGGGTCGCGGGGTGCGCGGCGAGCATCCGTTCGACCGCGTCGCGTACCTCGACGACCCCTTCCGGATCGAGGTTCGCGGTGGGCTCGTCGAGCAGCACCACGCCGGGGCGCATGGCGAGGATGCCGGCGAGGGCGAGGCGCTGCTTCTGCCCGCCCGAGAGGGCCTTCGTCGGGCGATCGAGCGGAAGGTCGAGGCCGACGGCGTCGAGCGCCTGGCCGACACGCGACCAGATCTCCGCCCGCGGCACGCCGAGGTTCTCGCATCCGAACGCGACGTCGTCGCCGACCCGCGCGAGGATGACCTGCGAATCGGGGTCCTGCAGCACGAGTCCCGCGCGACCGCGCGTCGCGACCGCCGGGTGCCCGTCGACGAGGAGCTCGCCCTCCGACTCGCCCTCCTCATCGCCCCCGAGCACGCCGGCGAGTCCCTGGAGCAGGGTCGATTTGCCCGCCCCGGAGGCGCCGAGTACGAGCACGCGCTCGCCGGGCTCGACGCGGAACGACACGTCGCGCAGCGCCCACGCGAGGCGACTGGCGTGACGCCAGCCCCACGAGACCGCGTCGACGGCCGCGGGGCCGGGGTGATCGCCCGACATCACACGCGCACGCGCGCCTCGCGGCCCGATCCGAAACGGTCGAGCGCGCCCGTCGCGGCGATACCCCGCGCGAGGACCCACGAGAGAGCGCCGGCGATGACCGCACCCGAGACGACGGCGCTCACGAGGTAGATCGCCGTGAACTCGGCGCCCGACCCCGCGTACCAGAGGACGAGGTTGTTGATGCCGCCCGCGAGCGCCGCGCCGGCACCCGCGAGGATGGCGACGGGCAGCGACCAGCGGCGGTAGAAGAACAGCAGGAAGATCAACTCGGCACCGAGGCCCTGCACGAGACCCGCTTCGAGCGTGAGGAATCCGCCCCACTGGTTGCCGATCAGCGCCGAGACCACTGCGGCGAGCAGCTCGACGTAGATCGCGGCCCCCGCCTTGCGGATGATCAGCCCGCCCAGCACGCCGGCGAAGAGCCAAGGGCCGTCGAGCAGGCCCTGCAGACCCGGCAGCAGCGGCTCGAGAAGGGCCTTCGGGCCCAGGTAGCCGACGTTCCAGGCGAGGAAGATCAGCCCCGCGGCGACGCCGAGCACGCTGGCGACGACGATGTCGACGACGCGCCAGCGCCAGATCGACGCGGAGGCCGTACCGCTCGTCGCGGATTCCGGGGCGGATGCCGTGATCCCGCTGTTCTTCGCGGTGGATTCGGGCGTGGACGTACTCATGTGAACTCCTCCCTGCGCTGGCATGACCCAGATCAGGTTCGACGGTCGAAGCGCGATTCGCTCCCTCTCAGCCCGGCTCGCCGGACTCCCGTGGTTGTGGTGACCAGCATACCCGGGGCAGACATCCGGGGTCACGTGTTCACGCACGCGGTTTTTCGCGGGAGATTGGGTACCGTAAACGAGTGACCGCAGCTCACCCCACCGACGCCACCGCCGCCGATGCGACGGATCGCGCCGTCCGTGATGCGGATCCCGCGGACCAGACAGACGCGGACACCGCGGCCGACACGGACGCGGACACCGCGGCCGACACGGACGCTCGGGATGCGGCGACCCCCGAGGTCGCATCGCCCGCCGACGCGCCGACGGCCGCTTCCCTCGCCGACGACGACCGCGACGAGGCCGAGGCCTGGGCCGCGGCGCAGTGGGCCGATGAGGACCGTCCGGCCACCGCGCTGACCTGGGTCGACCCCGAGACCGTCGCGGCGCACTCGACGGCGCGCTCCCTCGACGAGCCCGTCGACGTCGGCGGCGCCGGGCTGCTTCGCGGCGCCCGGCTGCGGCCCGCAGTGGCGGGCCCCGGTGTGCTCGTTCCGCTCGGCATGGTCGTGGCGCTGACGGCGGCATACGCCGGGACCACCGCACTGTGGCCGTTGCACGAGGTCGCGCCGACGGCATCCGCCGTGTCGTTCGAGACGGCGGCCGCACCGGCGGCGACCATCACCTGGCCCGCGCAGGGGAGTTCGGCCGTCGGGGTCGGCGGACTGACCACGACCGCGTCGTCGGTCGACCCGGCGAGCATCGCCAGCATCACCAAGGTCGTGAGTGTGCTGATGGTGCTCGATCGCCTGCCGCTGGCCCTGGGCGAGCAGGGCCCTGAGTTCGCTTTCACCGCCGCCGACAGCCGCGACTTCTGGTCGTACCGTCGGTCGAACCAGTCGTCGCTCGATGTGCCCGTGGGCGGTGTGCTGACGGAGTACCAGATGCTGCAGGGCACGCTGCTGGGTTCGGCGAACAACTACATCGACCGGCTGGCGCGCGAACTCTGGGGTTCGGAGCAGGGCTTCGCGGTGGCTGCGGAGGCGTGGCTGCGCGACCGCGGGCTGGCGGACGATATGACCATCGTGACGCCGTCGGGCTTCGACGAGCGCAACACGGCGACGCCGGAAGCGCTCGTGCGGCTGGGCGAGATCGCCATGAAGAATCCCGTCTTCGCCCAGATCGTCGGAACGCGCTCGGCCGAGATCCCCGGAGCCGGCGCAGTGACGAACACGAACGGCATGCTCGACGATGCCGGCGTGACCGGCATCAAGACCGGCACGCTCGTCGGGTGGAATCTGCTCACGTCGAAGACCGTCACGGTCGACGACATCCCGGTGACGCTGTACGCCGCGGTGCTCAACCAGGACGACGACGCACAGCGCCTCGCCGGCACCCGCTCGCTCTTCGCCGAGGTCGAGGCAGCCCTGCAGACGCAGCCGGCGGCCGTGCCCGCGGGAACCGTGGTGGGCCGGGTCGACACCGAGTGGGGCGAGCAGGTCGACATCGTGACGGATGCCGACGCCGATGTGATCCTGTGGAACGGTGCCGCCGCGACCTCGTCGCCCGAGTTCACCGTCGACGACGAGGTCGACGACGGGGCTGTGGTCGGAACGCTCCGCACGGTCGGTCCGCTGAACAGCGCGACGACCGAGCTGAGCCTGAGCGACGACATCGAGGGGCCCACCTTCTGGTGGCGCCTGACGAACCCGATCGCGCTCTTCGGCCTCGACGCCGACTAGCCCGGCGCCCCCTCGTTCCCGTCGCACTTTCTGCCGCCCCGCGGGGCGGGAAGCGACAGGAAGTGCGACGGGAGCGGGTCAGCTCCGATCGTCGCCAGGGGTGGGACGTTCGACGACGCCCTGGGCCGCGGCGGCCTCGGCGGTGGGCACCTGGGCGCCCACGGCCACCCCGGCGACGGCGTCGGCCGCGGCGGCCTCCGAGGCGTTCATCGGCGCGTCGGCGTCGCCCGTGATGACGGTCGGCGTGGAGCCCGTGAGCGCGCCTTCGGCATCGATGTCGGTCGCCGCCTGTTCGAACTGCGACTGGTACAGCCGCCAGTACGCCCCCTGCGCCTGGATGAGCTCGTCGTGCGTGCCCTTCTCGACGATGTCGCCGTGCTCCATCACGAGGATGAGGTCGGCGTCGCGGATCGTCGAGAGCCGGTGCGCGATCACGAACGAGGTGCGGCCCTCGCGGAGCGCGGCCATGGCGTTCTGCAGCAGCAGCTCGGTGCGGGTGTCGACCGCCGACGTCGCCTCGTCGAGGATGAGGATCGACGGCTGGGCGACGAACGCCCGGGCGATCGTGATGAGCTGACGCTCACCGGCCGACACATTCGACGCGTCTTCGTCGAGCACGGTGTCGTACCCCTCGGGCAGTGCGTGCACGAACCGGTCGACGTACGTGGCCTTGGCCGCCTCGAGCACCTCTTCGTCGGTGGCCGTCGATCGTCCGTACCGGATGTTCTCGCGGATGCTGCCCGCGAACAGCCACGGGTCCTGCAGCACCATGCCGGTGCGGGAGCGCAGCTCGTCGCGGGTGATCTCGGAGATGTCCTGCCCGTCGAGCACGATGCGCCCGCCGCTCAGCTCGTAGAACCGCATGATGAGGTTCACGAGCGTCGTCTTGCCGGCACCCGTGGGGCCGACGATCGCGACCGTCTGCCCCGGCTCCACCCGGAACGACAGGTCGGTGATGAGCGGACGGTCGGGGCTGTACGAGAACGCGACGTTCTCGAACTCGATGACCCCACGGCCGTCGGGCAGGTCGGGGGCGTCGGCGGGGTCGGCCTCCTCCTCGTCGGCGTCGAGGAAGTCGAAGACCCGCTCGGCCGAGGCCGTGCCCGACTGCACCACCGCCGCCATGCCACCCAGTTCCGACAGCGGCTGCGTGAACTGCTGCGAGTACTGGATGAATGCCTGCACGTCGCCGATGCGCAGCTGCCCGCTCGCCACCAGCAGACCGCCGAGCACCGCGATGCCCACGTAGGTCAGGCTGCCGACGAAGGTCATGGCGGGCATGATGATGCCCGACAGGAACTGCGCCTTGAAGGCCGCCTGGCAGAGCTCCTCGTTCTCGTCGCCGAACTTCTGCAGCGCGTCCTGCTCGCGACCGAAGACCTTCACGAGCGCGTGACCCGAGAACGCCTCCTCGACGCGGGCGTTGAGACGACCGACCTTGCGCCACTGCGTACCGAAGGCCTTCTGCGAGCGCGGCCCGATGATGCCGAAGATCACGGCCATCAGGGGCAGCGCCACGAGCGCGACGAGCGCGAGCTGCCACGAGATGGTGAACATCAGCACGAGCACACCGACCACCGTGAGCACCGCGGTGAGCGCCCCCGACAGCGACTGCTGCATGGTCTGGGTGATGTTGTCGATGTCGTTGGTGACGCGCGAGATGAGCTCGCCACGCTGCACCTTGTCGAAGTATGCCAGCGGCAAGCGGTTGATCTTCGCCTCGACCTGCTCGCGCAGACGCCACATGGTGCGCACCATGATGACGTTGATGACGTAGCCCTGCAGCCAGCTGAGGAACGCGGCCACGACGTAGATGGCGAGCACCGCGGCGACGATCCATCGCAGCGCATCGAAGTCGATGCCGTCGCCGACGCGGAAGTTCTCGAGCGCCGACACCTGGTTGGCGAAGTCGTCCTGCCCGGCGGCGCGCAGCTGCTCGACGACGTCGCCCTTCGGCGTGCCCGCGGGGAAGCCCGGGAAGTCGCCCTGCCCCTCACCGAGCTGCCGGGAGATGAACCCGGTGTAGATGAGGTTCGTCGCCTCGGCGAGCACCTTCGGGGCGGCGACGGTGAGCACGACGCCGACCGCGCCGAGGATCGACACGAACACGAACCATACGGCCGACGGCTTGAGCAGCCCGATCATGCGGGCGAAGCTCTTGCCGAAGTTGTCGGCCTTGCCCGGCGCCACGCTGTCCCAGCCGCCGCCGTTCTGGCGCGCCTGCTCGGCCAGCTCGGCCTCGTACTTCTCCTCGTCGGTCAGTTCGGGTTCGACCACGGCCGCCGGAGCGGTTCCATTCGCGACGGCCGCGCGACCGCGGCGCTTCGGCGATGCGTTCTGCTCGCTCATGCGTCCACCCCCAGCTGCGACTCCACGATCTCGCGATAGGTGTCGTTGGTCTCGAGAAGTTCTTCGTGGGTGCCGACTCCCACCATGGTGCCGCCCTCGAGCACGACGATGCGGTCGGCATCGGTGATCGTCGAGATGCGCTGTGCGACGACGATCTTGGTCACGTGCGGCAGCTCCCGCCACAGCGCCTGGCGCAGGCGGGCATCCGTGGTGAGGTCGAGCGCCGAGAACGAATCGTCGAACACCAGGATCTGCGGCTGGCGCACGATCGCCCGCGCGATCGCGAGACGCTGACGTTGACCACCCGAGACGTTCGTGCCGCCCTGTGCGATGCGCGAGTCGAGGCCGTCGGGCATCTCTTCGACGAAGTCGCGGCCCTGCGCGATCTCGAGCGCCTGCCAGAGCTCGTCGTCGGTGGCCTCCTCGCGGCCGTAGCGCAGGTTCGAGGCGATCGTTCCCGTGAAGAGGAAGGGGCGCTGGGGCACGAGGCCGATGGTCTTCCACAGCGACTCGACATCCGCCTCGCGCACGTCGGTGCCGCCGACGAGCACCGCACCACCCGAGACGTCGAAGAGCCGTGGGATGAGGGAGACGAGCGTGGTCTTACCCGCACCCGTCGAGCCGACGATGGCGACCGTCTCGCCCGGCTGCGCGCCGAAGCTGATGCCCGACAGCACCGGCGCATCCGCGCCGGGGTAGGTGAACTCGACATCGTCGAAGGCGACGGCTCCGGGCGCGGCGAACGAGGTCACGCCGTTCTCGGGGCGCACCATGCTCGACTCGGTGTCGAGCACCTCGCCGATGCGCTCGGCCGACACCGCGGCGCGCGGGATCATGATCGCCATGAAGCTCGACATGATCACGCCGCCCATGATCTGACCGATGTACTGCATGAACGCGAACAGCGTGCCGACCTGCACGGTGCCCGCGTCGACCTCGATGCCGCCGAACCAGATCACCCCGACCACGGTCACGTTGAGGATGAGCATGAACAGCGGGAACAGCAGCACGAACAGCGACCCGACGTTGCGGCCGACGACCATGATGTCGGTGTTGGCACCGCGGAAGCGCTCCTCCTCGATGCGCTCGCGCACGAAGGCGCGCACCACGCGCACACCCGTGAGCTGCTCGCGCAGGACGCGGTTCACGGCGTCGAGCTTGCCCTGGTAGCTGCGGAAGAGCGGCACCATTCGCCCCACGACGATGGCCGCGACGATGAGCAGGAGCGGCACCGAGACGGCGATGATCCAGCTGAGACCGGCATTGGTCTGCACGGCGAAGATCACACCGCCGATCGCGAGCAGCGGAGCCGTGACGAGCATGGTGGCGCCCATCATCGCGAGCATCTGCACCTGCTGCACGTCGTTGGTGTTGCGGGTGATGAGCGATCCCGCACCGAAGCGCGACACCTCGCGCTCGGAGAACCCGCTCACCTTGGCGAACACGTCGGCGCGGATGTCGCGGCCGGCGCCCATCGCGGCGCGCGCGGCGAAGTACGTGGCGACGACGGCGGCGACGATCTGCCCCAGCGAGACGGCGAGCATGAACAGGCCCGTGCGCCAGATGTAGTCGGTGTCGGAGAGCGCGACGCCCTTGTTGATGATGTCTTCGTTGAGGCGGGGGAGGTACAGGGTGGCCAGGGCGCTCGTGAACTGGAAGACCAGCACGGCGAGCAGCAGCCACTTGTATCTGGCGAGATATCGGACGAGGAGTTTACCCAGCACAGGCGGACTTTCTGAGAGAGGAGGATGCGGATTGACTGTGGGGGAGGCGGGCGGCCCGAATGCGGCCACAACACAGGGTGACACGAAGCGCAGACATTCGTACCCGCGGGTTTGGACCCTTCGCTCTCAGCGAACCACCAGGCGGCTCCCGGCGGGCGCTCGGCGCGACCCGCTGGACGCGCTCGCCCGGCCGGGGGCGCGACGGTTCAGAACAGCGGAACAGCGGGCCGGTAGTGACGCGCGCCCGCCCCGGCATCCGCGTCGAGCCCATCGAGCGTCGAGGGCTGCCAGTGCGGGTCGCGGTCCTTGTCGACCAGCTGCGCACGGATGCCCTCGACGAGGTCCGGATGCTCGTTCACGAACCAGAGCACGCGGCGGTACTCGCCCTCGAGAGCCGCCCGAAGGCCGCTCGCCGTGCGCGCCTCGCGCACCGCGTCGAGCGTCACGGCCAGGCCGGTCGGTCCGAGCGATCCGAGCAGGTCGGCCGTCTGCACGGCGTCCGTCGTGGCGCGCGTACGCAGTCGCTCGACGATCTCCTGCACGGTGGGCGCCGAGAAGTCCTCGTCGATCCAGGCTCGGGCCTGCAGCAGATCCGACGGCTCCGGCGTCTCGTCGAAGAGCAGCACGATCTCGCTCGTGCCGGTGGGGTCGGCGCGGTGGGCGAGGGCGTCGCGCAGGGCGTCGAGGCGGTCGGACGGCACCAGGTAGTCGGCGAAGCCGGCGGCGACGGCATCCGCGGCGGTCATCGTTCCGCCGGTCAGCCCGAGGTACTCCCCCAGCCGACCGGGAGCGCGGCCGAGCAGCCAG
Source organism: Microbacteriaceae bacterium PS02344 (assembly GCA_029959905.1). Taxonomy (GTDB): domain Bacteria; phylum Actinomycetota; class Actinomycetes; order Actinomycetales; family Microbacteriaceae; genus Microbacterium. The sequence continues at coordinate 37,329 of JASCNZ010000026.1, forward strand.
GTGCCCCCGACGTCGGGGGTGAAGCCGATGCGGGTCTCGGGCATCGCGAGCTTCGACCGCTCGGTGACGACGCGGATCGCGGCGTGCCCGGCGAGCCCGATGCCGCCGCCCATCGTGATGCCGTCGGCGATCGCCACCACCGGCTTCGGGTACTCGGCGATCATCGCGTTCAGCGCGTACTCCGCGCGGAAGAACTCGGCGGTCTCGTCGGCGCGTCCGGCCGTGATCTGCGCGTGCAGGGCGCGCACGTCACCGCCGGCGCAGAAGCCGCGCTCCCCCGCCCCGTCGAGCAGCACGATCTGGATGTCGCTGTCGTCGCGCCACGCCTCGAGCACCTGCGTGATCCGCCGCACCATGCCGAGATCGAGGGCGTTGATCGCCTCCGGACGGTCGAGCGTGAGGCGGCCCAGCGCTCCGTCGGTGCGGACGAGAACGCGGTCGGACGAGGGGGAATCGGTCACGGGAGCCAGGCTACCCGCTCGCCCCCGGCAGCCCGGCCTGTGCAGGAAATACGCGATCCGGGCGCTTTTCCGGCAGGATAGAGGGGACTGACCGACCAAGCAAGGAGAGGTCGAGGATGCCCGATCGACAGGTTCTCGAATTCACGCGCGTGACCAAGCGCTTCAATGAGGTGACCGCCGTCTCGGACTTCTCCGCTCGCATCGAGCCGGGCGCCGTGACCGCTTTCCTCGGCCCGAACGGAGCCGGCAAGACCACCACACTGCGGATGCTCCTCGGTCAGGTGCGCCCGACCTCTGGCATCGCGACCATCGGCGGGTCCGCGTACGCCGACCTGCGGCAGCCGCTGCGCGTCATCGGATCGGTGCTGGAGGAGACGGCCTACCGTCCGCGCCGCACCGCCACCCGGCAGCTGACGATCGCCGCGAAGGCGAACGACATCCCCCTCGCGCGGGTCTCGGAGGTGCTCTCGCTGGTCGGGCTCGAGAACGACGCGGATGCCCGGATCGGCGGCTTCTCGCTCGGTATGCGGCAGCGCCTGAGCGTGGCGCATGCCCTGCTCGGCGACCCCGGCGCCCTGGTGTTCGACGAGCCGGCGAACGGACTCGACCCCGAGGGCATCCGGTGGATGCGCCTGCTCATGCGCCGCCTGGCCGACGAGGGGCGCACGGTACTCGTGTCGTCGCACGTGCTGAGCGAGGTCGAGCAGGTCGCCGATCACGTGCTCGTGCTCTCGAAGGGCCGTCTCGTACTCTCGAGCGGCATCGAAGAGCTCGCCGACCCCTCGGGCGGAGCCGTCGTGGTCGACGCCGCCGATCGTGTGGCGCTCACCGACGCCCTCACCGCGGCGGGCTTCGAGATCGAGGTGCTCCGCTCCGGTCTGACCGTGCGCGGCACGGACGCCCGGCGGGTGGGCGAGGTCGCCGCCGATGCCGGCATCGCGCTCACCACCCTGCTGCAGCGCGGCCCGACGCTCGAAGACGTCTTCATCCAGCTCACCCGGGGCGGGCTCCTCGAGCCGCGCGTCGAGGCCCTCGCCGCGGCGAGTGCGCTCGCCGCTCCCGCGATCGCCGAAGCCGTCGCCGACGAGTCGACGGCGGACGCCGACGAGCCCGAGGC
>JASCNZ010000027.1 GCA_029959905.1 Microbacteriaceae bacterium PS02344
CCCCGCGGGCGCGGCCCCCGCGCGGGCGACGCCCCCCCCCCCCCCCCCCGCGCCCCCCCCCCCCGGGGGGGGCGCGGGGCCCTCGGTGTCAGGGGCGAATGGGCCGGCCTGTACGCCGGGTTCTGTTCCGGGGTTCTTCGCCCCTTCGACGGCCATCTCTCTCGGCGACACGTTGCCGTGCCGCTCCAGCGGTCTACCCGAGGACTCGGCGAGCCGCGTCAACATCCTCTGTCTGACCTTGCTCCGGACGAGGTTTACCTGGCGGGACATGTCACCATGTCCCCCGGTGGTCTCTTACACCACCCTTTCACCCTTACCCCGCGGCCTCGCGACCCGGGGCGGTCTGCTCTCTGTGGCACTGTCTCGCGGATTGCTCCGGGTGGGTGTTACCCACCGCCCTGCCCTGTGGAGCCCGGACGTTCCTCGGTGCGGTCTCCCGCCACGCGACCGTCCAGCCGACCCATTCGCGTCTGACAGTCTACGCGCGCACCCCTCACTTCTGTGCCGAGTCGGCGATCCGCAGGTCGAGCGGGACGTCGATGGGGAACGACCCGAACAGGCGCCGGGTCGCGACCGTCGCCGCCTCCCTCACCGCGTCTGCCGCCGCCTCCCCCTGCTCGGCGGGCACGTGGAGCACCACCTCGTCGTGCAGGAAGAAGGCGAGGTGCGCCTCCCGCGCGAACGGTCCGGATGCGTGTGCCGGATGCTCCGCGAGCGGCAGCGCCCGCAGCCGATGCCGGATCTCGGCCAGCCAGATGAGCGACCACTCCGCGGCCGTCCCCTGAACGACGAAGTTGCGGGTGAATCGTCCCCAGTCCCGAGCCCGACGTCTCGCGAGGGCCACGACCGCGGGGTCGGCGTCGGCCGCGCTCGCCCCTGCCTGCAACGCCGTCCACTCGCCGGGCGGACGGGGCGACGAACGTCCGAGCCACGTCGACACGCGTCCGCCGTCTTCGCCCGTCCGCGCCGCCTCGTCGACGAGTGCCATCGCGCGCGGGAACACCTTGCGCAACTGCGGGACGAGACGTCCGCTGTCACCGGTCGTCGCTCCGTACATGGCGCCGAGCACCGCGTACTTCGCCTCCTCCCGCGTGGCGACGGCGCCCGATGCGACGACCCCGGCATAGAGATCGGCACCCTGCGCGGCGCGGGCCATGGCCCGGTCGGACGACAGCGCGGCGAGCATCCGCGGCTCCAGCTGCGCGACATCGGCGACCACGAGCGTCCACCCCGGATCGGCCCGCACGGCGGGGCGAAGCATCCGCGGCAGCTGCAGCGCTCCCCCGCCGGACGACGCCCATCGGCCCGTCACCACACCGCCCGGCACATAGACCGGACGGAAGCGTCCGTCGTGGACCCAGTCCGCCAGCCACGCCCATCCGTTCGCCGTGAGCAGCCGCGACATCTTCTTGTACGCGAGCAGTGGTTCGACGACGGGATGCTCATGCCGCGCCAGCTCCCATCGGCTCGTCGACTCGACCGACACCCCGGCGCGATGCAACGCCCGCAGCAGTTTGGGCTGGCTGTCGAGCCGCAACCCCGCATCGCCCAGGATCGCCCGAATACGATCGCCGAGCTCGACCATCCGGCTCGGAGTCCCGCCGGCGAGCGGGCGGGCGCCCAGTGCGTCCTGCAGGATGCCGTCGTGCACGGCGGGGTCCCACGGCAGCCCCGCCGCCCGCATCTCCTCGGCGATCAGCCCGCCGGCCGACTCTGCCGCGCAGAGCAGGGCCAGGCGGCCGTCGGAGGCGCCCGCCAGCACACGCTGCTGGGCGGCGTACTGATCGAGCACGGCATCGGCCGGGTCGCCCGCCGTGGGCGACGGTTCCAGCAGGTCGAACAAAGAGGGCTCGTCGTCGGGCGCGTCCTGCGGGAGCCACTCCGGCGACGACGGGAGCGCGGCCGCGACGGCGACCGTGTCGCGGAGAATCGCATGGCAGAGCAGCAGGTCGTATGCGCGCGAGAGACGGGCCCCCGCTGCCAGCAGCCGTGGGTAGACGTCGCGCGCGCTCCGCAGGATCCACCGCGGCGCGCCGTGTCGCTCGGCTTCGGCGATCCAGGCCGCCGCCTCGGCGGCGGTCAGGCGGGTTCGGCCCGCCTCGGCGCCGTCCGCGGCGAGTTCGACGGCCAGGAGGTGGTCCGGGCCGTCGGCGATCAACACGATGCGGCGGTCGGCCGCGGGCGACGCGCTCATGTCGGCGAGGGCGTCGCCGGGGTCACAGCCCCGATTCCTCGGTGCGGACGAGGATGCATCCGCACTCCGGGCAGGACACGACCTCGTCGTCGGGCGCGCGGCGGATCTCGGCCAGGTTGCTGCCCGGCAGAAGGATGCGGCAGCCCTCGCACGTGCCGCGGGTCAACAACGCCGCCCCGGTGTCGTTGGTCGCGCGGCGCGTGTACTCGGCGAGCAGATCGGCCGGGATCGTCTCGGCGACCGCCGCACGGTCGCGTGCCAGCTGCACGCCGAACTCGGCCGCCGCCGCCACATCGGCCTTGCCCGCGGCCGTCAGTGACGCCCCCTCGGCGGTCGTGATGTCGAGGAGAGCCTGCTGCGCGTCGACGGCGGCCTCGGCCTCCTCGACGCGGGACATCACCTCGAGCTGCGCGTCTTCGAGGTCGCTCTGACGTCGCGCCAGACTCGCGAGTTCGTGCTCCAGGGCCTGCGCCTGCTTCGGGTCGGTCGCCACAGCGAGCCGCTCGGCGTCGCGCGCCCGGCGCTGCTCGACGATGACCACGTCGGACTCGATACGCGCGAGCTCGGCGCGCGCATCGTCGCGAACGCCGGTCAGCGTCGTCAGCTCGCGAAGCTGATCCTGACGGATCGCGACGAGCTCGTTGATCCGCCCGGCCTGGGACGGGTGGGTCCTGGCGCGATCGGCCTGGGCGATCCGACGGTCGAGGTCGGCGATGTCGAGCAGGACGCGCTGGTCCGCGGGGGTGGCTTTCACGCTCTCAAATCTATCGTCTGCCCCCGACACCCGTCACCGGACCGCGCCGTCGACGTACAGCCACCGACGACCCTCGCGCACGAAGCGGCTGCGTTCGTGCAGCGTGCCACGCTCGCCGTCGTGTGCCCAGTGCGCCTCGAACTCGACCACGCCGCGGTCGTCGAAGGGGCCGCCCGCCTCACGGTCGACGATGACCAGACGTCGCCATACCAGGCCGGGGTCGGGGTCGAGGCGGGAAGGACGGGTCGACGGATGCCAGGTGTCGAGCAGATACGCCGGGCGTCCCAGCGCGAACGCCGAGTACCGCGAACGCATGAGTCGTTCCGCGGTCGGTGCGACCGACGCGCCCGAGAGAAGCGGACCGCAGCACGATCCGAAGACATCGCCGGACGAACAGGGGCACCGCTCCGCCGGATCGAGCACGGTGTCACCGTTCGACGTCTCGGCCTCGGTGGTCATCGTCCCAGCGTACGCTCGGAGGACCCACCGAGAAGGAGCACCCCGTGAGCACCACGCCCGTCGTCCCCGCCTTCACCGCCCACAATGGCTTCGCCCTCCCGGCGATCGGTCTGGGCACCTACGCGCTGAACGGCGACGCCGGCGCGCAGGCCGTCTCCGCCGCCCTCGACGCCGGCTACCGCCTGGTCGACTCGGCCTTCAACTACGAGAACGAGGGATCGGTCGGGCGCGGCGTGGCTGCGTCGTCCGTCGCGCGCCAGGAGATCGTCGTCACGACGAAGCTTCCCGGTCGACACCACCGCGGCGACCGGGCGCGCGCGAGCATCGAGGAGAGCCGTTCGCGCCTCGGCCTCGACGCGACCGACCTCCACCTCATCCACTGGCCCAACCCCAGCCAGGACGAGTACGTCGAAGCGTGGGCCGCCCTCGTCGACGCGCAGCAGCGCGGGACCGTACGTCAGATCGGCGTCTCGAACTTCCTTCCGGAGCACCTCGAGCGCATCGAGCGCGAGACCGGTGTGCGCCCGGTCGTCAACCAGATCGAGGTGCACCCCTACTTCCCGCAGGAGGAGCAGCTCGCGTATCACCGCGAGCACGGCATCCTCACCGAGGCCTGGAGCCCGCTGGGCCGCGCGAAGGAGCTGCTCGACGAACCGGTCGTACGTGAGATCGCCGCAGCCCACGACGCGACCCCCGCCCAGACGGTGCTGGCCTGGCACATCGCCCGCGGCGTCGTGTCGATCCCCAAGGCCTCGTCGACGGCGCATCAGCTCGCGAACCTGCAGGCGGCGGACGTGACGCTCGACGACGCCGAAGTGGCCGCGCTCACCGCGCTCGGGCGGCCGGACGGGCGGCTCTTCGACGCCGATCCGGCGCACCACGAGGAGAGCTGAGCCCGCGCGATCCTCAGACGCGCTGGGTGCCGAGGACGCGGAGGAGGTCGAGCTTCCCCGCGGCTTCGCTGCCCGGCGCGGCCGTGAGCACGATGAGTGCCTGGGACTCGTCCTCGGTGAAGAGAGCCTGACAGTCGACCTCGATCTCACCGACCTCGGGATGCACGATCACCTTGCGCTGCTCGAAACGCCTGGCGACCTCGTGGGCGTCCCACAGCTCGACGAACTCGCCGCTGCGTCGAGACAGCTCGGCGACGATCTCGCCCGCACGTGACCGCTCGCCCATGACCCCGAGCGCCGCACGCAGCGACGCGACGAGCGCACGGCTCTGCCGCGGATGATCCACCTCGCGGTAGCGGTGACGCTCGGTCTCGGGATGCGCGAACCAGCGGTAGATACCGCTGCGATCGAGCCCCGACAGCACGCGGGCGTCGCCCAGCACGGCGCGCGCCGCATCGTTCTGCACGAGTACCTCGTCGAGCACGGAGACGACGAACGCCGGGGTGTCGTGCAGACGATCGAGCACGCGCAGCATGCCGGGCCGCACATAGTCGGTGAGGCGCGCGCGATCGGGAGCGCTGTGGCCGCACAACCGGTACAGGTAATCGCGCTCGTCCTCCGTGAGACGCAGCGCACGGGCCAACGACGCCAAAAGCTGCACGCTGGGCTGGGGACCGCGGCGCTGCTCGAGACGCGTGTAGTAGTCGGTCGACATCGTCGCCAGCTGCGCCACCTCCTCGCGCCGCAGGCCGGGCGTGCGCCGTCGGGAGCCGGAGGGCAACCCCACGTCCTGCGGGCTCAGGCCCTCTCGTCGCCGCAGCAGGAAGTCGGCCAGCGCTTCTCGATCCACCTCAGCAGTATGCCGCGGCATCCGTCGCCGCATCCAGGGACCGCGCGTCCCCCGATCACCGCTCTCTGGAGCGTGCCGGGTCGCATGCGCAGGCTGGGGTCATGGACATCAGCGGAAACACCATCTTCATTCCCGGCGCGACCAGCGGCATCGGGCTGGCCCTCGCCGTCGCCCTGCACGAACGCGGCAACACGGTGATCGTGGGCGGGCGTCGCGAGGACCGCCTCGCGGCGATCGTCGCGGAGCATCCCGGCCTCCACGCCGTACGCATCGACACCGCAGACGCCGACAGCATCCGCGAGGCGGTCGCCGATGTCGTGGATGCGCACCCGACCCTCGACACCCTGATCGCGATGGCAGGGATCATGCGCATCGAGGATTGGCGCGCGCCCGATGGCCTGCTCGACACCGCCGAGGAGACCGTGACGACGAACCTGCTCGGCCCGATCCGACTGATCGCCGCTCTCACCACGCACCTGCAATCGCGGCCGTCCGCCACCATCATGACCGTGTCGTCGGGCCTTGCCTTCGCCCCGCTCCGCGTCACGCCCACCTACAACGCGACCAAGGCGGCGATCCACATGCTCAGCGAGTCGCTGCGGCTGCAGTTCGCCGGCACGGGCGTCTCGGTCGTGGAACTCGAGCCTCCGGCCGTGCGCACTGATCTGATGCCCGGCCACGCTGAGAACGAGCAGGCGATGCCCCTCGACGCATTCGTGGACGAGGTCATGCAGCTCATCGAGACGCAGCCCGACGCGACGGAGATCCAGGTCGAGAGTGTGAAGTTCCTGCGGTACGGGGAGGCGCGGGGAGATTACCCCGAGGTCGTCGCGGCGCTCAACCGCATCGACCCGCACGGGAAGTGAGGCGGACGGGGCGTCGCCACCACGACGCCCCACCGATCCTCAACGGCGCAGCGATCCGGCGGCCGCCGAGAGAGCGTCGGCCGACTGCCGCAGCAGCGAGAGCTCCTCGTCGGAGAACGACGTGGTGCGGATCGGGACGGCGCCGGAGGCACTGACGATCGACGGCACCGACAGCGCCACTCCGTCGATACCGTGAAAGTCGTTCAGCACGGTGCTGACCGGCATCACCGCGTGCTCGTCGCCGAGGATCGCCTCGACGATGCGCGCGCTCGACAGACCGATCGCGTAGTTCGTCGCCCCCTTCCCCCGGATCACCTTGTACGCGGCATCGCGCACGTCGACGGCGATCTCGCGGAGCTCGTCGAGCGTGATGGGCGGATGCCCCGGCGTCTCCCACTCGAGGAGCGGCACGGTGCCGATCGTCGCCCTCGACCATAGCGGGAACTCGGTATCGCCGTGCTCGCCGACGATGTGCGCGTGCACACTCGCGGTCGAGACCCCGGCGCGCTGCGCCAACTTCCACCGAAGGCGAGAGGTGTCGAGCACCGTGCCGGAGGCGAAGATGCGCTCGGGCGGCAGGCCCGTCTCCTCCTGCGCGATCACCGTCAGCACGTCGCAGGGATTGGTCACGATCACGTAGACCGCGTTCGGCGCGACCTCGAGCAGCTGCGGCATCATGCCGCGGATGATCCCCGCGTTGACCTCGGCGAGCTCGATGCGCGTCTGACCGGGCTTCTGCTTGGCGCCGGCGGTGATGACGACGACGTGCGACCCGGCGGCGACCGAGACGTCGCTGCCGCCCGTGATGTCGCTGCTGCCGGTGAACTGGGTGCCGTGCGCGAGGTCGAGCACCTCGGCTTCGACCTTCTCCTGCGCGATGTCGTACAGCGCGACGTGTCGCGCCGAGCCGCGGATGAGCGCGGCGTACGCGACGCTCGACCCCACGCTGCCCGCGCCGACGACCGTGAGCTTCGAGTTCTCGATGATCTCCATGCGCCCAGTGTGGCAGCACGGCGGCGACGGCTTCCAGCGCCACCGGCGGTACGCGGGACTACCGTGGAGGGATGCGCACCGTCGTCGTCACCGCCGACCATCGTCTGGAGATCCAGGACACTCCGGAGCCGCGGCCCGGCCCGGGCGAAGTGCTCGTCGACGTCATCGCCGCGGGAGTGAACCGCGCCGACCTCGCGCAGGCCGCAGGGAACTATCCGCCGCCGCCCGGGGCCTCTCCTGTCCTCGGCCTGGAGGTGTCCGGACGGAGGCGGGACACCGGTGAAGAGGTCGTCGCACTGCTCGCCGGCGGCGGCTACGCGGAGACCGTCGCCGTTCCCGAAGCGCAGCTGCTGCCGATGCCCCGTGGACTGTCTCCGATCGAAGCGGCGGGCCTGGTGGAGGTCGCGGCCACCGTCGTCTCGAACCTCGTGCGGGAGGCCGGCCTGCCGCTCGAGACCGCCGAGGGCTCTGCGCCCGCGCGCGTTCTGGTGCATGGCGGCACCGGCGGCATCGGTTCTTTCGCCATCCAGTTCGCGCGCACGACGGGCGCCCGGGTGTTCACCACGGTCGGCTCGGCCGAGGGGGTGCGTCTCGCCCGGGAGCTCGGCGCGGAGCGGGCGTGGAACCGCCACACCGACGACGTCGACGCCGCCGTTGCGGCCCTCGGCGGAGTCGACGTCATCCTCGACGTCGTCGGCGGTTCGGCCCTGGACAGCAACGTGCGGATGCTGGCGGAGTTCGGCCGCCTCGTCGTGATCGGCACGCTCGGCGGGAGCACGGGGATGATCGACGTCGGGGCGCTGATGTCCCGGAGGGCGCGGGTCATCGGGACGACCCTGCGCTCGCGCGGTGTCGACGACAAGGCTCGCATCCTGCGCCGCACGCGCGAGCTCGTGTGGCCCCTCGTGGAGGATGGGACGATCCGCGTGCCGGTGGAGGCCGTGCATCCGCTCGAGGACGCCGCGACCGCGCACGCCGTGCTCGCCCGCGGCGGCCACGTGGGGAAGGTCGTGCTCACCGTCCGCGGCTGACCTTCCTGCGGGCGACCCCTCGCCCGCAGCTCGACGCGGCCTCCGCTCGACGCTCACCGCACGACGCGCCCGGGTCGCCGGCCCCGCTTGGTCCATGCCGCACGAACGTGAAATGGTATACCAGACGGCCCCCCGCCGTCTTCCCGAGGCCCCTGCGCACCTCCCCCTGTCTGCAGGGGCCTCTCCCCTGCCCGTCGAACTCTTCGAGCGCACACCTTACGGCTCGAGGAATCGGGCCGATATATCAATATCGGGGAGAAGATCGGCCAGGAGGACGTTGACGTGACGAGCACCTACATCGAGACGGGCGGGCACGTCCGCGTCTACGACGACGCCGTGCACACCCACGAGATGTTCCCCCACGGCACCTATCGCGTGCACTTCACCGCGAAGGAGGGCTTCAGTCTCGTGCGCATCGACGACCTCCTGGTCGGAGGCGAACGCGTCTACGGCGGTCGTGAGCAGAAGATCGAGAAGATCTTCGCCGCCTACGCCCGCGCCGAGCGCAGCCTGGGTGTGATGCTCTCGGGAGACAAGGGCATCGGGAAGTCGATGTTCGTGCGCATGGTCGCCGAGCGCGCCCGCGAGCACGACCTGCCGGTCGTCGTCGTCACCGAGGACCACGACGGGATCGTCGAGTTCCTCGACAGCCTCGATGAGTGCCTCGTCGTCTTCGACGAGTTCGAGAAGACGTTCCCCCTCGGCCGCCGCAGCCTCGGCGACGGGGTCAACCGGCAGAACCAGTTCCTCACGCTCTTCGACGGCCTCTCCGCCGTCAAGCGCATCTACTGCCTCACCGTGAATGACGTGTCGGAGGTGAGCACCTACCTGGTCAACCGCCCGGGACGTTTCCACTACCACATGCGCTTCGAGTACCCGGGTCCCGACGACGTGCGCCAGTACCTGCGCGATCAGGCACCGCACGCCGACCCCGTCGAGATCGAGAACGTCGCCCTGTTCTCGCGTCGCGCGCGGCTCAACTACGACCATCTGCGGGCCATCGCGTTCGAGCTCGACCACGCCGGGTCGGTCTTCTCGGAGATCGTCGAGGATCTGAACATCAAGTCGGTCGAGCCGAGCATCTACCGCATCGAAGCGCGCTTCCCCGACGGCCGCGTGTGGACCGACGAGACCGAGGTCAACCTGTTCGAGCGCGGCGACGTGGGCCGCACCTTCGAGCTGCGTCACGGCATGCGCTCGATGTTCGCCTCGTTCGTGCCCCAGGACCTCGTGTTCGAGAGCGACGGGACGATCCTCGTGCCCATCGACCACCTCGAACTGCTCGACGACCACGACGACGAGCCCGAGATCTACCCGACCTCCGTCACCCTCACGCTCGTCGGGCAGGCGACGTTCGGCTACCCGCTCTGACGACGGCTACCCGACGGCGGACAGGTCGTGGAGCTGCAACGCCTGGCGCAGCATCCGCACCGCCCCGGCACGCTGCTGCGACACGGCCGCGTGTGAGACGCCGAGCTCCGTCGCGATCTCGCCCACCGTCCGCTCATCGAAGTAGACGGCGCGGATGATCCATCGTTTGCGCTCCGGCAGCGCCTCGACGGCCCGGCGGAGGACTGCGTCGCGTTCCTCGGCCGCCACGAGCTCCTCGGGCAGGTGGCCGGACCACGCGGTCTCGCGGACCTCGTCGGCATCGAGGCTCAGCATCCGCAGGTCGGCGACCGCGAGAGCATCGCGCACGGCCTTCGGCGGGAGGCCGAGTTCTCGCGAGACCTCGGCGACGGTCGGCGGGCGTCGCAGAGAACCGGTGAGGCGCTCCCGCGCGGCGGCGGCGTCTTTGGCACGGGAGCGGACCTCGCGCGGCGCCCAGTCCATCGCGCGCAGCTCGTCTTTCAGGGCCCAGTCGACGCGGCCGCGTGCGAAGGCGCCGAACGGCACCCCGAGCGTGTCGTCGAATCGGTCCGCCGCGCGCACGAGCGCGTACGACCCCGCGGAGAGGAGGTCATCGTGCGCGACGTGCGTGAGCCGCGAGGCGAGACTCGCCGTCGCCGCGCGCACGATGTGCAGATGATCGACGACGAGCTGGTTCCGAGCACGCAACGACATGGAGCGGCGCCTTTCACTGTCGGTGCAAGCCCTCCCCAGCAGCCCACAGCGCAGCCACCGCGTGGTGGCCGGAATCCTCATTGAACCACACGCAGCGGGGCGTGCAGGGGCGTGTCGTCAGTCGTTCACCTGCACACGGCGGTTGACCTCGCGCGTGGCCGAGAACTTCAGAACCGTGTAGTCGTTCACCTCGGCCGAGCCGTCGTCTTTCGCGAACTGCACGCGGTGCCCCTTGTGAGCCTGCGGGTAGAACTTGCCGAAGTTCGTCAGGGTCACCGTGTGCCCCTGCCCCACCAGATCGAGAAGCTCGTCGATCATCGCGGTGTACGCCGTCTGAGCGGCCTGGACGGAGATGCCCCCGCGCCGCGCGAAGCGCTGCACGAACTCCCTCTTGCTGACGCGATTCGCATCGAACGTCTTGGATGTGCTCATTCACTTACCCCCAGTAAGTCGTTCGCTCCACGGGCGGGTCCCCAGCCCGGTCCCCCGAGGATAGTCGGTCTTTCTTGATATCTGCGGTGAACCGAGGATTCACCTGGTCTTCGAGTGGTCAGCCGCCGAGCCGGGCGCGCAGCGGATAGTCCTGATCGTCGAGGATCACCTGCAGGGCGCGACCCGTCCGCCGATGCACGAGCAGCGGCGCACGGAGATTGAGATGGATGCCGTCGTCGGCCGGGTTGGCGACGACCAGCACGCGCACGTCGGCCACCCCGGCGGCCCCGATCTCGTCGAGGGCGGGGGCGGGAAGCCGCGGTGCGTAGTCGCGGGGGCCGTCGGACGAGTCGAGGAGGAACAAGCGCACGTCGGCCTCGAGAGAGCGCAGCGCGAAGAGTCCGGCGGCGCCATCGACGGCATGCAAGGAGAACTTCGTATAGGGATGCAGGCCCGGCATCGGGGCAGCGAAGGTCACGCTCTCGGGCGTGGTGCCGTCGGCGGTCATCGCAGGAACTCCAGGAGGTTGGTCTGCAGCGACCGTGCGGTCACCTGCAGGGCGGATTGGAAGACGAGCTCGGCGGACTGCAGGCGCACGAGCACCTCGAGGCTGTCGACGTTCTCGACCTCGGCCCGTCGCGCCTCCAGATCGGTCGACGCCGCCAGGTGGAGCGACGCTGCGCGTTCCAACTGCACCTGGCGTGCACCGGTCGCACCCCGCGCGGCGACGACCGCGGTGAGGCGGGCGTCGATGTCGTCGAGACGGGCGCCCACCTCTGCGCCACCGCGCAGTTCCGCCGCGATGTCGTTCAGCAGTGCGAACGCGCTCCCCGGCCCGTCGCCGAAGGCCTGCGAACCGTCGAAATCGACCCGCACCGTCTCGTTGTCGCTGATGCGGCGTTGCACGCTGCTCCCCGGAGTGCCCTGGAACGCGAAAGTCCCGGGGGTGAAAGCCGCGCCCGCGTCGCTCGTGCCGGCGAACACGTTGCGGCCGAGCACGGTGGTGTTCGCCTGCGCGAGCAACTCGGCGCTGATCGTCTCGAGCTCCTGCGCGATCGACTCGCGGGCCGTCGGGCTGAGCGCGCCCGAGTTCGCCCCCTGAGCAGTGAGGTCGCGCGCCCGGTTGAGCAGGTCGGTGCTCGCGCCGAGCGCCGTGTCGACCGTCGTCACCCATGCCATGCCGTCGCTGGCGTTGCGGGCGAACTGGGCGACGCGCGATTGCTCGCCGTGCACGCCGAGGGTCGTCGCCGCGGCGGCGGGGTCGTCGCTCGGCGAGCGGAACGCCCGCTGAGACGAGGCCTGGTACTGCAGCAGCTCGCGGTCGGCGAGGGTGCCCTGCAGGGTGCGCAGCGACTGCTGGGTCATGGTGGTGCTCGTCACTCGGCCGATCATGTCGTCTCCCTGCTCAGCGGCCGACGAGGCCGGTGCGGTTGATGAGGAGGTCCAGGGCCTCGTCCATGGTGGTCAGCACGCGCGCGGCGGCCTGGTAGGCGGTCTGATAGGTGAGGAGGTTGATGGTCTCCTCGTCGCCGTCGACCGAGGCGCTCGACTGCTGCGCCGTCACGGCAGCGACCGCCCCCGATCCGGCGATGTCGGCGCGCTGCAGATCACCGGCGACCGACACGGCGAACCCGGTGACGAAGGTACCCCACGTCGCGCTCGGCCCCGACACCGAGGTGGCCAGCGCGCCGAGGCGATCGGCGATCGTGGTGTCCTTCGGCCCGGCGCCGGGAGCCGACAGGGCGAGCTCGGCGAGAGTCGTGGGCACGACGGTCAGACCGCGAGCCGGCGGCGCGGACGGGTCGAGCGCGAAGAAGTCGCCCCCGGGCGTTCCGGCCGCGGTGACGCCTGATCGGTGCAGGTCGTTCACCGCCGTGGCGAGGACGGCGGCGGTCTCGTTGTACGCGCGGGCGACCGCGGCGAGAGAGCCCCCGTCCGTCGCCGGTGCGAGGGCGCTGAGCGATCCGCCGATCGAGCCGCCGACCACCGGCACGGTCACGCCCGGGCGATCGGCCCAGGCCACGGTGACGCGGCCCGCATCCGCGATGTCCCGCGGGCCGCTCGCGACGAGCGCGCGCGCGGAGTCGCCCGAGACCAGGGCGTTGCCGTCGACCCGCAGCGTCAGGGTGCCGTCGGCTTCGGGCGTGGCCGTCGCTCCGACGATCGACGAGAGCTGCTGGGCGAGGGTGGAACGTTGGTCGACGAGCTCGTTCGCACTGCGCCCCGACTGCAGTGCCTCACGGATCTGCCCGTTGAGGGTCGCGACCTGGCCCGCGAGCGAGTTCACGTCGGCGAGCTGACGATCGACGGCGCCCCGCAACTCGGCCCACTGACCGGCGACCGCGTCGTATCCGGCGCCGATCTGCCCGACCAGCACCTGGGCGTTGGTCAGGACCACCTGCGCCGCTGCACCGTCCGGCGTGTTGGCGAGATCCGACCATCCTGCCCAGAACCGGTCGAGGTTCGCCGCGAGCCCCTGCTTCGTGGGCTCGGCCATCGCCTTCTCGGCCTGGACGGCGGCGGATGCCCGCGCGGTCCAGAAGCCGGAGGTCGCGAGGGCATCGCGCACGCGGGCGTCGAGCACCTCGTCGCCGAGCCGCGCGATGCCCGTGACATCGACGCCTCCCCCGACGGCGAAGCCCGTTCGCCAGAGGCCGGCGAGCCCCGGTGCTGCGGCCGGCGTCTGCTCGACCCGCTGCCGCGTGTACCCCGGCGTGGTCTGATTCGCGATGTTCTGACCGGTCACGGTCATGCCCGCGCGGGCCGCCGAGAGCGCGGATTCGGCGAGGCGGAGGCCTGCGAACGATGACATGCCTCACGCCCTCGTGTCGAGGAGTCGGGCGTCGGCGTCACGGACGACCTCACCGGAGGCGGCGTACTCGCCGCTCGGTACGCCGAGACCCGCGATGGTCTCCTGCGTCACACGGATCGCGGTGCGCAGGCGCTGCTCGTTGATCTGCTTCATCTGCTCGATCTCCTCCGCGAGGGCGGTCATAGCGCTCAGGTGCTCGGAGAACACCTCGCGCCAGGCGTCGGTGGGCGCGGCGTCGATCAGCTCGCTGAGGGTGGATGCCTCGGGGACACCCCACTCGTCGGCGACCGCGACCACGAGCGTGTCGCGTGAGAGGGCCACCGTCGGCATCGCGGCGAGCACGCGCTCGATCTCGGTCACGGCGTGCCGGATCCACCGGTTGCGCCCAGTGGCCAGGAGCGTCTGCTGCACGTCGAGCTTGAAGAGCAGCAGTTCGAGCAACTCGCGCTCGCGCATCAGCTGCATGCTCAGGTCGTGGGCGGCCACGTCAATCACCTCGTCGGATCGGGTCGGGACGACGGATCACCCGCCATCCCCCACGACTATCGCGACACCCGTTACCGCAGTAACTCGGCGAGCATGGGGAGAACTCCCCATCGACGGATCTCAGTCGATGTGCATTGCGCCGCCGAGGGCTTTCCGCAGAGCATCCTCGGCCGCGCCGTCGGACGCCGCCGTCGCCGCATCCTTGTTCGCATCCTGCACGGCGAGCACGATCTCGGCGCGATGGATGCGCATGTCGCGCGGCGCGTCGATCCCGACCCGCACCCCGCTCGGCGTCACGGCGAGGATGGTGACGGTGATGTCGTCGCCGATCACGATGCTCTCGTCGGCGCGTCTCGTCAGTACCAGCAACCCATCCGCCTTCCGTGGCCGGCGCGCTCACGCGCAGTCGTGACCACGGTACTGCATTCGCTCGTAAACGAGCGGATGCACCCGCTAGGCGCTCGGGAGCGCCGAGGGCGCCAACCGCACCACGCCGACCACGTCCGTCGCGAGGCCTCCCGCGGCGGCCTCGTCGTACGACAGCACGACGATGCCGCGCACCTGCGGCGCGACCAGACGCCGCACGGCCGCCCGCAGCGTCGGCGCGCACACGAGCACCGGCTCGGGACCCGACGGGTCGAGCTCGGTCATCGTGCGCCGGACGTTGTCGATGACCTGCATCGTGGCGTCCGGCGGGAGGACGATCTGCGGTGCGCCGTCGACGACCCGCATGCCCTCGAGCATCTGCTGCTCGAGCACCGGCTCGAACATCACCACGCGCAGCCGCCCGTCCTGGGCGAAGCGGGCCGCGATGGCGGGCCCGAGTGCGCTGCGGGCCGCATCGACGAGTCCGGCGGTGTCGGTCGAGACCTTGCCGCGCAGGGCGAGCGCCTCGAAGATGCGGGTGAGGTCGTTGATCGGGACCCGCTCTGCGAGCAGACCAGCGAGCACACGTTGGATCGCCGCGAGCGAGAGCACCGCAGGGGTGAGCTCCTCGACGGTCGTCGGACTCGACTGGCGCAGATGCTCGGTGAGCTGACGGACGTCCTCGAGCGAGAGCAGCCGCTCGGCGTTGGCCTGCACCACATCGGAGAGGTGGGTGATGATCACGCTGGCCCGATCGATCACGGTGGCCCCGGCCATGTCGGCCGCGTGCGACATCTCGGCCGGCACCCACTTGCCCTCCAGTCCGAACACCGGGTCGACGACGGCGGCGCCGGGGAGGTGCTCGAGGCCGGCGCCGATCGCCAGGACGTGGCCGCGGGGCACCTCTCCGCGGCCGACCTCGACGCCGGCGATGAGCAGAGCGTAGGTCTCGGCCGGCAGCTCGATGTTGTCGCGGGTGCGGACGGGAGGCATGAGCATCCCGATCTCCATCGCGAGCTTGCGGCGCAGAGCCTTCACCCGCCCGAGCAGGTCGCCCGCTCCCCCGGCCGCGAGGTCGACGATGTCGGGCGACAGCGAGATCTCCAGTGCGTGCACGCGCATGCGCTCCATCAGCTCGTCGGGCGATTCGGCGGCGGCGTCGGCGGCGGTCTGCTCCTGCTCCTCCGCCGCGCGGGCGGCGGCACGGTCCTCGTTCGCCTTGACGCGCGACGCGGCGAACAGCAGCACCGCACCGATCGCCGCGAAGACGAGCAGCGGCATGCCGGGGATGAACCCCATGGCGATGGCGGCGAGCCCGGTGATGACGAGCGCGGCGCGCGACTGCAGCAGCTGACGGCCCGCCGCCTGCCCCATCTCCGACTCGACGTTCTCGCGCGTGACGATCATGCCCGTCGAGACGGCCATCAGCAGCGCGGGGATCTGCGTCACCAGCCCGTCGCCGATGGTCAGGATGCTGTAGGTCTGAAGGGCGTCGCCGACCTCCATGCCGTGCTGCACCATGCCGATGATGATGCCGCCGACGAAGTTGATGATCACGATCACGATGCCCGCGATCGCGTCGCCCTTGACGAACTTCGACGCGCCGTCCATCGCCCCGTAGAAGTCGGCCTCGGCCGCGACGGCCGCTCGGCGCTCGCGCGCCTCCTGCTCGGTGATGAGACCGGCGTTGAGGTCGGCGTCGATCGCCATCTGCTTGCCCGGCATCGCGTCGAGGGTGAAGCGCGCTCCCACCTCGGCGACGCGTTCGGCGCCCTTCGTGACGACGACGAACTGGATGACCGTGAGGATGAGGAAGATGACGGCGCCGATCACCAGCGAGCCGCTGATCGTGATCTCGCCGAACGCCTGGATGACCTGCCCGGCGTGCGCCTCGCTGAGCACCAGGCGCGTGGATGCGACGTTGAGGCCGAGCCGGAAGAGCGTGGCCACGAGCAGCAGGCTGGGGAACACCGAGAAGTCCAGCGGCTTCTTCACGAACATCGCGGTCAGCAGGATGAGCAGCGCGAACGCGATGTTGAGCACGATCAGCACGTCGAGCAGCCCGGTGGGGATCGGCACGATCAGCAGCAGGATGATGCCCACCACCCCGACGGGCACCCCCGCCTTCGAGATCAGCTGTGCGAACATCGCCTCTTCCTCTCGTCGTCCGCGGCTCAGAGCCCGCGGTCCCTCGTGCTCGCGAACGGCATGGTGTGCGTGCCCCGCGCCGACCCTCGACGCTTGAGGTGCTCGATGAACGCGAGCACCTGCGCCACGGCCGTGTAGAGCCCCTCGGGGATCTCCCGCCCCACCTCGCACGCCGCGTGCAGCGCGCGCGCCAGCGGCACGTCGCGCACGAGCGGCACCCCGCTCTGCTCGGCCTTCTCGCGGATCTTCTGCGCCACCACGCCGGCCCCCTTCGCCACGACGCGCGGCGCCGCCTTGCCCGGTTCGTAGCGGAGCGCGACGGCCACGTGCGTCGGGTTCACCAGCACCACGTCGCTGTCGCCGACGGCGGCGATCATGCGGTTGCGGCTGAGGGCGATCTGCCGGGAACGGCGCTGCGACCGGATCAACGGATCGCCCTCGGTCTTCTTGTGCTCGTCCTTCGCCTCCTTCTTCGTCATGTGCGTGTGCGTGCGGTTGCGCCGCAGCACCACGAACACGTCGATCGCGGCGAGCAGGATGCCCACGACCACGGCGACCTGCAGGAGCGCGAGCGCACCGCCGGCGGCCTGCTCGAGCAGCCAGGCGATGTTGTGGCTTCCGCTCGCCATGAGAACGGGCACGAGACCGGCGACGACGATCCAGAGCGCGAGCCCGATCGCCGCGGTCTTCAACAGCGCCTTGGCTCCCTCCCACAACGCCTGACGCCCGAGCACGCGCTTCAGCCCGGCCACGACGTTGAACTGCTCGGCCCGCATCGTGAGCCCGCGCAGGTGCACCCCGCCCTGGGCGACGGCCGTCGCCGTCGTCGCCAGCAGCACGACGAGCATCATCGGCAGCAGAATGCCGCCCATCGACCCGAAGGCCGCTCCGAGCGCCTCCAGCGCGGCGCCGTCCGCCGGATGCGCGGCCACCTGCGAGATACCGAGCGAGAGCTCGGTGAGGGGCTGCGTCGACGCGGCGATCGTCGGTACCGCCATCACCGCGGCCGCCGCGATGCACACCCACGCCGTGAAGTCCTGGCTGCGACCGATCTGCCCTTTGCGCCGCGCCTCTCGGAGGCGGCGGTCGGTGGCTTTCTCTGTGCGTTCGCCGCTGTCGGTGTCGCTCATCCGCTCACCCCCAGGAGCAGTCGCGCGGCATCGTCGGCGAGGGCCGCGACCACCCCGGGAAGGACGGCGTAGACGAACGCGACCAGCAGCAGGGTGAGACCGATCTTCACGGGGAAGCTCAACGCGAAGGCGTTCAGGGCCGGCGCCACGCGGCTCACGAGGCCCAGCCCCACGTCGGCGAGGAACAGGACGATGAGAAGGGGGCCGGCGATCTGCACCGCGCTGAGCATCATCTGGCCCGCGGCGCCGATCAACGCCTCGGCGGGACGCGCGAGGTCGATCACCCCGTCGACCGGCACCGCGTCGAACGAACGGAACAGCCCGCCCAGGACGAGTTGATAGCCGTCGGAGGCGAAGAGCAGCAGGATCGCCGTCATCTGGAACAGTCGCGTGAACTGCGCGCCGTTGATCGCCATCCCCGGATCGAAGGCCTGCGCCAGCTGGAACCCGCCGAACGTGTCGACGAGGTGACCGGCACCCTGGATCGCGCTGAACAGCGCCATCACGAGGAAGCCGAGCAGCGCCCCCGTGAGCGCCTGACCGGCCAGGGCGAACAGGAAACCCGGTGTGTCGAGGCGTTCGTACCCGACGGTGACGACGGGCGAGACGGCGAGGGCGAGGCCCACCCCCAACATGGCCCGGATGCGCATGGGGATCGTTCCATGGCTGAACGGCGGGGCCAGCACGAGGAACGCGGTGATGCGCACGGCCGCCAGGGACGTCGCCTCGAGCCAGGTGAAGTCGATGGGGATGTTCATCAGCCGCCGTTCAACAGAGCGGGGATGCGCGCGAACATCTCGTTCGAGAAGGCGATGAGCTCGGCGATCATCCACTGGCCGCTGACGAGCAGCGCGATGCCGACGGCGATGAGCTTGGGCACGAACGAGATCGTCATCTCCTGCACCTGCGTGATCGACTGCAGCAGCGAGATCGCGAAGCCGACGACGAGCGCCGTGATGAGCAGTGGTGCGCAGAGCTTGGCCCCGACGATGAGGGCCGCCTGACCGATGTCGATGACCGCTTCCGGGCTCATCAGCCACCTCCGCTGTACGACTGGACGAGCGCGGTGACGACCATCCCCCACCCGTCGATGAGCAGGAAGAGCAGGATCTTGAACGGCAGCGAGATCATCACCGGCGGGAGCATCATCATGCCCATCGACATGAGCGCGCTCGCGACGACGAGGTCGATGACGAGGAACGGCAGGAAGATGATGAACCCGATGAGGAACGCGGCGCGCAGCTCGCTCAGCATGAACGCCGGGATCAGGGTCTGCAGCGGCACGGCAGAGGGATCGTCCGGGTTGTCCATCTGCGCCGCGCGGTACATCAGCGCGACGTCCTCCTCGCGGGTGTACGACAGCATCCATTGCCGCAGCGGCTCCTGTGCGAGCTCGAACGCCCTCCCGAAGTCCACCTCGCCGGCCGTGAAGGGGCTCACGGCCACCGTGTTGATGTCGGTGAGCACGGGCCACATGATGAACAGCGTCAGGAACAGGCTGAGACCGGCGAGCACCTGATTGGGCGGGATCGACGGCAGCGACAGCGCGTTCCGGGTGAGAGCGAGCACGACGAAGATCTTGGTGAAGCTCGACATCATCAGCAGCAGCGCGGGCGCCACGCTGAGCACCGTGATGCCCAGCAGGGTGACGATGCTGTCGGACGGGGTGCCGTTGATGCCGTTGATCGTCACGCCCTCGCCATCGCCCGTCTGCGTCGGCAGCATCGCGGCGTGCGCGACCCCGTCGCCGATGCCCGCGAGCACGGCGACCGCCGCGACGCCGAGCGCGACGGCCACCACGACGCCGATACGCACGATGCGGTGCGCGGCGCGCGCGGGCAGCACGGCGGGGACGGGTGCGGGCACGACGGCGCTCCGGAGGAGAGGAGGTGGCCGATCCGTAGCCGAGGGGAGAGCGATCCGTGCTCGTCGACCACTATCGCGGCGCGACGACCGCGCCGTAACCCGACGGCTCGTGCCGGATGCCGTGGAACGCGCGGATCAGGCGACCGGCTTGAGCGCGCGCCCGTCCGGATCGGCGGACGATGCGGCCTCGCCGTCGCCCTCGTGCTCGTCCTCGTCGTCGAACGGCGCCGGTGCCTCCTGCGTGTCGACCACGCTGACCCCCTGCTCGGTCACCCCGAGCACATAGCGGATGCCGCCGAACTCGGCGACGACCAGCTGCGCCTTGCCGGCGAGCCCCGATCGGGCGATCACCGTGATCTTCTCTGGGCGCGCCTTCGCCGTCGCGCGCCCGCGCAGCGAACCGGGGCGCGTGAGACCGCGCAGGGCGCGGGGGCGACCGGGCACGAGGCCCGAGAGCGGATGGGCGCCCTTCGCTCCCGCCTTCTGCATGCGCCTGCTGAGGAACAGCAGCAGCCCGAGCACGGCGGCGAGGGCCACGACCATGCGCAGGGCGACGAGGATGTCGTCCACGGTCAGACGCTCTCGGCCGTGTCGAGGATGCGCTCGACCCGGATCGCGAAGTCCCCGTCGGCCACGACGACCGTGCCGTGACCGATCAGCCGGCCGTTCAGACGGATGTCCGCGGGCGACCCGGCCGCCCGGTCGAGTTCGACCACGCGCCCGGGCTCCAGGGTCAGCACATCGCGCACGGGCATCCGCGTACGGCCGATCTCGACCGCCAGCTCCATCTGCACGCCCGCGATGCGGCTCAACCGCTGAGATCCCGACGCGGCGGCGCCGCCGGCCGCGCCATCGATCCGCACCGCGACGCGCGCCACGACGGCACCCTCGGCATCGACGATGTCGAACACCTGTGCGCCCGGAGCGGTGAACACTCCTGCGGCGTCGACCAGTTCGCCGTCTCCGAGGGTCCCCGTCCCGAGCACCGCCACTGCGGACTCGAACACGGGATGCAGTCGATCGGCGAGCGGCGCGGCCGGCGAGCCGTCCTCGAGCTGCGACGGGTCGAGCACCTGCAGGGCGATGCGTGCCCCGGGGGCACCCGCGAAGGCGACCACGACCGCCTCGCCGGTGGCACCCGGGTCCGTCGAGGGCGCGGGGATGACGGGGTAGCCGAACGGCAGGCGTCCGGCGACGGCGGCGGCGACGGCGGTCGCGTGGAAGGTGCTCATCAGGGGGTCTCCTCGGGGAGGGCGGTGATCATGCAGGTGAGCCGGGAACCGCGGCTCCCGGGGGTGGCGCGGGCGAGGGGCGTGCTCCCGGCGACGAGTTCGAACGGCGTGGTCTCCGGATGCGGGAGCCGCAGCAGGTCGCCGGGCGCCAGGTCGAGGATCTCGCCGGCGTCGATGGTCAGGGGCGCGAGACGCAGCGCGACCTCCAGCGGCGTGCTGCGCAGCTGATCGAGGGCCTGGGCGCCGGTCGAGACGGCCCCGGCGTCGGGGACCGCGGCGGCGAGCCGGTCGACCACGGCCGACGCCGGGAGCATCACGGTCGCCGCGCTGACCGCGTCGCCCAGGCGCATGGCGTAACGGGCGACCACGACGGCCGCCGACCCGGAGATGACCTGCAGGTACTGGGGGTTGTAGTGCACGCCGGCGAACGCGGGCTCCCCGGGCAGCAGCCCACCGAGGCTCGCGGCGAGATGCTCCAGCGTCCCCTCGGTGAGATTGCGCACGAGGGCCAGCTCGATCGGGGTGAAGGTGCGCGACTCGGGGGCGATCGTGCTGCGTCCGCCCATCATCTGCACGACCCAGAGCAGGGCGCTGTCGAGACCGAACTGCAGCACGCAGGGTTCCTCGCGTTCTGCGAACGAACCCACCACCATCGCGGTCGTCGCGGGGAGGGTGTCGGCGTACTCCTGGTACGACACCAGCTCCACGGCCTCCAGCGACAGGTGGGCCCGCACGCGGATCTTCGCCGTCAGCTGCGACGACCACAGGCGGGCGAACGACTCGAACGCCGCCTCCAGCTGCCGGATGCTCTCGCGCCCGAGCTGCGCGGGGCGTCCGAAGTCGTAGGCGGGGTAGCGACCCGCGGGGTCGTCCCGCACCGTCGTCGCGGTCATCGCGCGCTCCTCCATCGTGTCCGTCATGCGTGTCAGCCCTCTCCGGATCCTGCGGCGATGGCCGGGATGAGGGCCCGCACCTGATCCTCCTCGTCGGATTCGACGATGATGTCGACCCGGCGGTTGCTCGCGAGCGCTTCCGGGGTGTCGCCGGGCGCGATCGGGCGCGTGTCCGAGAATGCGGTGGCCCGAACCCTGCCGCCCGCCACCCCCTCGTGCTCGACGAGGAATCGTGCGACCTGGGTCGCCCGTCCTCCCGAGAGCTCCCAGTTCGTCGGGAAGGGGAAGGCCGAAAGCCGGTGGTCGGCGTGGCCCTCGACGCTCACCTGGTTGTCGACGGTCGTGAGCACGTCACCGATCACGTCGAGCACCGCGTCCGCCTTGCCGGAGAGATCGGTGCTGTTGTCGGCGAAGAACGTCTCGGCGCCCACCAGGCCGACCTGCAGGCCGCGGTCGTCGATCACGAACTCGACCGTGCCCTCGAGCCCGTGCACCGCGAGCGCCGACCGCATCCGCTCCTGCAGCTCCTCGAGCGACTCGTACTCCGCGGTCGCCCGCATCGTGAGGTCCTCGATGCCGTCTTCGGTCTCCATCTCGGGCGGGATGACCATGCCTTCGGAGGTGTCGGCGCCGCCTTTGTCCTCCTCCTGCCCGAACCCGGAGGCGAGACTGTTGGCCAGCATCTGGAACTTCGTCTTGTCGACGTTCGAGACCGCGAAGAGCACGATGAACAGGCACATCAGCACCGTCACCATGTCGGCGTACGAGACGGCCCAGCGCTCGTCCGGCTCGTCGTGCTCGTCGTCGTGGTCGGCACCACGGCCGCGGCCGCGCCGGGCGGTGCTCACAGCGCCTCCTCGGCGGGCTGCTCCCGCTTCTGCCGTCGCTGCGCCGGTTTGACGGTCGACATCGCCTCCAGCCGCTCCTGCAGCAGGTGCGGCGCGCTGCCCGCCTGGATCGCGAGCATCCCCTCGCTGACGAGCGTCATGCGCTCCAGTTCGACGGCCCCGATGCGACCCAGCCGTCCGGCGATCGGGTTCCAGATGAAGTTCGCCGACAACAGGCCCCACAAGGTCGCGACGAAGGCGGCGGCGATCATCGGACCGAGGTGATCGGGCTCGTCGAGCTTCTCGAGCACGTGCGTGAGCGAGACGACGGTGCCGACGATGCCGATGGTCGGCGCATAGCCCCCGAGCGAGGCGAAGAACTTCGACGCCACGCGGTTGCGCGACGACGTGGCGGTGATCTCGTCGTCCATCGTCAGCCGCAGGTCTTCGGCGTCGGTGCCGTCGGCGAGCGCTTGCAGCGCCTGACGCGTGAAGGCATCCGGCGCGGTCTCGAGCTCCTGCTCCAGCGCCAGCAGTCCCTCGGTGCGCGCCTTGTCGGCGTATCCCACGAGGAACGGGATGACCGCTTCCGGCGTCATCTTCGGACCACGCACCATCCGTCCCAGGCTCGACAGGGCCAGGCGCGTGTCCCGGAGGGTGTGGCTGGCGATGCCGACGCCGATCGTCGACCCGAGCACGAGGATCATCGGGGCGGGGATGAGGAGCGCCTGGAAGCTCGCGCCCTCCATCGTGATCATCGCGACGAGGGCGCCGAAGGCGAGGACGACGCCGATCAGGAATGCGGGATCCACGATCTCACTCCCCCGTTCTGCGCGTGAGCGCCTGTGCCGCGTCGAGCACGCGCGCCCGATAGGCGATGACGAGGTCGACCACCTCGTCGAGTCGCTCCGCGACGACGTAGACGCCGCCGTCGACCATGTGCAGCGTGGTGTCCGGCGACGCCTGCACCCGCTCGATCAGGTCCGGGTTCACCGCGAACCGCGTGCGGTCGAGGCGGGTCACGGTGATCATCGCAGTCTCCGGTTGCGGGCGGGCGGCAGGTCGTTCCCGACTATCGCGACGGGGCCCGCCGGGGGTAACCCGGACGAGCCCCGTCGATGGCGGATCAGCGCTTGAGCTGCGTGAGCTCCTGCAGCACCTCGTCGCTCGTGGTGATGATGCGCGCGTTCGCCTGGAAGCCGCGCTGCGCGACGATGAGGTTCGTGAACTCCTGCGAGAGGTCGACGTTGCTCATCTCCAGCGTGCCCGAGACGAGGTTCCCGAAGCCGGCCTGCCCCGCCTCGCCCATCTGCGCGGCGCCCGAGTTCACCGACACGCGGTACGACGAGCCGCCGGCTTTCTCGAGGCCCTCGGGGTTCGCGAAGGTCGCCATGGCGATCTTGCCCAACGTCTCGGTGGCGCCGTTGCTGAACGTGCCCACGATCGACCCGTCGCCGGTGATGCTGTACGACTTCAGGGTGCCCGCGGCCGCCCCGTTCTGACCGGTGACCGCGACGGTCGAGAGCGTGGCGTACCCGGTCACGGCCGTGAGGTCGATGCTCACGCCGGCGTTCAGCACGAGGCCGCCGCCGGTCTGCGTGCCCTCGTCGAACTCGAGGGTGCCGTTCGCACCGCTCGACGGCTCGATGACGTTCCATCCGGTGGCCGTGCGGGTGAAGGTGAGGCTGAGGGTCGAGGGTGCGCCCTGCGGATCGTAGACGGTCACATCGCGCACGATCTCGTCACCCACGGCGGCGGTGGCCGGAAGGTTGCCGGTGACGGTCGCGGTGGTCGTCTCGCGCGCGGGTGCGACGGCGTCGAGCGGCAGCACGATGTTGCCGACCGCCTGACCGGTGTTCACCACGCCGTTCTGCGCTGCCCATCCCTGCACGATGGCGCCGTCTGCGGTGACCATCTTGCCCGTCGGGTCGAACGAGAACCCGCCGGCGCGGGTGTAGAGCGTCTCTCCTCCGGCGCGCACGGCGAAGAACCCGTCACCCGAGATCATCAGGTCGCCTCCGCGGCCGGTGGCCTGCGCCGATCCCTGGGCGAAGTTGGTGCGGATGCCGGCCACCTGCACGCCGAGACCGACCTGTGCAGGGTTGCGGCCGCCGACCTGGTCGTCGGGGATGCCGGGGTTGCCGACCAGCTGCGACAGCGAATCCTGGAAGAGCACGGACGACGCCTTGTAGCCGGCGGTGTTGACGTTCGCGATGTTGTTGCCCGTGACGTCGAGCATGGTCTGGTGGGAGCGGAGGCCGGAGATGCCGGAGTAGAGCGAGCGGAGCATGATGTTCTCTCTTCTGTGGGGAGGTCAGGCGGCGGCGGACGCGTCCGCGGCGGGGGTGGTCGTGGGTGCGGTGGAGATGCCGGTGATCGCGTCGAGGGCGATGTCCTTGCCGCCGATCGTCACCTGCGGCACGGGGCCGTCGAACGAGACTTTGGTGACGATGCCCGTGACGGTCTTGCCGTCGGCGTCCTCGTAGCGGGCTTCCTGCCCGATCAGCGCGGTCGCGGCCTGGCGCATGTGGAGGGCGAACGCCTCGGTGCCGTTGTCGGCGAGGACGGTCAGCTTCTCCATCATCGCCAGCTGGGTGGTCTGCGCGATCATCTCGTTGGTGTCCATGGGGTTGGACGGGTCCTGGTGGGTGAGCTGCGTCACGAGCAGGCGCAGGAAAACCTCGCCGTCGAGCGTCTGCTTGCGGCTGGCCGGGTCGGTCGTGCTGCCGGTGTGGATCGAGGTCGGGGCGCTCACGGCGTCGACGGTCATGCAGGTGTCCTCTCAGGCGAAGATGTCGAGGCCCGCACCGGCGGTGGGGCGGGTGGGGGTGGGTTCGCGGCGCTCGGGCGCGGATGCAGCGCTCGCTGCGGGGGTGTCGGAGCGGAGGGCTCCGCGGCCTCGGTCGTGATCGCGCGGCGCCTGCTCGGCGTCGCCCGTGGGCCCGCGGTCGGCACCCCCGCCGGTGTCGGGCCCTGCGCCCAGGGCGACGCTCGAGTGGGGAGAGATGCCGGCGAGATCGCGCCGCAGGTCGCCGAGGAGCGTGCGAAGTGCCTCGCGTCCGGCGTCGGTGGCGCCGAGAAGGTGCACCTGCACCTCTCCGTCGGCCGAGATGTGGGCGCGCACGGTGACCGGGCCCAGGCTCTCCGGCTCGATGGTCATGGTCAGCTGGTGACTGCCGGCCGGTCGCTGCGCGAGGTGCAGCACGGCGGGTGCGATCTGGGCAGCCAGGGGCTGCGGTGCGCTCGGGGTCGACGCCGGGGCGGCCGCAGGTGCGACGGATGCCGTCGACGCGACACCCGGCAGCGGCACAGGGGCGCCGGATGCCGCGGACGCGGTCGCGGTCGTGGGGGGTGCCGCGACCCCGGGCTCCGCGGTCGCTCGGGCGGGGAACCCCGATCGGGAGGAGAACGCCGGTGCGACCGCGACCGGCACCTCGACGTCCGGTGATGGAGCGGACGGCGGCGCGGCGGCGGCGCCGATCCCCGTACCCGCGGCGCCTGCTGCCGTCGGGAGCGTGACATTGCGGAGGTCCTGTCGGGACACCGTCTCCACAGGCGCCGCGCCGAATGCGGGGAGGCCGGGTCCCGCAGCGGTCGGCGGGGCGTCGTCGGGCATCGCACGGGATGCGCTCGCCTCGGAGGGTGACTCGGGGGTGGCACCCGCCCCGGTGCCCAGGGCACCAGCCGCGGACATCGCCGCTCGGTCCTCCCGCGCCGCGAGCAGCAGCGCCGGCGTCACGCCATCACCCTCCGGCGTCCCCGCCGTCGGTGTCGGGCCCACCGCCGTCCCCCTCGCCGCCGTCTCCGCCGCCGCCTCAGCCGCGCCGGTCTCCGTCGCCGGCGACCCGCCGGGTGCGGTCGTCGATGCCGGAACGGTGACCGCGAGCGTCGGGGCTCCGGTCGGAACGATGAGAATGTTCGCCAGGCTGACAGGTGAGGAGGAGACCGCGGGGGTCTCCCCCTCGCCCTCCCCCTGTCGCGGCTCGGCACACGCGGGAAGCACCCCTGCGTGCGTCGAGACCCCGGCCTCCGATGCATCGCCGCAGGACGCGGCCGTGGTGCCGTCCTCGTCGGCACCCCCGGCGTCACGGGCGTCGACGGCCTCCGCTCCGAGCTTCCGATCGGCGGTCGTCAGCGCTGCGTCGAAAGCCGCGGCGCGGTCGGGCGCCGCGCCGGAGGCAGGTGCCCCGCTCCGCCCGCCCGCAGCGCCGAGCAGCATCGAGCCCGGCGCGGTAGACGTGGCGGGCGCCGCGCTCATGCCGCGCTCCCGTCACCGCGGCTGCGGACCACGGCGATCTCGTCGAGCGCCATCTGCTCGCTCCGCAGCTCCGCCGCCGCCGTCTCCGTGCGATGCGCGTCTTCGAGCCGTTCCAGGCCCTTCAGCTCGCGTCGCGCCTCGACGTGCGCGGAGCGGGCCTCGAGTTCCTCGGCGCGTCGAAGCTCCGCGAGCGTCTGCAGATCGGCGAGAGCGCTCCGGCCGGATGCCCGTGCCGCGGCCATGGCGAGCAGGGTCGCCGCATCCTCGATCCGATCGCCGATCTGCGCGAGACCGGTCACCGCGTCCTGTTCCGCGGATTCCGCCGCGGCCCGCGCGGCGCCGGCGCGCGACAGCTCTTCGGCGGCCATGCGCTCCTGCGCACCGCGCACGCGCAGGAGTCCCGCCAGGGGGAAGGTCATGCTGCTGCACCTCCGAGGTCGTGGGCCAGGGCGGCGAGACGCCGCCAGGACTCCGCCGTGGCGGCCGGTTCGCTCATCGGCTGGGTGAGGAATGCGGAGATCGCCGCCTCCTGCGCCAGGGCCGCGTCGACCAGCGGGTTGGCTCCGGCGCGGTACGCGCCGATGTCGATCAGGTCGCTCGCCGCACGCCGGGCCGCGAGCACGCGGCGCAGCGCGACGGCATCCGCCCGCTGCGCCGGGCTGGTGATCTTCGAGACCACGCGCGACACCGACCCGAGTACGTCGACCGCCGGGAAGTGGCCGCGGATGGCGAGGGCCCGGTCGAGCACGACATGCCCGTCGAGAATGCCGCGCGCGGCGTCGGCGATCGGCTCGTTGTGGTCGTCGCCGTCGACGAGCACGGTGTAGAGCCCGGTGATCGAGCCCGTCTCCCCCGCCCCGGCGCGCTCGAGCAGGCCCGCGAGCACCGAGAAGGTCGACGGCGGATATCCGCGGGTCGCCGGCGGTTCCCCCGCGCTCAGACCGATCTCGCGCTGGGCCATCGCGACGCGGGTCAGCGAGTCCATCATCAGCACCGCGTGCATCCCGTCGTCGCGGAACCCCTCGGCGATGCGCGTCGCGACGAATGCCGACCGCAGGCGCGCCATCGCGGGTTGATCGGAGGTCGCGACGATCACGACCGACCGTGCGAGCCCCTCGGGGCCGAGGTCGTCCTCGAGGAACTCCCGCACCTCGCGACCGCGCTCGCCCACGAGGGCGATGACCGTGACGTCGGCGCTCGATCCGCGGGCGATCATCGACATCAGCGACGACTTGCCGACACCCGATCCGGCGAACAGCCCGAGACGCTGCCCCGAGCCCACGGGCGTCATCGTGTCGAGCACCCGCACGCCGAGCGGCAGCTGCCGGTCGATACGCTGCCGGTGCATGATGCTCGGTGCCATGTGGTCGAGCGAGACTCGGGGAACGTCCGACGCGAGCGGTCCTTTGCCGTCGATCGGGCGTCCGAGCCCGTCGAGCACCCGACCCAGCAGACCGCGTCCCACCGGGACGCGGAGGGGAGTTCCCGAGTGGCGCACCCGCGCGCGGGACGTGATGCCGGTCGGCGGGGCGAGGGGCATGCACCGCGCAGAACCGCCGTCGACCGCCACGACCTCGGCGTCGACCGCGGTGCCGCGCGGCGTGTCTATGCGCACCCGGTCGCCCACCGCCGCGTCGATGCCCCGCACCTCCACGCCCAGGCCGCGCACGCTCGTCACGACCCCGGAGCGCTCGGGCCGCACGGCCTCGCGCACACGGGCCCACGTCGGTGTCGCGCCGCTCATGCGGCCCCCTCGTCGTCCTCGCCGCGGAGCACCGCGGCGGCGCGCGCGAGAGCCGCGTCGATCCGGGTGTCGATGAGCCCGTGCGCCAACTCGACCATCGCCCCACCGGGACCGACGGCGGGCGAAGGATCCACGGCGATGCCGTCGAGCAGAGCGGCCGACGTCGCGTCCTCGCGCAGCACTGCGAGATCGCGCTCGTCGAGCGCGATCCGCACCCACTCCGCGGTCGGCGCCTGCGCGAGGGCGCGGCGAAGGGCGTGCCCGGCGGAGCGCGCAGGGTCGGAGAGTTCGGCACCCACGATCAGCGCCGCGAGTTCGACCGCGAGTTCCTCGATGCGCGCACCCGCCACTCCTTCCACGGCGGTGGCGCGGGCGTCGACCGCCACTCGTGCAGCGCGGAGGGCTTCGAGGGCCCGACCGGCCGCCGCGGCGTACTCCTCCCGATCGCGCCGGGCCTGTTCCTCGACGGCGATCGACCCGAGGCGGGCCTCCTCGCGCGCGACGCGCCTCCCCTCGGCGTATCCGTCGGCGTACCCGCGCACCCGCGCCCGCTCGGTCTCCGCGCGCACGTCGGCTCGCGGCTCCCCGATGCGGGGGGTCACGAGGGGCAGGAAAGCGGGTTCGAGGCTCATTCGATCAGCTCGTCCTCGTCCTCGCGCGAGATGGTGATCTCCTCGGCCGCCTCCAGCTCGCGGATGATGCGCACCACCTCCGCGCGCGCCTCATCGACCTGGCGCATGCGCACGGGGCCGAGCACGCGGGTCTCCTCCGCGAGGTTCTCCTGGTTGCGCTCGGTCATGTTCGACCGCACCTTGTCGAGGATCTGCTCGTCGGCACCCTTGAGCGCGAGCGCGAGCATCCGCAGGTCGATCCCCCGCAGCACCCGCTGCGTGTCGCGGTCCTCGAGGCGCGCGATGTCGGCGAACGTCACCATGCGGCTGCGGATGTCTTCGACCAGCGCGAGGTCCCGGCCCTCCAGGCTCGCCAGCAGCGACTTCTCGAGCGCGGTGTCCGAGCGGTTGATGATCTCGACGAGCGGCTGTACGCCGCCGATGGTCTCGTGGTTGTCGCGCATCGCGAACACCCCGGTGCGCGCCCGCAGCGAGTCCGCCACGATCGAGATCGCCTCCTGCGTCGCCGTGCCCATGGTGGCGATGGCCTGCGCGACGTCCGTCCGCAGCGGGTCCTGCAGCGCCGCGAGCACCGCGGCTGCGCGATCGGCTCGCAGGTTCGCGAGCACCACGGCCACGGTGGTCGGCAGCTCCCCCTCGAGCACCGCGGCGAGCTGCGCCGGATCGGCGGCGTTGAGGAAGTCGAACGACACGGTTCCCTGCGACATCACGCGCCCCACGATGCCGACCGCCTTCTCGCGCCCGAAGGCGGTCTCCAGCAGCCCGGTCGCCAGGTCCTGTCCCCCGCGCGAGGGCACCGAGCCGCCCTGCGCGATGCGTCGGAACTCGGCGAGGGCGCGCGCGGTGGCCGCGATGTCGACCCCGCCCAGCTGGGTGAGCTCGGCGGCGAGCAGCTCCGCACGCTCCTCCCCCAGATGCCGGAGCACCTCGGCGCTCGCCGCACGGTCCATGTTCATCAGCACGATCGCGGCCTTGCGCAGACCGCTCATCTCCGGCCCGGCATCCTCCGCCGCGCCGACGACGGGCGCGGTGGAGATCTCGACGGTGTCGTCCTGCTCGTCGACGAGCCCTCCGAGCAGACTCATACCCTGGCCTCGTCCATCAGGCTGGCGAGGGCGTTCGCGGTGGTCTGCGGCTCGCGCGTGGCGAGGTCGTCGATCTCGCGACGTCGACGCTCGACGAGCACCGCGTGCGGCTCCGGCTCGTCGTCGAGGTCGAGAACTGCCGTCGGCAGCACCTTCGTCGGCGCGGCCGCGGCGACCGCCATCGGGTCGGCGAGGCCCTTGAGCGACTTCAACTTCTGCTCCTCGTCCTCCGAGAGGGTCGCGAGGTACTCGATCGGACCGTCGTCGGTATACAGCACCCGACGCTTCATGCGCCGACGCAGCGCGAGGAACACCACGAGCACGATGACCGCGAGCAGCACCGATCCGCCGATGATCGCGGCCCGGATGATCTCCTGCTGCGTCTGGGCGGCCCGCTCCTCTTCGGCGGCCTGCAGCGCCGACTGCGCCGAGGCGGCGGCCGACTCGCTGAACTCCACGAACTCGACCGCGATCTCGTCGCCGCGCTCGACGTCGATGCCGGCGGCCGATGCCACGAGCGCCTCGACCTGCGCCGCCGTCACCCCGGTCACCGCCCCGCGGTTGAGGGCGATGCTCACGGTCTGCCGCGTCACCTCGCCCGCCGGAGTGATGGTCTTCTCGGTGGTCTTGTTCACCGCGTTGCTGCGCGACGTCTCCTCGAACTCGTACGATCCGTCGCCATCGCCGCCGTTCGGCACCGCGATGTTGTCGGGTCCGAGCACCCCCGTGCCGTTGCCCTGACCGCCGGTGTAGGTCTCGGTCTTCGTCTGCTCCGATGCGCTCAGGGCGTCGCCCTCCGGCGCCGAGTACGTCTCGTCCATGCGCTCCGACGTCGACGAGGCGACATCGGCCGAGACCGACACCGTGGCGTTGCCCGGGCCGACGATCGTGTCGAGCATGCGGCTGACGCTCGCCGCGACCTTCGCCTCATGCTCGGTGGCCTGCGTCGAAGCGTTCCCGGTGACGCCCGCCCCGACGGCCGACAGCACCCGGCCGTTCTGGTCGGTCACGGCGACGTCTTCGGGCGTCATCCCCGGTACCGCGGCGCTGGTGAGGTGCACGATGGCCTCGATCTTCTCGTCGCCGAGCTCGGAGCCGTTGCGGGTCTTGATGAAGACCGACGCGGTGGGACTCTGGCGCTCCGACACGAACACGCTCTCCTCGGGGATCGCAAGCTGCACCGACGCGGTGGTGATGCCGTCCATCGCCCCGATCGTTCCGGCGAGCTCCCCCTCGATCGCGCGCTTGTACGTGACGGACTGCTGGAACTCGCTCGTCGTGACGCCCATCTGGTCGAGGAGCGTGTAACCCTCGCTCGTGTCACCGGGCAGTCCGGCCGACGCCGCCGCTAACCGCTGGGGGTACACCTGGTCGTCGGGCACCAGGACCGTCGCCCCACCCTCGGCCAGCTCGTAAGGCACGCCGGCCGACTTGAGCTGCTCGACGACCGCCGAGGCGTCGCCGGCGCTCAGCCCGGTGAACAGCGGACTCATCTGCGGACGCGTGAGCCACGACCCGAGGGCGATCGCGCCCATGACGAGCAGCGCGATCCCGATCAAGGCGATCGTGCGCTGGGCGATCGAGAAGCCCGAGACGACCTGCTTGACGCGGTCGAACGACGTGGAGAGCATCTTCGGCATCGGCTAGGCCTGCATCCGCATGATCTCGTTGAACGCCGACACGCTGCGGTCGCGCACCGCCACGACGAGGTCGAGCGTGACCGAGGCCCGCGTCGACGCGATCATCGCCTGGTGGATGTCCTGCAGATCGCCCGTGACGGCCTGTACCGCGAGCTCGTTCGAGGTCGACTGCAGCTGCTGCAGGTTCTCGACCGCGCCGGACAGCGAGGTGGCGAACGCCCCGGCCGATGCGGAACCCGCCGGGCCGGCGTCCTGTTCGAAGCTCAAGGCCGACAGCGAGGAGACCGGCGTCGACACGACGCCCTCGACAGGGGTGCTCATCAGCCTCGTCCGATCTGCAGCGCGGCCTCGTACGTCGACTTCGCGCGATCGACGACGGCGGCGCTGGCCTCGTACCCGCGCTGCGCGAGGATGAGCATGCTCATCTGATCCCCGAGGTCGACGTTCGGGTACTGCACGTACCCGTCTTCGTTCGCGTACGGATGCTCGGGGTCGTAGACGAGCTTCGCCGCGGCATCCGACTCGACCACGCCGGCGACGTAGACGCCGGGGCTCTGCGTCCCCGCCTGCACCTCGACGAGGCGCTCGCGGAACGGCTCCTGCCCCGCGGGGGTGGCCGTGTTGACGTTGGCGATGTTGTCGCTCAGCGCATCGAGCCACTTGCGATGCGCGGTGAGGCCGGTGCCGGCGATGCCGATCGCGTCGAACGTCATGACGCCTGTCCGATCGCCTTGGTGATCGACGCCGCCTGCCCGCCGAGGGCCTGGCTGGCGAACTGGAAGCGCAGCACCGTGTCGATGTTCGACAGCGTCTCGGTGTCGAGATTGACGTTGTTGCCGTTGAGGCGCGTGGGCTCGAGCGAGCGCTCCACGGTCGGCGAGACGGTCCCCGAGCCGTGGGCGACGGCGGCACGCAGCTCGTCTTCGAAGGTCACGCGCTGGGCGTGGTAGTCGGGGGTGTTGACGTTCGCGATGTTCTCGGCGATCGCGCGCTGGCGCAGGGCCAGCCCGTCGAGAGCGCTGAGCAGCGCGCTGGAGGTGACGGATTCGAGCACGGGGGTACTCCGGACGTTGAGAGGGAAGGCCGATCCGTGGCCCAGCGTCGAGCGATCCGTGCTCGTCCCCCACTATCGCGACGCGGCGGGGTCGCCGTAACCCGCGGGTTCAGCCCTCGACGTCGAGGTATACGGGAGCGTCTCCGCCGGGGCGTCCCGGTACGCGCCGGAGGGCGGCGAGCTCTCGGGCGACCCCCGCACGCGACGCGAGCAGCCCGTTGATCATCAGCTGCTGCCGCGCGAGCACCGCCTCGGCCCGTTCCCGCAACTCGTCCGGCACGGGACCGGCGGGCGGGTCGAACGTCTCGTCCGGCACGTCGGCCGTGTCGAGCGCGCGTTCGAAGCGGTCGAGTACGGCGATCCAGGCCGCGAGGTTGTCCGCCACCCGACTCAGGCCGTCGCGGTGGTGGCGATCGCGGGCGCGTCACCGGTGAGCGCTGCCGCCTGGTGCCACGCGTCGCGCAGGGGCGCGACGAGCGCCCGGCTCTCGGCCGTCGCGGCGGCGTCGCGCGAGACATTGGCGATGATGAGTCGCCCGGTCAGGTACGTGTAGAGGGCGCGGAGGTCGTCGGCGCCGTCCCACGCGTCGGTGAGCGAGGCGCTGAGTTCGGCGACGATGCTCTGGGCGTGCGTGAGATGGGGGGCGGCGGCCGACCAGTCGGATGCCTGCTGTGCGGCCGCGGCGCGATCGATGTCGACGAGCAGGCGGTCGTAGAGCATCGTCAGCAGTCGTTCCGGTGAAGCGGAGGCGACCTGCTGCTCGAGGTACTGCTGCTTGGCGCGCTCCAGGGATGTGAGGGGCATGCGGCTCTCCTAGGGGAGGGGGCGGATCGGGTCAGGAGTCTTTCGAGGGCGTGAGCCCGGCGAGCTGGGAGGTGAGCCAGGTCGACTGCGCCTGCAGGTTCGACAGCTGCACCTCGAGCTGCGAGTAGGTGCGCTCGAGGGTGGCCCGACGCTGTTCGAGGCGCACGTCCCAGCGCTCGGACTGCGTCTTGAGGCTCTTGACCTCGTCCTGCTGTCCGGTGATGCGCTGTGTCAGCATGCCGTCGTATTTGTCGGAGTACTGCCCCGTCACGTCCTGCACCCGGGCGGCGATGCCCGAGAAGACGGCCTGGACTGCGTCGGGGTCGTCGGCAAGGGCGGCCGCGAACTTCTCGGCGTCGAACGTCAGCACGCCGTTGCGGTCGGTCGAGATGCCGATCGTCGACGGCGACACGCCGTCGACCGGATGCTGCATGGCCTTCCCGATCGCGCCGCGGAGGTTCCGAACGGTGCTGTCACCCGTGAAGACCCCGAGCGTCGTGGTCTCGCCCACGCCGCCGACGGTGGCCTTCGATCCGTTGTCGATGCGGGTGAGCAGACCGGCGATCTCCTTCACGAAGGCCTCGGCCTTCGCGGTCTGCGCCTTCGGGTCGAGCGCCACTGTTACGACGACGGGGTCGGCGCTCGCGGTGCGGACGGTGATATCGACTCCCGCTGCCACGCTCAGCGTGTTGCTCGCGCTGCGCAGCGTCTGCTCGGCGGCGGTGCCGGCGAAGAGCCGCACACGCGCATCGGCGCCCGCGGTGAGGATCGCCGCACCGTCTTCGGCGGCGATGTCGACAGACGTTCCGGCGGCGACCGCGGCCGCGGTGCCCCGGTGCAGCGTGAAGCGATGCTCCTCACCCGTCTCCGCGGCGGTGATCTGGATGCGCGAGAGCGGGGTGCCGTCTGCGGCGGTGCCCGCGGGCACGACGGTCGCCATCACACCCGCCTTCGCGCCGTTGATGGCCTTCGCCAGGTCCTGAGGACCCGTGCCGGTCGGGGTGATCTCGACCGGCTCGCCGTCCGCGCCGACGAGGGTGAACGTGCCGCCCCAGGCTGATGAGCCGGCCGCGGCGCTGACGACCGAGTGCGCGGTGGCGACGGCGTCGACCACGACCGAGGTCGAGAAGGCGTTCGCCGTGGCCCCGGCCGTGACGGTGACGTTCTCCGACGACGAGGATGCCGTGAATGCGGCGAGCGAGGTCGCGCCCGCCGCGGTCTTCGCCTTCTCCACGAGCGCCTGCAACGAGGTGTTCAGTGACTGCAGGTTCTGGATGATCGTGGTGCGGTCGGTGATCTTGTTGGTGATCAGTTTCTTCGGGATCGCGGCGACGTCCATGAGCGCGGTGATGAGCTCATCGGTCTTCAGGCCCGATACGAGTCCGTCGAGTTTCATGCTCCGGTGCTCTCCGTGAGGTGGGGCGATGCGGATGGGGCTGGCTATGGGAGGGGGGCCCCGGGGGGGGGGGAGGCCCCCCCGGGCCCCGCGCCGCGCGGGGCCGCCGGGCGCGCCCCGGTG
>JASCNZ010000028.1 GCA_029959905.1 Microbacteriaceae bacterium PS02344
GGGGGGGGGGGGGGGGGGGGGGGGGGGGGGGGGGGGGGGGGGGGGGGGGGGGAGAGGGGCAGGCGGGGAGGGCCCGCGCCGAGGTGGTGCGGCGAACGGTCACGGCGAGGGTGGTGGCGACGAGCGACAGCACGGCCCAGACCACGAGCGCCGTGATGGCCGAGCCGTTCGCGGAGATGAGTCCGGCGAACGCGGGGGCGGTCGGCAGCGCGGCGCCGAGGGATGCGAGCCAGTCCGGGACCGTCGAGATCAGTCCGGTCGCCACCGCGAGCACGCCCACGAGCGCAGCTATCCAGCGGCCGACCCCGCCCAGCACCGACACCAGCGCCTGATGCACGGCCGCGAACGCCACGCCCGTCAGCACAGCCGTACCGGCGAACGCCCACCAGGCGCCGGCCTCGTACGAGGCGACGAACTGCACGATGATCGACAGCAGAACGCCCTGCACGGCTCCGATGAGCGCCGCCGGCCAGAACCCCCGCAGGGCGAGGCCGAGCGAGGTGCGACGCGAGGTGAGGGTGCGCGCGGTGTGCGCCCGCAGCACGAGGAAGGTCGCCAGCGATCCGAACCACAGCACCGCGGCGGTGAGCAGCGGGATCGCGGTGGGGCCGAAGAGCGAGTCCATCGACGAATCGGTCTCGACGGGGTCGGCGATCACCGAGGCGAGAGACGCCGATTCGGTGTCGCTGAACGAGGGCAGCGCATCGGATGCCTGTCGCAGGCCGCCGGCGAGGTCGCCGGTGCCCGTGGCGAGGGTGTCGAGGCCGGTGGCCAGGTCGGTCGCGCCCGTCGCGAGCTCGGTGGCCCCAGACGACAACTGCCCGGCGCCGGTGGCGAGGGCTCGTGCGCCGGCCGCCGACTGGTCGACGCCGTCGGTCGCGAGCTGCGACAGGCCGCTCGCGATCTGCTGGGCACCCGCGCCCGCGTCGCTCAGACTCGTGGCGAGGCCGGTCGCGGCGGTGGGGAGGCCGGCAGCGACCGGACCGAGGTAGGCGGCGGCCGTGCCGGCGGAGGTCGCGGCGGTGCCGGCCTGCCCGGCGGCCTCGGCGAGGTCGGTGCAGAACTCGGCGGATGCCCCCGACGCCGCGCAGCTCTGGGCGAGTGCGCCGATCGATACGGCCGCGGTCTGCGTGTCGGCCGACGCCGCCGTCAGGTACGGCGCGCCGGCGGTCGCCGCTCCGACGAGCTTCGCGAAGTCGCCGTTCGGATCGGTGAGCGCCGTCGAGCCCGCCGTGAGACCCGCGCCGAGGGTCGACGCCCCCGTCGACAGCTGACGCGTGGTGGCGGCGATGGTGTCGAGCCCCGTCGCGAGCGTCGTCGCACCGGTGCCGAGTTCGGTCGCGCCGGTCGCGAGCTGGGTGGCGCCGTCGGGGATCGCCGTCGCGCCGTCGGCGGCGGTACGCGCCCCCTCGGCCAGCTCCAGCGCGCCGTCGGCGGCGTCGCCGATCTGGTCGCCGATCGTCGTGAAGCCGACCAGGATGTTCTCGGTCGTGGCCTCCGACAGCGTCGTGCCGAGGGTCGACGCCGCGACGTCGGCGATCTGCCCGGTGATGAGGTCGTCGGCGACGAGTCCGTCGTCGGGGGTCGAGACCTCGATGGTCGCCTTCTCGGCGTCGCTGCCGCCCTCGGAGATCGCGGTGCCCGCCGACGTCGCCGCGGCGGAGAAGTTCTCGGGGATCGTGATGACGGCCTGGTAGTCGCCGTTCTTCAGCCCCTCGGCGGCGTCGTCCTCGTTCGAGATGACCCACGTGAGGTTCGAGTCGAGCTCGTCGGAGCCCTCGACCAGCCCCGCGGCGAGCTGCCGACCCAGGGGAGCCGTCTGCCCGTCGATCTCGACGGGCTCGTCGAGGTTGACGATCGCAGCGGTCATCGAATCGAGTCGCTCGGTCGGGTTGTACAGCGACGAGACGAGGATGCCGCCGATCGCCGCCGGGAGCAGCAGGATGCCGAGGATCGTGAGCCAGGTGATGGGGCGGCGCGTGCGGGCGCGCTCGAGGGGGAGGGTCATGCGGTCACCTCGGAGTCTTCGGTCGCCCGGAGCGGGGCGGTGATGTCGAGAAGGGCGGGGTCCGACCAGCCGGCGGCGGTGAGCGCCGCGCGGGCGGCACGGGGGTCGGATGCCGTGGCGAACACGGCGAGAGCGCGAGACGATGCCGCATCACGGAGCAGGGCGGTGGCCTGATCGAGCCGGCCGGCGGTGAGGTGGTCGATCCCGTCGATGACGACGACCTCCGACCGTCCCCGCAGGGCCTCGACGAGATCGTCGAGCGGAGCATCCGAGTGGTCGACGAGCACGCACCCGACGTGCGCCCGCACCCACGCCGCCCGACCGGGCAGCAGGTGGCCGGCGACGCGCAGGGCGCCACCCTCGGCCGGCACTCGTCCCGCGATCGCGAGGGCGAGGGCGCGCCGTCGCTCTGCGTCGCCTCCGGTAGCGACGAGAGCGCCGCCCGGGGGGACCCGCAGCGAGAGGTGTTCGAGCAGCGGGTCGTCCCCGCCGATCGCGAAGGAATCGGCAGCGATCACCGAGCCGTCTCCGGGCCAGGAGGCGAGTCGGCGTTCGCGCTCGACGGCCTCGCCCTCGATGTCGACGTGCGGCAGCATCCGCTGCAGCCAGGCGGGCAGGGTCCAGGCCCGCTCGCCGAGGATCGCCATGAGCGCGGGAATGAGCGTCATCCGTACGAGGAAGGCGTCGATCGCGATGCCGGCCGCGAGACCCAGCGCGATCGGCTTGAGGGAGGAGTCGCCCTCGGGCACGAAGGCGACGAACACGGCGAACATGATCAGCCCGGCCGCGGTGACGACCTTCGCCGACCCGGTGAAGCCGCTGCGCACGGCGCGCACGGCGGCCGCCCGGCGCTCCGCGCGGGAGGCCGAGCGCGAGTCGGGGTCGTGCACGAAGTCTTCCCGCATGCGGGAGACGAGGAACACCTGGTAGTCCATGGCGAGGCCGAACAGCACGCCCATCAACACGATCGGCATGAAGCTGATGATGGGTCCGACCTTGGCGACGTGCAGCAGGTCGGCGAACCAGCCCCATTCGAACACGGCACCTACGATGCCGAACGCGGCGACGATCGACAGCAGATACCCGAGGGCGGCGGTGACCGGCACCCAGATCGAGCGGAACACGATCGTGAGGAGGATGAGCGAGAGGCCGATCACGAAGATGCCGAACGGCACGAGCGCTCGGCCGAGCTGGTCGGAGATGTCGATGGCGACGGCGGTGAAGCCGGTGACCTTCAGGTCGATCCCGAACTCGTCGAGCCACTCGTCGTGATGGGAGCGCAGTTCGCGGACGAGGTCGGCGGTGGCCGGGTCGTCCGGTGCGGTCTCGGGCACGATCTGCACGATGCCGGTGTCGGCGGTCTCGTTGGGGGTCGCGAGAGCGACCTCCTTCACCCCGTCGATCCGCTCGACCGCGGCACCCAGATCTTCCATGAGGCCGAGCGGGTCCGTGGAGGTGATGATCGTGCCGGTGAGGATCAGGGGTCCGTTGAACCCGGGTCCGAACTCCTCGCCGACGATGTCGTAGCTCTGGCGCGCCTCTGAGTCCTTCGGCAGCACGCCGGCGTTGGGCAGCGCGAGGTCGAGGCTGAGCGCCGGCACCGCGACGATGCCGAGCCCGAGCACCACGGCGATCGAGACCACGACCGGATGCCGGGTGACCCCGCCGACCCATCGCTCGCTGAACGAACGTCGGGCCGCGACCGTGGCTCGACCCTTGCGTGCACGGGGAGCGCGGCGCGGCCGACCGACGATCCTGCCCTTCAGGAAACCGAGCACCGCGGGGGTCAAGGTGACGGCGATCATGACGGCGATGGCGACCGCGACGGACGCCGCGATCCCCATGGTGGTGAGGAACGGGATGCCCGCGAAGCCGAGACCGATGAGGGCGATGAGCACGGTGACACCCGCGAACACCACCGCCGAGCCGGCCGTGCCGACGGCGCGCGAGGCCGACTCCTCCGGGTCGACCCCGTCGCGCACCTGGTCCTGGTGTCTGGCCATGATGAAGAGCGCGTAGTCGATGCCCACCGCGAGACCCAGCATGAGCGCGAGCAGGGGAGTGGTCGACGAGACGGTGGCGAAGGCCGTGGCCGCGAAGATTCCAGCCATCGAGATGCCGACGCCGAGCACCGCGGTGAGGAGGGGGAGGCCCGCGACGACGAACGACCGGAAGGTGACGACGAGCACCAGGAGCGCGATGAGCAGTCCGACGGCCTCCGTGATCGTGACGCCGGGGACCGAGGCCGCGAACAGGTCGCCGCCGAGAGCCGTGACAGCGCCGTCGGGCAGCTCGGCGCCGAGGTCGTCGACGGCCGCGTTCAGCTCGTCCTTCGTCTCGGCCGACACGTCGGTGGACTGTCCGTCGAACTGCAGTCGCACGATGGCGGCCGTCTCGTCGTCGTTCACCATGCCGCTGACGTTCTCGTCGAACGGCGAGGTCGCGGCGAGCACCTCATCGAGGTCGCCCAGTCCGTCGACGGCATCCTCGATGTTTTCTCGGTACGCGTCGTCGGTGACCCGATCGCCATCGGCGGCGACGACGACGAACTGCGCATTGGTTCCGCTCACCTGGGGGAACGACCGCGAGAGCTGCTCGAGGCCGGCCTGCGACTCGGTGCCGGGGATCGAGAAGGTGTTGTCGGTCCCGGCGCCGAGCACGAGCGCCCCCGAACCGGCCAGCGCGAGCACGATCAGCCACGAGCCGAGTACGCGCCAGGGGTGCCGGAACGACCAGCGCCCGAGCGACGACAGGAGAGTGGACACGCGATTCCTCCGCAGGGTCGATCATTGGATACAGAGATGTATTCAATACATAGATGTATCGTAAGTTCCCTCGCATTCGGAAATCTGAGTGCGTGATGTGAGAATCGATGTTCGCGAGCACAGGAGGTCTCGATGTCGATGCCGGCAACCCGGAGTCGCGAGAACACGCGCGCCCGTCTGATCGAGGCGGCCGCACAGGTATTCGCCGAAGCCGGTCTCGACGGCGCATCGGTCGAGGCCGTCTGCGAGCGCGCGGGCTTCACGCGGGGGGCGTTCTACTCCAACTTCGAATCGAAGGACGAGCTCTTCCTCATGCTCGCCGCGAGCGTCGCGCGCCGCCGCGTCGATGCGGTGCGCGAGCGCGTCGCCGAGATCACCGCCGAGGGAGGGCTCGCGCCCGGGTGCGACCCCACCGACCTGTTGCAGAAGGTGATGGATTCCGGCAGCGACGACCGCGCGGGCGTGATGCTGATGAGCGAGATCCGCATCCGCGCACTCCGCGACCCGTCGTTCGGTGCGGCCTATCTCGCGCAGGAGCGCGAGATGGTCGGCAGTATCGCGCAGATCGTGTCGGACATCGTCGACGCCGGCGACCTGCGTCTGCGCGTGCCGGCGGAGGTCGCCGGGCGCATCCTCATGATCGTGTGGGAGGGCATGACGGTGCGCGGGGCGATGGCAGGGCAGGACGACGCGCAGCTGCGCCGCTCCGGCAGCGACGAGCTGGGGCGCCTCGTCGACCTCCTGCTCGTCTGAGGGTCAGCGCTCCGCCAGCACTCGGTGGCATCGCGCGAGGCGGTCGAGCCACCACTCCCGGCGCTCGCCATCCGCCGCCAGACGGTCGAGGGCGGCGGCATCCGGCGCCACGCGTTCCACAGGGATCGCGCCGTCGCGGGGGCGTAGATCGGCGACGTCGTCGGCGAACAGCGACGCGGTGCCGAGCCCGCAGTCGTACGGCAGGTCGGGGAGCGCAGCCGCCAGTGCGGCGCCCTGCGAGAGGCCGATCGCGGTGTCGAGCGCGCTCGACACGACGGCGGGCAGCCCCGTCGCCGCGATGATCTGCAGGGCGTGCACCGCTCCGCCGAGGGGCTGGGCCTTCACCACGATCACATCGGCGGCACCCGAACGAGCGACGGCGAGGGGGTCGTCGGACTTGCGGATGCTCTCGTCGGCGGCGACGGGGATGCCCAGGTAGCGCACGCGGGTGCGCAGCTCGGCGAGCTCGGCGACGGTCGCGCACGGTTGCTCGATGTACTCGAGGTCGAACTCGTTCAGCGCGTGCACGGCGTGCTCGGCCTCGTCGACGTTCCAGAGGCCGTTCGCGTCGACGCGGATGCGCCCCTCGGGGCCGAGGGTGTCGCGCACGGCGCGCACGCGGGCGACGTCGTCGGCCAGCGTCTGTCCGCGCTCGGCGACCTTGACCTTCGCCGTGCGGCAGCCGGCGAAGCGTGCGAGCACGTCGGGCACCGTGGCGGCGTCGACCGCGGGCACGGTGGCGTTCACCCGGATGCGGTCGCGCAGCGGGGCGGGCTGCGCTGTCCAGGCGAAGTCGATCGCGGCGGCGAGCCACGTGGCCGCCTCGGTGTCGCCGTACTCCACGAAGGGGGAGAACTCCGCCCAGCCCCGGGGTCCTTCGAAGAGCAGCGCTTCGCGGGTGTCGATGCCGCGGAAGCGGGTGTGCAGGGGGAGGGCGACCACGCGCGCGCTCGCGACGATGTCCTGGAGGTCCGGCGTCATGCCCCCATCATGCCCCCGACGAGGCGGCGGGTCGGTGATCCGACAATGTGTCGTTGACTATGGTGTGCGTCACACAGTAATGTGATGCACATGAACGAGACGTTGGACACGCACCTGCAGGAGCTGCGTCGCGGCACCGTCGTGCTGGCCTGCCTGCAGCTGCTGCGCACGGCGGGCTACGGCTACGGCCTGCTCGAAGAGCTCGAGGCGCGGGGGTTCTCCACCGACGCCAACACCCTGTACCCCTTGCTGCGCCGCCTCGAGAAGCAGGAGTACCTCACGAGCGAGTGGAACACCGACGAGGCACGGCCCCGCAAGTTCTACCGCACGTCGGCCGCGGGCATGCGCCTGGCCGACACCCTGACCGACGAATGGCGCGCCCTCACCACGGCGATCGCCGACCTCCCCGCGAAGGAGCATTGACATGACCGCCACCGCCACCGGTGCACTGACCGAACGTTACATCTCCGCCGTCATCCGCAGCCTGCCGACGAGTGCGCAGCACGATGTGCGCACCGAGCTCGAGGGCTCGATCGTCGACGCGGTCGACGCCCGGCTCGACCAGGGCGACGATCCCGTCGCGGCCGAGCGCGCCGTCCTGACGCAGCTCGGCGACCCCGGCATCCTCGCCGCCGGTTACGCCGAGCGCCCCCTGCACCTCGTGGGTCCGCGGTTCTACCTCACCTGGTGGCGCCTGC
Organism: Microbacteriaceae bacterium PS02344; assembly: GCA_029959905.1. Lineage (GTDB taxonomy): Bacteria > Actinomycetota > Actinomycetes > Actinomycetales > Microbacteriaceae > Microbacterium. Next base: position 7,206 of record JASCNZ010000028.1, read on the forward strand.
TGAAGGTGCTGCTGCTGATCATCCCGATCTGCGCCATGGGTGGCGTCGCGCTGGGGCAGACGCTGGCCGGGGCCTCGGTCGGCGAGGTCATCGGCTCGGCGGTCGTCGCCGGTCTCGGCACGATCGTGCACGTGACCTTCTGGGTGACGCTGGTGTTCGTCATCCTCGAACGCACCGGCAACGCCGCGGCCCTGCCCGCCTGGACGGTCGACCAGCTGCCCGAGTCCAACGATCGGGGGGCGGCCCGCGCCGACGTCATCGCCTCGCTGATCTTCCTCGTGCTCGCCGCCGGCGCCGTGTTCTGGGACGTGCTCCGCGGATTCTTCCCCACCGACGGCGCCCCGATCCCCGTGCTGCACCCCGACCTCTGGCCGTGGGGCATCACCGTGCTGCTCGTGCTGATCGGCGCCGAGGCGCTGCTCGCCGTCGCCGTCTATGCCCGTGGACGGTGGACGCGCACGCTCGCCGTGGTCAACACGCTGCTCGCGGTGGCGTTCGCCGTGTGGGGGCTCGTACTCCTGGCGCAGGGCGAGCTCGTCAACCCCGCATTCGTCGACGTGCTCGCGGGCGACGGCGGCCTCAGCGGGGACGCGCTCCGCATCCTCGCGATCGTCACCGGCGCGGGCCTCGTCGCCTTCCCTGCGTGGGACATCGCCGACGGGTGGATCCGGACGCGCCGGGCCGGGCGGGAATAGGCTGGAGTGGTGACCAGCGCATCCGTCTCCGACCTGTTCGACCCGGCCGAATGGGTGCTCGCGCCCGGTGCCGAGGACTACACCGACATCACCGCGCACGTCTCGCACGACGGCGGCGTCGCCCGCATCGCGTTCGACCGCCCCGAGGTGCGCAACGCGTTCCGGCCGCACACGGTCGACGAGCTCTACCGGGCCCTCGACATCGCGCGGCAGGACTCCCGCATCGGCGCCGTGCTGCTCACCGGCAACGGGCCCAGTGCGAAGGACGGCGGGTGGGCGTTCTGCTCCGGCGGCGACCAGCGCATCCGGGGCCGCGACGGCTACAAGTACTCCGACACCGAGACGGCCGTCGTCAGCGGGGCGTCGCAGGCGGCCGTGGGTCGTCTGCACATCCTCGAGGTCCAGCGCCTCATCCGCTTCATGCCGAAGGTCGTCATCGCGGTGGTGCCGGGCTGGGCGGCCGGGGGCGGACACTCGCTGCACGTGGTCTGCGACCTCACGATCGCGAGCGCAGAGCACGGCCGTTTCAAGCAGACGGATGCCGATGTCGGAAGCTTCGACGCCGGGTACGGCTCGGCGTACATGGCGCGCCAGACCGGCCAGAAGTTCGCCCGCGAGGTGTTCTTCCTCGCCGAGGAGTACTCGGCGCAGCGCGCCTACGAGATGGGGGCGGTCAACCGGGTCGTGCCGCATGCCGATCTCGAGCGGGAGGCGCTGAAGATGGCGCGGACGGTGCTCACCAAGTCGCCCACGGCGATCCGCATGCTCAAGTTCGCCTTCAATGCGGTCGACGACGGTCTCGTCGGTCAGCAGGTGTTCGCGGGCGAGGCGACGCGTCTCGCGTACGGCACCGACGAGGCGGTGGAGGGGCGCGACTCGTTCCTCGAGAAGCGCGAGCCCGACTGGTCGTCGTTCCCCTGGCACTACTGAGGCCCGCCCATGACCGTGCTGATCCCCGTCGAGGCCGATGACCCGGTACCGCTGGGACTCGCCCTGCGCCGGGCGCTCGACGGGGGGCCGGCGCTCGGGTTCGGCATGCTCGCCGACGTGCCCCCGCGGGTGCCCGCGGGCACCGCGGTGGTCATCGCCACGTCGGGATCGAGCGGCATCCCCAAGCGGGTCGCGATCAGCGGGGAGGCGCTGCGGGCCAGCGCCGACGCCACAGCCGCCCGCATCGGGTCCGGGCGGTGGCTGCTCGCGCTGCCCACGGGATACGTCGCAGGCCTGCAGGTGCTCGTCCGGTCGATCCTCGCGCGCACCGAGCCGGTCATGCTCGAGGGGCGCTTCACGCCCGTGTCGTTCGCCGAGGCGACCCTGTCGATGCTGCGGCACGGCGATGAGGCGCTCTACACTTCGCTGGTCCCCGCGCAGGTCGCGACGCTGCTCGACGCGGCGGACGACGTCGCGGTGCGCGCGGCGCTGCAGGCGTACCGCGCGGTGCTCGTGGGGGGCCAGGCGCTCCCCGAGCCCCTGCGCGAGCGGGCGGCCGACCTCGGGGTGCGCCTGGTGCGCACCTACGGCTCCACCGAGACGAGCGGCGGATGCGTGTACGACGGCGTTCCGCTCGACACGGTCTCGGTGCGCGCGGTCGACGGGGAGCTGCGCATCGCCGGCCCCCAGTTGGCCGACGGCTACCTCGGCGACGAGGCGCTCAGCGATCGGGTGTTCGTCCGCGACGAGCACGGCATCCGCTGGTACCGCACCGGTGACCTGGGTCTCGTCGACGAGGGCGTGGTGCGCGTGCACGGGCGCGCCGACAACGTCATCGTCTCGGGCGGCATCAACATCTCGCTCGACCGCGTCGAACGTCTCGTTCGGCAGATCCCCGGGCTGCATCAGGCTGTCGTGGTCGGTGTTCCCGACGAACGGTGGGGCGAGGCATCCGTCATCGTCGCTCGGCGGGGAGAGGTACTGCGCCGCACCGAGGCGGATCAGCTGGAGCAGGCGCGCGAGGCCGTCGCGGCGGGCATCGGCAAGGCGGCGCGACCGTCGCGACTCGTCCTCGTCGACGAGATCGCCACCCTCGCCTCGGGCAAGCCCGACCGTGAGGCGATCCGCCGCCTGGCGTCCGAACGGCACTGACGCGGACGCATCGGGGCGGGCTCACCTATGATGCGAGACTGAGGCATGGCCACCTACACCCACGGACATCACGAGTCCGTGCTCCGTTCGCACAGCGTGCGCGACATCGCGAACTCCGCCGCCTATCTGCGCCCGCACCTCGCCCGAGAGACCCGGATGCTCGACGTCGGCGCCGGGCCGGGGAGCATCACCGTCGACTTCGCCCGCCATGTCGCCCGCATCACCGCGACCGAGATCGACGAGCCCGCCCTCGCACTCTCGCGGGCGCTCGCCGCGGAGCGCGGAATCTCGAACATCTCCTTCTCGGTCGAAGACGTGCACCGGCTCTCCTTCGCCGACGACAGCTTCGACGTGGTGCACGCGCACCAGGTACTGCAGCACGTCGCCGATCCCGTGCAGGCACTGCGCGAGATGCGGCGCGTGACGGTGCCCGGCGGTGTCGTGGCGGCGCGCGACGCCGACTACGCCGGATTCGTGTGGTTCCCGCTCCTTCCCGAGCTCGACGAGTGGCTGCGGCTGTACCGCGCCGCGGCCCGCGCGAACGGCGGTGAGCCCGATGCCGGCCGACGGCTGCTCTCGTGGGCGCGCGCGGCGGGCTTCACCGACATCACTGCGACGGCCTCGACGTGGTGCTACGCCACCCCCGAGGACCGCGCATGGTGGGGCGGCATGTGGGCCGACCGCATCCTCGAGTCCGCGCTCGCGCGCCAGCTCGTCGACGCGGGGATGGCGACGCGCGAAGACCTGCGCACGATCAGCGATGCCTGGAAGCGCTGGGCGGATGCCGGAGACGGCTGGTACCTCGTGCCGCACGGCGAGATCATCGCCCGGGCCTGATCGTCGCGCCCCGCGGCGACGGGGATACATCTTCCGACGGACGCGGGCGCTCGCCGCGCTCGCGTAGCGTGGAGGGGTGTTCCGCCCCGTCTCCCGCACCTGGATCGTCGCCGACGTCGTGTGCTCGATCCTCGGGTTCCTGCTCACGGCGGGCGTCCCGCTCGTCCCCGGCTCGAGCGGGCTCAGCGCGTGGATCGCCGACGGCGTGTCGTCGACCACGGCGTACATCCTCGTCGGGGCCGTGCTCTGGGGTGCTGCCGCCATCTCCCGTCTCTCGCCCGCGCTCGCGCTGAGCATCGCCTGGTTCGGCGCGATCGCGCAGATGGCGATGGGCCTGCCCCCGGTGCCGTACGACGCCGCGATCCTCATCGTGCTCTTCGCGACAGCCGCCTGGGGAAGCCGGCGGTTGCTGTGGCTGGGGGGAGCATCGGCGCTCGGCGGCGGCCTCATCGGCGGCGCGTACTTCGGGGTGGCCTGGTCGGGCGAGCTCGTCACCGACGCCGCCAGTGCGATGCGCGCGGCCGTGACCGCCGCGCTGCTCGGCTCGGTGTTCGTGCTGGCGATGGTCATGTCGTGGGGCGCCGGTCTGCTGTGGCGCGTGATCGTCGCGGGCAGGGCGACCCAGGTCGCTCGGGCGCAGGCCGAGATGCTCGCCGCGGAGGAGCAGGAGCGCGTGCGCATCGCGCGCGACATGCACGACATCGTGGCGCATTCGCTCGCGGTGGTGATCGCCCAGGCCGACGGTGCCCGGTATGCGGCCGCGGTGAAGCCCGAGATGGCGACCGAGGCGCTCGGCACCATCGCACAGACCGCCCGCGGAGCGCTCTCGGACGTCCGGATGCTGCTCACCCAGCTGCGGCACCGGCAGGGCGACGGGCCGCAGCCCACCCTCGCCGACCTCGAGACCCTGTTCGGGCAGGTGAGGCAGGCGGGCGTCGACCCGCGTATCACCGTCGACCCGATGCCGCCGGGCGAGCCGCCGGCCGCGGTGCAGCTCGCCGTCTACCGCATCCTGCAGGAGGCGCTCACCAACGCGATCCGGCACGGCGACGGCGCGGTCGACGTGCGGCTGTCGTGGCTGCCCGATCGCGTCGACATCGACGTGCGCAACGCGGTGGCCGAAGGCCGCGCTCCGCAGCTCGGGCAGGGCACGGGTCACGGTGTGGTCGGCATGCGCGAGCGCGCGCAGCTCGTCGGCGGCAGCCTGGAGGCCGAGCGCCGAGGGTCCGAATTCCACGTCCACGGCAGCCTCCCGATCGGAGCCCCCTCATGATCCGCGTCGTGCTCGTCGACGACCAGGCGCTGTTCCGCGCCGGCATCCGCATGCTCATCGCCTCGCAGCCCGACCTCGAGGTCGTCGGCGAGGCCGGCGACGGGAGCGAGGCGCTCGCCGTGGTCGCTCAGACGCGCCCCGACGTCGTGCTGATGGACATCCGCATGCCGGTGATGGACGGGCTCACCGCGACCGCCGAGATCCTCGCTCGGCCCGATGCGCCCCGCGTCGTCATGCTCACGACCTTCGACCTCGACGAGGCGGCGGCCCGCGCCATCCGCCAGGGAGCCAGCGGCTTCCTGCTGAAGGATGCCGACCCGGAGTTCCTGCTCGCCGCGATCCGCACCGTCCACGCGGGGTCGAGCGTGATCGCCGCGTCGGCGACCCGCGAGCTCTTCGCGCATTTCGCCGAGGCGCCGCGTCCGACCCCGCCCTCCTACGACGCGCTCACCGAGCGCGAGCGCGAGATCTTCGCGCTCGCCGCCCGCGGCCTGTCGAACGCCGAGATCGCCGCACGCGAGTTCCTCAGCGAGGCGACCGTCAAGACGCACATCAGCCGCATCCTCACCAAGCTCGCCCTGCGCGACCGGGTGCAGCTCGTGGTCTTCGCCTTCGAGCACGGGCTCGCCTGAGCATCCGCCCCTCCTCGCCCGCGGCGGGCGCGCGCGGATCATCCTGGCGATGTACGCGGATGCATCCGGCGGCCGACGATCCGAACCGCCCCGCTTCCTAGCGTGGAGGACATGGAGATCACGACCACCGACCTGGGCCTCGCCGCCCGCGTCCAGCACCTGAAGAAGACCTACGGTTCGGGCGAGGGGACCGTGCGCGCGCTCGACGACGTGAGCGTCGGCATCCGCCGCGGGCAGTTCACCGCGATCATGGGCCCGTCGGGCTCGGGCAAGTCGACGCTCATGCACATCATGGCCGGCCTCGACACGCCCACCGAGGGGAAGGCGTTCATCGGCGACACCGAGATCACCGGGCTCGGCGACCTCGAGCTCACGATCCTGCGTCGTCGTCGGGTGGGCTTCATCTTCCAGTCGTTCAACCTCGTGCCGACGCTCGATGCGCTCGGCAACATCCTGCTCCCATTCGAACTCGACGGTCGTCGCCCCAGCGCGATCGAGCGCGCCCGCATCGACGGTCTCGTCGAGACCCTGGGTCTCGGTGCCCGCCTGCGGCACCGCCCGCACCAGCTGTCCGGCGGTCAGCAGCAGCGCGTCGCGATCGCGCGGGCGCTCGCCACCGCCCCCGACCTCGTCTTCGCCGACGAGCCCACCGGCAACCTCGACTCGCAGACGGGCCGCGAGGTGCTGCGGCTGCTGGCGCAGGCCAGTCGCGACCACGGCCAGTCCATCGCGATGGTGACGCACGACGCGATCGCCGCGAGCCACGCCGACCGCGTGCTCTACCTCGGCGACGGCCGCATCGTCGCCGACCACCCCCGGCAGACCGCCGAGCAGATCTCGGCGTACATGCTCGCCGCCGAGGTGTCGGCATGACCGCCGTCGCCTCGGCCGTCTCGACGGTGGTGCCCGAGACCGCCGCCACCGCGCCACGGCTGGCCTGGCTGCGGGAACGCGGCATGGGGGCGAGCATCCTCGTGGCGGCGCTGTCGGCGGGGTTCGGCGTGGTGCTCGTCGAGGTCACCGCGTTCATCGGCGCCGTGCTGCAGAACGACCCGTTCATCGGCGACAGCGAGACGCTCGCCGTCGTGGTCGCCCTGCTCTCGGTGCTCCTCACCGCGGTCGCGATGTACGTCGCTGCGATCGTGACGGCCAACACCTTCTCGACGATCATCGCCGGCCGCACCCGCCGCATCGCTCTGATGCGTCTGATCGGCGCCACCGCCCGATCGCAGCGCGCCGAGGTGGGGCGCCAGGGGATCGTGGTCGGGGTGATCGGCGCTCTGGTGGGCCTCGGCGCCGGTGTCGGCCTCTCGGCGATCGGCGTGCAGGTCGGACGCATGCTGATCGACAACGTGCCCGCCGACTTCTCGCTCGCGCATCCCGCCCTCGTGCTGCCGGCGGTCGGCGTCGCGCTCACGACGTGGCTCGCCGCCTGGGTGGGATCGCGGCGCGTGCTCTCGGTCACGCCGCTGCAGGCGCTCGGGGGCTCGGTCGAGCGCACCCACGACGAGCTCGCGGGCGCCGCACGTCGGCACGTGGGCGCCTGGGTGCTGCTCATCGCGGGCGCGGCGCTGCTGGTCGGCGGGGTGCTGATCGGGCTCATCACGCCCCTCGGCGTGGTGGTGGCGTTCTTCGGAGGGTTGCTCTCGTTCACCGGCCTCGCACTCGGGTCGGTGCTGTTCATGCCGCCGGTGCTGCGGCTGGTGGGCCGGATGTTCGGGTCGAGCGCGACCGCCCGCCTCGCGGCCGAGAACGCGCTCCGCTACCCCGAACGTTCGTCGCGCATGGCGATCGGCGTGGTGATGGGCGTGACCCTCGTGACGATGTTCGCCGTCGCGCTCGAATCCGCGAAGCGGCTCATGACGAGCCAGACCACGGAGGAGATCCCGCCGGAGTTCTTCGCGCCCTATGACGCCTTCGCCTCGGTCATGATGGTGCTCGTCGCCGTCTCGGCGGTGATCGCGGCGGTCGGGCTGGTGAACCTCCTCACGATCGGCGTGGTGCAGCGTCGTCGCGAACTCGGGCTGCTGCGGTCGATCGGGCTGTCGAACCGGCAGGTGCGTCGCATGGTGCTGCTCGAGGCGACGCATATCACCGTCGCCGCAACCCTCACGGGCCTCGTGCTCGGTATCGCCTACGGCTGGATCGCCGCGCAGTCGCTGCTCGGGTCGGTGCCCGTGCTGCCGGAATTCACCCCCGCGGGGCTCATCGCCCCCCAGGTGCCGTGGATTCCCGTGGTCGCGATCGTGGCCGCGACCGCCCTGCTCACCCTGGTCGCCGCTGCGACGCCCACCCGGCTCGCGACGCGCGTGGCGCCGGTCGAGGCGCTCGCCGCCGACTGAGGCCCGCGTCCCACGTCGCGCGAGGGCTCGCAACACGCCGCACGGGAGGGTGCGAATGCGGCGTGTCGTGACCCCTCGCGGGGCGCAGGCGGCATGCGCGCGGCGGTGCGCGCATAGGGTGGAGGGATGCCGTCGCCCCTCGATCAGTCCGTCTACCAGGTCCGTCTCGACTGGGGGCTCGCGGGGCTCGAACGCCTCGCCGACGCCGACGTGGTCGTGATCGTCGACGTGCTCTCCTTCTCGACCGCGGTGACCGATGCGGTGGCGGCGGGCTCGACGGTCGCGCTCGCCGATGCCGCGGAGTGGTCGTCCGACTCGGTCGCCCCCGCACTGGCGGTCACGGCCGATGCGGGGGGATCGACGGTGCTGGTCGGATGCCTGCGCAACGCCTCGGCCGTCGCCCGCGCCGTGCAGAGCATTCAGGAGGATCGCCGGCGCCGCACGTCGGTGGCGATCGTGCCGACGGGGGAGCGCGACGCGTCGAACGACGTGCGCTTCACCGTCGAGGACCAGCTCGCAGCGGGAGCGATCGCGTCCGCGCTGACCGACCTGGGCATCGATCACACGGCGCCGGATGCGGCGGTGGCGGCCGAGGCCTTCCGGGCACTGCGTCGCGCGCTCGGCCACCTCGTCTCGGCGAGCGGCTCGGGCCGTCATCTCGACGACGCCGCGGCCGTCGCCGCCGCCGCGCGACTCGATGCGGTCACCGCGGTGCCGGTGTTCCGCGAGCGCTCCTTCGCCGCCTTCTCCTGATCGCCGAGTCCGCGATCGTGCGCGGTCGCTCGGGGCGTCCGGGGGAAGGGTGTCGGTGACCGCGGCGGGTCGGGCATCCGGCCGGCCCACCGCGCGTAGGGTCGTGGCATGAGGTACCTCCCTGCAGTCATCGTCGACGTCGTGCTGGTGCTGGTCTTCGCGGTCATCGGCCGTGCGTCGCATGACGAGGGCCCCGCCGGATTCCTCCTGACCGCCTGGCCGTTCCTGGTGGCGCTGCTCGTCGGTCACGCCATCGCGGCGCTGCTGCCGTCGCGTCCCCGTCGCCCGTGGTCGGTGGCCTGGGGCGCCGTGGTGTGGGTCGTCACGGTCGCCGGCGGCATGCTGCTGCGTCTTGCGACCGGTGACACGGCGCAGGTGCCGTTCATCATCGTCGCGACGCTCACCCTCGGGGTGCTGCTGGTGGGATGGCGCGCCGCGGCGGCGCTGCTGCGTCGCCGCCGCACCGCGGGCCCCGCGCCCGACGAGGGGACCGCGCAGCCCGTGGCGACCGAGCCGCCGTCGGAGTCCGAGCCCCCGCTCGCGGCCGAGGCGTCGCCCACGGAGCCCGGGGAACGGGATCGCGGTCAGCGCGGCGACTGAGCCGCGAGGCGTGTCGCCGCGGTGATCTCGCGCCGCGCCCACGTGAACAGGTAGCGCTCGTCGAAGTTGCGCGAGCACGCGGCGCACGAGGTGGCGCGCGTGGGCCGGCGGTGGCGGAACGTCTCGTGGCCCCGCGGACAGCGGCCGACCCACGGGGCGAGCTCGACGGCGGTCTCGCCGCGGTGCGTGGTGCCGCCGACGTAGCCGAGGTCTCGGGCGGTGCGCTTCCACGCCGGGCCGTGGGCGGCGGTGTGTCCGGCTAGAGCGTGCGCCACCTCGTGCAGCAGCACCTGATGGATCTCGTCGTCGTCGAACCGAGCCGCCAGGTACCGCGAGACCGTGATGCGCCGGCGCGTGTAATCGCACTGGCCGGCGCGACGCTTGGCGTTGTCGAAAGCGAACGACCACGAGTCGTCGAGATGCATCGTGATGAGCGCCTCGGCCCAGACGCGGACCCGGTCGAGATCGGCCATGTGCTCAGACTAAGACATGCCACCGACACCACGGCCCGGAGCATCGCGCCGGGCGCCGTGACGCATCAGCCGGCGACGAGCTCGGTCGTGCGCCGTCGCTCCACCGCGTCGATCGCGAGCAGGGCGACCTCGAGCTCACGGTCCTCCGCCCCGGCTTCGCGCCGCAGGAACAGCGAGCGCTTGAAGCTCTCGCGGGCGGCTTCGTAGTCGCCCGCGTCGAAGGCGTTCTTGCCCTGATGCTGGTGCGCGAACGCGGCCACGGTGATCCAGCCCTGGCCCTCGGCCTCCTCGGCGCACGCGGCGAGCTCCTGATCGGCGGCGGCGTGGGCGCCGCGGTACTGCAGCACCGTGGCGTGCAGCACGCGGGCGCGCAGCAGATCCTTGCGGGTGCCGGCCATGCGCGCCTGACGCACGGTGGTCTCGGCGAGTACCAGCGCCTCGTCGAGACGCCCGAGAACCTTCAACAGCCACACCCGCTCGAGCAGGGCCGGGAGGCTGCGCTGCGTCTCGATCTCCGCGAGGCGCACCGCGCACTCGTCGATGTCGACCAGTTCACGGAGGTTCTCCCGGTCGTATCCCCGGATGAAACTCATTGCTCTCCTTCCGCCGCGTCCCTCGAACAGTCTCTCCCGGGCAGCCGCCGGCCGGGGCGCGGCACGCCCGCGAGCATCGATCCGGTCGTCGGATCAGCGCAGGAAGAGCGACGAGTCGGGCCGCGGCGAGGCGACGGCATCCGCGTCGGTGACCACCGTCGCTCCCTGGGTGAACGCGCGCACCTCCGCGCCCTGGGCGATCTTCGCCGGGTGCGGTCCGGCGGCGAGCACCCGGGGGAGCCACGCCGTGGGCAGGGGAGTGGCGGATGCCGCGATCACGAGATTGCCGAACCGGCGTCCTTTGAGCACCTGGGTGTCGGCGAGCACCGCCGTCTCGGGCAGCACCTCGGCGACGGTGGCGACCTGACGTCGGGCGAAGGCGAGCCCTGGTCCGTCGGCGACGTTGACGAGCAGGATGCCGCCGGGGGCGAGGAGCCCGGAGACCTCGCGGTAGAACTCGACGCTGGTGAGGTGCGCGGGCGTCTGCGCCCCGGAGTAGACGTCCGAAACCACCAGATCGCACGAGCCGCGGAGCGCGGCGGGCAGTCGGCCGACGCCTTCGCGCGCATCGCCGATGCGGATGCGGATCGACGCGGCACGCGGGAGCGGGAGGTGCTCGCGCACGAGCTGGGCGAGGGGCGCCTCCCACTCGATCACCTGCTGCCGCGAGCCCGGGCGCGTGGCGTCGATGTAGCGGGGGATCGTCAACGCCCCGGCGCCCAGGTGCACGGCGGTGAGGGGCCCGTCTGGAAGCTGGTCGATCACGGCCCCCATGCGCACGATGTACTCGAAGTGCAGATGCGTGGGGTCGTCCAGGTCGACGTGCGACTGCGGGGTGCCGTCGACGATGAGCTCGTAGCCGGACGTGAACTCCGACGGCACGATGCTCGCCAGCCCGGCGTGGTCGAGCCGCGCCTGCGGATGCTCCGAGTCGCGCTGTCGCATCCGTCCCATGCGTGCGAGCCTACGCGTTCCGCGCCGCGGTCACCCCCGACCGCCGGCGCAGGTCTCCTGGTCCGCGCTCTGCCCCGAGATGCTCGGATCGAGCGTGGCGCGGGGAGCGGGGGCATCCGTGGCGGGCGCGTCGGTTGCGGGCGCCTCGTCACCGGGGGTCGCCTCCGTTCCGTCCGTCGCACCGTCGGTCGCGCCCGTTCCCGGATCGACCAGTTCGACGCCGCCGTTGTTCGACGCGTCGCCGGTGATCTGCACCGGCTGGCCGGCGGCGAGTGCGGTCCACAGCGTCTCCGCCGCGTCGTAGTTCGGGATGACGCGGTCGGAGTCGTCGGGGTCGGCGAAGACGGGGTACTGCACGAAGACGAAGTCCTCGAAGGGCACGTCCTTGATCGACAGCGCGAGCTGCGCGATCCGCACCGGGTTGCCCAGCTCGGTGCTCGGGTCGATGTTGTCGACCACCGTGTTCGCGAGGCCCAGCACCTTGCCCGGGTCGCTCAGCACCTCGTCGCTCATGATCTTCTTCACGAGCCGCGACATGTACTGCTGCTGGTTCGACACGCGCGCCATGTCGCTGCCGTCGCCGACGCCGTACCGCGTGCGGATGAACTGCAGGGCCTCGTAGCCCGAGACGGTGCGCGGGCCGGGCTCCCAGTCGAGTGCGGTCTGATCGTCGTGGATGCCGTCACCGCCGATGCACACCTCGACCCCGCCGATCGCATCGGTGACCTCCATGACGCCGTCGAAGTCGATCTTCGCGGCGAACGGGATCTCGACCCCGCTGAGTTCGGTGATCGTCTTGGCGATGCAGGAGACACCGGCGTTCTCGTAGATCGAGTTGATCTGCGACTTCTCGGTCGCCGATGCCGTCGATCCGTCGGTGCGGGTGCACTCGGATGTGGGGATCATCAGGTCGCGGGGGAAGGAGACGACGGTCACGGCGCGGGGCTCGGCCGAGACGTGCACGAGCAGGTTCACGTCGTTGAGCACGCCGCCGTCGGCCTTCGAGCAGCGATCGCCCAGGAGACCCGTCGAGACCTCCCCGCACTCGTCGGTGCCGACCAGCAGCACGCTGAACTCGCCGGGGTAGGCGCTGATCGCGGGCGGTTCGACTTCCGGCGCATCCTCGAGGGTCACGGCGCCGTCGTTGAGGCGGTTGATGTAGTCGGCCGCCACGAAGGCGGCGACCGCGAGCGAAGCCGTGAGGAGGATGGCGACCACGATGCCGCCCGCCTTGAGGAAGCGTCGCACCGGACGGGCGGGTGCGGGAGTCGCGTGGCGGGCGACCGGCGTGCGGTCGGAGTCTCGGGCGCGTCGTGACATCTCGCGAGCATAGCGACGGGCCCGGCGAGGATGCCTGAGAGACCGCCCCGGAAACGATTGTCACAAGCATGTGACGATCGTGTGAACCACTTGCAGGCAATTAGTTAGTCGTGGATACTTATTCGAAAGGGCGAGCACCCACTCGTCCAACCCCCAGGACGTTTCAAAGAGGAGATCCACTGATGCACAAGCGCATTCTTCCGGTCGTGGCGCTCGGCGCCGTGGCTTCGATCGCGCTCGCGGGCTGCGCAGGAGGCAGCGGCGACAACGGCGGCGGAGCAGCAGACGGAGAGGGGCAGGAACTCACCGTCTGGATCATGAAGGGCACCAACCCCGACTCCACCGCCTTCTATGACAAGGTCTCCGAGGCCTTCGAAGAGGAGACCGGCGCCACGGTCAACATCGAGGAGATCCAGTGGGCCGACGCCCACGACCGCTTCGTGACCTCGATCGCCGGCGGCACGACCCCCGACATCGCCGAGACCGGCACCACCTGGACCGCGGAGTTCGCCGACGCTGGCGCGCTCCTCCCGCTCGACGAGTACGTCGACGCCGAGGACGGCCTGCGCGACGACCTGGTCGAGGGCCTGGCGGTCGCCGGCACCTACGACGACGAGCTCTACGGCATGCCGTGGTATGCCGGCGTCCGTTCGCTCGTCTACCGTGCCGACGTCTTCGAGGAGCTCGGCCTCGAGGTCCCCAAGACGTGGGACGACATCGTCGCCGCGGGTGACGCCATCAAGGCGGCCAAGCCCGACATGCTCCCGTTCCCGGTTCCCGGTGACGCCGAGTTCCAGGTCTACCCCTGGGTCTGGGGCGCGGGTGGCGAGGTCGCTACGAAGGACGGCGACACCTGGACCAGCGAGCTCGACAGCACCGAGTCGCAGGCCGGCATCGAGTTCTACACGGGTCTCGCGACCGAGCACGGCTTCTCGTCGGCCGGTGCGACGACCTGGAAGGAGACCGACCTCCGCGACGCCTTCACGCAGGGCAACGTCGCCATGATGCTCTCGGGCTCGTGGACGCCGAAGTCGCTCATCGAGGCCAACCCGGATCTCGAGGGCAAGATCGGCGCCGCAGTCATCCCCGGTGAGGACGGCGGAATCGCCCCCTCCGTGCTGGGCGGATCGCACCTCTCGGTCTTCAACACCACCAAGAACGCCGACCTGGCGTGGGAGTTCGTCAAGCTCATGACCACCGGCGAGTTCGCCGAGCAGTGGTCGAACGAGACCGGCTACTTCCCCGGCGTGCAGTCGGCCATGGAAGAGGCCCTGTCCTCGACCGACCCGCTCGTCGCTCCCTTCGCCGAGCAGATGGTCGATGGCGGAGCATCCGTCCCGGTCACCCCGAACTTCGGCGCCGTCCAGGCGAAGAAGACGACCAACTCCATGATCCAGGCCATCCTCAGCGGGCAGAAGGACGTCGCGACCGCGACGAAGGACGCCGCCGCTGAGATGACGGACCTGCTCAACCAGTAAGTAAGGAAGCACTTCCTCCATGTCGATGGTGCAAGCGCCACTGCCGGCCACGAAGACGGAGTCCCCCTCCGTCTCCGTGGCCGGCGGCCGGCCGCGTCGCGGTCTTTCGATCGTCGCGGCCCGCCCCTGGCTCCTCCTCGCGCCCGGGCTGATCATCCTCGCGGTGCTCATGCTCTGGCCGCTCATCCAGGTGTTCATCTACTCGCTGCAGGACTACGGTCTGCGCGAGATCAACACCGGGGAGAGTAACTGGATCGGCCTGCAGAACTACGTCGAGGCGCTCACCAACCCGACCCTCTGGACGGTCGTGCTCCCGAACACGGTCGGCTTCGCCGCGGTGGCGGTCTTCGTCACCGTGGCGGTCGGCACGCTGGTCGCCCTGCTGCTCGCGCGACTCGGCACCGTCTGGCGCACCATCGTCTCCAGCTGCATCATGGTCGCGTGGGCCATGCCCGCCGTGACCGGCACGTACGTCTGGACCTTCATCTTCGACGCCGACCGCGGCATCTTCAACAGCGTGCTGCAGAACCTCGGCCTCATCGACGGCGCGGTCAACTGGTTCACCAACCAGTGGTCGTTCTACGCGATCGTGCTGCTGAACGTCGTGCACCACGGGTTCCCGTTCGTCGCGATCACCGTTCTCGCCGGGCTCCTCGGCGTCTCGAAGGAGATGCTCGAGGCGGCGGCCCTCGACGGCGCCGGCGCATGGCGTCGGTTCTGGAAGATCATCTTCCCCACGCTCAAGCCCGTCTTCTCCGTCGTCATCATCCTCTCGACGATCTGGGACTTCAAGGTCTTCGCCCAGGTCTACCTCATGCCCGGTGGTGGCGGTGGCAACCGCCAGGTGCTGAACCTCGGCGTCTGGTCGTACGTCGAGTCGTTCGGGCAGAACCGCTACGGCTTCGGCGCGGCCCTCGCCGTGCTCCTGACCCTCGTGCTGATCGGTATCACGATCGTGTACATCCGATCGCTCATGAAGGAGGACGAGCTGTGAACCCGAAGCCCCGGCTCCGCTCTCGGATCGGCGTCGGGATCGGCGTCGCCGCCGTCCTGATCTTCACGCTGTTCCCCGTCTACTGGATGGTCGCCAGCGCCCTCGACAAGAAGGCGTCCAGCGGTGGCCAGTCGCTGCTGCCGCAGGAGTTCAGCTTCGACAACTTCGCCTTCGTGCTCACCGAGGGCGGGTTCGGCACCTACCTGCGCAACTCCGCGATCGTGGCCCTGGTCACGGTGCTGGTGAGCGCGATCGTGTGCCTGCTCGCGGCCGTCGCGGTCGCGCGCTTCCGCTTCAAGTTCCGCACGACGATCCTCATGATGATCCTCGTGGTGCAGATGGTGCCCCTCGAGGCGCTCGTCATCCCGCTGTTCCTCCAGGTCAAGAGCCTGGGCCTGCTCAACAGCATCATCGGCCTCATGGTCGTGTACGTCGCGCTCTCCCTGGCCTTCGGCATCTGGATGCTGCGCGGATTCGTCGCGGCCGTGCCCGTCGAGCTCGAGGAGGCCGCGTACATCGACGGCGCGAGCTGGTGGCGCATGTTCCGCTCGATCCTGCTGCCGCTGGTGATGCCGGGTCTCGTCGCGACGAGCATCTTCAGCTTCATCACCGCGTGGAACGAGTTCATCTTCGCGATGACGATCCTCGGCGCGCAGACCGACCAGTACACCGTCTCGATCGGCCTGAAGTCGTTCTTCGGCCTGTACGCCAACGACTGGGGCAGCATCATGGCCGCGTCGACGATCATCACGGTGCCCGTCATGATCTTCTTCGTGATCGTGCAGCGCCGCCTGTCCGCCGGCATGGTCGCGGGTGCGGTGAAGGGATGACCGACCAGCTCGAGCGCCTGGCCAACGGCGTGCTCTGGCCGGGCTTCTTCGGCACGACCGCGCCCGAGTGGCTCCGCCGGGAGCTGCGCGACGGCCTGGCCGGCGTGGTGTACTTCGCGCAGAACGTCGGCGACGGCGTTGCGGCCCTCAGTGCCGAGATCGTCGAGGCGAACCCGGATGCCCTCATCGGCGTCGACGAGGAGGGCGGCAGCGTCACTCGGCTGGAATCGGCCGGCGGGTCGACGCTGCCCGGCGCCGCGCAGCTCGGCGCGCTCGACGACGTCACGGCGACAGCGCGCACCGGCGCGGAACTCGCCCGGCGCCTGCGGGCGGCCGGGGCGAACGTCGCACTCGGCCCTGTGGCCGACGTGAACACCGACCCGCGCAACCCGGTGATCGGCGTGCGTTCGTTCGGCTCCGACCCCGCGCTCGTCGCACGGCACGTGATCGCACAGGTCGACGGGATCCAGGACGGTGCCGTGGCCGCGTGCATCAAGCACTTCCCCGGCCACGGCGATACGCACCTCGACTCGCACCACGCCCTGCCGGTCATCGAGCTCGACGTCGAGGAGTACGAGCGCGTGCACCTCGCGCCGTTCCGTGCCGCGATCGACGCGGGGGTCGACACGATCATGACCGCGCACATCGTGGTCCCGGCCTGGGGCGAGGAGCCGGCGACCCTCAACCCGCGCGTGCTCGGCATGCTCCGCGACTGGGGTTTCGAGGGCGTCATCATCACCGATGCGCTCGACATGGCCGCGATCCGCGAGACCGTCGGCATCGGTGGGGGAGCGGCGCAGGCTCTCGCCGCGGGCGCCGACCTGCTCTGCATCGGCAACCCCACCAACCCGGGTGAGGCAGCGCTCCCCGACCAGGACGAGCGCGACTTCCGCGCCGCGCGAGACGGCATCGTCGCGGCGATCCGCGACGGCTCGCTTCCGCGCGAGCGCGTCGAGCAGGCGGCGGCACGCGTCTCCGCCCTCGCCCGCTCGCTGCGCACCGCCGCCGCCGCGCTGTCGCACGAGTCGGCGCCGGCCTTCGACGCACTCGAGATCGTGCGCCGCGCCCTCCGCGTGGACGGCACTCCGCCGACGGCATCCCTCCTCTCGGTGGTCGATGCTCGACGCCGCTCGACGCTCGCGGTCGACAGCGCGGCCGGTTACGTCTCCGAGGTGCTCGCCGCCGGTGGTCACCGGATGCGCCTCGATGTCGCGCGCAGCACGGTAGACGAGCAGGACCGCGCACTGGACGAGGCCGTCGCCGCCGAGGGGACGACGGTCATCCTGGTCGATCGTCCGGATGCGGATGCCGCGCAGCGCGCCCTCGTGGAGAACGCGGCGCGCCGCGATCCGCAGGCGGTCGTCGTGAACGTGGGGCTCGCCGTGCAGCGGGCGCTGCCCCTGCCCACCATCGAGGTGGGCGCAGCCAGCAGGCTCGGGGCCGCGGCCGCGCGCGAGCGGTTGGTGGGCGCCGCCGTCTGAGGCGGATGCCGGTGCGTCGGCCCCCGCGGGCCGCTGAGTCCCGACCCCTCGGGCTGGGACTGGGTCTCGCGACGGCCGATACCGAATTGGAATCGATCGGCGACGGCCAAACCCTTGGCTTCTTGGAATTTGCTGGGTACGGTCGAGAAATCATCGTGACGGAGCGACGAGGCTCCGCTCACGCGCACCAGATCCCCCATCGGGAAGGCACGCACCATGCACAAGTCATACCTCCGACGACGCGGTCTCGCCGCCCTCACCGGGGCGACGGTCGTCGCCCTCGCCCTCGCGGGATGCGTCGCGAGCGAGCGCGGCGATGACAGCGGCGAAGGTTCCGGCGACGTCGACGGCACGTTCGTCTTCGCGGCGTCGTCAGACCCGGCCAGCCTCGACCCGGCCTTCGCGCAGGACGGCGAGAGCTTCCGCGTCTCGCGTCAGATCTTCGAGGGCCTGGTGGGTACAGAGCCCGGCACGGCCGACCCGGCGCCCCTTCTCGCGGAGAGCTGGGAGTCGTCCGAGGACGGTATGTCCCACACCTTCGCGCTGAAGGACGGCGTGACGTTCCACGACGGCACTCCGTTCAACGCCGAGGCCGTCTGTGCGAACTTCGACCGTTGGTACAACTGGGAGGGGCTGGCCGCCTCCGAGGCCTTCGGCTACTACTACAACAAGCTCTACAAGGGCTACGCCTCCACCCCCGACGACGCGGTCTACAAGTCGTGCACGCCCGACGGCGAGAACTCGGTCACGATCGAGCTGAACAAGCCGTTCGCCGGCTTCGTCGCCTCGCTGTCGCTCCCGTCTTTCTCGATGCAGAGCCCCTCGGCCATGCAGGAGTTCGGCGCCGACGAGGTCGGCGGCTCCGCCGAGGCCCCGCAGCTGTCGGAGTACGCGATGGGTCACCCGGTCGGCACCGGCCCCTACAAGTTCGACGAGTGGGCGCCGGGCGAGCAGGTCACGCTCTCGGCCTACGACGACTACTGGGGTGAGGCAGGGCAGATCGACGAGATCATCTTCCGCACCATCGACGACCCCACCGCGCGTCGCCAGGCGCTCGAGTCGGGTTCGATCGACGGCTACGACCTGGTCGGCCCCGCCGACACCCAGGCGCTCGAGGACGACGGCTTCACCATGGTCTCGCGCCCCCCGTTCACGATCCTCTACCTCGCCTTCAACCAGGCCCTGCCCGAGCTGCAGGACCCGAAGGTGCGCGAGGCGCTGTCGTACGCGATCGACAAGGATGCCCTGATCAGCCAAGTGCTCCCCGAGGGCACCGAGAAGGCCACCCAGTTCGTGCCCGAGGTCGTCAACGGCTACAACCCCGACGTCACGACCTACGACTACGACCCCGAGAAGGCGAAGGCGCTGCTCGCCGAGGCCGGCTACGACGAGGCGAACCCGCTGAGCCTGACCTTCAACTACCCGGTCAACGTCTCGCGTCCCTACATGCCGGACCCCGAGCAGATCTTCACGGTGCTGTCCTCGCAGCTCGCCGAGGTCGGCGTCGAGACCACGCCGGTGTCGGAGGAGTGGGTCGAGTACCTCGACCGCACGACCGGCACGTCAGACCACGGCATCCATCTGCTCGGCTGGACCGGCGACTACAACGACACCGACAACTTCGTCGGCGTCTTCTTCGGCCAGCAGAGCTCGGAGTGGGGCTTCGACAACCCCGAGCTCTTCCAGAAGCTCACCGAGGCGCGCGGCGTCTCGAACCTCGACGAGCAGACCGCCCTCTATGAGGAGATCAACGAGATGGTCGCCGAGTTCATCCCCGGCGTCCCGCTCGCGCACCCGGCTCCGACCCTGGCCTTCGACCCCCGGGTCGACAGCTACCCCGCCAGCCCGGTGAACGACGAGGTCTTCACGGACATCGTCCTCAGCGAGTAACACGACCGACGCACCACGACCCGGGGCCCGACCTGCACGGCGGGCCCCGGGGCCGTGATGCACCGATCTACGGAGATCTCTGTGCTGCGCACCATCGGCGGGCGACTGCTGTTCCTCATCCCCACCCTGCTCGGCCTCAGCATCCTGCTGTTCACCTGGGTCAGGGCCCTTCCCGGCGGCCCCGCGGTCGCCCTCCTCGGCGAGAAGGCGACGCCCGAGGCAATCGCCAGGGTCAACGAGCTCTACGGCTTCGACCGGCCCCTCCTCGAGCAGTACTTCGTGTGGATCACCCGCCTCGTCCAGGGCGACTTCGGCACGTCGATCCAGACGAACCGTCCGGTCGTCGAGGAGTTCCTGCGGCGCTTCCCGGCGACGCTCGAACTCAGCGTCGCCGCGCTCATCTTCGCGGTGGGCGTCGGCATCCCGCTCGGCTACTGGGCCGCCCGTCGGCACGGCAAGTTCACCGACCACGCCTCGGTCGTGCTCAGCCTCATCGGCATCACGATCCCGGTGTTCTTCCTCGCGTTCATCCTGAAGTACGTCTTCGCGGTGCAGCTGGGCTGGTTGCCGTCGGACGGTCGGCAGAATCCGAGGATCGACGCCACGCACGCCACCGGGTTCTACGTCTGGGACGGCATCATCACGGGCGAGTTCGACGCCTCGTGGGACGCGATCCTGCACCTGATCCTGCCGGCGCTCGCCCTCGGCACCATCCCGCTGGCGATCATCGTGCGCATCACCAGGGCGAGCGTTCTCGAGGTCCAGAACGCCGACTACGTGCGCACCGGGCGGGCCAAGGGTGTCGGGTCGTCGGTCCTGCGGAACCGGTTCATCCTGCGCAACGCCATGCTGCCGGTGATCACGACGATCGGTCTGCAGACCGGTCTGCTGATCTCGGGTGCCGTGCTCACCGAGACGGTGTTCGCGTTCCCCGGGATCGGGTCGTTCCTCGCCCGCGCCATCTTCACCCGCGACTTCCCGGTGCTGCAGGGCTTCATCATCTTCATCGCGATCGCCTACGCGCTCATCAACCTCGCCGTCGACGTCTCGTACAGCCTCATCGACCCGAGAGTGAGGGTGCAGTGATGACGATCGTCACCCATCGAAAGGAGGCCGTCGCATGAGCGTCGCACTCCCACCCGCCCAGGGCGGCGAGGTCATCGACACCGTCGCCGTCGCCCAGGCCGGACTCAAAGAAGGGCCCGGCGGCTTCTGGCGCGACGTGTTCCGCCGCATCCGCCACAACCCGACGGCATGGATCGGCGCGGTCATCGTGCTGGCGTTCCTGCTCGTCGCCGGTCTCGCCCCGCTGCTCGCGCCGTACCCCGAGACCGCCCTCCCCGGGGCGAAGTTCATCACCCCGACGTACATCCCCGGCCCGGGGGAGCTCGCGCAGTTCCCGCTCGGCCTCGACCGCTTCGGCGGCGACGTGCTCTCGAAGCTGATCTGGGGCGCGCGGGCATCGCTGCTCGTCGGCGTCATCTCGACGGCCATGGGCCTCGTCGGCGGCATGATGCTCGGCCTGGTCGCGGGCACCTTCGGCGGGTGGGTCGACACGATCATCATGCGCGTGGTCGACATCATCCTGTCGGTGCCGAACCTGCTGCTCGCCGTGTCGATCGCCGCGATCCTCGGGCAGACGCCGTTCGCGGTCATGATCGCGATCGGCGCATCGCAGGTGCCGATCTTCGCCCGTCTGCTGCGGGCGTCGATGCTGCAGCAGCGATCCAGCGACTACGTGCTCTCGGCACAGACCCTCGGGCTCGGCCGCGGGCGCATCACCATGTCGCACGTGCTGCCGAACGCCATCGGCCCCGTGATCGTGCAGGGCACCCTGACGCTGGCGACCGCGGTCATCGACGCCGCAGCGCTGTCGTTCCTCGGCCTCGGCGGGGGCCGCCCCGAGACCGCCGAGTGGGGTCGCATGCTCACCTACGCGCAGGCCGAGCTGTCGATCGCCCCGTGGCTGGCGTTCCTCCCCGGCATCTGCATCGCGGTGACCGCCCTCGGCTTCACGCTGCTCGGCGAGGCGCTCCGCGAGGCCATGGACCCGAGGACGCGCGCCCGATGACCATTCAGGAGAACACCATGAGCGGCGAGCCGCTGCTGTCGGTCGAGGGCCTCGCCGTCGACTTCACCACCATCGACGGCGTCGTGCACGCGGTCGAAGGAGTCGACCTCGAGATCCGGCCGGGCGAGACGGTCGCCATCGTCGGCGAGTCCGGATCGGGCAAGTCGACCACGGCCATGGCCATCATCGGCCTGCTCGCGGGGGGCGGCAAGGTCGCGAGCGGGAGCATCCGCCTCGACGGCCGCGACATCTCGCACGCGTCGGAGGGCGAGATGCGGCAGATCCGCGGCCGCGACATCGGACTCGTCCCGCAGGACCCGATGTCGAACCTGAACCCGGTGGCGAAGATCGGCACGCAGGTCGCCGAGACGCTGCTCGCGCACGGACTCGCCACGCGGCAGAACGTGCAGTCGAAGGTCGTCGAGGCCCTGACCGCCGCGGGGCTGCCCGACCCGGAGCGCCGCGCGAAGCAGTACCCGCACGAGTTCTCGGGCGGCATGCGGCAGCGCGCGCTCATCGCGATCGGGCTGGCCTGCAAGCCGCGCCTGCTCATCGCCGACGAGCCGACCAGCGCACTCGACGTGACGGTGCAGCAGACCATCCTCGACCAGATCGGCGCGATGACCCGCGAGCTGGGCACCGCCGTACTGCTCATCACCCACGACCTCGGGCTCGCTGCGGAGCGCGCCGAGCGGGTCGTCGTGATGCACCGCGGCAAGGTCGTCGAGCAGGGGCCGGCGCGGCAGATCCTCGAGGCGCCGCAGCATCCCTACACGCAGTCTCTCGTGCAGGCGGCGCCGTCCGTCGCGGTCGCGCGTCTGCGTCCGGAGGCGTTCGTCGACGACGCGGAGACGGTGCAGGAGACGCCGGATGCCCCGGCCGACCACATCGTCGAGATCGAGGGCCTCACCAAGGTGTATCCCGTGCGCGGCCGCGGCGAGGACTTCGTCGCGGTGAAGGACGTCTCGCTGGCGATCCCGCGCGGCGAGACGGTCGCGATCGTGGGGGAGTCCGGCTCGGGCAAGACGACGACGGCGCGGATGCTGTTGAAGCTGATCGAGCCGACCAGCGGTCTCATCCGCTTCGAGGGGAAGGACGTGTCGTCGCTCAGCCGTGCCGAGACGCGCGACTTCCGCCAGCGGGTGCAGCCGATCTTCCAGGACCCGTATTCGAGCCTGAACCCGATGTTCACGATCGAGCGCCTGATCGCCGAGCCGCTCGACTTCTACAAGCGGGGGAGCGGCGCCGAGCGCCGGGCACGGGTGCGGCAGCTGCTCGACGACGTGGCGCTGCCGCAGTCGATGCTGCGCCGGTACCCGTCCGAACTCTCGGGCGGTCAGCGGCAGCGCGTCGCGATCGCCCGGGCGCTCGCGCTCTCGCCCGATCTCATCGTGTGCGACGAGCCGGTGTCAGCGCTGGACGTGCTGGTGCAGGACCAGATCCTCACGCTGCTCGGCGACCTGCAGCGCGAGTACGGGCTGAGCTACCTCTTCATCTCGCACGACCTCGCCGTCGTGCGTCTCATCAGCGACTACGTGTGCGTGATGAAGGACGGCGTCCTGGTCGAGGCGGCCTCCTCGGAGGAGATCTTCACGAACCCGCGCGATCCCTACACGCGGCGCCTCCTGGCATCGATTCCCGGCAACGAGCTGCACATCGCCTCCTGACCGCGGCGCCCCGCGGTCGACGCCCTTCCGGCGAGACATCATTTGCGCCGTGAGACATCACGCCTTCCGTGGTGTCTCACGGCGCAAATGGCGGTCGACGACGGCTTATCGCCGGATGCTCCAATGCACCGGTGGAGGGAGGTGTCGACGCGGCGATCTCCGAAGCGCCGTCCACGGCGCCGGTCTCGAAGATCACAGCGCCTCCGGCGACCGCCCGCTGGATTCCGACCGTCCTGAGCAGATCATTCTCGACGAGCTCTCCTCACAGGACGACACGGAGGTGGCCGTCGAAGGTCGCGTGGAGGTTGCGGGAGCGCCGACGTGGCGCGCCTCCTTCCGTTCCGATCTCGCGGGCGTCGACTACTCCTTCGAGCGCTTCTTCCTCGTCGAAGGATCCAGGACGCTCACCGTGACTTTCAGTTGTGGAACGAGCCCCGACGCGGAGCGCAAGACGGTCGTCGAGTCGGTGCTCGCGACGTGGGCGTGGGACTGACGGTTCGTGCGGTGGCAGGATGCCAATACCGCAGCATCCGAGATTGGTCAAGGATTGCGCTTGCCATGTCGCGGATTCCTGTCTATAGTTGGTAGTTGCGCTCGCTTCTCCATGCCCTCATATGGTGGTCGGCATTTCTCTGAGCTTCTGAGCGCACACTCCACCTGACGACAAAGGAATCGAGAAGCCCTGCGGGGCTCACGGAGGTTATTCCCTTGGCTGCTGCTCGCAACGCATCCACATCCACCACCACCAAGAACGGACGCGGAGCTTCCCGCCTCTCGTTCGCCAAGATCTCCGACACGCTGACTGTCCCCGACCTCCTGGCCCTGCAGACCGAGTCCTTCGGCTGGCTCGTCGGCAACGAGGCCTGGAAGGCCCGCGTCGCCGAGGCCAAGGCCGCCGGACGCACCGACGTCAACGAGGTCAGCGGTCTGGGCGAGATCTTCGAGGAGATCTCCCCGATCGAAGACCTGGGCGAGACCATGCAGCTCTCGTTCACGAACCCGTACCTCGAGCCCGAGAAGTACTCGATCGAGGAGTGCAAGGAGCGCGGCAAGACCTACGCCGCCCCGCTGTACGTCGAGGCCGAGTTCATGAACCACCTCACGGGTGAGATCAAGACCCAGACGGTCTTCATGGGCGACTTCCCGCTGCAGACCGACAAGGGCACGTTCATCATCAACGGCTCCGAGCGCGTCGTCGTCTCGCAGCTCGTGCGTTCGCCCGGTGTCTACTTCGACAAGACCCCCGACAAGACGTCCGATAAGGACATCGTCTCGGCGCGCGTCATCCCGAGCCGCGGTGCATGGCTCGAGTTCGAGATCGACAAGCGCGACCAGGTCGGCGTGCGCATCGACCGCAAGCGCAAGCAGTCGGTCACCGTCTTCCTCAAGGCCCTGGGCATGACGAGCGAGGAGATCCTCGCCGAGTTCGCCGGCTTCCCCTCCATCGAGGAGACGCTCGCGAAGGACACGATCGTCACCAAGGAAGACGCGCTGCGCGACATCTACCGCAAGCTGCGTCCGGGCGAGCAGGTCGCCGCCGAGGCCGCTCGCGCGCTGCTCGACAACTTCTACTTCAACCCGAAGCGCTACGACCTGGCCAAGGTGGGTCGCTACAAGATCAACCACAAGCTGGGCCTCGACGCCGCGCTCACCGACTCGGTGCTCACGGTCGAGGACATCGTCGCGACCATCAAGTACCTGGTGCGCATCCACGCCGGCACCGAGACGTTCGAAGGCATCCGCGGTGGCAAGAAGGCCGAGATCCGCATCGCCACCGACGACATCGACAACTTCGGCAACCGTCGCATCCGCGCGGTCGGCGAGCTGATCCAGAACCAGGTCCGCACGGGTCTGTCCCGCATGGAGCGCGTCGTCCGCGAGCGCATGACCACGCAGGACATCGAGGCCATCACGCCGCAGACCCTGATCAACGTGCGCCCCGTCGTCGCCGCGATCAAGGAGTTCTTCGGAACCTCGCAGCTGTCGCAGTTCATGGACCAGAACAACCCGCTCGCGGGTCTGACCAACAAGCGCCGCCTGTCGGCGCTCGGCCCCGGTGGTCTCTCGCGTGACCGCGCCGGTGTCGAGGTCCGTGACGTGCACCCCTCGCACTACGGCCGCATGTGCCCGATCGAGACCCCGGAAGGCCCGAACATCGGCCTGATCGGTGCGCTCGCCACGTTCGCGCGCATCAACTCGTTCGGCTTCATCGAGACCCCGTACCGCAAGGTCGTCGACGGTGTCGTGACCGAGCAGATCGACTACCTCACCGCGTCGGAGGAGGTCGACTTCAACATCGCACAGGCCAACGCGCCGCTCGATGCGAAGGGACGCTTCCGCGAGAGCCACGTGCTCGCGCGCCCCAAGGGCGGTAGCGGCGAGGTCGACCTGTTCCTGCCCGAGGAGATCGGCTACATCGACGTCTCGCCGCGCCAGATGGTGTCGGTCGCGACCTCGCTCGTGCCCTTCCTCGAGCACGACGACGCGCAGCGCGCGCTCATGGGCGCCAACATGCAGCGTCAGGCCGTGCCGCTGCTGCGCAGCGACTCGCCGCTCGTCGGAACCGGTATGGAGGGCTACACGGCCATCGACGCCGGCGACGTGCTCACCGCCGAGAAGGCCGGTGTGGTCTCCGAGGTCTCGGCCGACCGTGTCGTCGTCATGCTCGACGAGGGCGGCACGCAGGAGTACCACCTGCGCAAGTTCGACCGCTCCAACCAGGGCACGTCGTACAACCAGAAGGTCGTCGTCAGCGCCGGTGAGCGCGTCGAGGTCGGAGAGGTCATCGCCGATGGCCCCGCCACCGAGAACGGCGAGCTCGCCCTCGGCAAGAACCTCCTCGTCGCGTTCATGACGTGGGAGGGCTACAACTTCGAGGACGCGATCATCCTCAGCCAGGACCTGGTGAAGGACGACACCCTCTCCTCGATCCACATCGAGGAGTACGAGGTCGACGCCCGCGACACGAAGCTCGGCAAGGAGGAGATCACCCGTGACCTCCCCAACGTCAGCCCCGAGCTGCTGAAGGACCTCGACGAGCGCGGCATCATCCGCATCGGCGCCGAGGTCCGCCCCGGCGACATCCTCGTCGGCAAGGTCACGCCGAAGGGCGAGACCGAGCTGTCGGCCGAGGAGCGTCTGCTCCGCGCGATCTTCAACGAGAAGAGCCGCGAGGTGCGCGACACGTCGCTGAAGGTGCCGCACGGTGAGCAGGGTACGATCATCGCCGTCAAGGAGTTCAACGCCGAGGACGGCGACGACGAGCTCGGCTCCGGCGTGAACCGCCGCGTCGTGGTCTACATCGCCCAGAAGCGCAAGATCACCGAGGGTGACAAGCTCGCCGGCCGTCACGGCAACAAGGGTGTCATCGCGAAGATCCTCCCGATCGAGGACATGCCGTTCCTCGCGGACGGAACCCCGGTCGACATCGTGCTGAACCCGCTCGGCATCCCGGGTCGAATGAACTTCGGCCAGGTGCTCGAGACCCACCTCGGGTGGATCGCGAAGCAGGGCTGGAAGGTCGAGGGCACCCCGGAGTGGGCGGTCCGTCTGCCCGAGCAGGCCTTCGAGGCCGCGCCCGGCACGAAGGTCGCGACCCCGGTGTTCGACGGTGCGTCGGAGGAGGAGATCTCCGGGCTCCTCGACTCGACGCTCCCGACGCGCGACGGTGTGCGCCTGATCGATTCCTCGGGCAAGACGCAGCTGTTCGACGGCCGCTCCGGCGAGCCGTTCCCGGCTCCGATCTCGGTCGGCTACATGTACATCCTGAAGCTGCACCACCTGGTCGACGACAAGATCCACGCGCGTTCCACGGGTCCGTACTCGATGATCACCCAGCAGCCGCTCGGTGGTAAGGCGCAGTTCGGTGGACAGCGCTTCGGTGAGATGGAGGTGTGGGCCCTCGAGGCCTACGGCGCCGCGTACGCGCTCCAGGAGCTCCTCACGATCAAGTCCGACGACATCCTCGGCCGCGTCAAGGTGTACGAGGCGATCGTCAAGGGCGAGAACATCCAGGAGCCGGGCATCCCCGAGTCCTTCAAGGTGCTCATGAAGGAGATGCAGTCGCTCTGCCTGAACGTCGAGGTGCTCTCGGCCGACGGCACGCTGGTGAACCTCCGCGACACCGACGATGAGGCGTTCCGCGCCGCAGAGGAACTCGGTATCAACATCTCCAGCCGCTTCGAGGCCGCCTCGATCGACGAGATCTAATCCGCGGGTGCGCCCGGGTCCACTCCCGGGCGC
>JASCNZ010000029.1 GCA_029959905.1 Microbacteriaceae bacterium PS02344
CATCCCCGGGGGGGGGCGCGAGCGGGCCCCCAGCCCCATGCCCCCGCTCGACGACGACCGGCCCCTCCTGCGGCGGGGGCCGGTCGTCGCTCTTCTCTCACCGAGGACTCGCTTCTCCCGCCGGGGACGCTCTTCTCGCGCCGAGGGACTCGCTTCTCCCGCCGGGGACGCGGTTCTCCCAGGCGAACACGAGCTCCAGTCGGCGGACCCGGCGACGCTCCGACCGATTCTCCGGCCCTGCTCGTCTTGTCAGATGACGCCGGACGAGCCGACCCCCCGCAGCCCCCGGCGTCGCGGCGGTCGCCCTCCATCCGACAGGGCGACCGCCACCCTCTTCTTCCCGCGTGACCCGGCGGTCGAAGATCACCCCGGCGACGTCGACAGATTCAGTGGCCCACGTCGTCTTGCTTAATGGTTCGGCGTCTGATGGGGGGCGAGGGGCGTCGAGAAGTCGGTACGTGCCGGCATCCGCACACGCGGCGCGACATCCTCCGTCTGAACAGACGCCGATGGGTGCGCATGGTCTCACGGCCAGCGTGATGAACGA
Organism: Microbacteriaceae bacterium PS02344; assembly: GCA_029959905.1. Taxonomy (GTDB): domain Bacteria; phylum Actinomycetota; class Actinomycetes; order Actinomycetales; family Microbacteriaceae; genus Microbacterium. The sequence continues at coordinate 548 of JASCNZ010000029.1, forward strand.
CGTGGCGCAGCGTCTCATAGCTGGGGAGAGAACCGGCCGCTGCGCCGCCGGAATGGGAAAAGGAAACTGGGATGAATGGGAACTCTGCCGTGCGCCGAAAGCGCTCGCGCTCGACCGCCGCGCTCGTCGTGCTGATCGGGATGGCTCTGGCCATGTTCTCGGCGGTGTGGTCGGCGCCCGCCGCCGATGCCGCCGAGGTCGACGGCGTCACGAGCGTCGACATCGTCAATCAACCGCCCTACGTGAAGGACGCGCAGTACCAGGTCGACGCGACGTGGGCCGTGCCGGACGACGCGCAGCCCGGCGACACGTTCACACTGAACTTCCCCGACGCGCTCGTCGGGTTCGCCGCCACGATCGACCTGCCCGACGCCGACGGCAACATCGTCGGCACCTGCCAGGTCACCGGGTCGCAGTTCGTCTGCACCTTGAGCGACTTCGTCGCGACGCACGACAACGTGCAGGGCACGCTGACCTTCAACGCGAAGTTCGTCGAGACCTTCACCGACGAGCAGATCGAGTTCACCACGGGTAACAACGTCACCATCACGGCCGCGGTCGAGGGTGGCGTGGGAACGACGGGCGCCGACCCGGCGCCCTCCGCTCCCACCAAGTTCGGCTACCCGAACAACGACGGCGAAACGCTCACCTGGGTGATCCGCGTTCCCGGCGACGATCTGGGCGGGGCGACGAACCCGATCATCACCGACGACTACGACGCCCCTCTCGTCTTCGACCCGACCCGCATCACCGTGCGGTCCATCGCCACGGCGGACTGGGCGCAGAGCGGCAGCACCGACGCGTGGACGTACCTCGGTCAGGGCACCGGCACCGGCTCGTACACGCTGACCGATCGCCCGGCCGACACGGCGTTCGACGTGCAGCTCAACGGCGCCGTCGCCGACGGCTCGCGCATCTACGAGGTGATCGTGGTGATGGACTTCCCCGCGGGCGCCGTCACGGGTGACGTCTACGACAACAGTGCCATCGTGAACGACACCACCTACACCGCCACCCCTGTCCCGTTCGTCGCCGCGGGCGGCAACGGCCAGGGCGACGCCCTCGGCGACTTCGCGGTGACCAAGTCGGTCGTCGGCTCGGGCGCCGAGACGGTGGCCGGGGTCGCCTACACGGTGAATTACTCGTACGTCGACGACGGGCAGACCGTCACGGGGACGCTCACGATCGCCGATGGCGAGACCGGCACACTCACCGACGTCCCCGAGGGCGCCGTCGTGACCCTGTCGGAGGTGCTGCCGACGGTCGATGGCATCACCTACGACCCGCCCGCGTTCTCGGGCACCGGCGTCACCGACAACGGGGACGGCACCGCCACGTTCACGATGATCGACGGCGTGATCGCGATCACGCTCACGAACACGGCGGTCCAGGTGCCGGTGGAGGTTCCGCCGACGCCGGTGCCCACGCCGGTGGCGACGGCGAACGCGGCCCCGTCACCCAGCGCGGCAGCGGCTCCGACCGCGACCACCACGCCGACGGGTGCCAGCACGACGCTCGCCATCACGGGCGCCGACCCGATGCCGCTGATCGTCATCGCCGGCCTGCTCGTGCTCTCGGGCGTCGTGGCTCTGCTCGCACGCCGCCGCGTGCAGCTCTGATCCACCGAACGATCCCGGCGCGCGACGGAAGGAGCGGGTATGCCGATGCCGCATGAGTGGCCGGAGGGCGAGCGGCGCCGTGTCGTCGCCGAGATCACGGCGGCGCTCGACGAGCAGCGCTGGAACGATTTCGGCGAGATCATCGACGACTACTTCTACGCCCTCTCGACGATCGACCCCGACGTGCTTCTGGACGCATGGGAGCGGGTGTCGCGAGACTGGCTCGCCGATCATCCGAGGTATCAGCTCGCGGCCGCCGCCACCCGAGCGGGTGGGCGATCGTCCGGGCGGCTGGAGGAGCACGCCGTTCGCTCGTTCACCGGGTGGGTCCTGCGGCAGGAGAGCCCGGCCGTGCGCGACGTGCTCATGATGCACGCGCTCGAGATACGTCGCCAGTTGGAGCTCGGGCGAGTGGAGCGCGCGGCGGATGCCGCAGACGACATGGAGCGAACCCTCCACGACGCCGACGACCTGCACGGTCTCGACGACGTCGTCCCGCCGATGCGCCTGCAGGTCGGACTCGCTCGGCTCGCTGCCGGCGATCTCGCCCGCGCCGGCGAGGCCTTCGCGGAGGGATGGCGCTGGAGCCGCAGCGCTCTGCCCCACCCCCTCGCGCCCGAGCTCGCCGCATACTGCGCCGTGGTGCATGCACTCGCGGAGGATCACGTGCGCGCGCAGGAGTGGATCGATCGCAGCGCGGCGGGTGCAGTTCCTCCGGGCGACGCGGTGATCGTCGCCCGTGCGCTCATCGCGATCGGTGACCTCGACCGCGCGGCCGCCGACGACGCGCTCTCGACGGTCGGGCGGGGCGTGGATTCGGGCGACCTCTGGTGGGTCGTCGAGCATGCTCGCGCCCGCTCGGCCCTTCTCTGGGGTGATCGCCGTCGCGGCCGCGCCGACGTCGACGACGTCCTCCATTCGTACCCCTCGCTGACCCCGCCGAGCTCTTTCGCGGGCGCCCTCCTGCGCGCCGACGCTGCCGATCTGCTTCATTCGATGGGCGAGGCCGCAGAAGCCGCACGTCGGGTGGAGGCCACCGGACGCGCGACGGTGCACCCTGTCGTCGTGCCAGCGGCCGTCCGCATGCTGTTGATCGTGGGCCGGACCGAAGAGGCGGATGCTCTGCTCGACGAGGCCGATGGGGATCGTGTCATGACCGGGTACGCGCCCGCTCGGCGTGCGGTTCTGAGAGCCAACGTCTCGTACGCCGCTCGCCGCACGGACCGCTACCGGAGGGTCGACGCGGCGGTGGAGCTCCTCAGCCGTACCGCGGCGTTCGACGCGGCCTACGACGCCCTTCCGGTCGTGTTCGACGCCATCTCGACAAGGCTCTCCCGCCAGCCGTGGGACGGCGCGCGTCTCATCATCCCCGCCGCCTACGCGCTCACCCGCCGCGAGGAGCAGGTGCTGGGCCTCCTCGCGGCCCACGCCTCGGTGCAGGAGATCGCCGCGGCGATGTTCATCTCGCGCAACACCGTGAAGACGCATCTGCGATATCTCTATCGAAAGCTCGGGGTCTCGAACCGCGCGGGCGCCCTCGAGGTCGCAGACCGATTGTTGCATCGAGGTCACGCGGGGTGATTTTTGACCCCCCAGAGGGTGATTCTCGTTCCTGAGTCTTTCCTGACCGCAGCCCGAGCAGAATACTGGCGCTCACCTGTTCGGCGACCCGAGCCGAGCAGGTGGGGGAGGGATCTCAGCCATGCCTATGCACACTCACCGGCCCAGGACCAGCGCTCTGCGAGCATCCACGGAGCGACGCACGCGCCGACCACTCGCCGCCATCACCGCGGCGATGTCGCTGATCGTCGGCCTGCTCGTCTCGGTCGCCCCTCTTCCCGCCGCCGCGTCGTCATCGACGGCGGCCACCGCGGTCGGAGCGGTCGCTCAGAGCCTGAGCGGGCCCCAGGCGCAGAGCATGCTCGCGAAGCTCGCTGCGGGCAACCCCGGGGTGCCGTCGGCGCCGACGACGCTGTTCCAGGAGAACTTCGAGAACGTGCCGGGCACCGCCCCCGTGCTCCTCTCGGCCTACACGGGAACGACAGGTCAGCAGTACGCGGCCTCCGCACCGTGGCTGCAGAACTGCAACGGGCTCATCGTGAACTTCAACGTCTCGAACACCCTGCTCGGCAACTGCGCCACGACGGCCAGCGCGTCGAGCATCCGTCAGCTCTCGTACGCCCTGGGTGTGCACGCCGGTTCGGCCACGCCCGGCGCGAACGACGCCGTCTCGGCCCTGACCGAGAGCCCCGGACCCGGTGCCAACCTGATCGAGTTCGCGACCCTCACCCCGGTGCCCGTCTCCGGCGCGAACGGCCGCTTCCTGACCTTCAGCCTCGACGCCGCGACCCGCAGCTGCGCGACCTCCGCGCCCCTCTACACGCTCTCCTACGTCTCGACCGGCGGCACGGTGACCCCGCTCGGCAGCCAGATCAACCCGTGCGCCTCGGGCACCGGCGTCGCCGTGCCGGCGAACGGCTCGCTCGGTGCCACGACGCTCAACGTCGGCACGTACACCGCCAACGGCTCGTTCCTGTCGAACGGCACCGCGGTCGGCATCCGGCTCGTGAACGCCAACGGCGCATCGGCCGGCAACGACGCCGCGATCGACAATGTGCGCATCCTCGACGTCACGCCGCAGCTCGACAAGTCGTTCGCGGTGTCTGCGCGCCTGGTCGGACAGCCCACCACGCTGACGTTCACGATCACCAACACGAGCGAACTCGCCGCCAAGTCGGGGTGGGGCTTCGTCGACACCCTTCCGGCGGGCATGACGGTGGCCCCGACGCCGAACCTCGGCGGCACCTGCACGGCCACTCGCACGGCGGCCGCCGGCAGCGGCACGATCACGGTCAGCGGCGGCTCGCTCGCCGCGAACCAGACCTCGTGCACCATCACCGTCGACGTGGTGTCGACCCAGGTCGGCTCGTACACGAACGGACCGACCAACGTCACGACGACCGGTCTGAACGCCCCCGGTTCGACCACCGTGCAGTACACGAACCCCGTCGAGTGGACGTGCTCGCCCGACGGCTACCTGTTCCAGTCGATCGGCACCACCACCGCGATCTTCGCCGTCGACCTCGTCACCGGGGCGTATGCGCAGACCGGGACGATCTCCCGTCCGAGCAACGCCCAGGGGTACAACACCACCGACGACTACGTCTACGCCGTCATTCAGCAGCGGGTGCACCGGGTGGGCAGCGACGGCTCGACGAACGATGTCACACCGGCGACGGGCTGGGTGCCCGGGCTGTACAACATCGGCGACTTCGATGAGGCCGGCCACTACTGGGTCAGCCGCAACGTCGCCGGTTCGCCGTGGTTCGAGATCGACTACGCCGCCGGCTCGCCGACCTACGGACAGGTGATCTCGTCGGGGACGCTGTCGCCCGCGAGCATCTCGGTCGGGTCCGACTGGGTGTACGTCGACGGCTCGCTGTACAGCATCAACGATCAGGGTCGGCTCATCGTCTTCGATACGGCGACGAAGCTGCTGACCGACCGCGGTCCGGTGGCCGGCGTGCCGGGGAGTGTCACGGGCAGCCCCGCGAACTACGGGGCCGGGTACGCGGATGCCGACGGCAACCTGTACTTCTCGCGCAACGAAACCGGTGTCATCTACCGCGTCGACCCGGATGCTCTGACCTCGGTGCCGTTCACCGACGGCCCGGCGTCGACCGGCAACGACGGTGCCCGCTGCGCGACCGTGCCGGTGGAGATCGACCTCGGTGACGCGCCCGACAGCTACGGCACCACCATCGGTGCCGACGGCGCGCGGCACAGCCTTTCGGCGGTCGATGCGGGCGGAGAGGTGACACTGCGCCTCGGCTCCGCCATCGACGCCGAGCTCGAGGGGCAGCCGACCGCCGCGGCGGACGGTGACGACCTGGCGGGCATCGCCGACGAAGACGGCGTGGCCTCCCCGATCGTGATGGCGTCGGGCAGCACCACTGCGGTGACGGTCTCGGTGACCAACGACACGGGTGCCGTGGCCACCCTCGCCGGGTGGATCGACCTCAACGGCAACGGGGTGTTCGACGCCGCCGAGCTCGTGCGGGTGGTCGTGCCCGCCCACAGCGGCACCGCCGATTACACGCTCACCTTCCCCGTCGGCACGGCGACCGCCGATACCTTCGCGCGGTTCCGTCTGTTCGAGGGCGACGTCGCCGCCCCGTCGCCGGTGGGCCCGGCGGCCGGCGGCGAGGTCGAGGACTACCCGGTCGCGTACACCGACCGCTCGCTCAGCGTCGAGAAGACGTCGTCGCAGACCGCCGACAGCCGCCCGGGCGACGTGGTGACCTACACGGTCACCGCCACGAACACCGGCGCATCGCCCTACGACGCCCAGGTGCCTGCGGTGATCTTCGACGACATCCGCGCGGTGCTCGACGACGCCGAGTACAACGGCGACGCCACGGCGACGACCGGTCCCAGCCCCGTGTACCTGGACCCCGGCTTCCTGTCGTGGCGCGGGTCGCTCGCGCCCGGGGCATCCGTGACGATCGAATACTCGGTGACCCTCACCGCGAGCGGCGACGGTGTCGTGCGCAACGTCGCGTGGCAGCCCGCCACACCGCCGGAGCCCGGCGACCCGCCCACCGAGGTACCGACCTGCGACCCGGCGACCGCCGACGGGGTCGATCCCGTCACCGGTGAGCCGTGCGCGGCGACCACGAACCTCCTCCCGCGGCTCACCGTCGAGAAGACCGCCGATACCGCCGACCTTCCGGTCGACGGCGGAGCGGTGACGTACACGATCGTCGTGACCAACGTCGGGCCGGGGGCATTCACCGGCTCGGCACCGGCCACCCTCACCGATGATCTTTCCGAGGTGCTCGACGACGCCGACTACAACGGCGACGCGGCGGCATCCGTCGGCTCGGTGACCGTGGCGTCGTCGCAGCTGAACTGGTCGGGCGCGCTCGCGTCGGGACAGTCGGCGACGATCACGTACAGCGTGACGTACGACGCATCGGCGGGCGACAACGTGCTGCTCAACACGGCATGCGTGCCCGAAGACGACGCGCTCGACCCCGATGAGGCGTGCAACTACGTGCAGATCCCGGGCGCCGCCCTGGTGATGACGAAGACCGTCGACCCGGCCGACGGCAGTGTGCTCGTCGCGGGTCAGCAGGTGACCTACACGCTCTCGTTCGAGAACATCGGCCAGTCGGCCGCGACCGTCGATGCGCTCGACACCCTCACGGGAGTTCTCGACGACGCGCAGATCACCGCGGGCCCCACGGCATCGGCCGGGCTCACGGCGACCCTCGCCGGAGACGAACTGTCGATCACCGGTTCGGTTCCGGTCGGGCAGACGCTGACGGTCACTTACACCGCGACGGTCGACGCCTTCGCCGATCAGGGCGACCACGTGCTGGGCAACGTGCTCAGCAACGGCGACGGGAGCTGCCCGCCCGCGGGATGCGAGGAGACCGAGAACCCCGTTCGGCATTACACCGTCGAGAAGGAGGCCGCGACGACGGCCCCGACGAACCCCGGCGACACCGTCACCTACACCGTGACGGTCACCAACGACGGTGCGGCGCCCTACACGTCGACCACCCCCGCGTCGATCAGCGACGACCTCGCGGCCGTGCTCGACGACGCGACCCTCACGGGCACGCCGACCGCCGTCGTGGTCGGCCAGCCCGGTATCCAGCTTCCGGCCCCGGTGTTCTCGACGCCGACCCTCACGTGGTCGGGCGCGGTGGGCGTCGGGCAGACGGTCGAGATCACGTACACGGTGCAGGTCAACGCCCCGCGCACCGGCGACGGATCGCTCGAGAACGCGGTCACCCCCACCGGTCTCGGTGGCGAGTGCGAGGTCGACGGATGCGCGACCATCACCCCGGTGCAGTGGTTCACGGTGTCGAAGTCGGCGTCGGCCACCTCAGCGCTCCCCGGAGACACGCTCGTCTACTCGGTCGTCGTCACGAACGACAGCGCCGTGCCCTACACCGTCGGGTCGCCGGCGAGCTTCACCGACGACCTGTCCGGCGTGCTCGACGACGCCACGTACAACGGCGACGCCACGAACGGCGCGACCGTGACCGGCAGCACACTCTCGTGGCAGGGGGCTCTGGCGCCGGGCGCATCGGTGGTCATCGTCTACAGCGTGACCATCGATGCGCCGCCTGCCGGCGACGCGGTCCTCGCGAACGTGGTGGTGCCGACCGGCGAGGGTGGCGAGTGCGTGCCGGATGAGTGCGCGACGGCGACGCCCGTGCAGTCGTACACCGTGGCGAAGACGGTCTCGGCCACGACAGCGGTACCGGGCGACGTCCTCACCTACACCGTGACCGTGACGAACACGGGCGCGGTGGACTACACGGCGGATGCTCCGGCCTCGTTCACCGACGACCTCTCCGCCGTGCTCGACGACGCGACCTACAACAACGACGCGACGAACGGGGCGACCGTGACGGGCTCGACCCTGACCTGGTCGGGGACGTTGGCCGTCGGGGCATCCGTCGACATCACCTACTCGGTGACCGTCGACGACCCGTCCGACGGTGACGACGTGCTCACGAATGTCGTAGTCGCCACCGGCGACGGCGGCGACTGCGAGCCGGATGCCTGCACGACCACGACCGAACTCCGCTCCTACACGGTGTCGAAGGCCGCGTCGGCCACGACGGCGCAGCTCGGCGACACCGTCGTCTACACGGTGACCGTGACCAACACCGGGGCGATCGATTACACGGTCGCCGACCCGGCATCGTTCACCGACGACCTGTCGGCCGTGCTCGACGACGCGACCTACAACGACGACGCGACGAACGGCGCGACCGTGACGGGCTCGACCCTCACCTGGTCCGGCGCGCTCGCCGCGGGCGACGCCATCGACATCACCTACTCCGTCACCGTGACGAGTCCCGTCACCGGCGACGACGTGCTCACCAATGCGGTCGTGCCCACCAGCGACGGGGGCGACTGCGTGCCGGACGAGTGCGCCACCCGCACGCCGGTGCAGTCCTTCGCCGTCACGAAGACCGCGGATGCAACGGACGTGATCCCCGGCGACACGATCACCTACACCCTGACGATCGTGAACACCGGGCAGGCCCCCTACACAGCCGCCTCGCCGGCCACTCTGACCGACGACCTGTCCGATGTGCTCGACGACGCGACGTACAACGACGACGCGACGAACGGCGCCACCTACGCGGCACCGCAGCTGACGTGGTCCGGTGCGCTCGCCGTGGGTGAGACGGTCACCGTCACCTACTCCGTGACGGTCGACGACCCGGTGACGGGCGACAGCCGACTCGTCAACGGCGTGGTCACCGACAACGGCGGCAACTGCGAACCCGGCTCGAACGACCCCGCCTGCGTCGTGAACATCCCCACCGGATCGTTCACGGTGCAGAAGCAGGCTTCGGCCGCCGAGGCCCTGCCCGGCGACGTCGTGACCTACACCGTCACGGTGACCAACACCGGAGCGATCGACTACACCGTCGCGGAGCCGGCGTCGTTCGCCGACGATCTGACGGCCGTCCTCGACGACGCGACGTACAACGACGACGCCACGAACGGCGCCACCGTCTCGGGAACGACGCTCACCTGGGCGGGTCCGCTCGCGGCGGGCGCGTCGATCGACATCGTCTACTCCGTGACGGTCGACGACCCGACGGCCGGCGACAGCGTGCTCGCCAACGCGGTCGCGCCCACCAGTCCCGGCGGAGAGTGCGTACCCGGCGAATGCGCCACGCTGACGCCCGTGTCGTCGTACACGGTCGCCAAGTCGGCGTCGACGGCGACCGCGGCCCCCGGCGACGTCGTGACGTACACCGTCACGGTGACCAACACGGGAGCGGTGGCGTATACGGCCGACTCCCCGGCGTCCTTCGCCGACGACCTCTCGGCGGTGCTCGACGACGCGACCTACAACGGCGACGCCACGAACGGTGCGACTGTGACGGGGGCGACGCTCGCCTGGTCGGGTGCGCTGGCGGTCGGCGCATCCATCGACATCACCTACTCGGTGACGGTGAACGACCCGCCCTCCGGCGATGACCAGCTCACCAACACCGTGATCGCGACCGGCGACGGCGGTGGCTGCGTGCCCGAGGAGTGCACGACGAGCACGCAGGTGCGGGCGTACTCGGTGTCGAAGACGGCCTCGACGACGACGGCTCTCCCCGGTGACACCGTCACCTACACCGTGACCGTCACCAACACCGGTGCGGTCGACTACACGGCAGATGCTCCGGCATCGTTCTCGGACGACTTTTCCGGAGTGCTCGACGACGCGACGTACAACGGCGATGCGTCGAGCGGTGCGGTCGTGACGGGCTCGACGCTCGACTGGTCGGGTGCCCTCGAGGTCGGCGAATCGGTCGAGATCACCTACTCCGTGACGGTCGACGATCCCGGCGCGGGCGACGACGTGCTCGCGAACGTCGTGGTGCCGACCGGCGAGGGTGGCGAGTGCGTGCCGGACGAGTGCGCGACGGCGACGCCCGTGCAGTCGTACACCGTGGCGAAGACGGTCTCGGCCACGACAGCGGTACCGGGCGACGTCCTCACCTACACCGTCACGGTGACGAACACGGGCGCGGTGGACTACACGGCGGATGCTCCCGCGTCGTTCACCGACGACCTCTCCGCCGTGCTCGACGACGCGACCTACAACAACGACGCGACGAACGGGGCGACCGTGACGGGCTCGACCCTGACCTGGTCGGGGACGCTGGTGGTCGGGGCATCCGTCGACATCACCTACTCGGTGACCGTCGACGACCCGTCCGACGGCGACGACGTGCTCACGAATGTCGTGGTCCCCACCGGCGACGGCGGCGACTGCGAGCCGGATGCCTGCACGACCACGACCGAACTCCGCTCCTACACGGTGTCGAAGACCGCCTCGGTCGCGACGGCCGCTCCCGGCGATGTGGTCAGCTACACCGTCACGGTGCAGAACACGGGCGCCGTTGACTACACCGCCGCCGACCCGGCATCGTTCACCGACGACCTGTCGGCCGTGCTCGACGACGCGACCTACAACGACGACGCGACGAACGGCGCGACCGTGACGGGCTCGACCCTCACCTGGTCCGGCGCGCTCGCCGCCGGCGAGACGGTCGAGATCATCTACTCGGTGACCGTGAACGACCCGCCCGCCGGCGATGACGTGCTCACCAACGCGGTCGTGCCGACCGGCGACGGCGGAGCGTGCGGCGACGACTGCGCGACGACGACCGAGGTGCGGTCGTACACCGTGGCGAAGTCCGCATCGACCGCCGTCGCCGAGCCGGGGAGCGTCGTGTCGTACACCGTGACGGTGACGAACACGGGCGCCGTGGACTACACGGTCGACGACCCGGCTTCCTTCAGCGACGACCTGTCGGCCGTGCTCGACGACGCGACCTACAACGACGACGCGTCGAACGGCGCGACCGTGAGCGGAACGACCCTGTCGTGGGACGGGCCGCTGGCGGCGGGCGCATCCATCGAGATCACCTACTCGGTCACGGTCGATGACCCGTCCGCCGGCGACGACGTGCTCACCAACGCGGTGACGCCCACCGGCGACGGCGGCGACTGCGTGCCGGATGCGTGCGTGACGGCGACGCGCGTGCAGTCGTACACGGTCAGCAAGGTCGCCTCCACCGCGACCGCCCTGCCCGGCACCACCGTCGGCTACACGGTGACCGTCACGAACACGGGGTCCGTCGACTACACGGCCGCCGCTCCCGCCTCGTTCACCGACGACCTGTCGGCCGTGCTCGACGACGCCACGTACAACGGCGACGCGACGAATGGCGCGACCGTGACCGGGACGACCCTGACCTGGTCGGGCCCGCTGGCGGCGGGCGCATCCGTCGACGTCACCTACTCGGTCACGGTGAATGACCCGGCCTCGGGCGACGACGAGCTGGTCAACACGGTCGTCGCGACCGGCCCTGGCGGAGACTGCGACCCGCTCGGCAGCTGCTCGACCACGACGGACGTGCAGTCGTACACCGTCTCGAAGACAGCCTCCGCGCCCTCCGTGCAACTCGGCGGCACGCTGGTCTACACGGTGACCGTCACGAATACCGGCGGTGTGGACTACACCGCCGATGCCCCGGCATCGTTCACCGACGACCTGTCGGCCGTACTCGACGACGCCACCTACAACGGTGACGCGACGAACGGCGCGACGGTGACCGGATCGACGCTCGCGTGGGCGGGAGCTCTCGCTGCGGGCGCATCGATCGACATCACCTACTCGGTGACCGTCAATGCGCCGAACACCGGAGACGACGTGCTCGCCAACGCCGTCGTGCCGAGCGGTCCCGGCGGATCATGCGCGATCGACGGTGACTGCGAGACCCTCACTCCGGTGCAGTCGTTCTCGGTGACCAAGACGGCGGATGCCTCGACGGTCGTCGCGGGCGACACCATCACCTACACGCTGACCATCGTCAACACCGGCGCGGCCGCGTACACCGCGGACTCTCCGGCAACGCTCACCGACGACCTGACGGACGTGCTCGACGACGCGACCTACAACGACGACGCGACGAACGGCGCGATCTATGCGGCGCCGCAACTGAGCTGGACGGGTGCCCTGGCCGTCGGCGAGACGGTGACGGTCACGTACTCCGTGACGGTCGACGACCCGATCACCGGCGACCGACGCATCGACAACGCGGTCGTCACCGACAACGGCGGCACCTGCGACGCCGGCTCGACGGACCCCGCCTGTGTCGTCAACATCCCCGCGGGGTCGTTCACCGTGGCGAAGACCGCATCGGCGACGAGCGCCCTCTCCGGCGACGTCGTCACCTACACGGTGACGGTGCGCAACACCGGAGCAGTCCCCTACACCGACGACGCCCCGGCCTCATTCGAGGACAACCTCGCCAACGTGCTCGACGACGCGACCTACAACGACGACGCGACGAACGGCGCCACGGTGACGGGTACGACCCTCGCCTGGCAGGGCGCGCTCGCGGGGGACGAGACGAGCGGCAGCACCACCTCGGCCACGGCCGCCGACGCCGGCAGCGGCGGCGGGGACGCGAACCTCGGGAACGTGGTCGTCGCCTCGTCGCCGGGCGGCGAGTGCGACCCCGAGGGCGCATGCGCGACCGACACCCCGATCGGACGGTTCCTCGTCACGAAGACCTCCGACGGTGCCGGAGTCGTCCACGAGGGCGACGTGCTGACCTACACGATCACCGTCACCAACGACGGCGATGTCGCCTTCACGCAGAGCGATCCGGCATCGTTCACCGACGACCTCTCCGACGTGCTCGACGACGCGACGTACAACGGCGACGCGACCGCCGGCGCCACCATCGACGGAACGACGCTGAGCTGGCAGGGCCCGCTCGCCGTCGGCGCGACGGTCACCCTCACCTACTCGGTGACACTGGGAACGGCGGGCGACGGCGACGGCGTGCTGACCAACGGGGTCGTGCCGGGCGACGGCGGTGCGTGCATCCTCTCCTGCTCCACCACCGACGAACTGCAGGCCTACACGGTGTCGAAGACCTCGTCGGCCGGTGGATCGGTCGGCGAGGGAGACGTCGTGACCTACACGGTCACCGTCACCAACACGGGCGCGGTCGACTACACCGAGGACTCGCCCGCCACCTTCACCGATGACCTCTCGGCGGTTCTCGACGATGCGGCGTACAACGACGACGCATCGGCGGGGGCCACCGTCTCCGGAACCACCCTGTCGTGGTCGGGCGCCGTCCCCAGCGGTTCGTCCATCGAGATCACGTACTCGGTGACAGCACTCGCCGCAGGAACCGGCGATGGTGTTCTCACGAACGTCGTCGTCCCCATCGGTCCCGGCGGCGAGTGCGCCCCTGACGACGACTGCTCGACCACCGACCTGCTGCGCGCGTTCCGCGTCGACAAGGCGACCTCCGCGACGAGCGCCGAGCGCGGCGATGTGGTCGTCTACACGGTGACGGTGACCAACACCGGCGCCGCGGCCTTCACGGCGGATGCTCCGGCGAGGGTATCCGACGACCTCAGCGGGGTACTCGACGACGCGTCGTACAACGGCGACGCCTCGAACGGCGCCACGTATGCGGCACCGGTGCTGTCGTGGTCGCTCGCCCTCGCGCGGGGCGAGAGCGTCGCGCTGACGTACTCGGTCACCGTCGACGACAGCCTCGACGGCGATCTCGCTCTGGTCAACGCGGTCGACCCCGGTGCCGACGGTGCGTGCGCCGAGGAGGGGGCCTGCGTGACCGAGACCCCCGTCGGCGGCTTCTCGGTCGCGAAAGCCGTGGATGTCGCGACGACGGGCCCCGGCGCGACCGTGACCTACGCGATCACCGTGCGGAACGAGGGCGCGGTCGCGTACACCGCCGAGAATCCGGCCGTCTTCGCCGACGACCTGTCGGACGTGCTCGACGACGGCACCTACAACGGAGACGCGACGAACGGCGCGACCTACGACGAGCCCGTGCTCGTGTGGTCGGGTCCCCTCGGCGTCGGCGAGTCGATCACCGTCACCTACAGCGTCACGGTCGACGACCAGCTGACCGGTGACCGTCGACTCGAGAACGCGGTTCTGCCCGGCCCGGGCGGCGGGTGCGCGGCGCAGTGCTCGGTCACGACCTCGGTCGTGACACCGGGGAGTTCGTGGCTCGCCACCACCGGGCTCCCGGCCGGTCTCCTGGGCGGCGCGCTCGGCGCGGCCGGGCTCGCGGTTCTCGCGGGCCTCGTGCTCCTCGCACGACGCCCCCGACACGAAGGAGTGCACCACGATGTCTGACCCCCGACCGTTCAGCCCCGAGTCCTGGCCCACGACGTCACGACGGCTGGTCGCGGCGCTCGCCCTGCTGCTGCTCGCGGCGCTCGTCGCCTTCGACGGGCTCGCGGCACGCGCCGACGCACCGCTCGCCGCCGCTGCCGACGCCGCGCCCGACGTCGCCATCACCCTGGTGAGCGACGCGCAGGAGGTCGCCTCGGGCGATGCGATCACGTACACGGCGGTCGTGACGAACAAGGGGGAGGCGTTCGGCGCGCGGGTGGTGCTCGAACCGCCCGCCTACGTCACCCTCGAGACCGTGGAGCAGGACGGCGCCCTCGACGAGGGCGACGCCACCTGGTCGCTGGCCTTGGCCGCCGGCGAGACGACGACACTCGAGGCGACCGCATCGGTCGGTGAGATCCCGGCCGACGCGGCTCGCGCCACGGCGCTCATCAGCCTGTACGTCGGCGACGAGACCTCGCCGCTCGTGCGCTCGGCGTCGGCTGACGTCATCGCCGGTGTCGACGACGAGCAGACGGTCGCCGCGACGTCGGTGCCCCCGTACGCGATGATCGGCGGGGTGGCGGCGGCTCTGGTCGTGGGCATCGTCGCGGTGATCGTGCTGATGCGGCGTCGGCGCGGCGCGTCGGATGCGGGCTCGGCTGCACCCGCGCCCGGGGCGGCGGAGGCGCGGTCAGCAGACTGAAGGTGAACGAGATCGACGAGGGTCCCGGGGGAACCCGGGGCCCTCGTCGTGTGAGGACTTCGTCAGACGATGCCGAAGATGGAGCGGACCGCGGTCTCGGCGGCGGCCCCGTCGCGGGCGGAGAGCGCCTCGGCCACCGCGTGGCTGCCTGCGCGCGCGGCCTCGATCTCGGCGGAGGAGTATGTGAGGCGACGCACGGCGCGAAGCAGCGAGTACTGGCGCTCGGTGATCTCGGCGAACAGGATGGGGCTCCCCGCGCGCGCCGAGAAGAAGAGCAGCAGATCGAGTGCGCGCGTGGCGGCGGCGGCCGGGTCGCCCAGGGCTTCGAGCAGCGCGTCGATACGCTCGATCGCGGTGTCGGCGTCGGCCGGAGAAAGGCGCGGCACGGCCTGCCGCGCGGCGATGCCCCCGCAGTAGCCCGCCCACCGGCGGCAGTCTTCGGCGCTCTGACGGGTGAGTGGCGTCACACGCGTGCGCCGGGAGGGCAGCACCTCGACCAGACCGATCTGCTGCAGCTGCAGGATGGCCTCGCGTACCGGAGTGCGGGAGATGCCCATCTGTTCGGCGAGCTCGCGGTCGCGCAGCAGCTCGCCGTCGGCGATCGCCCCCGAGGCGATGGCGGTGCCGAGCTCGGTGAACGCGTCGTCGCCGAGGAAGCGTCGCACGCGTCGGAACTCGGATCCGTCGAAGATCTCTTGCCGGGGAACCGATGCCACTCCCGGGCGGGGGTCGGCGGGGGCGAGGTCGTCCTGGTCGCGATCTCCCGGACGGCGTGCTCCGCGAGGGCGGGCTCGGACTTCATCGAACATCAACGTCATGGATCACCAATCGACTCGAGAGGGGAGAAGGGGGCGGCGCACCACACTCCGCCCCCTTCACGCGACGAGTTCCCCCTGGAACCGACGCGCTGATGAGGGAACCGACTCCCCCTCAAGAGAGATGACGAGCGAGCATCCGATATCTGACGCCCGTTCGCGGGATTTTTCGACGCAGGCCGGAATCAGCCCTTGATGGCGAGCACGCGGTACTTGCCGGTGGTGCCGGGAGCAGGTGGGATGACGACGGCGTGCTCGTTCTTGCCCTGCGCCGGCGCAATCGTGATCTCGGGCGGGAGACCCGGCGAGACGGCGGCGCCGCTCGCGCCCGTGAGCACCCCTGCCTTCACGGCAGCCGCGGCGAACGCCTTCGCCGCCTTCTTGTCGAGCGCCGAGATCGAGGTCTGGAACTGCAGAGCGATCGCGTCGAAGGTCTCGTCGGGCATGCTCGGGTGCGAGATGAGCACGGTGTCGACCTCGGCGTTGCCGTTCTTGACCTTCAGACCGGTGTAGCGCTGCTTGCCCACCCACCCGCGTGAGCGGAAGTCGTCGTACAGGGCGACTCCGGCCTTCTTGCGCGTGGTCAGGTGCACGATGAGCAGGATGATGCCGAGGGGCACCAGCACGATCGGCGCGTACACGTAGACGTAGTGCCAGGCCTGCCCGCGGCCGCTCGAGAATTCCAGGGCGTCGGCCTGGAAGAACAGTCGGAAGATGAGCCACCAGCGCCACTCGGTGGCAGAGCCGATCTGCAGCAGGTTGATGACCAGGCCCGCCACGCCGAGCACGAGGCTCGTGATGCCGATGCTGAAGGCCTTGCCGCGGGCGTTGACGGCCTGCGCGAAGCCCTCCGGGGTGGACAGTTGCTGTTGCACGGTGGCGGTTGTCGTCATGCGCCCGAGCATAATGGCATGCCAATAGCCCAGTCGGCAGGCGTGACCGGCCATCGGCAGCGGGAACGGTGGCCGACATCTGCAGACGACGATGCCGACCACCGGAGGTGGGCGACACCCCCATGCCGCCCACCAGGGGGCCCCGATATTCCCGGATCGGGGCCAGGATGCTCGAGACCGAGACTCGGCATCCATATCTATTGACGCGGCGGGGGCGAGAATCTGACGCCCGTTCTCCGATCAGGTGACGGCGAGTTCGATCTGCCGCTGCAGCTGCCCGAGCGCGGCGGCGTTCTTCTCGGCGTCGGCGGTGTCGACCGGGGTCCCGGGAACGACGTCGAGAGAGATCTCGATCTCGCATCCGCGACGCATCGGCACGATCGTCACACCCACCTCGCGCTCCCAGTGCCAGATGGTCTGCGGCATGCGGAACCGCAGCCGCCGCCGCTCCTCATCGGCCTGCAGATCGGTGCCGCCGTCGTCGAGAGCGATGCGCTCCACGGCCGCCGCGGCGACGTCGGCCCCGACCGCGAGCGTGAATCGCGTGGAGGCGACCGATGTCGGCCGGAGCAGCGCATCGCGCGCCCGCATCATTCTGGTCTCGTCCATGGTCGGCCCCTCCCGCGCCGCGTGGATCGCTGCGCCCCCGCAGAGGAGACGTGTTCGAGGGCGGAATCTCGCGCGTGAGGGTGAGATTCGTCGCGGGACCGACGGATCCGGACCGCCGGGCCGTCAAAGAGAACGAGGCCCGTCGGCGCCTCAGTACGGGGCTCGCGAGTCGAGGAGGTGCGCGGTGATGAAGGGGGAGAGAGGGGTGTCGGCGCTGCAGGGGGTGGTGTTCCTGCTGGTGGGGGCGGGTATCGCGGCGACCACCGAACGCGGAGGGGCGACCGGAGCGGTCGTCGCGCTGCTCATGCTCGCGGCGTCGGTGCACGGGTTCGCGTCGGCGGTGATGATCGGCCGACGCGGCGAGAGCCCCCTCGATCCGCCCGGCGGCCGCCGCTTCCCCGGACTGACGGCTTTCGCCCCGCCGCCGCAGGACGACGACGACCTCCCGTCCGGACGGGAGACCGGCACAGCGGCCGCGCGGTGACGTCGCGACCGACGGCGCGGGGAGGCGGGTCGGTCGGGCGGGCTGGTCAGGCGGGGACGTCGAACCGCCGTGCTTCGCGCTTCGTGGGTTGCAGCATGAGCACCGCGAGGAACAGCGGACCCACCGCGGGCAGCAGCGACGTGAAGAACCAGGGGCCGCCGAGCCCGGCGTCATGCAGCCGTCGCCAGATCAGGGCGAGCGTCGGCACGACCAGCACCGCGAACAGCAGACCGCTGAGCGCGAGCGCGGGCGGGAGGAGTGCCGCGGCGGTGGGGTCGTCGAGGAGTGGCGGCTGGGCGTACCCGACTTGGTGCCCCGCGCCCACCGAGACGGGGGACTGGTGCGCGAAGGAGTAGGTCAGCCCGCTCGCGAGACCCGCCGTCGCCAACGCGTTCGGCACGAGCGTGACGAGGAAGAGGAACAGGGCGACCCACCAGAACTCGCTCTTCGAGGCGCGGCCCCGGAACGTCGCGTATTTGCGGAAGAAGCGTGACACCGCCTGCCCGAACGAGGCGCGGTGCAGCGGGGCGAGCAGGGGAGCGGATGCGGTGGCCATGGTCTCCTCGGATGTCGTCGCGGACGCATCCGCCCCCTCAGTCTCGCGCACGCAGAGGCCGACGAGGGAGGCCGTCGGTCAGTCGACGGATGCCCGGTCGAGGGCGTAGTCGTGCATGTCGAGGCGCACCGACTCGACCTCGTCGAGGATGCGGCGGGCGCGCAGCTGCAGGTGCCGCCCCGCGGGGGTGAGCGAGACGCGGCGCGTGCTGCGCTCGAAGAGGCGCGTGCCGATCTCCTGCTCGAGGCGTCCGACCTGCACGCTCAGGGGCGGCTGCGACATGTGCAGGCGGCGAGCGGCCCGGCCGAAGTGGAGCTCGTCCGCGACGGCCAGGAAGTAACGCAGTTGACGAAGCTCCATGCCGCCACGGTACGAGCCGGGTGTTTCGCCGCCGTTACGCGGGCGTTGCGGCCTCCGGCCTGCGGAGAGCGCCGTAACGACGCGGAAATACGCCGTGCGTATCGTGCCCTCATGGTGCTCCGCCCCCACGTCGCGCTCTTCCACGTGCGCACCCGTCGTCCGTCGGCGGTGGGGTACCAGGCGCTCCTCGACACGCTCAACGCCTCGGCGGTCGCCGCCGTCGAGGGGCTCGGGTGGTCGGCCTCGCTGCACGCCGCGGCCGAGGATCCCGAGAGCGATCTGCGCCGGGCGTCGGCCGAGGCGGACGTCGTCGTGATCCTCGGCGGCGATGACATCGAGCCGGGCCTGTACGGGCAGGACGACCGGCGGCCCCGTCGAACGGGTTACGAACGCCGCGCCGACCGGATGCAGATCGCCGTGGTCATGGATGCGGTGCGCGCCGGTCGCCCGCTGCTCGGGGTGTGCCGCGGGCACCAGCTGTTGAACGTCGCGCTCGGCGGCACGCTGCGGCAGCACGTCGACGGGCATCGTGCCGCCGCGGGCGACCCGTACGTCATCACGCCCCTCGAGCTGGACGCCGTCGCGCCGGGTCTCGCACCTCCCGCGCTGTGCACGCACCATCAGGCGGTCGACGAGCTCGGCGCCGGACTGCGTGTGCTGGCCCGCGCCGACGACGGCGTCGTCGAGGCGATCGCGCACGAGCAGCTGCCGTTGCTCGGAGTGCAGTGGCATCCGGAGCATCCATCGACCGCCCCGACCCAGCTCGCCGCCCTGCTGCGCGCGGTGCACGAGCGCGAACTCGTCGGCTGAGGCGGCCGACTCTGCGAGTCGTCCGCCACGGGACCGCGGTCAGGACCCGGGGGTGCGGACCACGGAGACCCCGCGTTCCTCGATGCCCGCCGCCGTGGCGTCGCTGAGACCGGCATCGGTGATGATCATGTCGAGGTCGCCGAGGTCGAGCACTCGGTAGCGCCCGAAGGCGCCGTACTTCGAGCTGCCCGCGACGAGCACCGACTCGCTCGCGCTCTCGAGCGCCGCGATCTTCGGCGCGATCTTCGACTCGGTGGGGGTGGTGACACCGCGCCGCAGGTCCCATGACGAGGAGGAGAGGAAGGCGATGTCGATCGACAGTTCGTGCAGGGTGAGGGCCGCGAGTCGGCCCGTCGTCGACTGGTTGGCCTTCTCGACCCGCCCGCCGATGGCGATGAGGTCGGCGGAGGGGTGGTCGAGGAACGCCGCGATGATCGCGAGGTCGTTGGTCACCACCGTGAGGTCGTGCACGCGCTCGAGGTGCGGCCGCATCGCCTGGATCGTGGTGCCCGCGTCGAGGTAGATCGTCATCGACTCGGTCACGAGGGATGCGGCGTGACGCGCCATCCCGTCCTTCTCGGCGACGTCCTGCCGCGCCTTCTCGAACCGCGACGGCTCGGCGACCAGGCGGGAGGCGATCTTGGCGCCGCCCGGGGTGGCGAGCACGCGGCCGGCCTCTTCGAGCGTGGCGATGTCGCGCCGGATGGTCATGTGGCTCACGCCGAGCAGCCCGGTGAGCTGGCGGTAGCTCAGCACGCCCTCGCGGCGGAGGTGCTTGACGATCAGCTCGCGCCGCTGCTCGGGGATGAGCGGCGTGGCGGCGGCGTCGTCGGCGGGGGTCATGTCGTCGTCAGCCTAGCGAACGAGCGCGGAGTCCTCGGTCCAGGGCGTGCCCCAGCGGTCGGCGAGGGTGCGCACGTCGGCGGGAGGAAGGAGGCGGCGCGGGCGGCCGTCGGTGAGCAGGGCGATGCGGCAGGCCTCTTCGAGTTCGATGGCCGCCTCGACGGCGGCGTCCGGCACGGATGCCGACACGATCTGCCCGTGGTTGGCGAGCAGCGCGGCGTGGAACGGGTGATCGAGGGCGAGCACCTGCACGGCCAGGTCAGGGTCGCCGGGCACGCGGAAGGGGACGAGGGGCGTCTGCCCCACCCGCATGACGAAGTAGGGGGTGAGGGGAGGGACGGCGCTGTACGCCGACCATGGCTCGAGGCAGCTCGCCGCGACGGCGAACGGGGAGTGCAGGTGCACGACCGCGGTGTGGGCCGGGTTCTTGGCGTAGAACGCGAGGTGCAGGCTCACCTCTTTCGACGGCTTCGCGCCGCGCAGCGCCTCACCTTCGGCGGTCACGACCGCGATGTCGTGCGCGGTCAGGCGCCCGAGGTCGGTTCCGGTGCCGGTCATGTAGACGACGTCGTCGACGCGGATGCTGACATTGCCGCTGCTGCCGGGGCTGATGCCGGCGGCGGCGAGGCGAGCACCGGCCGCGATGAGGGCGTCAGTGGGAGTGGTCATCGAGCGCCCTCCAGGCGGTGGTGAACATGTCGTCGGCGCCGAAGTTGCCCGACTTGAGTGCGATGGTGACGGGGCCGTGCGCGGAGTCGGCGGCGCTCCAGCACACGCCGGGCGCGATGCGGGGGCCGATCCAGAGGCGGCGGATGCCGAGGCGCTGCACGACCGCGCCCGAAGTCTCGCCGCCGGCGACGATGACCTGACGCACGCCGAGCCGGTCGACGGCGCGGTCGACGATGGCCGAGAGGACCTCTTCGATCCGGCCGGAGACGGTGTTGCCGTCGGGGCCGCGGCGCACGTCGTCGAGCGAGCCCACGGTGTAGATCAGCGGCACCTCGCCCGCATCGAGGGTCTCGATCCACTCCAGAGCATCGTCGACGACCTGCGTCGGATCGGCTGCGATCCGCTCGATGTCGAGCTTGCGCGTGGGCAGGCTCTGCGCGGCGTGCGCGATCTGGCTGCGGGTCTTCGCCGAGGCGCTGCCGCACACGATCAGACGGCGGCCCCGGGTGACCTCGATCTCGGAGAGGGTGCCGGGTCGCGGACCGGTCATGCCCAGGGCGAGGCCGGCCCCTCCCGACACGACGCGCCAGTCGGAGACGGCGGTGGCGATGGTCTCGAGGTCGGCGTCGGTGAGGGCGTCGACGACCGTGTACCCGGCAGGGCTCTCGTCGAGGGTGCGACGCAGGGCGGACGCGCCGGCCCATACGGCGTCGGCCCCGACCTCGCGGATCTCGCGCGCGGTCTGCGGGGCGAGGAGGTCGCGCAGGCGCGACTGGGTCATGGGGGTGAGCGGATGCTGTCGCATCGGCGATTCCTCGAGCAGGTCGTCGCCGACGAACAGGCGCCCGCGGTACACGGTGCGGCCGTTGTCGGGGAAGGCGGGAACGACGATCGTGCGGGTCTCGCCGAGCTCGTCGAGCACGGCGTCGAGGACCGGGCCGATGTTCCCCTGGGGCGTGGAGTCGAAGGTCGAGCAGTACTTGACGTAGTAGCGGCGGGCGTCCAGCGCCGCGAGCGCCTGCACCGCGCGCACCGACTGCGCCACCGCATCGGACACGGGGGCCGTGCGGGTCTTGAGGGCGACGACCACGGCATCGGCGTCGCCGAGCTCCGCGGGGTCGAGCCGGGCGTCGTCGACGGAGACGACCGCGCGGAATCCACGCTGACGCAGCGCGATGGCGAGATCCGTCGCGCCGGTGAAGTCGTCGGCGACTGCGCCGATCTCGATCACGGGTCCTCCTCGGGAAAGTGTCCGCCCATTTGACCACGTGTGAATCGATGTGAACAAATTTGAGAAATCTGTACGGGTGTGACACAGTGAGCGAGGCCCGCGGCAGACCCGCTCCGTCGGCCACCGCAACGACGCACGGAACGCCCCGTGCAGAGGGGACCACCGACGATGACCCACACTCCCATCCGCATCGCCCTCACCGGCGCGCGCGGAGGTTTCGGCCGCACGTTCCTCTCGCAGCTCCGCTCGATCGACCGCATGACGGCGACGCAGCTCGTCGACCCGGACGTCGACGGCGTGCGCACGCTGATCGCCGACCTCGGCGGACTTCCGGATGCCGAGCCCATCGCCGGGCACGACGACGTGCGCTGGGACGAGATCGACGTGCTCGTCGAGGCATCGGGCCGGGTGGAGGCGGGCTACCGCTACGCCGCCGAGGCCATCGAGCGCGGCATCCACGTCGTCATGGTGAGCAAGGAGATCGAGAGCGTCGCCGGTGTCTCGCTCGCCCGCGCCGCCCGTGCGAAGGGCGTCGGCTACCTGCCGGGCGACGGCGATCAGCCGGCCAACCTCCTGCGACTGCTCGACTGGGTCGAGCGCGTGGGGCTCGAGATCGTCGCGCTCGGCAAGTCGGGGGAGTACGACCTCGTGTTCGACCCCGCCACCGGCGTGCTCGAGCAGCAGGGCGAGCGGATCGACGCATCCGCCCTCGCCGACCAGCTCTTCCTCGGCGACGACATCGCGGCGACGCTCGCCGCCCGGGCATCCGTCGTCGCACCGCTCACCCGCGCCGCCGCCGCCGACTCGTGCGAGATGGCCGTCGTGTCGCTGTACTCCGGCGCCACCGCCGACACCGAGCGCATGCACTACCCGGTCGCGCGCCCGAGCGAGCTGGCCGACATCTACGCCCGCCGCGCCGACGGCGGGATCATCGGCACCGACCGCTCGGTCGACGTGTTCTCGGCCCTGCGCCTGCCGGGTGAGACGAGCTTCGCCGGCGGCGTCTTCGCGATCGTCACCACCGGCGACCCCGAGACGTGGGACCTGCTCGCCGGCAAGGGCCACATCGTCTCGCGCTCGGGCCGCTACGCCTGCATCTACTGGCCCTACCACTTCATGGGCGTCGAGACCCCGCTCACGATCGACGCGCTGGTCGACGGCACCTCGGCCCTCGCCGAACCGCGCCACCACACCGTGCTCGCCGCCCGCGCCGCCCGCGCGCTGACCGCCGGTGCGATGTTCGAGGTGCGCGGTCACCACCACGAGATCGACGGCGTCGCCCCGGTCATCGTCGATCGCGCCGCGGCCGACGCCGGCGACGACGACACCCTCATCGCCGCGTACTACCTGCTCTCGGGTGCACGCCTCGCCCGCGACGTCGCCGAGGGGGAGCTCATCCGGGTGTCCGACCTGGACGGCGTCGCCGCCGACGTGCGCGCCGCCTTCGTCGAGGGCGTGCGGCTGTGAGCGTCGACACCGCCAGACGGATCCAGGACGCACGCCTCCCCGAGGGCTACGACCTGCGCATCGTCGACGCGCACCACCACTTCTGGGACCTCGAGGGCGACGGCCACTGGCCGTGGATCCAGGACGAGTACAACGAGCAGTTCTTCCTCGGCGACTACACCGCCATGCGCCGCACGTTCCTGCCGCGCGAGTACCTCGCCGCGACCGCCGGGTGGAACATCCTGGGCACCGTGCACTGCGAGGCCGAGCGCAGCCGGGCGGAGCAGGTCGCGGAGGACGAGTTCCTGCAGGAGCTCAGCGACGCCACCGCCGGACGCTTCCCGATCGCCGCCGTCGCGCACGTCGGCTTCCTCCAGCCCGACCGCGACGCCGTGCTCGCGGCCCACGCGGCGCGACCGATCGTGCGGGGCATCCGTTCGAAGCCCGTCATCGCCGCGGATGCGGGGGAGCGGGCGACCGGACCCGGCACCCTGCACGACCCGGCATGGGTCGAGGGCCTCGCCGCTCTCGCCGCGCACGGCCTCTCGTGGGACCTGCGGGTGCCGTACTACCACCTCGCCGAGGCGGCGGACGTGCTCGCCGACTTCCCCGACCTGCCCGTGGTGATCAACCACTGCGGTCTGCCGCTGGATCGCAGCCCCGAGGGACTGCGCGTCTGGCGCGAGGGGATGGAACGCCTCGCCGACCTCCCCCGCACGTCGGTGAAGGTGTCGGAGCTCGGACTCCACCCCAACCGCTGGGATCGCCCCTCGAACGAGCACGTCGTGCGCGAGACCCTCGCCGTCTTCGGCGCCGGGCGCTCGCTGTTCGCCTCGAACCTCCCCGTCGCCACCCTGACCGCACCCGACTTCGACGAGGTGATGGACACGATCCTCACCGGCGCCTCCGGCCTCGACGAGACGGGGCTCGACGCGCTGTTCCACGGCACCGCCGCGCGCGTGTACGGCCTCGACCTCTCCCTGCTCCCGCCGCGCTGACGCCGGCACACCCCGCATCCGCTTCGACCCCGAGGATCACCGATGACCACCCTCGAACAGGGCACCGCCGCCCGCACCGCACGCCCCACGACGATCCGCTGGTGGGTCATCGTGGTGCTCTTCGTCTTCTACACGATCAACTGCATCGACCGTGCATCGCTCTCGGTCGCCCTGCCCACGATCAGCGCGGAGTTCCTTCTCGAGCCCGCCGTGCAGGGCGTCATCCTGTCGGCGTTCTTCTGGACCTACTGCCTCTTCCAGATCCCGGGCGGCGCGGCCGCCGACCGTTTCGGTCCGCGGCGCGTCATCGGCGTCGCCGCCGTGATCTGGGGCTCGTTCACCGCACTGGCCGGCCTCGCGGTGAACGCCGTGATGCTGGTGCTCAGCCGCCTCGGCCTCGGCGCCTTCGAGGCGCCGTACATGCCCTCCGCCAACAAGCTGGTCACGCGCTGGCTGCCCGCCAAGCACCGCTCGACGGGCGTGACCCTCATCGACTCCGGTGCGCCCCTGGGCTCGGCGCTCGGCGCCCTGGTCGTCACCGGTCTCATCACCGCCACGGGATCGTGGCGGTGGTCGTTCATCATCATCGGCGTCGCGACCGTCGTGATCGGCGTCGGCGTGGCCCTGTTCATCCGCAACCACCCGACCGAGCATCCGCTCGTCAACCGCGCCGAGGAGACGCTCATCGCCTCGGGCAGCGCCGAGGAGCGTCCGCAGGCCGAGGCGCCCGGCATGAGCCGCGCGACGGTGTTCTGGATGGTCGTCGGCCGCATCGGCTGGGCGATGGTGTTCTGGGGCCTGGTCACCTGGGGTCCGACCTACCTGTCGCAGGCACGCGGACTCGACCTCTCGGCCATGGGCTTCGCGACGTTCCTCATCTTCCTGTGCGGTGCCGCCGGTGAGATCCTCAGCGGCATCCTCGCCGATGCGCTGCAGAAGCGCATGACCCCGAACCGCGCCTTCAAGCTGCTGTTCGGCGGATCGGGCGCCCTGAGCCTGCTCGCCCTCGCGGCGCTGCCCTTCGTCAGCGACGCGGGAATGGCCGTGACGCTGCTGTGCGTCGGCGTCTTCTTCAACCTCTTCGGGGGCCTGTACTGGACCATCCCGGGCCGCCTCGCGAAGCCCGAGCGCGTGGGTGTCGTCGGCGGCGTCATGAACTTCGCCGGCACCTCCGCCGGCATCGTCGTGCCGATCGTCGCGGGCCTGCTCGTGCAGTTCACGGGCGGCTACACGGCCGTGCTGATCTACCTCGCGGTGTGCGCCGCGATCTACCTGGTCGGCTCGCTCTCGATCGACTTCGAGGGTCGGGGAGTGCGCAAGGCGGCCGCGCATGCCTGACCTCTACGACGGGCCGATCGTCGACGCGCACCACCACGTGTGGGACCTGTCGCTCGGCCGCCACCCCTGGCTCGCCCCCGAGGGGCGCGTAGCCCACCGCTACGGCGACTACGCGCCGATCACGCACGACTACCTCCCGGCCGACTACCGGCGCGACATCGCCGACACCGGCATCGTCGCCTCGGTCTACATGGAGGCCGAGTGGACGCCCGGCGACGGGCTCGCCGAGGTCGCGGTCGTCGAGCGGTACCGCGAGGAGACCGGCGTGCCGGGCGCGATGGTCGCGCAGGCATGGCTGGATGCTCCGGATGCAGCGGCACAGCTCGCGGCCCTCGCCGCCGTGCCCGCGGTGAAGAGCGTGCGGCACAAGCCCGGCGGTGCGACGTCGCGGGCCGAGGCGGAGGCCGGAGCCCGATCGCTCCTCTCCGACGAGGCCTGGCGCGCGGGCTACGCGCTGCTCGCCGCCAACGGGCTGCACTTCGACCTGCAGACGCCGTGGTGGAACCTCGGCGAGGCCCGGCGGCTCGCCGACGACTTCCCCGCCACGACCCTCGTCATCGACCACGCGGGCGTGCTCGCCTCGCGCGACGCCGAGACCCTGGTGGCCTGGCGCGCGGCGCTGGCGCATGTGGCCGAGGCGCCGAACGTCGTGATCAAGGCATCCGGTCTGTGCGTGGCCGGCACGCCCTGGACCGTCGACGCGAACCGCGGACCGATCCTCGACCTCGTCGACGTGTTCGGTGCCGACCGTGTGATGTTCGGCAGCAACTTCCCCGTCGACGGCATGTTCGTGAGCCTGCCCGGCCTCGTCGCCGGCTACCGCGAGATCCTCGCCGACCTCGACCCCGCCGCCCAGCGCGCCGTGTTCCACGACACGGCGCAGCGCGTCTACGCGCCGCAGCCGCTCGGCTGAGCATCCGCTCCCGTACCCCCTGACCGACCCGACCCGATTCGACGAAGGACCCCCATGACCACCGTCAACGACGACAAGCTGTTCCGGAAGGTGATGCTGCGCGTGCTCCCGCTCGCGATGCTCGGCTTCTTCCTCTCGTACCTCGACCGCGTGAACATCGGCTACGCGCAGGCCACCATGAGCGCCGACCTCGGCTTCTCGAACGTGGTCTACGGCCTCGGTGCCGGGCTGTTCTTCATCGGGTACTTCCTGTTCGAGATCCCGTCGAACCTGATCCTCGCGAAGGTCGGCGCGCGCAAGTGGATCGCGCGCATCATGATCACCTGGGGCATCATCTCGGGCCTCATGTTCATCGTCGACAGCGAGTGGATGTTCTACCTGCTGCGCTTCCTGCTCGGTGTCGCCGAGGCCGGCTTCATCCCGGGCATCCTCTTCTACATGGCGCACTGGTTCCCCGCCAGCCGTCGCGGCCGCGCGTGGGGCATCTTCTACATCGCGCTCGCCTCGTCGGGCCTCATCGGCGGCCCCGTCTCGGGCTTCATCCTCAGCGGCATGGACGGGGTCTGGGGTCACACCGGCTGGCAGTGGCTGTTCGTGATCGAGGCGATCCCGACCGTGCTGCTCGGAATCATCGTGCTGTTCTTCCTGCAGGAGGACTACCGCAAGGTCGGCTGGCTCTCCGAGTCCGAGCGCGACCGCCTCGGTACTCTCCTCGCCGCCGAGCGCGTCGACGAGGCCGAGACGCCGCTGCGCAAGGTCTTCACGAGCAAGCTCATCTGGCTGCTCACCGCCGTGTACTTCTCGTACAACTTCGCCCTGTACGGCATCAGCTTCTGGCTGCCGACTCTCATCGGCGACCTCGGCATCACCGACGCCGTGCAGGTCGGATTCCTCAGCGCCCTGCCGAGCCTCGCGGCGATCGTCTCGATGGTGACGTTCGGCTACCTGTCGGATCGTGCGGGGGAGCGGCGCAAGTTCATCGCCGCGGCCTTCCTGCTCAGCGCGTCGGGCTTCGCGATCTGCATCATCGCGGGCACCGACCCGGTGTGGGGCATCATCGGCCTCTGCCTCGCGAACGCGGGCGCTCTGTCGATCCCGGCGATCTTCTGGAGCTTCCAGACCTCGATGCTCGCCGGCACCGCCCTCGCCGGCGGAATCGCGCTCATCAACTCCACCGGCAACCTCGCCGGCTTCGCGGCGCCGTACCTCATCGGCTTCGTGAAGGACACGACCGGGGTCGCCACCGTCGCGCTCTACATCACCGGCGGCATCATGATCGTCGGGGCGATCCTCACCATGACCGTGCGGCAGCACCGTGCCGTGGCGTCGGCCGAGGATCTGCCATCGGAGCTGGTCTCGAAGTAGTCCCCCCCTACGCCCTCCCGGGCCGAGACCCGGGCGAACCCCCGCAGACCCCCGTCTGCGGGGGTTTCGTCGTGTCGGGCGACCGCGCGCGGCCTCAAGGAAACGCGGGGGAAACACGCCGGGGAGGGCGCGCGTCACACGGGGCGGGTGGCGCGTATGCGGGGCACATTCACCCCGCGACAACGTGGACGATCGCCCCATAGTGGGGCCGTGCCGACGCGCCCCACACTGAACGACAACAGTCCGGCCTCCCGTGCCGGACGCGTGAGAGACGGAGCATCATGGAGTCGTTCGAGGTCGCAGTCGTCGGGATGGGAGCGCTCGGCAGCGCCGCCACCTACCACCTGGCCCGTCGCGGAGCGAAGGTGGTCGCGCTCGAGCAGTTCGAGCTCGGCCACGTGCGGGGCGCCTCGCACGACACCTCGCGCATCGTGCGGACCTCGTACGGGTCGAGCGCGTACGTGCGCCTCGCCCAGTCGGCGTACCGCGACTGGGCCGACCTCGAGGCGGAGTCGGGCGAGCGGCTGCTCACGATCACCGGCGGTGTCATCATGCTCCCCGTCGACGGCCCGTATTCGGCATCCGACTTCACCGAGGCCCTCACCGAGTGCGATGTCGCGCACGAGCTGCTCACCCCCGCCGAGGTCATGGCCCGCTGGCCGCAGCTGCGCGTGCCCGAGAACGTCGAGACCGTCTACACCGCCGACACCGGCATCGCCCACGCCTCCCGCACGGTCGCGACCCTGCAGATGCGGGCGCGGGTGCACGGGGCCGACATCCGCGACCGCACCCCCGTCGAGGCCGTGATCCCCGACGGCGACGGCGTGATCGTGCGCACCGCGCACGGCGACATCCGCGCCGGAAAGGTGATCCTCGCGACGGATGCGTGGACGAATACGCTCCTCGACCCCCTGGGCGCGACCATTCCGCTCGACATCATGCAGGAGCAGGTCACCTACTTCCGCCCCGCCGAGCCCGAGCAGTACGACCGCTCCGTGTTCCCCGTGTGGATCTGGGAGGACGACGAGTGCTACTACGGCTTCCCCACGTTCGGCGAGCCGTCGATCAAGGCCGCGCGCGACGTGTCGGAGAATCGCATGACCCCCGCGGAGCGGTCGTTCGTGCCCTCGCCCGAGCTCGTCGACCAGCTCGCCGGGTTCCTGCACGACGTCATCCCCGGTGCGGGCCCCGAGCTGCGCACGGTGACCTGCCAGTACGCGCTCACGAAGGACCGCCGCTTCGTGCTCGGCGCCCTGCCGCAGCATCCCGACATCATCGTCGGCCTCGCCGCCGGGCACGGTTTCAAGTTCACCCCGGCGCTGGGGCGCGTGCTCGCCGAACTCG
This sequence comes from Microbacteriaceae bacterium PS02344, assembly GCA_029959905.1. Classification (GTDB taxonomy): domain Bacteria; phylum Actinomycetota; class Actinomycetes; order Actinomycetales; family Microbacteriaceae; genus Microbacterium. Next base: position 30,259 of record JASCNZ010000029.1, read on the forward strand.
CGCTCGACGGTGTCTCGACCGACGACCTGACGGAGTTCGCCGCCGCCGACGCGATGGCCGTCTGACCCCGGCGTGCGGCCCAGGCCCGACCGCCGCACGCCCGCTCCTCGACCCTGCTATGGAGGATCCGCCCACCATGCGACCGTTCCCCTGGGATGCCGCGCCATACGACGCGCGTCGTGCGCTCAGTAGCGTGACCGCCATGTCATCGACGACACCCTCCGTCCACGGACCCCGCACGCCCGCGGCCGACCGCGCGATGCGCGCCGGGGGGTGACGCGGCCGTGACCCGCTACATCCTGCAGCGCATCCTCTCGTCGCTGTTCGTGCTCTTCATCCTCTCGGTGCTCGTGTTCTCGATGGTGCGGATCATCCCCGGCGACCCGCTCGCCGCCTTCGTCGATCCCGCCAATCCCGACCCGGCGAAGCTCGAGGCGCTCCGCGCCGAGCTCGGCCTCGACCAGCCGTGGATCACCCAGTACCTCGGCTGGCTGCTCGGCGTGGTGCAGGGCGACTTCGGCCGCGCCATCACGCTCCCCGGCGAGGTGTCGGCGCTCATCGCCACGCGCCTGCCGCTCAGCCTCACGCTCGCGATCATGGCGACGGTCTTCGGCACGGTCATCGGCATCCCGGCCGGTGTCCTCGCCGCGACCCGGTGGCGCCGCGCGCCCGACCACCTCGTGCGCGGCTTCTCGTTCGTGCTGCTGGCCACGCCGCCGTTCGTGCTCGGCACGGTGCTGATCCTCGTCAACTCGCTCACGCTGCGCCTGCCGCTCGTCGGCTACTCGGGCGCCGCGAACGACCCGGTGCGGGCGATCGGCGTGCTCATCCTGCCCGCGCTGCTGATCGGCATCGTGCTCGCGGCGATCGTCGCCCGGTACACGCGCGGCACCCTGCTCGACACGCTCGGCCAGGACTTCGTGCGCACGGCCAGGGCGAAGGGCGCATCCCCTGCACGGCTCGTCGGCCGCCATGCGCTGCGCAACGCGCTCATCCCCGTGACCACGGTCATCGGCATCGAGCTCGCGGCGCTGGTGGGCGGCACGGTCGTGATCGAAGCGGTGTTCTCCCTCCCCGGCATGGGGTCGCTGCTGCTCACGGGCATCCGTTCGTCGGACTACCCGATCATCCAGGCGACCGTGCTGCTCATCGGTCTCGTCTACGTCGTCATCAACTTCGTCGTCGACCTGCTCTATCCGCTGATCGATCCCCGAGTGAGGGTGCACACACGATGACCGTCACCAGAGAACTCGCCCTCGCGAAGATCGCGGGCAGCCGCCCCCGTCGCCGCCGGTTCGGTCCGGCGTTCTGGAGCGGCGCCGGCATTCTCGTCGTGCTCCTCGCCGTCGCCGGATGGATGACCGTGTCGCCGCTGCACGACCCGTTCGTCGCCTCGGGCCCCGCCCTCGCCGCGCCCAGCTTCGATCATCCGCTCGGTACCGACAACCTCGGGCGCGACACGTTCACCCGCCTGGCCCTCGCGGCCCGCACGAGCCTCGTCATCTCCGGTGCCGCCGCGCTGCTCGGGGCCGTGATCGGAACCTTCTTCGGGCTCATCGCGGGCTACGTGGGCGGGTGGGTCGATTCGGTCATCATGCGCATCGTCGACGCCATCCTCGCCCTGCCGGCGATCCTCGTCGCCCTCGTCGTGGGCGTCGTGATCGGCAACGGGCCGTGGCCGCTCATCCTCGCTCTCGGCCTCGTGTTCGCGCCCGGCTTCGCCCGGGTGATGCGGGCCCCCGTGATCGCTCTGCGCGAGCGCGACTTCGTGCTCGCCGCCACGCTCAGCGGGGTGCGACCGGCGCGCGTGATCGTCGAGCATCTGCTGCCCAACGTGCTCACCCCGCTGTTCGTGCAGTTCGCTTCGGTCGCCTCGCAGGTCGTGCTCATCGAGGCGGCGCTCAGCTACCTGGGTCAGGGCGTGCAGGCGCCCGAACCCTCCGCGGGCCGCATGATCAGCGAGTTCACCCGCTTCATGCAGCTGCAGCCGCTGCTCATCATCCTCCCCTCGCTCGTCATCATCCTGCTGTCGGCCGCCTGGAACCTCCTCGCCGACGGCATGCAGGACTACCTCGCCCCGCGCCGCGAGCCCGCCTTCTCGCTCGGCCGCCGCCCGCGGCGCGCCGCGACGGCCGCACCCGCATCCCCCGACCGCACCACCACATCCACGCAGCACACCCGAACGGAGTAGGCCATGAACAGACGACACTGGGCAGGGGTCGCGGCACTCGCCGCCGCGACGCTCGCCATCGCCGGATGCACGTCCGGCGGCGGAACCGGCACCGGCACCGGCGGGGAGGATGCCGGAGACCCGGTCGCCGGCGGCACCCTCACGTGGGGCGTTCCGGCCGAGCCCTCCGCCGGCGGCGTCGACCCGATGGTGGCATCCGCCATCGCCGCCGAGGTCATCTACTCGATGGCCTACGACACCCTCCTCACCCGCGACGACGACGGCACCATCGAACCCGCCCTCGCCACCGAGTGGGAGCAGACCGACGACACCACCTGGGTGTTCCAGTTGCGCGATGACGTGACCTTCGCCGACGGCACGCCCTTCGATGCCGGCGACGTCGTGTACTCGTTCCAGACGCGCAAGGACGGCGGCACCAACGCCACCTACCTGAGCCTCATGGAGAGCGTCGAGGCGACCGGCGACCACGAGGTCACCTTCCACTTCAGCGCGCCCGACGGCACGTTCCTCGACGCGGTCTCGGCGCGGCAGACCTTCCTCATCGTCAGCGAGGAGGCATACGGCAACGCCACCGAAGAGGAGCGTCAGACCACGAGCGTCGGCACCGGCGCCTACCAGGTGACCGAGTGGAACCAGGGCGTCTCGGTGACGATGGAGAAGAACGAGAACTACTGGGGCGAGGAGCCCTACATCGACACCATCGTCTTCGAGCTGTACCCCGACGAGAACACCCTTCTCGCCGCCGTGCAGCAGGGCAGCGTGCAGGCCGCGTCGTTCATCGACGGCAGCCTCGCGCAGCAGGCGGCGGCGTCGGGCTTCACGCTCGGTGAGGCGGCGTTCCGGCAGAACCTCGCCGTGTACATCAACCCCGAGTCCGGTCCGCTCGCCGACGTCGACGTGCGCCGCGCGTTCTCGCTCGCCCTCGACCGCCAGGCGCTCGTCGACACGGCCATGCTCGGCAACGCCGGCATCTCGTTCGTACCCCCGGCGGGCGACCCCGGTGCGACCGACGCGACGAAGCTGCCGTACCACGAGCGCGATGTCGACGAGGCGAAGCGCCTGCTCGAGGAAGCCGGGCAGCCCAACCCCGAGATCACCCTCAGCTACATGGGCGACGTCGCGGCAGCGCACCACCCGGTCTACGAGATGATGCAGCAGCAGCTGGCCGAGGCGGGCATCACGCTCACCCTCAAGGCGACGCCCCTCGCCGAGATCTCGCCGATCTTCACCACGGGCGAATCGTGGACCGACCTCGTCGCGATCCCCGGCAGCCCGCGGGCGTCGGCGGCGTTCTACCTCGAGCCCGTGCTGCTCGAAGGCGGCGTCTACAACCACTGGGACGGCAACCCCGATGCCGAGAAGGCGCGCGAGTTGCTGCAGCAGGCGAAGTCGGCCACCTCGCCCGAGGAGTACACCGACCTGGTCGCCCAGCTCGCCGAGGAGGCCGCCGACAAGGCGCTCGAATTCGTGCCGGCCGCGGTGCCGGTGTACTTCGAGGTCTGGGACAGCAACAAGCTGCACGACTACGAGAACGACGCGTTCTACGCCCGCTCGGCGCTCGACCACGCCTGGCTGACGCAGTGACACCCCGCCCCGGCGCCTCCGCACCCGGCGGCGCCGGGGCCCCCTCCCTCCTTCCCCACCGAACAGAAGCGAGAAGCGCATGAT